>NZ_JBHLZU010000022.1:0-13932 GCF_042429765.1 Allokutzneria oryzae | reverse complement strand
GGGTGAGGGTGCGCGCGGGTGAGGGCGCGCGTGGCCTGGCTGGCGTGGTCACTGAGGGTGCCAAGGGGTGAGGGGGCGCGCGGGTGAGGGCGCCAGGGGGTGGTGGGGGCTGGGGGGGGGTGATGCGGTGGTGCTGCCACGTGCAGGACACGGCCTGGTTCCGGACAACCGGAAACGCCGTCGCCGCGACCAGGACGAAGTGCCCGAATGGGCATGACGCGGGGACGCCCGCCGCCTCCCCCGTGACAAGATCACCGGGACCAGGGGGAGGCAGCAGTGGCACGGGTCATCGTGTGCGGCGGGAGTGTGATCGGGTCGGCGACGGCGATGATGCTGGCCGACGACGGACACGACGTCACCGTGCTCGAAGCCGACCCCTCCCCCGTTCCCGATGACCCCGCGCAGGCGTGGAACCGTTGGGAGCGCCGGGGTGTCGCGCAGTTCCGCCAGCCGCACAACCTCCTCGCCCGCGTGCGCCACGTGCTCGACGAGGAGCTTCCCGGCACCGTCGCGGAGCTGCTCGAAGCGGGCTGCGTGTGGGGCAGCGCCCTGGCGTCGGTTCCGCCGGGCATCACCGACTGGACGCCGTGTCCGGAGGATGACCGCTTCCGCTTCGTCACCGGCCGCCGCCCTGTCGTCGAAGCGGTTCTCGCCCGCGCGGCTGCTCGCCATCCCGGCATCACCGTGCGGCGCGGAGCGCGCGTGCGAGGGCTGCTCGGCTCGCCCGGCCTCGTGCCGCGCGTCCACGGCGTGCTCCTGCACGACGGCGAGGACCTGCGCGCCGACCTCGTCGTGGACGCGACCGGACGGCTGACGAAGCTCGGCACGTGGCTGGAAGACCTTGGCGGCCAAGCACCTCACGTCGAGTCGGAGGACTCCGGGTTCGTCTACTACTCGCGCTTCTTCACCGGCCCGGAGGTCCCCGAGACCGTCGGGCCGCCCTACGCCGACATCGGGACCTCGTCGATCCTGACCATTCCCGGTGACAACGGCACGTGGTCGATCTCGCTCACCTCTGGAGCGAAAGACGTCGCGCTGCGCGGACTCCGGGACACCGAGGCGTTCAGCCGGGTGGTGCGCGCGTGCCCGTTGCAGGCCCATTGGCTGGACTACGGCGAACCCATCACCGACGTCGTGGTCACCGGCGGCATCCTCGACCGCATGCGCCGCCTCGTCGTGGACGGCACGCCCATCGCGGAGGGCGTGGTCGCCGTCGGTGACGCGTGGGCGTGCACCAATCCGTCGGCGGCGCGCGGCTTGAGCAGCGGCCTGATCCACGCGCAGCAGTTGCGCGCGGTGGCGCGAGAAGGGCTGGACTCGCTCACCGAGCGGTTCGACGAGGTGACCGAGCGGGTGGTGGCGCCGTTCTTCCACAGCCAGATCGCCAACGACCGGCACCGGCTCGCGCAGATGGACGCGCTGCGCGAGGGCTGCGAGCCACCGCCGCACGACCCGATGCGCTCGGCTTTCGAAGCAGCGCTCACCCAGGACGCCGAGGCCTTCCGCGCACTGGCCGAGAAGGTGCAGTGCCTCGCCCCTGAGCAGGAGATCTTCGCCAGGCCCGGCTTCGTCGAGCGGATCATGGCCTTCGCGGGCACCAGCCCGATCGTCCCGCCCGTCCTCGGCCGCCGGGAGCTGCTCGCCCTCGTGGGCTGACTGCCGTCGCGCGTGGGCCGAGGCGGGAGACCCCCGGTTGGACCGTTGACGCGGGCGTAGCACGTCTGTAACTCTTGCCTCCCGCCGCGCAAAATCTTGACATAGCAGTGGCAATTTCTCACAGCATCCCGTGATTTTCTGCGCGCGGGTGCTGTGAACCCGCCTCCGCTCGTCATGTCCGCTCAGCCGCCGCACCAGCCGCCACCTGTCAATGGATCAGAGTGGGAGGAACAATGAGTGCGAAGCGCACCGGTTCGCGGCTGCTGGCCGCACTGGTCGCCACCGGCTTGGTCGCCCTCGCCGGGCCGAGCGTCACCGCGTCGGCGGCACAGGCACCGCGCCTGGCATCGAACGGGGTCAGCGCCAGCGGCTCCGGCCAGGCGCACGGCGCGGCCAACGTCAGTGACGGTGACCAGGAGACCTACTGGCAGGGCACGGGAACCCCGCAGTGGGTGCAGGTCGATCTCGGCGGTGGCAGCACGGTCGGCGAGGTCGTGCTGAAGCTGCCGAAGCGCTGGGCCAAACGGACGCAGACCCTGTCCGTCCACAGCAGCCACGACGGTGTCGGCTTCGCCATGGCGGTCAAGCCCACCGCGTACACCTTCGATCCCGCCGCGGGCAACACCGTCGCCATCGACGTGCCCGCGACCAGCACCCGCTTCGTGCGCGTGGAGTTCGAGGCGGGCAGTGTCGCGCAGCTCGGCGAGCTGGAGGTCCGCGCCGCCGAGAGCTCGGCGAGCGACCTCGCGACGACCTTCACCGCGAGCAGCACCGTGCAGACCTACACCGCGGGCAACCTCGGCGACGGTGACACGGCGACCTATTGGGAGAGCGCCAGCAACGCCTTCCCGCAATGGGTTCAGGCCGATCTCGGCGCTTCGGTCGCCACGAACCGGCTCGTGCTGAAGCTGCCGAGCGGGTGGGAGGCGCGGACCCAGACGCTGAAGGTGCGCGGCAGCACCAACGGCGCCGACTTCACCGACCTCGTTGCCTCGGCCGGATACGCCTTCTCCCCCGCCAACGGCAACACGGTGACGATCACCTTCACCGCGGCGACCGTGCGGTACGTGCGTCTGGAGATCACCGCCAACACCGGCTGGCCAGCGGGTCAGCTCGCCGAGTTCGAGGTCTACGGCCCCGCGACCGGCGACACGCAGGCACCGACCGCGCCGGGCAACCTCACGCACAGCCAGCCCGCACCCGGCCAGATCCGCCTCTCGTGGACGGCGTCCACCGACAACGTGGGCGTGACCGGCTATGACGTCTACGCCAACAACACCCTGCGCACCAGCGTCTCCGGGAGCACGCTCAGCTACACCGACTCGCAGCCGGACGACGCCTCGGTGACCTACTTCGTCCGCGCGCGGGACGCGGCGGGCAACCAGTCCGCCAACAGCACGACGGTGACCCGGAACGGGAGCGGCGGCGCGAACCTCGCGGCGGGCAAGCCGATCACGGCCTCCTCGGTGATCCACACCTTCGTCGCGGCCAACGCCAACGACAACGACGTCACGACCTACTGGGAGGGCAACGCCAACAGCTACCCGAACACGCTGACGGTGGCTCTGGGCGCCAACGCCGACCTCAGCTCCGTGGTGCTCAAGCTCAACCCCGACGCCGCGTGGTCCCGCCGCACGCAGACGATCCAGGTCCTCGGCCGGGAGCAGTCCGCGACGTCGTTCACCGCCCTGTCCACGGCGGCGACGCACACCTTCGACCCGGCCACCGGCAACACGGTCACGATCCCGCTCACCGGCCGGGTCGCCGACGTGCAGCTGCGGATCACCGCCAACTCCGGGTCGACCGGCGGTCAGGTCGCCGAGCTCCAGGTGATCGGCATGCCAGCGCCCAACCCCGACCTCACCGTCACCGCGCTGTCGTGGGCGCCCACCTCGCCGGTGGAGACCGACGCGGTGAAGCTGACCGCGACCGTCCGCAACGCGGGCACGGCGACCTCCGGCGCGAGCAGCGTCAACTTCTACCTCGGTGACACCAAGGCCGGAACCGCGACCGTCAACGGCCTCGCCGCCGGGGCAGCCGCGACGGTGACCGCCGACATCGGTCAGCGCGACGCGGCCGAGTACCAGCTCAGCGCCAAGGTCGATGAGGACAACCGGGTCATCGAGCAGAACGAGACCAACAACGGCTTCGTCAACCCCGCCAAGCTCGTCGTGACACCGGTGGCCAGCTCCGACCTGGTCGGCTCGGTCAGCTGGACGCCGAACAACCCGGCCGCGGGCAACCAGGTCAGCTTCTCGGTGGCCATCCGCAACCAGGGCACCGTGGCCGCTGCCGGCGGCGCGCACGGCATCACGCTCACCGTCGCCGACGCCAGCTCCGGAGCGGTCGTCCACACGCTCTCCGGCTCCTACAACGGCGCCATCGCGGCGGGGGCGACAACCGCTCCGGTCGGCCTCGGCACCTGGACGGCGGGCAACGGCAAGTACACCGTCAAGGTGGTGCTGGCCGACGACGCCAACGAGCTGCCGGTCAAGCGCGGCAACAACACCAGCTCGCAGCCGTTCTTCGTCGGCCGTGGCGCGAACATGCCTTACGACATGTACGAGGCCGAGGACGGCGTGGTCGGCGGCGGTGCGACGGTCGTCGGTCCCAACAGGACGATCGGTGACATCGCGGGAGAGGCATCAGGCCGCAAGGCCGTGACGCTGAAGTCCACCGGCAGCTTCGTCGAGTGGACCACCAAGGCCAGCACCAACACCCTGGTGATCCGCTTCTCCATCCCGGACTCCCCCGGCGGTGGCGGCATCAGCTCCACGCTGAACATCTACGTCGACGGCGTCTTCCACAAGGCGATCGAGCTGACCTCGAAGTACGCGTGGCTCTACGGGGCCGAGGCGAGCCCTGGCAACTCCCCCGGCTCCGGTGGTCCTCGGCACATCTACGACGAGGCCAACGTGATGCTCAACGGAACCGTCAAGGCGGGCAGCAGGATCCGGTTGCAGAAGGACGCCGCGAACACCACCGACTACGCGATCGACTTCATCAACACCGAGCAGGTCAGCCCGATCGCGAACCCGGACCCTGCGCGGTACGTGGTGCCAACGGGCTTCGGCCACCAGGCCGTGCAGGACGCGCTGGACATGTTCCGCATGGACACCACGGGAAACCTGCTCGGCGTGTACCTGCCCGCCGGCGACTACCAGACGGCGAGCAAGTTCCAGGTCTACGGCAAGGCCACCCAGGTGGTCGGCGCGGGTCCCTGGTACACCAGGTTCCACGCACCGTCCACACAGGACAACACCGATGTCGGCTTCCGCGCGGACGGCACGGCGAAGGGCTCGGTCTTCAAGGACTTCGCCTACTTCGGCAACTACACCTCGCGCATCGACGGCCCCGGCAAGGTCTTCGACTTCGCCAACGTCACCGACATCGTGATCGACAACATCTGGAACGAGCACATGGTGTGCCTCTACTGGGGCGCCAACACCGACAAGATCACCATCAAGAACTCCCGCATCCGCAACATGTTCGCCGACGGCATCAACATGACCAACGGCAGCACGGACAACCTGGTGACCAACAACGACGCCAGGGCGACCGGCGACGACAGCTTCGCGTTGTTCTCCGCGATCGACGCGGGCGGCGCGGACATGAAGAACAACGTCTACGAGAACCTGTCCTCCACGCTGACCTGGCGGGCCGCAGGCATCGCGGTCTACGGCGGCTACGACAACACCTTCCGCAACATCTACGTCGCGGACACGTTGGTGTACTCGGGAATCACGATCAGCTCGCTGGACTTCGGCTACCCGATGAACGGCTTCGGCCCCGGCCCGACGAAGTTCGAGAACATCTCGCTGGTGCGCACCGGAGGACACTTCTGGGGCGCGCAGACCTTCCCGGCGATCTGGGTGTTCTCGGCGTCGAAGGTCTTCCGCAACATCAGGGTCACCGACGTGGACATCGTGGACCCGACCTACAGCGGCATCATGTTCCAGACCAAGTACAACGGCAGCCAACCGGAGAACCCGGTCACCGACACGGTGTTCACCAACGTCTCCATCTCGGGGGCGCGCAGGAGCGGTGACGCGTTCGACGCCAAGTCCGGCTTCGGCATCTGGGTCAACGAGATGCCCGAACCCGGTCAGGGCCCGGCGGTCGGCTCGGCCACGTTCACGAACCTGAGGCTGAGCAACAACTTCCAGGACATCAAGAACACGACGTCCACGTTCACCATCACCCGCAACCCGTAGCCGGGAGGCGTTCGGTCACGGGCTCGGCTGTCCGTGACCGAACGCCTTCCGCACGTGGTCGACGAACGCACGCGCCGCCGGAGCTGCCGGGCCGTCCGTTCTCCACGCGAAGTCCAGCCGGCTCCGCAGCTCCGGCTCCACGACGGGGATCGCGCACAGCTCCGGTCCCGCCGCACCGGGCAGGATCGCCACGCCCATTCCCCGCATCGCCAGGCGCTCCAGCATCATCGGCCCACTGGCCTCGAAGGCGACCCTCGGGGTGAAGCCCGCCGCGGCGCACCCGTCGTCCAGGCACGTCCGCACGCCCGTCCCGCGCGGCAGGCAGATCAGCGGCCAGTCGCGGAGCTCGCCGAGGGTGATCGTCTCCCGGTCGGCGAGCGGGTGGTCCGGGCTCACCGCGGCGATCAGCGGTTCGTCCACCACCACGTGCGTGCTGATCCCGGCAGGCGGCCGTCCGACGAGTCCGACCAGCGCGAGGTCGAGACCGCCCGACCTGATCTGCTCGACGAGATGCCGGGAGTTGCCCTCGGTGAGCGTGACCTCCACTCCGGGGTGCAGCTGGTGGAAGTCGGCCATCGCCGCCGGGAGGTCGACCGCGCCGCAGGCGGTCACCACGCCGACGTCGACCCGCCCGCGCAGCAGCCCGGTCAGCTCCTCCACCGCGAGCTTCGCCCCAGCGACCGCCGCGAGCGCCGCCCTGGCGAAGGGCAGCACCGCCGCACCGGCCTCCGTCAGCCGCACAGTCCGCCCGGAGCGGTCCAGCAGCCGCTCTCCCAGCTCCCGCTCCAGCCGCCGGATCTGGGCGCTGACCCCGGGCTGCGCCACGTGCTCGCGGGCGGCGGCCCTGGTGAAGTTCGCCTCCTCGGCGACCGCGACGAAGTACTCCAGCTGACGCAGTTCCATGGCCGTTGATTATCGGGACAGGCGCCCCACCGCTGGGGACGCCCGTCCTGGTCACCGGTGACAGCGGCGACGGCTCCGGGGCCCGAGAAACCGTCGCTGTTCATTCCTCGAAGTCCCGACAGGACCTCAGCCCACTCCGCCGGTGTTGCACAGGCCGCGCTCATCGGCCCTGACGATCTCGTAGAACCCCAGAAGGCCCTTGAGGCTCGCGGCCTCACCTGGCCGGTGCGGAGGAATGCACACGTTGCGCGGCGAGGTGACTGCGTTGTGGAGGGTGATCTCCACGTGCTTGTCCTTGCAGTTCCTCCAGTACGGACCGTCGTTCCACCCCGCGTTGGAGGCGGTGACGGCGTCGGTGAAGCCGCACGCGAGGTCGGCAGCCTTCGCGAAGTGGCTGGTCTCGGCGGTGGCCGAGAGCGGGAGGGCGAGCGCGGCCGACGCGGCGACGGCGACCGCCCCCGCGAGCACACAGTGCAGACGTGCGGAACCCATGTTCATCTCCAATCGAATTCGCAAGCAGGAGGACTGTGGACAGACAATGACGAGATCCCCGCTCGAAACACAACTCAAAACAAACTCAAGAAATAATGAAGGATCATTCACGAACGGATAACACCACTGGTCAACAGCAACGACGGATCGCCATAGATCCACCCAATCGGAACCCGACAAGATGATTCAACCCTGACTTATAACCTCTGCTTCTAGCTAGCAGACACACTAGATCTTGGACTTCTGCACGGGTGAGCCCCAGGCTGAGGACATGACCATCACCCCCGACCACGCCCGCTACGACGCGGAACGCTCCGGCTTCCAGACCGCCTTCGACCACCGCCCGGCGGTGATCGTCGCCGCGACCGGCGCCGAGGACGTCCGCGCGGCGGTCGGGCTCGCCCGCGCCCGGGGCCTGCCGGTCGCCGTCCAGGCCACCGGGCACGGGCGGGCCGGGGCCGCCGACGACTTCGTGCTGATCAACACCCGGGGCATGACCGGCGTGCGGGTGGACGCCGAGCACCGGACCGCCTGGGTCGAGGCGGGCGCCCAGTGGCACCACGTGATCACCGCGGCGGCGCCGCACGGGCTCGCCCCGCTCAGCGGCAGCGCCCCCGAGGTCGGCGCGGTCGGCTACACCCTGGGTGGCGGGATCGGGCTACTGGCGAGGCAGTACGGCTACGCGGCCGACCACGTGCGCGCCATCGAGGTCGTCACGTCCGACGCGCGGTTGCGGCACGTCACCGAGGACAGCGACCCGGACCTGTTCTGGGCGTTGCGCGGCGGGCGGGACAACTTCGGCGTGGTGACGGGGATCGAGATCGACCTCGTCCCGGTTGCCACCTTCTACGGCGGCGGGCTGCACTTCGACGTCGAGCGGGTTCCGGACGTCGTGAGCGGCTATCTCGCGTGGAGCACGACGGTTCCCGAGGAAGTCACCTCGTCGATCGGCCTGATCGTCATGCCGGACCTGCCGATGGTCCCGGAGCCCTTGCGCGGGCGGTACGTCGCGCACATCCGGATCGCCTACACCGGCGACGACGGGGACCGGCTTGTCGCGCCGCTGCGCGCGCTCGGGCCCCGGCTGATCGACCGGCTCGGCGAGATGCCGTTCACCGAGGCCGGGTCGATCTACAACGACCCGACCCGTCCTCACGGTTATGTCGGCGACAACGCGATGCTGACCGAGCTGGACGAGTCGGCGCTGCGCGAGGTGCTCGACCTCACCGGCCCACAGTCACCGGTCATGTCCATCGTGGACATTCGCCACCTCGGTGGCGCGCTGTCCCGCGAGCCGGAAGCACCCAACGCGGTCGGACACCGTGCGGCGCAGTACATCCTGCGCGTGCTCTCACCGCTGGACAACGCCGACGCCTCGACTGTCCACTCGCTGCACACCAAAGCTTTCGACGCCGTGCGGGCGTGGACGCTCGGACGCTCGCCGAACTTCGTCTACGGCAAGGGAAACTCCGTCAGCGAGTCCTACGAGCCACAGGACCTCAAGCGCCTGGAACACCTGAAAGCCCTCTACGACAGGGAAAACCTCTTCCGGGTCAACCAGAACATCCAGCCGAGAGCGAACTGACTAACGCGGGGTCACGGACCACGACAGCGGTCCGCGACCCCGCTCATCGGACTACCTCACTTGTCAATGTTGTCCTGCCACCACTTCTGGCCGGTGTCCGGCAACGTGGCGATCGGGTCGTAGTACGGGTAGCGCCGCTCCAACGCCTCGTCGTCAGCCAGCTCGATACCCGTGCGGTAGTTCTTCGTCCAGTACGAGATCCCTAGCTCGCGGTCGTACTCCACCACCTGGTGCACCCACCGCTTGCCCACATACGGGACGTCGCAGACGATGCGCGGGGTGGCGTAGCCAGGCAGATATCCCATGATCGCGTGCTGGAGCTCCTGGGCCTCCCAGACCGCGACGCGCCAGTGCTCGGCGTTGGGGATCATGTCGCACATGTAGAAGTAGTACGGCAGGATGCTCGCCTCTCCCTGCAAGGCGAAACACAAGTCCAGCAAAGCCTTGGGGTCCGCGTTGACCCCTCGCATCAACACGCCCTGGTTGCGGACGTCCCGAACCCCGACCTCCAGCATCGCGCGGGCGGCTTCGGCCACCAGCGGCGTCACCGACTGGACGTGGTTGACATGCGTGTGGATCGCCAGGTTCACGCCACGCCGGCGGGCGGTTCGCGCCACCCGCTCCATGCCCTCCACTACGCGTGGCTGGATCCAGTGCTGCGGCAGACCAGCGAGCGCCTTGGTGGCCAGGCGGATGTCGCGGACGGTCTCGATGTCCAGCAGCCGCATCAGGAACGTCTCCAGCTGCTTCCACGGCACGTTCGCCACGTCGCCGCCGGAGACCACCACGTCCCGCACCCCCGGAGTGCGCTTGAGGTAGTCGATCATCCGGTCCTGCCGGTCCACCGGCTTCAGCGACAACTTCTGCTTGTCCACCTGCGGGGTGGAGTTGCCGACCAGGTCCATGCGGGTGCAGTGCCCGCAGTACTGCGGACACGTCGACAACAGCTCCGCGAGCACTTTCGTCGGGTAGCGGTGGGTCAGCCCCTCCACCACCCACATCTCCGCCTCGTGCAGCGAGTCACGTACGGAATGCGGATGCGAGGGCGACAGGATGTCGCGGTCGGAAGCGACGGGGATCAGGTACTTGCGGATCGGGTCCGCGTAGAACGCCTCGGTGAACTCCTCCCGCGACGTCGCGCCCTCGGGCACCATCGTGTTGATCATCTGCGGCGGGACCAGCATCGACATCGTGGCCAGCTCGGCCTGATCCTCGGCGAGGTCCTCGTAGAAGCGGTCGGTGAGCAGGTCACCCATGACCGCGCGCAGCTGCCGGATGTTCTTCACACACGACACCCGCTGCCACTGGGCGTCACGCCACTGAGCCTCAGTGACGTGCTTCCACCCGGGCAAGCGGCGCCAGGGGGGTTCGCTCAGTTCCTGACGCGCGTACTCGTACGGCTGCCTTACCGGTGGTGACATATCCGCTCTGTATAGGCAATGAACGTTCATTTCCGGTTCATCCGGCGCGCTGAGCCCCAGGTGTTGACAGTCGGCCCATCTCGGATACTGTCACCATCCAGATGTTGTCATCATCTGAAAGGACTCGCGTGGACCTCTTCGACGAAGCCCTGCTCAGGGACCCGGCCTCCGGGTTCTCCGCGCTCCGCGAACGCGCTGCGGTGGTCCGCGTCGCGGTTCCCCCGGCGTGGCTGGTGACCCGGTACTCCGACGTCAAGCTGGTGCTCGGTGACCGGCGCTTCGTCAACGACGTCGCGAACGTGCCGGGCGGCGACGCGCCGGACCTGGGCGCCCAGGCGCTGGCGGCGCGCGGCATTCCCCCGGAGCTGGTGACGTACCTGGCCACCGGCATGCTCGAACTCGACGGAACCGACCACCTGCGGCTGCGCAAGCTCGTCTCGCGGGCCTTCACCGCACGCCGCGTCGCCGAGCTGCGGCCGCGAGTCGAGGAGATCGCCGAACGCCTGCTCGACCGGCTGCCCTCGGCCGCCGAGCACGGCGTGGTGGACCTCCTCGAACACTTCGCGGCCCCACTGCCGATCATCGTGATCTGCGAGCTCGTCGGTGTGCCGGAGCAGGACCGCCACCTGTGGCGAGCGTGGAGCGGGGCCCTGACCGGCGCGGGGGACCTGGGCGACACACTGCGCGAGATGGTCGCCTACGTGCAGGAGCTGATCTCCGCGCGGCGCGAGAAGCCCGAGGACGACCTCGTCTCCGCGCTGGTGCGCGCCCAGGAGGAGGACGGCGACCGGCTCAGCGACGTGGAGATGACCACGCTGATCGTGACGATCGTGGTCGCCGGGCACGAGACGACGAGCAACCTCATCGGCAACGGAACCGCGGCGCTGCTGAGCCACCCCGACCAGCTGGCGGCGCTGCACGCCGATCCCGGTCTGCTGCCGCGCGCCGTTGACGAGCTGCTCCGCTGGTGCGGCCCGGCGAAGATGACCAGGATGCGCTACGCCACCGAGGACGTGGAGATCTCGGGAACGTTGGTGCGCAAGGGAGAAGCGGTGATCGCCGTCCTCTTCGGAGCGAACTTCGACCCGCGCGCCTTCGCCGATCCTGAACGCCTGGACATCACCCGCGACCGCGCGCCGCACGTCGCCTTCTCCCACGGCATGCACTTCTGCCTCGGCGCCGCGCTCGCCCGGCAGGAGGGCGAGGTCGCGTTCGATGCGCTGTTCCGCCGTTTCCCCGGCATGAAGCTCGCCGTCGCACCGGAGGACCTCCAGCGCCCCCTGGACCCGGGCTCGTGGCGACTCGGCACGCTGCCGGTGACGCTGTGAATCCGGTTGCGGTGACCGCGGCGTTCGGGAAACCTGCCGAGCATGGCGAGCTTCGACGACCTGGTGGCGGAGGGCGACTCCGTTCCCCTTGACGGCTGGGACTTCTCGTGGTTCGAGGGCAGGGCGACCGAGGAGCGTCCAACCTGGGGCTACGCACGGTTGATCGGCGCGCGAACGGCCACTGTGGACTCAGCACTGGACGTGCAGACCGGCGGCGGCGAGGTGCTGGCCACCATCCCGCACCCACCGAGGCTGCTGGCCGCGACCGAGTCGTGGCCGCCGAACGTCGCGGTGGCCCGCCGGAACCTGGAACCGTTGGGCGGCAAGGTCTTCGAAGCACCGGACGAGGGACCGCTGCCCTTCGACGACGAGTCATTCGAGCTGGTCGTCAGCAGGCACCCCACGGTCACGATCTGGCCCGAGATCGCGCGCGTCCTGCGCCCCGGCGGCACATACCTGTCGCAACAGGTGGGCGCGGGAACCATGCGCGAGCTGACCGACTTCATGATGGGCCCGCAGCCGGTCAGCCAGGCCAGGAGCACCGAGCGCGCCAAGGCGTCCGCCGCCGCCGAGGGACTGACCGTCACCCAGCTGCGGCACGAGTCGCTGCGCGCGGAGTTCTTCGACGTCGGTGCCGTCGTGCACTTCCTGCGCAAGGTGCTGTGGACGGTTCCGGGCTTCACCGTGGAGGGCTACCGCGACCGGCTCGCGGCGATGCACCGGCACATCACCGAGCACGGCTCCTTCGTCGCCCACACCCAGCGCTTCCTCATCGAGGCCCGCCGCGAGGGTTGACCTCAACTCCGGTTGAGGAAATACCGTCGCCCTCGACCAAGGAGGAAACATGACAGTTCTGGTGACCGGAGCGACGGGAACCGTTGGGCGGCACCTGGTCCACCAGCTGGTCAGCGCCGGGCACGAGGTCCGCGCGCTGACCCGCGCGCCAGAGAAGGCGGACCTGCCGCCCCAGGTCCAGGTCGTGGCGGGCGACCTGGCCGACCCGGCGAGCCTGGCCGGGGCGTTCGACGGCGTCACCGCCGTGCACCTGATCACCTTCAGCGGCAACAACTACGCGCCGCTGACCACAGGGCCGGAGATCGTGAAGCTGGCCGCGGAAGCCGGGGTCCGCCGTGTCACGGTGCTGTGGTCCGGATACCCCGGACCAGTAGAGGACGCGGTCCGCGCCAGCGGCCTGGAATGGACGTTGATCCAGCCGGTGGAGTTCATGTCCAACGCACTCGGGTGGGCTGACTCCGTCCGCACGGAAGGCGTCGCGCGCGAGGTGTTCCCGTACGCCCTCAACGCCGCCGTACATCCCGCCGACATCGCCGCCGTCACCGCACGGGCACTGACCGAGGACGGCCACAACGGCAGGTCCTACGACCTGACCGGCCCGGAGGCACTGAACTTCCCGCAGAAGGTGGCGCTGCTCAGCGCGGCGGTCGGCAAGGACATCCGCTTCGTCGAACTGACCGAGGAGCAGGCCCGAAACCGCATGCGCGCCAAGGGAATCGCGGACGCCGAGATCGACTTCGTGATCGGCTGGCACGCGAACCCACCAGCCGAGGCCTACACCGTGCTCCCCACGGTCGAAGACGTCACAGGCCAACCGGCGCGCACCTACGCCCAATGGGCAGCCGAGAACGCCGACGCGTTCCGCTGACACACACCACTGCGGCCAGCAACGCGCTACCACACAAGCGCCGACATCGACCAGTTCCCAGCCTCTCCGGGGAACCATCCGATCACAGCACCACAAAACACCTGGTGACCACCTAATCCCTTACACACCAACGATTTCACCCGCTCGTGCTTTGACAGGCCGAGGTGGTCGAGTTTCAATCGAGGTGAAGAAAGGAGGTGATTCCCCTTGGACACACACGACTACATCACCCACCTCACCGACCACCTCGCCACCGGCCGCTCCCACCAGATGCCCGAAGCCGACATCCTGCCGCTGTTGCAGGCCCTGGAAAAGGCCTCCCGGTTGATCGCCGCCGTCTCCCACGAGTTAGCGACCCAGGCCGAGCAGCGCAGCCTGCATATCCAGCACGGCTGCCGCGACATCGCCGCCCTGCTGCGGGGCGCGCTCAACCTGACCCCGCACGAAGCCCGCCGACGCGGCCGCCTCGTCCACGAACTCCCCGCCCTCCCCGAAACCCAGCAAGCCCTGCGGGAGGGTGCGATCACCCTCGACCACGCCCTCGCGGTCTCCGACGTCCTCCGCGCCCTCCCCGCCACCCTCCCGGTCGAGGTCACCGACGACGCGGAGAAGGTCCTGGCCGAGCAGGCCCGGTTCCTCAACCACAAAGAACTCCAGAAGGCCGGAAAAC
>NZ_JBHLZU010000015.1:0-195822 GCF_042429765.1 Allokutzneria oryzae | reverse complement strand
CCTGGCGCGGCACGTGAACCCGAACAAAACAGAACTCCCGGGATTAAACGCCCTCTAAAGGGCCGTGCTGCCGCCCCGACTCCGTCGAGTTGCCCTCGGATAACTCTCCCGGACTTGGGTGCGGATTTCCTTGGCCATCCACGACCGCTGGCCCGCTCCCTGTCAGCAGAACGGTCAGTTGCCGACGATGGTGACCTGGTGCGTGGTCGACGGCCCGTCCCAGGTGCGCGGCAGCGGGGTCGCCACGTCCGGGACCACGGCCGCGACGAGCTGGTCCAGGGCCTCCTCGGCGTAGCCGACCAGGAGGTGCTTGGCCCCTTCTACCGGGATCACCTTGGCCTGCGGGATGGCCGCGAACCGCTCGCGGGCCTCGTCAGGGCGCAGGTTGTCGTCGTGCTCCGGCACCAGGCAGTAGACCGGCTTGCCGGACTCCGCCCAGGTCTGCAGGTGCGACGGCTGGCTCCACCGCAGCGGCGGCGAGATCAGGAAGAGGCCCTTCACCAGCGGATCGCATCCGTGCACCAGGGCGAGGTCGGTGCCGAAGGACCAGCCGACCAGCCACACGTTCGGCAGGTCGTGGAACTCCGCGTACTCCAGCGCGGCGGCGACGTCGAACCGCTCGCCTTCACCGTTGTCGAACTCGCCGTCGCTGCGCCCGGCCTCGCTGGCGGTGCCACGGGTGTTGAAGCGCAGCACCGCCACGTCGGCCAGCGCGGGCAGGCGCCACGCCGCCTTGCGGTAGAGGTGCGAGTCCATCATGCCGCCGTGGGTGGGCAGCGGGTGCAACAGCACCAGCGTCGCCTTGGGCGCGCCCTCCGGCGGCAGCGACAGCTCGCCGACGAGGTTCAGCCCGTCCGCGGTGTGCAGGGTGATCGACTCACGGCGGGCGGGGAGCACGGTGTTCGCGCGGATCTCAGTAGTCATCTCGGCTCCGATTTTGCCACCCGTCCGGACAGGCGCGAGCGCGACGAGCGTCACGACCAGCGGCGCGTCGGCCCCCGTCTGCCTCTGGCCGACCAGCAGCCCTGGTGCCAGTGCCGCCGGTCCGCGCTGGAACCGTGCTCGTCGGCGGGCCAGGCAACCACGTGCGGCGTGCCGGGGACGATCTCGTGGTCACAGCCCGGGCAGCGGTAGTGCTTCGTGGCCTGCGAGCCCGCGACGTTGCGCACCAGCCAGTCGCCGTCCGGTCCGCTCTCCGTGCGCGCCCAGCCCACACCGCCCCCGAGCGGGCGTTCGGGGCGACGGTCTCGGCGGTTGTGACGTGGCACGGGGCGAAACCCTAGCTCGCGCGGGGGAGACGGTTGGCCCGCTGGTGGGAGCCGCACCCGCGGCACGCCGAGCAGAGTTGGCCGCACCGACGACGAAGGGGGAACACCATGAAGCTCATCGCAGGCGCTCTCGCGGTCACGCTGGCGTCCGCGCTCGCGGCGGGGGCGGCCACCGTGGCGACCGCCGCGCCCGCGGAGCCGGAGGGCAGGCTGGTCGGCTCGGCCGGGGGCACGCTGCCCAAGATGTTCGGACCGCTCGCCGGTGACCCGGTCCGCTTCACCGTGAACGCGCACGGCACTCCCGGCAAGGCGGGCGGGACCTTCCACGTGCTGCACACCAAGCCGGACGGCAAGGCGTTCGCCGAGTTCTCCGGCAGGGTCGACTGCCTGTTCTCCGCGCACGGACAGGCCGTCATGACGGGCATCGTGGAACGCGCCGAGCTGCCGGGGCTGCCGCCGGAGATCAAGGTTGTCGGCAAGCGGGTCGGGCTCTCCGTGCAGGACAACGGCAAACGCGGCGACCGGATCGGGTGGAGCTGGGCGACCGGCGGCTTCGAGCAGAACACCCTGCTCTGCAACAGCACCGTGCCGTTCTTCACCACGACAAACGGCGATTACAAGGTTCGCTAGATGTTCTAGGGTCCCGCGAATGGGGATCAAGATCGCTGAGTACGACCCGGCGTGGCCGGTGCTGTTCGAGGCGGCACGGGCCGAGATCCGTGCCGCCTGCGGCGACCGGGTGCTGACCGTCGAGCACATGGGCAGCACCTCGGTTCCCGGGCTCGCCGCCAAGCCGACCATCGACATCGTCGCGGGTGTTCGTTCCGTCGAGCTGGACGCGCCCGCGGTCGCCGAGGCGATGCGCCCGCTCGGCTACGCCCCGATGGACACTGGCATGCGCGGGCGGCTGTTCCTCTACCGCGAGGTTGACGGCAGGCGCACGCACCACCTGCACGTCGTGCCCGAGGACGAGTTGGCCGAGTTCAACGAGCTGCTGCTGCGGGACTGGCTGCGCGAGCACCCCGACGACGCCGCTCGCTACGGCGCGCTGAAGAAGCGGCTGGCCGGTGAGCTGACCGACGGTTTCGCGTACACGAAGGCGAAGACCGAGCTGATCCAGGAGCTCGTGGACGCCGCCCGGCTCGCACGTGGTCTGGCCAGGGTGCCAGTCTGGGTGGACTGACTCTGGGGTCGAGGAGGCTGGGGTGGTCCGGGAACAGGCCGGTCAGGTGCTCGCGGCGAACCTGCGCGCCCTGCGCGAGCGACGCGGGCTGTCGCTGTCCGAGCTCGCGCGGCGCTCCGACATCGCCAAGGGAACGCTCTCGCAGCTGGAGTCCGGCACGGGCAATCCCACGATCGAGACCGTGTTCAGTTTGTCGAACGCACTCGAAGTCCCGGTCTCCTCGTTGCTGACCGAACGCGTCGCGCAGGACGTCGTGCTGATCCGCTCGGCCGGGCTCGACGTGCTCAGCGGCGACGCCGTGGACCTGCGCATGCTGCGCCGGATGGACGTCACCGACACCGTCTTCGAGCTCTACGACCAGCGCGTGCGACCGGGCGAGACCCAACGCTCCACCGGCCACCCCGGACGAGAGCACACCGTTGTGACGTCGGGTTTTCTCCGCGTCGGCCCGGCAGAGGCGCCGTACACCCTCGGTCCGGGCGACTACGTGTGCTTCTCGGCCCAGCAACCGCACCTCTACGAGGCCGTCGACGGCCCTGTGACGTCCGTGCTGCTGCTGGAGTACCCGGCGACGGCTGGACCGGTGCAGCTCGGAGCGCCCTGCGGTCGGGGTTGACCCTCGCCGCTCATCCTGCCTACGCTCCCAAACGTTCATTGAAATGAACGATGCGGAGGGGCGGCGTGGCACTTCCCGATGTGGTGGTCGTCGGCGCGGGCGTGATCGGCGCAGCCTGCGCGGAGGCGCTGACCGCACACGGGATCAGGGTGCTCGTGCTCGACCGCGCGGCTCCGGCCGCAGGGACCACAGCCTCGGGCGAGGGCAACGTGCTGGTCTCCGACAAGGAGCCCGGCCCGGAGCTCGGACTGGCACAGGCATCCCGGCGCCGCTGGCCGACGCTGCTCGCCGAGCTGCGCGAAGAGCTCGGTCCCTCCGCCGCCGAGGTCGAATGGGACCCCAAGGGCGGACTGGTCGTCGCCACGACAGCGGATGCGGCACAGCCCTTGGCCACCTTCGCCGCAGCGCAACGCGAAGCCGGTGTGGACGCACGCCCGATCAGCACCTCGGAAGCGGCTGAACTCGAACCGCATCTCACCAAAGCCGTCACCGCAGCCGTCCACTACCCGGAAGACGCGCAGCTGCAACCGGTTCTGGCCACAACGACGCTCCTCGCCGCAGTGCGCAAACGCGGCGGCCGGGTCCGATCCGGCACCGAGGCACTGGGAGTCGACCGATCTGGCACGGGGGCTGTCCAAGCGGTGCGCACCAACCGAGGCCGCATCCCCTGCAGCGCGGTGATCAACGCCTGCGGCCCGTGGTCCGGCGACTTCGCGCGCGCCGCTGGTGCTCCCATCCAGATCCTGCCCAGGCGCGGAGTGGTTCTGGTGACCGCGCCGCTTCCGCCAGACACCGTGCGGCACAAGGTGTACGACGCCGACTACGTGGGTGCGGTGGCGAGCGGCGACGCAGACCTCCAGACTTCGACGGTGGTGGAGTCGACCAAAGCGGGCACAGTGCTGATCGGCTCCAGCAGGCAGCGCGTCGGCTTCGACGGCACCCTGCGCGTCGAGGTGCTTCGCGAACTCGCACGCAAGGCCGTGAACCTCTTCCCGTTTCTCGCCGAAGTGCAGATCATGCGGTCGTACGGCGGTTTCCGCCCCTACGCGCCGGACCACCTCCCGGTCATCGGCGAAGATCCACGGTTGCCAGGCCTGTGGCACGCGACGGGACACGAGGGCGCGGGAATCGGCCTCGCGGCGGCGACCGGCCAACTCGTGGCGGAGCTGTTCACCGGTCGGGACCCGCACGTGGACCCGAAGCCGTTCCGAGTGGACAGACCACAATGAAGATCACCGTGGATGGCGTGACCATCACTGTCCAAGAAGGACAGACCGTCGCGGCGGCCCTCATCGCCGCCGGCAAGATCTCGTGGCGCACCACACGGAACAACGGACGCCAACGCGGCCTCTTCTGCGGGATCGGCGCCTGCCACGACTGCTTGATCCCTCCCCACGACATCCGTGCCTGCCAACACACTCCAACCACTCCGGCTCAGCCCGCTCCGCTTCCTGCGGACATCGTCGTAGTGGGAGCGGGACCAGCGGGAGTCGCGGCGGCGGAGGCCGCTGTCCGCTGCGGGAGTTCGGTGACGCTCATCGACTCCGCACCACGGCTGGGTGGCCAGTACGGCAGGCAGGCGTTTGACACCGCATACGTTGGTATTCCTGGCGTTCAGCACCTTGCGAACACGGTCGTGTGGGCGGTCGAACCGCTCGAACGCGGACACCGACTGCACCTGCGAACCGGCCCGGCTGACGCGCCAGACCGCGTCGCGACGGTGCTCGACGCCCGCTCGCTGATCCTCGCCACTGGCGCGTATGACCGCGCGATTCCTTTTCCCGGCTGGGACCTTCCCGGAGTTTGCACAGCTGGCGCGGCACAGGCCCTCGCGAAAGGACAGCGGGTCGCGGTCGGAGACCGCGTCTTGCTCGCGGGCACCGGCCCGTTCCTGCTGCCGGTCGCCGAGTCTCTGGTGAACGTCGGCTCACGCGTGCTCGGCGTGCTTGAAGCGAACTCGCCCACCGGCTGGATGCGCGACCTGCGCGGCACGTTCGCCGGGCGCGGCAAGGCCGCCGAGCTAGCCGGGTATGCCGCGATGCTCGCCAAGCATCGCATTCCGTATCTTCCAAGGACAACGGTCATCGCGGCCCACGGATCGGGCCACGTCACGGCGGTTACCGTCGCGAAGCTCGACAGGGACTGGAACGTCGTTCCCGGTTCCGAGAAGCGCCTCGACGTGGACGCGGTGTGCGTGGGCTTCGGCTTTGTCCCGCAGATCGACCTCGCCGTCGCGACCGGATGCGATGTGGACAAGGGCTTCGTCCGAGTCGACAGCGCACAACGGACCTCCGTGGCTGGTGTGTTCGCGGCCGGTGAGATCACGGGCATCGGCGGAGCCGACCTCGCGGCAGCCGAGGGCACGGTGGCCGGGACAGCGGCAGCGCGCGGCGACGTTCCGCACCACGCGCTGAGGACAGTCCGAAAAGGACGAATGTTCGCGGGCGCGTTGGCGGCGGCACACCCGGTTCAGCCTGGTTGGCGGAGCTGGCTCGACTCGGACACGCTCATCTGCCGGTGCGAGGAGGTGAGCTACGGCGAGCTGTGCCAGGCAGTCGAGCAGCGCCAGGTTCGGGACCTGCGCTCGCTCAAGCTGGTCAGCCGCGTCGGGCTCGGGCCGTGCCAGGGCCGGATCTGCGGACGCGCCGTTGCCGAGCTGACCGGGATCACCGAGACCGTCCGCCGCCCGATCGCCGCGCCCATCCGGCTCGGCGAGCTCGCCGACACCCCGCTGCACCCCGAGGAGGACCCGGCATGACCCTGGACCGGCTCGACGGCGTCATCGTGGCGACCGCGCTGCCCTACGCCGAGGACACCTCGGCTCCGGCCGGGCTCCGGCCCGACCTGGACCGCTACGCCGAGCACTGCCGCTGGCTGGTGGACAACGGCTGCCGTGGCGTCGGCCCGAACGGCTCGCTCGGTGAGTACTCCTCGCTCACCGAGACCGAGCGCAGGTCAGTCGCGCGCACGGCCATCGAAGCCGTTGGCGCCCAAGGAGTTGTGGTCGTCGGTGTGCACGGTGTCGGAGCCCACCAGGCCCGCTCCTGGGCGGAGAAGGCGGCCGAGGACGGCGCGGACGGCGTGCTGTGCCTGCCGCCGACGATGTACCGCGCGAACCACGGCGAGGTGATCCACCACTTCGAGCAGGTGGCGAGCGTGGGCCTGCCGGTGATGGTCTACAACAACCCCGTTGACACCAAGGTCGATCTCACGCCCGCGCTGGTCGCCGAGATCGCCGCGATCGACAACGTGGTCGCGATCAAGGAGTTCAGCGGGGACGTTCGCCGGGTCCTGGAGATCCGCGAGCTGGCCCCGGAGCTGACCGTGGTCGCGGGCGCTGACGATGTGGTGCTGGAGTCCCTGCTGATGGGCGCGACGGGCTGGTTCGCGGGCTTCCCCAACGTCTTCCCCGCCGCGTCGGCCAAGCTGTTCTCCCTTGCCCGCGAAGGAAAGCTCGACGAGGCACGGGCGCTCTACGAGCCGCTGGTCGCGGCGTTCCGCTGGGACTCGCGGGTGGAGTTCGTCCAGGCGATCAAGTACGGCATGGACGTCGTCGGCCGCTTCGGCGGGCCGTGCCGACCGCCACGGGGACCGCTGGACGAGGACCAGCTCGCCCGGCTCGAAGCCGACATGCGCCGCGCGGTCGAGCACCTGGCGGGGGCGTGAGATGACGAGGTCCTTCACCGCGATCGACTCGCACACCGAGGGCATGCCGACGCGCGTGATCACCGACGGCGTCGGCCCGATCCCCGGCGAGACGATGGCTCAGCGGCGCGAGCACTTCATGGCGCACATGGACGACATCCGGCAGCTGCTGGTCAACGAACCGCGCGGTCACGCGGCGATGAGCGGGGCCATCCTGCAACCGCCGACGCGCCCGGACGCGGACTGGGGCGTGCTCTACATCGAGGTCTCGGGCTGCCTGCCGATGTGCGGCCACGGCACGATCGGCGTGGCGACCGTCCTGGTGGAGACGGGCATGGTGGAGGTCGCCGAGCCGGTCACCCACGTCCGGCTGGACACCCCGGCGGGCCTGGTGGTGGCCGAGGTCGCGGTGTCCGGGGGACGCGCTCAGCACGTGACGATCCAGAACGTGCCCGCCTACGCCCACGAGCTCGACGCGAGCGTGCACGTCCCCGCCCTGGGCGAGGTGCGCTACGACCTCGCTTACGGCGGCAACTTCTACGCGATCCTGCCGCTGGACCAACTCGGAATCCCGTTCTCCCACAAGGCGAAGAACGAGATTCTCACGGCCGGGCTGTCCGTCATGGACGCCATCAACGAGCAGCGTCGTCCCACGCACGTGACGGATCCGGCGATCTCCGGCTGCAAACACGTCCAGTTCACCGCGCCGGGGCGTTCGGGCAGCCACTCGCGCAACGCGATGGTGATCCACCCGGGCTGGTTCGACCGCTCCCCCTGCGGAACGGGCACCTGCGCCCGGATGGCCCAGCTGCACGCGAGGGGCGATCTCGGTCTCGACGAGGACTTCGTCAACGAGTCCTTCATCGGCACCCGCTTCACCGGCCGTCTGACCGCGCCCACCCGCGTCGGCACCAGGGACGCGGTCGTCCCCGAGGTCACCGGACGGGCCTGGATCACCGCGAGGTCCACCTACCTGCTGGACCCCACCGACCCCTTCCCCCGGGGCTTCACGCTCTGACCCGCTTGTCCGCCGTTGTGGGGGGTCGGGGCTTACGGTGGGGGTGGTCGTCGAGGAACCGGCGACGGAGAACACGGAGGTGTCATGAACGCCGAGGAACGACCCGCACGCCGCGACCCGAGCCGTCTGGTCGACGCTTCGGGCTTCCGGGAGTACGTGCGGGACGGCTGGGGGCCGGCCGACCGTGCCGTCCGACTGCCCGCGGGGGCCCGCGAGGCCGCCGCCGCGCACCGGGACCGGCTCAGCGCCGAGTTCGCCGGTCTGCGGATCGCGGTCGCGTCCGGACGCGCACCGGTGCGCTCCAACGACACCGACTTCGACTTCCGGCCGGACAGCGACTTCTCGTGGTTGACCGGCTGCAACGCCGAAGGCGCCGTGCTGGTCATGCACCCGCACGACGGCGGTCACTCCGCCGAGCTGTTCCTGCGCGAGCCCGCCGGCCCCGGTGACCCCGACTTCTTCGCCAACGCCCGTGACGGCGAGCTGTGGATCGGGCCGGTGCCCGGCATGCGCGAGTGGTCCGAGGCGCTCGGCCTGCGCTGCCGTCCGCTGGAGGAGCTGCCCTCGGCGCTGCGCGGCAGGCTGCCCGGGGTCGTGGCCACCACCGGCATCGAGCCGATGCTCGACGCGCTGGTCTCGGTCGGCCCGGTGCAGGCGGCGGCGTTGCGGCGGACCGTCGCCGAGCTGCGGCGGATCAAGGACGACTGGGAGATCGGCCAGCTCCAGGCCGCGGTGGACGCCACGGTGATCGGCTTCGCCGAGGTCGCGGGCGAGCTGCCCACCGCGATCAAGGGCGGTGGCGAGCGCTGGCTCCAGGGCACCTTCGACCGCAGAGCCAGAACCAGCGGAAACGCCCCGGGCTACGCGTCGATCGTGGCGGCAGGACCGCACGCGCCGGTGCTGCACTGGGTGCGCGCCGACGGCGGCGTCCCGGACGACTCGCTGCTGCTGCTGGACGCGGGTGTCGAGGTCAACACGCTCTACACCGCCGACGTGACCAGGACCTTCCCGGTGAACGGCGAGTTCAGCCCGGCGCAGCGGCAGGTCTACGACCTCGTGCTCAAGTCCCACCTGGCGGCGATGGCCGAGGTCGTGCCCGGCGCGGACTACCGCGAGTTCCACCGCACCGCGATGCGGGTGCTCGCCGAGGGCCTGCACGACTGGGGCCTGCTGCCGGTGTCCGTGGACCAGGCGCTGGACCCGGACGGCCAGCAGCACCGCCGCTACATCGTCTGCGGTGTCGGCCACTTCCTCGGGCTCGACGTGCACGACTGCGCCAACGCCCGCGCCGAGACCTACCACGACGCCAAGCTGGAGGTGGGCATGGCGCTGACGGTGGAGCCCGGTCTGTACTTCCACCCCAACGACCTCACCGTGCCACCGGAGCTGCGCGGCATCGGCGTGCGCATCGAGGACGACCTCGTGGTCACGCCGGAGGGCTCGCGGGTGCTCTCCGACGCGCTGCCGATCGCGACCGACGAGGTCGAGCAGTGGGTGCGCGCCCAGCTGGGCTGACACCCCGCTCGCAGCACCGAGATCGCTGACGGGGCCCCGGATGCTCAGGCGTCCGGGGCCTCTCGCGCACTGGCCAGTTCTTCGCCCCAGGAGACGAAGAACGCTCGAAGTGCCTTGACCTCATCAGAAGGCACAGGAATATCGGCATCCTGGTAGCGGGAGAGCGTGCGGAACATCTCCGCAAGCACCTGCGCGTCAAATCCGTGATCGACCTCAGCCGCGCGCTCAACCAGGAGCGACGTGCCAAACCGAGCGGCAAGCACGTAGACGTCAGCGAAGTCCCGTGCCGCTGCCCTGTCGAACAAGGCAATGAGCTTCCTGCCCGCGAGTTCCGCTTGGGCCGACCACAGTGACCACCGCAGGGCGGCCGGGCGCAGCATCCGAAGCGAGGTCGAGCGAGGAGTGCTTCGGAACCGTTGACCTCCAGACGCACAAAGCTCGTGTCGTCTCGGATCCGCCGGACACCCCACCCCCGACGAGCGGCGGCTACCTCGAACTCGTCCCTGGCCGCCACGACGTCGGCGGAACACGAGGTGAAGAAGTCGAGGTCCTGGGTAGGACGCGCGGTCAGCCGTTGCGCGGCAAGCCCCGCCCCACCTGCCAACAGAAACCCTTCTGCTGTGGTCAAGGTGAAGAACAGCCGAGCGACCTCAACCTGGAACTCGGTGAGCGAGATGCCCTCACTGACAGAGAAGTCCTGTGTGGGCACTAGATCCCGGCTTCGACAACCGGTTCCCAGAACGCGCGAACCTCTCGTGGCAGCACGAGCTCGTCCCACAGGTCGACGAGCAGGGCACCGTCGACATACTCACGGATGTCATCGGCTCCGCCCTCGCGCAAGACGACCTCGTAGCACAGTGCGCGCTGCCGGCGATCGGACAAGTCGACAACGGTGCCAGGACTGGACCAGTTCAGATGCAAGGGCAAGACGACCTTGGCGAAGGCCTTTCGCGGCTCAAGGCGCGGAAGACTCGACGGAACAGTCACCAACCTCCCGCGACTGGTGACGCGGTCGCTGAAAGACAGCAGTGGTTCGACCGCGAGCGTATGGCCGGTCGCACGCAGCAACCGTTCCATGGTCGCCATCGTTGGCGACTTGCGGTCGTGCTCGTACGCCGACAGCGTCGGACGTGAGGTACCGGCGGCGTGAGCTAGTTCCTCCTGAGTCAGCCCCGCCTCATGACGCGCGCGTTCAATCATCAGACCGGCAACCATGCCATCATCGTGATGTATCCGATCGGATACGTCAACGCGAGCAAGTACCCCTGCAGAATGGGCGCATGCCGACGTACGAGTTCCGTTGCCGCGAGTGTTCCGGCACGTTCGAGGTGAACCGCCCGATGAGCGCCGCGTCCGACCCCGCGCGGTGCCCGGCGGGCCACGACGACACCGTCAAGCTGCTGACCACGCTCGGGATGACCGGCGCGGCCTCGGTCCCCGCCGGTGGCGGAGGAGGAGGCGGCGGTTGCTGTGGCGGTGGCTGCTGCGGCTGACCCCGCGCGGTCACTGGCGCTCCAGCCTGCGCAGACCACCCCCTTCCCGCCAGAGCTCGATCACCAGGCGGTTGTCCTCGACCCTGGTGTGCACGACCTCGTTGATGTCCAGCCGGAACAGGTGCGACGGGCCCGGTGGCGCCTCGCCCGCGCTGGCCTCGCTGATCTCCTTGTGCCGCACCGGGTCGGTGATCTCCACCGCGGTTCCGGAGAGCTTGGCGTCGCCGGTCCAGGACTCGCCGCCGTTCCCCGTTCCGCAGTGCACCGCGCAGCGTGGATCTCGTTGCAGGTCAAGCGCTTTGCGCGACTGCCACATCGCGCCGAGCCACAGCTCGCCGCCGACGAACTCGACCTCGGTCCCGCTGATCCTGGGTGATCCGTCCCGGCGCAGCGTCGCCATCGTCTTGTTCGTGTACGCGTCGAAGCTCTCCTTGACGCGCCGCGCGAACTGCGGCGCGGATGCCTCGACGTCCGACCAAGTTGCCATGCCGCCGAAGCTAGAGCACACCCCTGACAGTCAGACGGTGTAGTCGCGGAACCCCTTGCCGGCCTTGCGGCCCAGCCGCCCCGCCGTCACCAGGTGCTCCAGCAGCGGCGCTGGCGCGAACCCCGCCTCGCGGAACTCCAGGTAGAGCTCGCGCTGGATGGCCAGCGCCACGTCCAGCCCGACGACGTCGAGCAGCGCGAACGGGCCCATCGGCAGGCCGCAGCCGATGGTCATCGCGCCATCGATGTCGTCGGCGTCGGCGTAGTGCGCCTCCAGCATCCTGACCGCGTCGTTGAGGTACGGGAACAGCAGCGCGTTGACGATGAAGCCCGCGCGGTCACCGCAGCTCACCGCGTGCTTGCCGAGCTTGACGCAGAGCGAACGGGCGGTCGCGAGCACGTCCGGTGACGTCGAGATCGTGTGCACCACCTCGACCAGCTTCATCACCTGGGCGGGGTTGAAGAAGTGCAGGCCGACCACGTCGGCGGGCCGTGAGGTCGCCGCAGCGCACTCGATCACCGGCAGCGAGGAGGTCGTCGTGGCCAGCACCGCGCCCGGCTTGCACACCTCGTCCAGCGCGCCGAAAACCGCCTTCTTGACCTCAAGTTCCTCGGCGACCGCCTCAACGACCAGGTCGCAGTCGGCGAAGTCGTCGAAGCTGACCGTGATCCGGATGCGGCCGAGTGCGGCGTCGCGGGCCTCCTCGGTGAGCTTGCCGCGCAGCACGGCCTTGTCCAGCGAGCGGCGCACCGCCTCCAGCGCCGCGGTGGCCTTGACCTCGCTGCGCGCCCGCATCACCACGTCGTTGCCCGCCTTGGCGAAGACCTCGACGATGCCCGTCGCCATGGTGCCCGTGCCGACGACCCCGACCCGCTGCACCTCGCGCACCCGGCCGCCCTGCACCACGTCGCCGGGCGTCTGCTCGTCCGGCACGACGATCGGCGAGTCGACGTCGTCGTAGGTGTAGAAGCCGCGCCCGGACTTCCTGCCGAGCAGCCCCGCCGTGATCATCTGCTTGAGCACCGGAGCCGGCGCGTGCAACCGGTTCCGCGACTGGTGGTACATCGTGTCGAGGATCTCGTACGCGGTGTCCAGGCCCATGAGATCCAGCAGCTGCAACGGTCCCATCGGGTAGCCGCAGCCGAAGCGCATCGCCGCGTCGATGTCCTCGCGCGAGGCGTAGCGCGACTCGAACATCCGCACGGCGTGGTTGAGGTAGCCGAAGAGCAACGCGTTGGCGATGAACCCGGCGCGGTCGCCGATCACCACGGGCACCTTGCCGAGCCGCTCGACGAAGCCGACGACCGCGGCGACCACGTCGGGCTCGGTGACCACCGTGCGGACGACCTCGACCAGCTTGAGCACCGGCGCCGGGTTGAAGAAGTGCATCCCGACGACCTTGCCGGGGCGTCCGGTGACCACCGACAGCTCGGTCACCGACAGCGAGGAGGTGTTGGACGCCAGGACGACCTCGGGCCGGCACACGCGGTCGAGCTCGGCGAAGACCTCGGCCTTGAGCTCCATCCGCTCCGGGACCGCCTCGATCACCAGGTCCACGTCGGCGAGATCGGAAAGCGTTGTGGTGTAACGGATTCTGCTGAAGAGGTCGTACTGGTCGTCGCTGGAGAGCTTGTCCCGCTTGACCGCGCGCGCCGTGGAGTGCTCCAGGTGGGCGCGCCCGCGCCGCACGGCCTCCTCGTCGAGGTCCACCGCGACGACCGTCAGGCCGGTGCGGGCGAGTACCTCCGCGATGCCCGCCCCCATGGTGCCGAGGCCGACAACACCGACCTTGGTGATGCTCGATCCCGCAAGCGGATCTTCGGTAGCGGAGAACTCGCGAGGCACGGCAAACCTCCCACGTCATCGGGGACCGGAGCGCCCGTCCGGCACGCTACGCGCCAGTAACTTGACGAGATAGTGCCATGCCCGGCGCGGTTTCCGCCGTGAGCTGCGCCACGCGAGCGCGTGCGGTTCACACGGATGGCAGCATCACCATCCACTGTGGACAATCGGCAGGATCGGTTCAGGACACGGGGGGCAGCTTCGCCGCGACGGCCGTGGCGAGCGCGACGGTCTGCTGGCACGCGTTCGTCCCGGCGTCCATCGCCAGGAAGAAGAAGTCCACCGACTCCAGATAGGGCAGCCCGCCACCGGCGTCCGCGGCGAGGGCCCGGTGCCCCAGCTGGACGGAGCAGCCACCGCCGGCCTGACCCGATTCCATGTCGTGCTGGGTGGCCGGCCGCCCGGCGATGTCGAACTCCTTCGTGCCCGGCATCGGCGGGATGACGCCCGGCTTGACCATGGTGCTCGCCTTGACCAGCACCGTGCCCGTCATCGGGCTCTCGCCGAAGGCGCAGGAGAACGCGCCGGAGTTCGGCGACAGCGGAAGGTCCTTGTTGTACGCGGACTTCAGCATGTCCGCGGTGACCAGCCCGCAGAGGTCGACCTCGGCGAGCGAGCCCGGGTCCGGTGTCCGGCGCGGCACCACACCGCCCGAGGACAGCGCGCGCAGCATCCCGTCGAACAGCGACGACGCCGCTTCGCAGGGGTCGGCGGCGACCATGTTGTTGCGCTTCTTCACCGACAGCACCAACAACCCCTTCTCCACCGTGGCCGCGCGCATGCAGCTGCCCGTGGCGTCCTTGCCCTGGTAGGTGGTCGTCGCGCCGCGCTTGCTCTCGGTGAAGCCGGTCGGATAGCTGCGCCTGACCGATTCAGGCGAGCTGGCGGGAGACTCCAGCGTCAGCTTCAGGTCGAGCACGCCGACGACCTTCTTCGCCTCGCCTTCGCCCTCTTCCAGGTTCAGCACCTTCTGGCAGACGTTGATCCCCTGGCCAGGACGGTCCTCGACGCGACCGATCTTCGCGAGCTCCTCGCCCGGCAGCAGGCCGCACACGTCCACGGTGCGGATCTCGCCGAGGGAGATCGCACTGATCGGGGCACCACCACCACCGCCGCCGCTCTCCCCCGCGGGCTCGGCCGTGCCGACCACAACGGTGGAACAGCCCGCTGACAGCACGACGAACGCGACGGCGAGCACCAACCCCCAGGTACGCATGGCGGCATGCTAGAGCGTCATGGGGTGCGGGGCAGCTTCGCCCACACCTTCTCGGCGAGGCCGCGCGCCGTCTCGCACAGCCACTCCGGGTCCTTCGGCGCGAACACGGCGACAGCGATGGTCTCGACCTTGTCGGAGGCAAAGCCGATGTGCTGCGTGTTGACCCGGCAGGCGGGCGGCAACGGAGCCTCGGCGGCCTCGGCCCGGATCTGGGTCGGGCGCCCAGCGAGGTCGTGGACATCGGTCAGCCGGTTCGTCGCCGCGCCGATGTTCACCACGACGCCGGTGTAGCTGGGTCTGCTCGCACCCCAACGACAGTTGTGCCGGTTCGCCCCGTGCTTCACATCGGCGGCAACGGTCCCGGCGACGACCGCGACCTGCTCGCCCGTCAACAGATCGCACGGGTCCACGTGCACCCAGGAGCTGTCCGGAGCCGCGAGGAACCGGTGCCTGCCCTGCTGCACGGTGGCGACGACGGAGTCGGCGAGCGCCGCCGCGATGCCGCAGGAGTCCGCCTTGGCCCCGCCCTTCGGGACCGCGCTCGCCTCGATGTACCGCAGGTCCGGGAAGACCACGCTCGACGTGCACGTGTCCTCGAACGGCCTGGGCTCGGCGACGCGCATCGCGCCGCGCCGGGTGAAGTCGCGGCCGAGCACGGGGAGCTCGTTCTCGTCGTCGAGGCGGTTGTCCGTCGCGATGCCGAGGTAGATCGTGCCGCCGCCCGTCGCCGCCACCGGGATCTCGCAGGAGCTGAAGTCGAAGGGCTCGATCCTCGGCGCGGCACCGTAGCGGCCGGGCAGGGCGGGATCGACGAAGCCGCACGGGTCGACACGGTGCCAGTCCGTGACGACACCCGGCTGGATCCCGGACAGCGCAACGGGTTCACCCACGTCGGGAACCCCGCACGCGGTGCTCCCGAGCAGCATGCCGACGACGACGCAGATCCCCCCGAATCCCATGCGACCGACACTAGGTCAGGCGGCGCGGCCCCGCCCTGGGAGAACCCCGGCCGGTGTCATTCCCCGAAACCGGATTCCACCAGCTCAGCAAGGGTGTCGATGGCCTTTTGCGCCTCTCGGCCAACCGCTCGGACGAGTAGTTCCTCGCCGCCCCGCGCGCCGAGTCCCATCAACGCGAGCACACTGCGCGCGTCGACCTCCTGGTCGCCGTGCCGGACGGAGACGTCCGCGTCCAGCTCGGCGACGGCGCGGGCGGCGAGCGCGGCGGGACGGGCGTGCAGGCCGAGCTCGTTGCGCAACACCACGGTCCGCTCCAGCAACCCGTTGTCCTTGCCGTAGACGTGCTGGTCGAGCTCCATCTCGTCGAACGCCTCGCCCTGGACGAACGCGTGGGCCATGATGGCGGCCGACCCGACCGCGTCCAGGTCCGCGCCGCCCTGGGCGCACACGGCCGCGGCGACCGCTCCCTCGACCAACGGGGCGTCGGCGACGAAAGCGCGGATCGGGGTGGTGAGGGACTCGACGGCCAGCTCGGCGGTCATCTGCGCGCTGCCGAGGTCGTAGAGCAGCACGACCCCGACTCCGGAGTCGGCCTGCTCCAGCGCGGCGGAGACGGTGTCGAAATCCGTGCCCAGTCCCCCGTCGGCCGTTCCTCCCGCCGGGAGGATCCGGACGTCAGGGGCCATCTGGGCGGCCAGTTCCGCCACACCCGCGGCCAGCGAGGCGCTGTGCGAGACGATGACCAGGCCGACCTTCACCAAGTGCTCCCGTCAGTGTCGTCCGGACTCGGAGGTCGCCGACCCGGCGGCGTCGGCGAGTGCCCGCAGCAGCACAGCGGTCGAGCGCGCTCCGGGGTCCAGGTGCCCCGCGCTGCGCTCGCCCAGATAGGAGGCGCGGCCCTTGCGCGCCACGAGCGCGATGGTCGCCTCGGCTCCGGCGTCCGCCGCGTCGGCCGCGGCCCGCAGCACCTCCGGCACAGCGCCCCCGGCATCCACAGTGGACTGAGCGGCGTCCACGGCCGGGGTCAGCGCGTCCACCATCGTCTTGTCACCCGGAGCCGCTTTCCCGCGCGCCACAACACCTTCCAGCGCGGCTCGCAGCGCACTCACCACGACTCGACCGTCCACCTCGGACACATCGCCGACGGCGGTCGACGCGCGCAGGAAGGCGGTCCCGTAGAGCGGCCCCGCCGCCCCGCCGACCGTGGAGATCAGCGTCGTCGCGGTCACCTTCAGCACCGAGGCGGGGCCGTCGAAGCCACCGCCGTCGAGCTTGGCCAGCACGGCGGTGAAGCCCCGCTGGAGGTTCTCACCGTGGTCGCCGTCGCCGATCTCCCGGTCCAGCTCGACCAGCTCGTCCCGATGCGCGCACACCACCTTGGCCGCCTCGCGGACGGCGGCGGTGACGTCCTCGACCGAGCAACCCATTCAGCACCCCCAACGCAGTGCGGCCGTGCGCACCGGAGCGTCCCACAAGTCGATCAACTCATCGTCGAGCCTCAACAGCGTCAGGCTCATGCCCTGCATCTCCAGGCTGGTGACATAGGGCCCGACCAGTCTCCGCTCGACGGTGACGCCGCGCTCGGCGAGCAGGCCCTCGGCCACCCCGTGCGCGAGGTAGAGCTCCAGCAGCGGAGTGCCGCCCATGGAGTTGGTGAGCAGCAGCACCCGGTCGCCCTCGGCGAAGGGCAGGTCCTCGGTGACGGCGTCGACCAGCCTGCGCACGATTCCGTCGGCGGGCTCCAGCGGCAGGCGTTGCCTGCCGGGCTCGCCGTGGATGCCGATGCCGATCTCCATCTCGTCCTCGGCGAGGGTGAAGCTCGGCTCGCCGACGTGCGGGACCGTGCACGCGGTCAGCGCCATGCCGAGCGAGCGCGTGTTGGCCACCACGCGGCGAGCGAGCTCCTCGCAGGTGTCCAGGTCGGCCCCGCGTTCGGCGGCGGCCCCGGCGATCTTCTCGACGAGCAGCGTGCCACCGACGCCGCGCCTGCCCGCCGTGTAGAGCGAGTCCTTCACCGCGACGTCGTCGTCGACCAGCACGGTGCGGACCTCGATGCCCTCGGCGGCGGCGAGCTCGGCCGCGGTCTCGAAGTTGAGGACATCGCCGGTGTAGTTCTTCACGACCAGCAGCACGCCGGCGCCGCCGTGCACGGCCTCGATCGCGGCCTGCACCTGGTCGGGCGTCGGCGAGGTGAACACGGGTCCCGGGCAGGCGGCGTGCAGCATGCCCGGGCCGACGAAGCCACCGTGCAGCGGCTCGTGCCCGGAACCGCCGCCGGAGACGAGCGCGACGCGGCCCGCGACCGGGGCGTCCGCGCGGGTGACCAGCGCCGGGTCGGTGCGGACGGTCAGCAGGTCCTGATGGGCCGCGGCCATCCCGCGCAGTGCCTCGGCGACCACCGCCGCCGGATCATTGATGATCTTCTTCACCGCAGCCCTCCTTGCCCGCCCGGAATGTGCGCCGCCACGCATTGATACCCCGCCGCGGGCGCAGTGGGAAAGCACACGCGCCGCTGGAGTTGATCACCTGTCCGTGGTTAGCCTCCCCTAACTTTCGGTGTGACCAGCGCGGTTCACCGCGCAGAAGGAGTCCGTCGTGCCCAGCAAGACCACAACCACCGCAGCGGCCCTCGCGCTCGCCCTGCTCCTCGGCGCTTGCGCGACGGGCAAACCTGCGGGGGACCAGCCCGCGGTGGCGCAGGGCGGCTCGGAGTTCGCCAAGGCAGCGGAGGAGAGCGCGAAGTTCGGCACCGACGCCGCACCCGGCGTCTTCCCGCGCACCGTCAAGCACGCCATGGGGACCACGACCCTGGCAAAGCGCCCGGAACGGGTGATCGTGCTGGACGGCGGCGAGCTGGACAACGTGGCCGCGCTGGGCGTCAAGCCGGTCGGCGTCGCCTACACCGAGGGCTCGCCGGTCATGCCGGGCTACCTCGCGGACAAGGCGGGCCGGCCCGAGAACGTCGGCACGACCAACGCGCTCAAGCTCGAAGCGATCAAGAAGCTCAACCCCGACCTGATCCTCGGCTCACGGCTGCGCGCGGAGCAGCTGTACCCCAAGCTCGCCGAGATCGCGCCGACGGTCTTCAGCCTCCGCCCTGGCTTCACCTGGAAGGAGAACTTCCGCCTCAACGCGGCGGCGCTGGACCGCACGGCCGATGCCGAGGCCCAGCTGACCGACTACGCCCGCCGCGCCAAGGAGATCGGCACCCGCGCGGAGCAGAAGCTCGGCAAGCGCCCGACGATCTCGATGGTCCGGTTCATGCCCGGCCGGATCCGCCTCTACGCGGCGAAGTCCTTCATCGGCACGATCCTCATCGACGCCAACCTGCCCCGCCCCGCCGGACAGGAGGTGGAGGAGCTGGCGGTGGAGGTCAGCACCGAACAGATCGGCAAGGCGGACGCGGACCGGGTGTTCACCGGCTCCTACGGCGACCCGGCCAAGACCCAGCAGGCGACCGTCCTCGGCGGGCCGGTCTGGAAGCAGCTCAACGCCACCAAGTCCGGACACGTCCGACCGGTCTCCGACGAGACCTGGTTCCTGGGCCTCGGTGTGGTGGCCGCCAACCAGGTCCTCACCGACCTCGACACCCTCCTCACCACCTGACCCCACCCCCACCCCGGGGCCATTCGCGGGCTTATGGACCGCTTCGGAGCTCCGAACACGTCCATAAGCCCGCGAATGGCCGTAAGGCGGGGTTTAGCGGCGGTAGAGGAGGCGGGTTAGGCGGACGAGGCGGCGGAGGGTGCCGTTGGCGCGGGCGAAGGTGTTCGGCTGCAGCGGCGCCCAGAAGCGGCGGCGGGTCACCGACTGCGGGCGGGCGAACTCGCGGAGGCCGTCCGCGCCGTGGATGCGGCCGAAGCCCGAGTCGCCGACTCCGCCGAAGGGCAGGGAGGCGATGCCCGCGAAGGAGACCACGCCGTTGACCGCCACCATGCCGCAGCGCAGCCGCCTTGCCAGCTCCGCTCCGCGCGAGCGGGAGAAGACCGTCGCGCCGAGGCCGTAGCTCGTCGCGTTGGCCAGTCGGACCGCTTCGTCCACATCGGACACCCGGGTGATCGTGAGGGTGGGGCCGAAGGTCTCCTCGGTGACCGCCTTCGAGTCCTCGGGGACGTCCACCAGCACCACCGGCTCCACGAACGGCGGGCGGACCGAGTCGAGCCCACCCACCAGTGCGCGACCGCCCTTGTCCAGCGCGTCCTCGATGTGCGAGCGGATCACGCCGACCTGCTCGGGCATGGTGATCGGGCCGAGGTGCGCGGTGGGCTGGCCGCCCGGCTTGAGCTTGCGGGCGCGGCGGACCACCAGCTCGGTGAAGCGGTCGGCCACCGAGTCCACGACGTAGACGCGCTCGACTCCGACGCAGGTCTGCCCCGCGTTGGCCATCCCGCCCCACACCGCCGCCTCGGCAGCGGCCTCCAGGTCCGCGTCGGAGTCCACGATCAGCGGGTCCTTGCCGCCGCACTCCACCAGCACCGGGGTCAGCGACTCCGCGCAGGCCGCCATCACGCGCTTGCCGGTCGCGGTCGAGCCGGTGAAGGCCACCTTGTCGACCCCGGCCCGGCACAGCGCCGCCCCGGTCGCGCCGAAGCCGGTGACCACCGACAGGACCGGGTGCTCGGGGACGACCTCGGCGAGGGTCGACGCCAGCCACTCACCGACGCCGGGGGTGAGCTCGCTCGGCTTGAACACCACCGCGTTGCCCGCCGCGAGCGCGTAGGCGATCGATCCCATCGGGGTGAAGGCCGGGTAGTTCCACGGCCCGATCACACCGATCACGCCCAGCGGCAGGTACTCCACCGTCGCCGCCTGGTTGAACATCAGCTTTCCCGGCGAGACCCGCCGCCTGCGCAGCACCTTCTCCGCGTTGCGGGAGGCCCAGTGCAGGTGGTCGACCACCAGGACGAGCTCCAGCCGGGCGTCGTCGAGCGGTTTGCCGGTCTCGGCGCAGATCAGCTCGGCGATGTCGTCGAGCCTGCGCAGGACCAGCGCGCGCCAGGCGTCCAGCCGCTGTCTGCGCTGCGCGGGCTCCAGCCCGCCCCACCACGCCGCCGCCTCGCGGGCGCGGGTGACCGCCGCCCTGACCTCGATGGGCGAGTGGACGCGGTGCTTGCCGATCACCTCTGAGGTGCGCGGGTCGAGCGAGGTGAACCACTGATCGTCGGTGTGCTGCGACACGGCTTGGCTCATCGCGATCTCCCCGCCAGTTCAGAAAACCTTTCGGTTACCAAACAGTACGCAACAGTTCGGTGCCGAGGGGAGACCCTCTGTGACCGGCCCCACAGATCACGGTTTGGGCAGCTTGGGCAGCAGCGCCTTCGCCGAGGCGACCGCCTTGCCGCAGAGGTCGACGTCGGACTTCTTGGTGCTGTCCACCTTGACCTCGACCACCTCGCCCTTGCCGCCACCGGTGTCGCGGTGCAGCCACTCCAGCTTGCAGGTCTTCGCGTAGCTCTCCTCTTTGCGCTGGTAGACCGTCACGCCGTCGAGGGTCAGCTCCTCCGGCTTCGGGCCGTAGTTGCGGTCCTTGGGGTTGCTGTCCAGGGAGAACTCCACACCGAGCGTGGTGTCGTCGCGCCGCCAGTTGCACTGGTAGAGGCCGTAGCCGCTCTGGCTCGGCACGCCGCCGAGCTGCTCGATCGGGGTGTTCTGCGGCAGGCTCGTGCACGGGTCGACGACCGTCAGCGACCCCTTCTCCGGCGTCCGCAGCGGCGGGCTGGTCCGGATCTTGTTGATCACGGACTCACCGAGGCGGCGCCCGACGTCGCAGCCGTCACCCTCGTAGGAGACCTGGATGGTGATGCCCATGGCGCGCGGGGCCTCCTGGGTCACGGCCCGCACGAAGCACGAGGAACCCGAGGTGGACTCGGAGGCGTTGAGGCCGCCGACCTTCTTGGTGGCCTTGCTGACCTCGTTGCTGAGCATGTCCTGGCCGAGCCGCACGGTGATGCTCAGCGACTTGCCGGAGCCGTCCTTCATGTAGTTGCCGCAGTCGGCGAAGCCGCTGGGGCGGCTGGTGACCGGCGTGCCGAACTGCGCGAGCACCTGCTGCTCCAGCAGGCCGCAGGGGTCGATCAGGCGCTGCTTCTCCACGGCGAAGGCGGGCTCGACCGGACGCGCGGGACCGGTGGGCTGCGTCGTCCTGGGGGCGACCTTCGCCGGGACGACCGTCCTGGAGTGGGTGACCTTCGCCAGGTCGACCTGGGTCCCGCACCCGGCGAGCAGAAGCGCCGAGGACAGGGCGATGGCGGACCACGCGGTTCTGGCTGGGCTGCGCACGACGTGCACGGTAGCGACCCGTGCGGGACCACGTGCGGGGAACCTCATGATCAGGGCCGTTTCGATACGGAGCGTGGTCGATGTCACCGAGCGGTTCGGGAACGATCCAGAAGCCTTCGGCGATGTACTGGGTGCAGGAGCACGACCCACTACATCGCCGAAGGAGTTGACCAAGCAGATGCGCCAGACCAGGCAGTCAGCACGCCCGGCCCGCCGCAAGCTCGTCCGCACCGGCCTCGGCCGCGCGGTCCGGTGGATCGACGACTGGACCGTCGAGGCCTTCAACCCGGTCTACCCGTACCGGGGACGCGACAGCAGGAGCTAGCCGCGAGCCCCCGGTTCGCCGGCGCCATCGGCGTCGTCGGCGAACTCACCCGGCACCGCGATCGGACGGGTCTTGGCCCACACGACGAAGACCGCCGCGGTGAGCAGCATGCCGAGCCCGGCCCACAGGTTGATGTTGATCCCGGCGGCCTTCTGGATCTCCTCGGCCGTGGTGAAGCCGACGCCGGTGATCGTCAGCACCACCCCGTAGACGCCGAAGAGCAACGCGATGATCAGGCGCAGGTCGAAAAGCCCCGCCTTGGTCGGTGAAGCCATGGTCGGTCTCCTCGGGCTCAGATGAAGATGAGGCTGAGTACGGCGGTCAGCACCAGGACACCGACGCCGAGCGTGGTCGGCGAGCGGTACCAGCCCGCGTCCTCACCCGTGACCGAGTGCGACCGGTCCGCCTTCGGCGTCAGGCTGTAGACGAGGCCGACCAGCTCCTTCTCCGGCTTCGGCGTGGTCACCAGCGAGACCAGGACACTGACCAGGATGTCCACCACGAAGGCCGCGCCGGCACCGACGAAGGCCGGGCCCTGACCCGCGAGCACGATGATCTCGTTGCTGGCCATCACGTCCACCGACACCGCGGCCAGCGTGCCCGCCACCAGGCCGATCCAGCCCGCCGCCGGGGTCATCCGCTTCCAGAACATCGCCAGGATGAACGTGGCGAACAGCGGCGCGTTGAAGAACGAGAACAGCGTCTGGATGTAGTCCATGATGTTGCCGTAGCCGGAGGCGATGAACGCGGTGAAGATCGCCACGACCATGCCGCCGACGGTCGCGAGGCGGCCGATCCGCAGGTAGTACTCGTCCGGCCGGTCCTTGCGCACGTAGCTCTGCCACAGGTCGTAGGTGAAGACCGTGTTGAAGGAGCTGACGTTGGCCGCGACACCGGCCATGAACGACGCGAGCAGACCGGCGAGCGCCACGCCGAGGAAGCCGTTGGGCAGCAGGTCGCGCATCAGGTACAGGATCGAGTCGTTGTACTCGACGCCGGTGCCGGTCGCGCCCGCCTTGAGCTCGGCGATCTCCGGGACCGCGACCGCGGCGATCATGCCGGGGATCACGATGATCGCCGGGATCAGCACCTTGGGGTAGGCGCCGATGATCGGGGTGCGCTTGGCCGCGGACATGCTCTTGGCCGACATGGCGCGCTGGACCTCGGCGAAGTTCGTGGTCCAGTAGCCGAAGGAGAGCACGAAGCCGAGGCCGAAGACCAGGCCGAGCACGCTGAGCGTGGCGTCACCGATGCCGGTGAGGCTGGTCGCGGGCCAGCTGGAGAGCTGCTCGGCGCCGCCGGGGCTCGCGGTGATCTTGTCGACCAGGCCCTGCCAGCCGCCGACCTTGGTCAGGCCGATGATCGTCAGCGGCAGCAGCGCGGCCACGATCACGAAGAACTGCAGCACCTCGTTGTAGATCGCCGCGGACAGGCCGCCGAGGGTGGTGTAGGTCAGCACGACCGCCGCGGCGATCACGATGGACACCGGGATCGACCAGCCGAGCAGCGCGTTCATGATCAGCGCGAGCGCGAAGAGGTTGACGCCGGCGATCAGCACCTGGGCGACGGCGAAGCTCAGCGCGTTCACCAGGTGCGCGCCGGGGCCGAAGCGGCGGCGCAGGAACTCGGGGACGCTGCGCACCTTGGAGCCGTAGTAGAACGGCATCATCACCAGGCCGAGGAAGACCATGGCCGGGATGGCGCCGATCCAGTAGTAGTGCACCGTCGGAATGCCGTGCTGCGCGCCGTTGGCGGTCATGCCGAGCAGCTCCAGCGCGCCCAGGTTGGCCGAGATGAAGGCCAGACCCGTCACCCATGCCGGCAGCGACCGCCCGGAGAGCAGGAAGTCCAGGCTGCTGGACACTGATCGCCGGGCCAGGAACCCGATGCCGAGCACCAGCGCGAAGTACACGCCGAGCAGCGTGTAGTCCAGCCAGCTCGCATCGAGCCGCAGGTCCGACTTGGCGAGTTCGATCACGCCGCCCTACCTCCCAAGTCAACACCTTCGAACAGCAATCACCACGATCGCAACGGCGCGCACGCTACCGCACGTGCACGCGTAAATGAACACTCGACTTCGCGAGTGTGTCGAATTTGTTGCGACCGACCACTAATTCGAGGACAGTAGCCGACCCCGGCGCGGCCCACAGCCCGCCGAGCGGAGGATCCGAAAAGGATTCAGAAGAGGCGGAACTCGTCCGGTTCGATACCGCGCAGTGCGTCGTAGTCCAGGGTCACGCACTCGATGCCGCGGTCCTCCGCGAGCACCCTGGCCTGCGGTTTGATGATCTGGGCCGCGAAGATCCCGCGAACCGGGGCGAGCAGCGGATCGCGGTTGAGCAGCTCGAGGTAGCGGGTCAGCTGCTCGACGCCGTCGATCTCCCCGCGCCGCTTGATCTCCACCGCGACCGAGGCGCCCTTGCCGTCGCGGCACATCAGGTCGACCGGCCCGATCGCGGTCGGGAACTCGCGCCGCACCAGCGTCCAGCCCTCGCCGAGGGTGGTGACGTGCTCGGCGAGCAGCTCCTGCAGGTGCGCCTCGACGCCGTCCTTGCGCAGCCCCGGCTCGGGCCCCAGCTCGTGCTTGGAGTCGTGCAGGACCTCTTCGACGGTGATCACCAGCTTCTCGCCGGCCTTGTTCTGCACCACCCAGGTGCCGGGGTCCTCGATCAGCCAGCACGGCGGGCTCATCCAGTTCAGCGGCTTGAACGCGCGGTCGTCGGAGTGGATCGAGACCGAGCCGTCCGCCTTGATCAGCAACAGCCGCTGGGCCATGGGCAGATGGGCGGTGAGGCGGCCGACGTAGTCGACCTGGCAACGAGCGATGACCAGACGCACGGCCATGAGGCTACGGGGGCGGATCACACCCGGGCCGCTCGCACCACCCGACCACCGGAACTCAGGTCGTTTGCGCAGATCAGAAGTCTGATCAAACCCACGAACGAATGGCGGTAGGGCGCGGGGGCGTCTTGCCGGTACCGTCCCCGCCCGTGTCGCTGACGCTCCAGTCGCTGTTGCGGACCAAGCCCGTCGAACGGATCACCGCCGAAGGCGCCAACACCCAACTGAGACGCAGTCTCGGACTCATCCCGCTCATCGCGCTGTCGGTGGGCGCCACGCTGGGCACGGGGATCTTCGTGGTCCTCGGCGAGGCCGCGCCCCAGGCCGGACCGGCCGTGGTGCTCTCCTTCGTGCTGGCGGCGCTGGCGGCCCTGTTCTCGGCGCTGTCCTACGCAGAGCTCGCGGGCGCCGTCCCGGTCTCCGGCTCGGCGTACTCCTACTCCTACGCGACCATGGGCGAGTTCGTCGCATGGCTGTGCGGATGGTGCTTGTTGTTGGAGTACGGGGTTTCCGTCGCGGCCGTCGCGGTCGGCTGGGGCGGCTACCTCAACGAGTTCCTGGACTCCGCGATCGGCCTGCGCATCCCCGACGCACTGGCCAGCTCCCCCTCGGCCGGCGGGATCGTGGACCTGCCCGCCGCGATCGTGGTGCTGCTGGCCACGGTGGTGCTCATCGGCGGCGCCAGGGAGAGCGCCGTGGTGACCACGGTGACCACCGTGCTGAAGCTGCTGGTGCTGGTCTTCTTCGTCATGGTCACGGTGACGGCCTTCAACTCGGACAACATGGAGCCGTTCGCGCCCGCGGGCATCGCCGGGATCACCGGTGGGGCCTCGGCGGTGTTCTTCTCCTTCATCGGCTTCGACGCGGCGTCCACAGCGGGCGAGGAGGCCCGCAACCCGCAGCGCGACCTGCCCCGCGCGATCGTGATCTCCCTGGGCATCGTGACCGCGATGTACGTCCTGGTGGCGGTCACCGCCGTCGGCGCGGTCGGCTCGGAGGCGCTCGGCGGCCAGGAGGCGACGCTCTCGGCGGTGATGCGCGAGGTGACCGGAGCGGGCTGGCCGTCGACGGTGCTGGCCTTCGGCGCGGTCATCGCGATCGCCTCCGTGGTCCTGACCGTCCTCTATGGACAGACACGCGTGCTGGTGTCGATGTCCCGCGACGGCCTGGTGCCCGCGATGTTCTCCAGGGTCGGCAAGCGCTCGGTGCCGACGACCAACACCCTGGTGGTCGGCGGCGTGGTCGCGGCGCTGGCCGCGTTCGTCCCGCTCGGCCAGCTCGCCGAGGCGACGAGCATCGGCACCCTGGTGGCCTTCGCCCTGGTCAACATCGGCGTGCTGGTGCTGCGCCGCACCAGGCCGGACCTTCCGCGCAGCTTCCGCGCGCCGCTGATGCCGATCACCCCGATCATCGGGCTCGGGCTGTGCGTCCTGCTCGTCGCGGGCCTGAAGTCGGCGACCTGGCTGGCGTTCGGGATCTGGACCGCGGTCGGGCTCGGCGTGTACTTCCTCTACGGCGTGCACCGGTCCCGGCTCAACGACTGGCAGCATGGTGACCGTGCAGAAGCTGGACAGTCGTGAGGTTTACGCCAACGCGTGGATGACCGTGCGCGAGGACGGCATCCTCCGCGCCGACGGCTCCCGAGGGATCTACGGCGTCGTGGACAAGCCGCAGTACGCGCTGATCGTGCCGCTGGACGGGGACCGGCTCCACCTCGTGGAGCAGTACCGCTACCCGCTGAACCTGCGCCGCTGGGAGTTCCCCCAGGGCACGGCCCCGGAACGGGCGGACAGCGAGCCGACGGAGCTGGCGGTGCGGGAGCTGCGCGAGGAGACCGGCCTGCGCGCGGGGAAGATGACCGACCTCGGCCTGCTCGACGTGGCACCGGGCATGTCCAGCCAGCGCGGTCGCGTCTTCCTGGCGACGGAGCTGGAGCAGGGCGAGCCGGAGCGCGAGCACGAGGAGCAGGACATGCGGACGGCCTGGTTCACCCGCGCGGAGTTCGAGTCGATGATCGCCAGTGGCGAGATCACCGACGCGCAGTCCCTCGCCGCCTACACGCTCCTGCTCCTGCACGAGCGCCGCTGAGCGCTCTCGCGGCGCCGGGCGGCGGCGCACAGCGGATCCATTCGTCCTCTGTGGACTGACTGTCGATGTGCTTGGACACCACAGGCATCCGTTTGCTCGCATCGACGGACACGGCAACCCCACCGATCCCGCTCACTACGCGGGGCTCGACCTCTTCGCCGCGTACCGACGGACGCGGTCCCCCTCGTCGTCACGAGGGGGACCGCGTCGATGGCCGGGTACGACGCCCATCACGAGGCGCCCGAGCTCGCGACGTCCCTCATCCGGCGCGCAACGCCTCCGTGATCGCGCTGCCCAGCTCCTCGGTGGTGGACGTGCCGCCGAGGTCCGGGGTCGCCACCGCCCCTTCCGCGAGCACCTTCTCCACCGCCGCGTTGACCGCTTGTGCCGCAACGGTTTCACCCAAGTGCTCCAGCATCATCGCGGCGGCGAGGACCTGGGCGACGGGGTTGGCGATGCCCTTGCCCGCGATGTCCGGGGCGCTGCCGTGGACGGCCTCGAACATCGACGGGTGCTCGCCGGGCGGGTTGATGTTGCCGGACGGGGCCATGCCGAGGCCGCCGGTCACCGCCGCCGCCAGGTCGCTGAGGATGTCGCCGAAGAGGTTGGATGCCACCACCACGTCCAGCCGGTCCGGGTGCTGGACCATGCGGGCGGCCAGCGCGTCCACATGGCACTGTTCACTGTGGACCTCCGGGTACTCCGCGGCGACCTCGGCGAAGATCTCGTCCCAGTAGGGCATGGAGTGGATCAGGCCGTTGGACTTGGTCGCCGAGCAGACCCGGCCGCCGCGGGTGCGGGCCAGCTCGAAGGCGTAGCGGATGATCCGCTCGACGCCGACCCTGGTGAACACCGACTCCTGGAGCACGAACTCGCTGGGCTGGCCGGTGTTGTGGCGACCGCCGATGGCCGAGTACTCGCCCTCGGAGTTCTCCCGGACGATCACCATCTCCAGCTCGTCGGCACCGCGGCCGGACAGGACCGAGGTGGTTCCCGGCAGCAGCCGGACGGGGCGCAGGTTGACGTACTGCGCGAACGCCCTGCGGACCGGGATCAGCAGCCCCCACAGTGAGACGTGGTCCGGGACGCCGGGGAAGCCGACCGCGCCGAGCAGGATGCCGTCGAAGCGGGCGAGCTGGTCGATGCCGTCCTCCGGCATCATCCTGCCGGTCTGGGTGTAGCGCTCACAGCTCCAGTCGAACTCGGTCCACTGTAGACGGAAATCGAACAGTTCCGCGGCTCTGTCGAGGACTTTGCGCGCCTCGACCGTGACGTCGACGCCGATGCCGTCGCCGGGGATCGCGGCGATCTCGTAGGTGTTCACAGGCTCACCGCGATGTACTTGATCTCCAGGAACTCGTCGATGCCGACGGTTCCGCCCTCGCGGCCGAGCCCGGACTGCTTGATGCCGCCGAACGGCGCCGCCGGGTTGGACACGATGCCCTGGTTCAGGCCGATCATCCCCGCCTCAAGGCGCTCCGAGACGCGAAGCGCCCGCTTCACGTCGTTGGTGTAGAGGTAGGAAACCAGGCCGTACTCGGTGTTGTTGGCCGCGGCAACCGCCTCGTCCTCGGTGTCGAAGACCGAGATCGGTGCTACTGGGCCGAAAATCTCCTCCGAGGCCATCTTGGCGTTCAGCGGCACGTCGGTGAGCACGGTCGCCGGGTAGAAGTTGCCCGGCCCCTCCACCGCCACTCCGCCGGTGAGCACCTTCGCCCCGCGTTCGGTCGCGTCGAGGACCAGGCCGCTCACCTTCTCCACCGCCGCCGGGTCGATCAGCGGGCCGACCGTGACACCGTCCTCGGTCCCACGCCCCATCACCAGCGCGGACATGCGCTCCGTCAGACGGCGGGCGAACTCGTCGTAGACCCCGCGCTGCACGTAGAACCGGTTCGCGGCGGTGCAGGCCTCGCCGATGTTGCGCATCTTCGCCTGCATGGCGCCGTCGATCGCGGCGTCCAGGTCGGCGTCGTCGAAGACCAGGAACGGCGCGTTGCCACCGAGCTCCATCGAGGTGCGCAGGACCTTTTCCGCGCACTGCTCAAGGAGTGTGCGGCCAACAGCGGTCGATCCGGTGAAGGAGAGCTTGCGCGCGCGGCCGTCCCGGATCAGCGGCTCCATCACACCGCCCGCGTCGCTCGTGGTGACCACGTTGAGCACGCCGTCCGGCAGCCCCGCCTCGGCGAGGATCCCGGCCAGCGCGAGCATGGACAGCGGGGTCTGCTCGGCGGGCTTGATCACCGTCGTGCAGCCCGCCGCGATCGCCGGGCCGATCTTGCGGCCGCCCATCGCCATCGGGAAGTTCCACGGCGTGATCAACAGGGTCGGGCCGACCGGCTGCTTGGTGACCAGGAACCGGCCGCTTCCGTTGGGCGCCACCGCGTAGCCGCCGTCGATGCGCACGGCCTCCTCGGCGAACCAGCGGAAGAACTCCGCCGCGTACGCGACCTCGCCGCGCGCCTCGGCCAGCGGCTTGCCCATCTCCAGCGTCATCAGCAGCGCTAGCTCTTCGTTGCGCGCCAACAGAAGCTCGTAGGCGCGGCGGAGGATCTCACCGCGCTCACGCGGTGGCATCGCGGCGAAACCGGGCTGTGCCGCGACCGCCGCGTCCAGCGCGGCCTTGCCGTCGGCCGGAGACGCGTCCGCCACCTCGCACAGCAGCCCGCCGTTCGAGGGGTCGAGCACCGGAAAGGTCTTCCCTCCCGCCGCCGACGTCCACTTGCCGCCGATGAACAGTTCCTTGGTGACCGCGTTGACCACGCCGGTCTCGCTGATCTCGGACATCCCGCTCCTCGCAGATGGCGTTCATTGCGTCGGTCCGAACGCCATGCTACGAATATTGTTGACAATCTACAACACCCCTCGCTGCCCCTCAAAGGAGTGTCGTTGTCATGGCCCAGCTCTCCCCCTTGCTCAAGCAGGCCACCCCGGTCGTCGTCGAACGCGGCGAGGGCGTCTACCTCCACGACACCACCGGCAGGCGCAATCTCGACTTCACCGCCGGAATCGGCGTCACCAGCACCGGGCACTGCCACCCGCGCGTCGTCGCCGCCGCGCGGGAGCAGATCGGCAAGCTGATCCACGGCCAGTACACGACCGTGATGCACAAGCCGCTGCTCGACCTGACCGAGCGCCTCGGCGAAGTGCTGCCGCCCGGTCTGGACTCGCTGTTCTTCGCCAACTCCGGCAGCGAGGGCATCGAGGCCGCTCTGCGGCTGGCACGGCAGGCGACCGGTCGGCCGAATGTCGTTGTGTTCCAAGGCGGATTCCACGGCAGGACGGTCGCCGCGGCGACCATGACGACGTCGGGAACCCGGTTCAGCGCGGGCTTCTCACCGCTGATGGGCGGCGTGCACGTGGCGCCGTTCCCCAACGCCTACCGCTACGGCTGGGACGTCGAGACCGCGACGGAGTTCGCGCTGCGCGAGCTGGACTACCTCTTCGCCACCGTCACCGCGCCGAACGAGACCGCGGCGTTCTTCATCGAGCCGGTGCTCGGCGAAGGCGGCTACGTGCCCGCGAACACCGCCTTCTTCGCCGGGCTGCGCGAGCGCGCCGACCGGCACGGCATCCTGCTGGTGATCGACGAGGTGCAGACCGGGTTCGGCCGCACCGGGAAGTTCTGGGGGCACGACCACTTCGACGTGCGCCCGGACGTGGTCGTCATCGCGAAGGGCCTCGCCAGCGGCTTCCCGCTCTCCGGCATCGCGGCCTCGACCGAGCTGATGAGCAAGGCGTGGCCGGGCTCGCAGGGCGGGACCTACGGCGGCAACGCGGTCTCCTGCGCCGCCGCCGCGGAGACCCTCAGCGTGATCAAGGACGAGGGGCTCGTCGAGAACGCGGCGGCGCGGGGCGAGCAGCTGCTCGCAGGCGCCCGGCTCGTCGCCGACAAGACCCCGCGGATCGGGGACGTGCGCGGCCTGGGGCTGCTGGTCGGCTCCGAGTTCACCACCGAGGACGGCCAACCCGACAACGCGACCGCGCAGGCCGCGCAGAAGGCCGCCGCCGAGCGCGGGCTGCTGTTGCTGACCTGCGGAGCGCACATGAACGTGGTGCGGATGATCCCGCCGCTGATCGTCACCGCCGAGCAGGTCGACGAGGCCCTGGAGATCTGGGCCGACGCCGTCGCCTCCGTCACCAAGAACTGAGAGGGACCAGTCCGTGGCTCGCTACATCACCATCGCTCTGGACAAGCGCGGCGTGTCCTGCCGTGCCCGGCTGCTCGACGCGGAGGCCCCGCGCACCTGCGAAGCGGTGTGGGACGCACTGCCGCAGAGCGGATCGGCCTACCACGCCAAGTACGCACGCAACGAGGTCTACACGCTGGTCCCGCCGTTCGCGAACCCCAAGCCCGGCAGGGAGAACCCGACCGTCACACCGATCCCCGGCGACGTCGTCTACTTCGGCTTCGAGGCGTGGGAGATCGGCAACCCGGCCTACGGCTACGAGGACGACAGCGAGGCGCACAGCGACCAGGGCGCCACCGACCTGGCGATCTTCTACGGCCGCAACAACCTGCTGATCAACGGCGACGCGGGCTGGGTGCCGGGCAACGTCTTCGCCACCATCGAGGAGGGCCTGGCGGAGATGGCCGCCGCCGCACAGGACCTCTGGCTGCGCGGCGTCGAAGGCGAAACCCTCTCCTTCTCCCGCGCCTAACCCCTCCCTTTCCCGCCATTCGCGGGCTTATGGACCTTTTCGCGTCCCGCGAAGCGTCCATAAGCCCGCGAATGGCGGGTCAGACCGCGGGGGCGGCGCCGGTGTGGAGGCTGTTGCCGGGGGCCAGGCGCTGGACGGCGTCCTCCATGTGGGCTTCCAGGCGGGTCAGGGCCAGGTTCTCGTCGCCCGCGCGGATCGCCTCGATGATCTGGTTGTGCTCGACGACGCGCTCCTCCACCGCCTGGTAGGTGCGCTGGAGCTCGGCGAGGCACATCCGCGTCTCGATCAGCAGCGTCCGCGCCATCCGCACCAGGCGGGGACTGCCGGAGGCGGCGATCAGCGCCTCGTGGAACTTCAGGTCAGCCTCGGACAACGCCGTCGGGTCGTCGTCATCGGCGGCGGCCGCCATCGCGCGCACGGTCTCGTCCAGCACCCGCGCCACGGCCTCCCGGTCGCCGCGCATGATCCGGATGACCGCGGCGCGCTCGATCGCCGACCGCGCCGAGTAGATGTCGTAGACGTCGCCGGGGCCGAGGTCGATCACGAACAGCCCGCGGTGGCGCTCGGCGCGCAGCAGGCCTTCGGAGACCAGGCGCTGCATGGCCTCGCGCAGCGGTCCTCTGGAGACCTGGAACCGTGACGCCAGCTCGGTCTCGCCGAGCTGCGTGCCCGGCGGCAGCGAGCCGTACATGATCGCGTTGCGGAGCTGGCGCGCGATGATCTCGGCGGTGGACTCCCTGCTGACCGGCTCGATATCCGGCAGCGCCATCACGCACCTCCTGTGCGGAACAATGTGCCGAGCGTGTCGGTCGTGACCGGCGCGCCCGCCAGCCGCAGCCCCTCCCAGATCGTCACCTGGTTCGCGCTGAGCACCGGCTTGCCGAGCCGCGTCTCGATCTCGTTCAGCACGCCGAGCGTGCGCATCGCGGTGTCCGGCACCAGGACCGCCTCGGCGTCGGGGTGGTCGTGCGAGAGCGCCAGCTCGATCACGGCGTGCGCGGGGAGCCTGCCGACCTCGGCCGCGGTGTCGATGTCCTCACTGCCCATCGCGACGACCTGGACGCCACCGGCGCCGAGGAACTCCACGAAGTACTCGGCGACGTCGGCCGGGTAGCTCGCGGCGACGGCCACCCGGCCCACACCGAGCGCCCGCGCCGCGTTGACGAAGGCGAAAGACGTGCTGGATGCCGGTTTCCCCGCCGCTTCGGCGAGTTTCGCCGCCTGGTCCGTCGCGCCGTCCCAGCGGTAGACGAAGCTGCCGCTGGTGCACGCCCACACCACCGCGTCCGGCTCGTGCCCTGCCAGCAGCCGGGCGCCCTCGGCGAGCCGTTCCTCGCTGCCGAGGTCCAGCAGCTCGGGCACGGCGTGCAGGTCGGTGCCGTAGATGTGCGCGACCGGGAGCCGGATCCCGTCGCCGAGGAGGTTCGCCGCGAACGGGTACTCGTCTTCCGCCGCGTGGTCGGGGTAGATGAAGCCGATCGTCGGCATGACGGGTTCCTCCAGCAAGGGTTGTCGACAATCCTAGTGCACTCAGGAGACCTCTCGGAGCCAGCTGCCCGGCCCCACGATCGGCAGCCGCATCCGCTTGAGGCAGGCCCACATCGTCAGCTGGTTCGCGGTCAGCACGGGCTTGCCGAGCTTGCGCTCCAACGGCTCGATCAGGTCGTAGGTCGGCAGGTTGGTGCAGCTGACGAAGATCGCCTCGGCGTCGGGGTGGTCCGCGGCGAGGATGCGCTCGGCGATCGTGCGGTAGCTGACCTTCCAGATGCCGCCGCCGAGGCCGAGGTAGTCACTGGACACCGTCGTCACGCCGAGCTCGGCCAGGAACGCCTGGAGGCTCTTGGTCAGGTCCTCGTCGTACGGGGTGATCACCGAGACCGAGCGCAGGTCGAGCTGGTGCAGCACCTCGGCGAGCGCGCCGGAGGTGGTCACCGCGTCCGGGGCGCCCGCCGCGCAGATCGCCTTGCACAGCGAGCGCTCGTAGTCCACGCCGTTGACGAAGCTGCCCGAGGTGCAGAGGTAGGCGACGACCTCGGGCTCCACGTGCAGCACGTCCCTGGTCGCCGCGGCGAGGTGCGTGCTGTTGCTGACCAGCCTGGCCATCTCCATGCTGACCGGGACCGGCTCGTACGGCGTCCTGGCCAGGTGCAGCGAGACCTCCATCGGCACCCAGCGCCAGAGCTCGCGCTCCAGGGCCAGGTCGAACGGGGCGATCACGCCGATCCCGCGCTGCGCGAGCGGCCCGTCGAAGTCCAGAAGATCCAAATCCAAGGCTGGGCTCCCAGGGTTCATTAGGAGTGGCCTCCGGGGTGACTCCTCGGATTGTTGACAATCATACGAGCGACTCATAGCGTGTCAACGTGCCCGAAACCCCAGTGCTCACCGTCTTGCACGGCGACAAGATGCCGCCGGACATGCAAGGGATCGAGGCAACGGCGGTGGTTCGTTACACCCGCGAGGACGGCCTCGCGGAGGCACTGCGCGGCGCGGACGCGTTGTTCGTCTACGACTTCCTCTCCACCGCCGTACCTGGGGCTTGGCACGGCGCGGACCGCCTGCGCTGGCTGCACATCGCCAGCGCGGGAGTGGACCCCGTGCTCTTCCCGGAACTGCGGGCGAGCGAGGTGGTGCTGACCAACTCGCGCGGCGTTTTCGACCAGTCGATCGCGGAGTACGTGCTCGGCGTGCTCCTCGCCTTCGCCAAGGATTTCGCTCGATCGTCGCAACTTCAGAGCGAGAAACGTTGGCTGCACAGGGAAACTGAGCGGATTTCCGGCAAACGTGCCCTCGTGGTCGGCACCGGGCCGATCGGCAGGGCCATCGCAGCGCTGCTGCGCGCCGCCGGGCTGGACGTGGCCGGGGTCGGCCGCCGCGCGCGGGCGGACGACCCGGACTTCGGCACCGTGCACGCCTCGGACGAGCTGACCAGACATCTGCCGGATGCGGACTTCGTGGTCCTGGTGGCACCGCTGACCGAACAGACCAGGGGCATGTTCGACGCGCGGGCCTTCAACGCGATGCGGCCGAGCGCGCGGCTGGTCAACGTCGGCCGCGGCGAGCTGGTGATCACGTCGGACCTGGTCGAGGCCTTGCGGACCGGTCGCATCGCCGGAGCCGCCCTCGACGTCTTCGACACCGAGCCACTTCCCACCGACAGTCCACTGTGGACTATGGAGAACGTGCTTGTGTCACCGCACATGTCAGGCGATTTCGCCGGATGGCGCAACGCGCTCGTCGAAGTGTTCACGGACAACTTTCAGCGGTGGCGGTCCGGTCGCGAGCTTCGTAATGTCGTCGACAAGCAGCTGGGCTACGTGCCGAGCTCACGCTGAGGAGGGTCATGGCCCCGAACACGAGCACTCTGCTGACGGCAAGCGAACTGGCAGCCGCCTACTCCGCAGGCGAGCTGTCGCCGGTCGAGGCGACCAAGTCAGCCCTGGAAGCCATCGAAGGCAAGGACGAGGACTACAACGCCTACTGCCTCGTCGACGCGGACGCGGCGATGACCCAGGCGAAGGAGTCCGAGGCGCGCTGGCGGGACGGCCATCCGATCGGCTGGCTGGACGGCGTGCCGACCTCGGTCAAGGACATGTTCCTCAGCAAGGGCTGGCCGACGCTGCGCGGTTCGAAGTGCATCGAGGCCGACCAGCCGTGGGAGGTCGACAGCCCGGTCACCGCGCGGCTGCGCGAGAACGGCTTGGTGCTACTGGGAAAAACCACCACGCCGGAGCTGGGCTGGAAGGGCGTCACGGACAGCAGGCTGTGCGGGATCACCAGGAACCCCTGGAACGCGGCGCGGACGGCCGGCGGCTCCAGTGGCGGTAGCGCCGCCGCGGTGGCGGCGGGCATGGGCGCGCTGTCGGTGGGCACCGACGGCGGCGGCTCGGTGCGGATTCCCGCGTCGTTCTGCGGAATCGTCGGCTTCAAACCGACCCACGGCCGCATCCCGCTGTACCCGGCCAGCCCGTTCGGGGCGCTCTCGCACGCCGGTCCGATGGCGCTCTCGGTCGACGACGTCGCACTGCTGCTCGACGTGCTCGCGCTCCCCGACTTCCGTGACCCCAGCGCACTTCCGCAGCTGGTCGGCACCTACCGCGAGGCCGTCCGCCGCGACGTGCGCGGGCTGCGCGCGGCGTTCTCACCGACGCTCGGCTACGTCGACGTCGACCCCGAGGTCGCGCGGATCGTTGCGACGGCGGTGACCGCGCTCGACGAGGCGGGACTGCACGTCGAGCAGGCCGATCCGGGCTTCCAGGACCCGAAGGAAGCCTTCTGGGTGCTCTGGTCGACCGGCGCGGCGAAGTGGCTGGACAGCTTCCCGGCTGGCTCGGCCGACCTGCTCGACCCCGGGCTGCGGTTGCTGTGGGAGCAGGGCGGGACGTACACGGCCAGCGACTACCTCGGCGCGAACGCGGACCGGGCGGCGCTGGGCATCACGATGGGCGAGTTCCACTCCCGGTACGACGTGCTGATCACGCCGACCATGCCGATCCCCGCGTTCGAGGCCGGGGCGGACGTGCCCGCGGGCAGCGGGATGCAGAGCTGGCCGGACTGGACGCCGTTCACCTACCCGTTCAACATGACCCAGCAGCCCGCGATCAGCGTGCCGGTCGGCACGACCGCCGCGGGGCTGCCGGTCGGACTGCAGGTCGTCGGCCCGCGACACTCCGACGACCTGGTGCTCGCCGTTGCCAGGCTGGTGGAAGAGGTCGTTCCGGCACGCTGACCCTAAGAACGGCCCAGCGCCTTGAAAGCCCGCAGCAGCCCCGTATAACCACGCGCCAACGACCGGTACCCGGTCAGGGGCGGACGCCCGAGACCGACACCGCGCTGGCTGGCGATCGTCTGCGCCTCGGTGAAGCGGAGCAGTCCTTCGACACCGTGCCGCCGACCGATACCGGACTCGCCGACCCCGCCCATCGGCGCGTCCACGCTGCCGTAGCTCGCCCCGTAGCCCTCGTTGACGTTGACCGAACCGGAGTTCAGCCGCGCCGCGACCACCCGTCCACTCCGGGCGTTGCCGCTGAGCACGCTCGCGTTGAGCCCGTAGCGGGTGTCGTTGGCCCTGCGCACTGCTTCGTCCACTGTGGAGCATCGATAGACCGAGACCACCGGACCGAAGGTTTCCTCGGCGTAGCAGTCCATCTCCTCGGTCACCCCGGCGAGCACGGTCGGCTCGTAGCAGTACGGACCGACGTCGGGGCGCTTCCTGCCACCGACGAGCACCCGTGCGCCCTTGTCCACCGCGTCGCGCACGTGCTGGCTGACCGCGTCGAACTGGCGCTGCGAGGCCAGTGAACCCATGTCCGCCGACCAGTCGAGCCGAACGCCGAGGCGCATGTTCCTGACACGCCTCAGGAATCGCTCCATGAACTCGTCGTGGATCGCGTCGTGCACATACAACCGCTCGATGGAGACGCACAGCTGGCCTGCGGAGGTGAAGCACGCGCGGACCGCGATCTCCGCCGCCTTCTCCGGATCGGCGTCATCCAAGACCAGCAACGCGTTCTTGCCACCGAGCTCCAGTGAAGCGCCGACAAGCCGCTCGGCGGCGCGCTTGGCGACTTCGCGGCCCGTGCGCGTGGAACCGGTGAAGCAGACGTAGTCCGCGCCATCGACCACCGCACCGCCGATGGTCGGGCCGTCTCCGACGACGACCTGCCACAGGTCCTCCGGCAGACCGGCTTCGCGGAGCAGGCGGACTCCCCACAAAGCGGTCAACGCGCCTTGGACGTCCGGCTTGTGCACGACTCCGTTGCCCGCGACCACCGCGGCGAGCCCGTCGGACAGACCGAGTTCGAGCGGGTAGTTCCACGGAGAGATCACTCCGACGACCCCCTTGGGCCGCCGGACCTCATCCACCCTGATCACACCGGGCAGGAAGCCGGAGCGCCTGGTGGAGGCCAGCATCTTCTCCGCGCGCCTGCCGTAGTACCGCGCGCCGAGCGCGACCCCGCCGACCTCCTCGAAGGCGTGCCACCGCGTCTTGCCGGACTCCTTCTGGACGAGGTCGAGGATCTCCGACTGCCGCGACAGCAGCAGGTCGTGGAAGCGCAGCAGTACCTGTCCGCGCTCGCGCGGGCCCACGGTGCTCCACTCCTGCTGCGCGACGGCCGCGCGCCGGTACGCCTCGTCTACATCCTCCACAGTGGACACAGGAAGCATCGCGAGCGTCTCGCCGGTCAGCGGGGTGAACACCCGCGTCGTCTCACCAGAGGACGACAGAACTCCGTCAGTGCTGATCACCACGGCACTCCTAGTCGGGCCAAGACGGCTTGCGCTTCTCCAGGAAGGCCGCCATCCCCTCCTTGGCCCCCGGCGTCTGCGAAGCCGCGGCCATCGCTTCGAGCGCGATCTCGTACGCGTCGGCCTCCGGCCGGTCGAGCTGCGCGTACAGCGTGTGCTTCCCAGCCGCCTTGCTCGCCCGGCTCCCCCGCGTGGCGCGCGCCAGCAGGTCGTTCACGGCGTCGTCGAGCTCCTCGTCGGGCACGACGCGGTTCACCAGGCCCCACCGCTCGGCGGTGGCGGCGTCGATCGGATCACCGGTCAGCGCGAGCTCCATCAGGCGCTTGCGGCCGACGGCGCGGGCGACCGGGACGGCAGGCGTGTGGCAGAACCACCCGGCCTTGCCGCCCGGCAGCGCGAACCCGGCGGAGGCGGCGGCGACAGCGAGGTCGCAGGACGCGACGAGCTGGCACCCGGCGGCGGTGGCCAGCGCGTGCACCCGAGCGACCACCACCTGCGGGATCGACTGCACGGTGCGCATGACCTCGGTGCACAGCTCCAGCAGCTCCCGCACACCGTCGAGATCCCGCGCGGCCACATCGGCGAAGTCGTGACCGGCGGAGAAGACCTTGCCCTCCGCGGCGAGCACCACACCGGTCGCGTCGGAGTCCCCTGCCGCCCGCAACGCGGCCAGCAACTCGGCCAGGTGCTCGGCGGAGAGCGCGTTGCGGCGCTCCGGCCGATTCATCGTGATCCGGACGACGTCGCCCTCACGCGCGACGAGAAGATTCCGATACTCGACCATGGACTGACCGTAGTCCCGCGGAGTTAGCCTGACGAGGTGCCAGAGCTACTCATCCCCTTTTTGGCCGTCGTGGCTGTGTTGACGGTCACACCCGGCCCCGACATGGCCCTCGTGCTGCGCAACGGGGTGCGTGGTGGAACGGCGGCGGCACTGTGGACGGGCCTCGGCTGCTGCGCGGGCATCGCGGTCCACGCCCTCGCGGCGGTGATCGGCCTCTCCGCGCTGCTGGCCGCCTCGGCGACGGCGTTCACCGTGGTGAAGCTGATCGGCGCGGCCTACCTGGTGTGGCTCGGGGTGCAGGCGCTGTGGGCGGCCCGGCACGGGCTGCGCGGCCTCACCGCGTCGGCCGCCACGGTCGAGACCGAACCGGTCGCCCGCACGGCGGCCTTCCGCCAGGGCGTGCTGAGCAACGTCCTCAACCCCAAGATCGCCCTGCTGTTCCTGACCCTGCTGCCGCAGTTCGTGGCGGCGGGCGAGTCCCGCATGGCGACCTCGGCGGTCCTGGCCGCGATCTTCCTGGCGCTGGCGGTGCTGTGGTGGACGGTCTTCTCGTTCCTGGTGGGCAGGCTGGGCCGCCTGCTCAGCCTCCCCAAGGTCAAGCTCACCCTCGAACGCCTCACCGGAGCGGTGCTGGTCGCCCTCGGCCTCCGCGTCGCCCTCGAATAGGTCGTGTCCTGCAAGTGGCAACACCACCCCCCTTGGCGCCCTCACCACCCCGCTCGGCGCCCTCACCCACCCGCCCCTCCTTTCGCGTTTTGTCACCTTGATGCGAAATGGGAGCGCTCTTTCGCGCATCAAGGTGACAAAACGCGAAACACCCGGCCACGCCGGCTGGCTCACGCGGATACGGGGGCGCGGGGGTCCGGGACGCGGGGGCGGCTCGGGGGAGCGGGACGACTTGCAGGACAGGCCCTAGCCCCACCCGCGTCGTTCACGCCGTGTGGAAGGTGCGGCGGTACGTGCCGGGGGTGACTCCGAGGGCTGAGCGCATGCGGCGGCGGAGGTTGACCGCCGTGCCAAGACCGCAGCGCTGGGCCACGCGGTCGACCGAGAGGTCCGTCGTCTCCAGCAGCCGCTGCGCGTGGCGAATGCGCTGTGCCAGCAACCACTTTCCCGGCGTTGTCCCCATCGCCGCCGTGAACGCCCGCTGGAAGGACCGCTCGCTCATCCCCGCGTGCGCGGCCAGGTCACCCACCCCGAGCGGGGACTCCAGGCGGGCCGATGCCCAGTCCACTGTGGACCCGATGCCGACCTGGGCGGGACGTGCGGGCACGGGTGCCTCCACGAACTGGCGCTGGTCGCCCTCGCGCGCGGGCGGCATCACCAGGCGGCGGGCCAGCGCGGTCGCCACGGAGGCGCCCAGCGACCGCCGCACCAGGTGCAGGCAGAGGTCCACGCCGCCGACGACTCCCGCCGAGGTCAGGACCGTGCCGTCGTCGGTGAAGAGCACGTCGCCCCGGATCTCCGCGAGCGGGGCCGCCGAGGACAGCGCCGTGAGCAGCCGCCAGTGCGTCGTCGCCGGCCGCCCGTCGAGCAGCCCGGCCGCCGCAGCGGTGAACGCGCCCGAGCACAACGTCGCGATGACTCCGCCGGCTCGGTGGTAGTCGCGAAGCGCGTGGACCACCGGCTTCGGCACCGGCGCGAGGGGGTCGTAGCGACCCGGAAGCACGACCAGGTCGCAGTCCGCCAGTCCCTCAAGGCCGTGGGTCGGCGGCAGCAGCCCCACCGGGCGGAGGGCGACGGATGCCTTGCGGGGCGCGCAGATCCGGAGCTCGAAGGGGCCGATCCCGGAGTCCACGCGGTCGACGCACCACACCTCCGCCGTCACCGCGACGTCGAAGGAGCGGGTGTCCGGCAGGGCGAGGAGGCCGATCGTGCGCATGGCAGGAAAGTACTCCTTCGTGCCGGTTCTGCCACTCCCCTCCTCGGCAGCGAGACAGCAGGCTCGGTGGCATGACAGCTCTGATCGTGATCGACGTGCAGCGCGGCTTCGACGACGCGGCCTTCTGGGGCAGGCGCAACAACCCCGACGCCGAGGCCAACATCCGCGCCCTGCTCGAAGCCTGGCAGAGCTCGGGCGAGCCGATCGTCTTCGTGCGGCACAACTCCGACAAGCCCGGCTCGCCGCTGCGGCCGGGGACCGAGGGCAACGCGTTCAAGCCCGAGCTCGACGGGATCACGCCCGACCTCGTTGTCGACAAGCGGGTGCACTCCGCCTTCCACGGCGAGCAGGACCTGCACGCGTGGCTGACCGAGCGCGGCATCACCGACCTGGTCACCTGCGGCATCCAGACCAACCGTTGCGTGGAGACCACGACCCGGGTCGGCGGGGACCTCGGCTACCGCATCCGCTACGTGCTGGACGCGACGTTCACCTTCGACGAGACCGCGCGGGACGGCACGGTCGTCACCGCTGACGAGATCGCCAGGGTGGTCGCGGTGAACCTGCACGACAACTTCGCCGAGGTGACCAGCACGCAGGAGGTGCTGAAGGGCTGAGACGCCGAAGCGGGCGGCGTGGCCCGAACCACGCCGCCCGCTTCGTCCTGGGACGCCCCCGAGCGTTCAGGCCTCGTCGAGAACGGACTGCAGGAAGGACCTGGTCCGCTCGTGGTCGGGCGAGTCGAACATCTGCTCCGGCGGAGCGGCTTCGATGATCTTGCCCTCGCAGAACATCAGGACGCGGTGCGAGATGTCCCGCGCGAACTTCATCGCGTGGGTCACGCACAGCATCGTCACGTCGGTGGTCTTGGCGACGTCGCGCAGCACGTCGAGCACCCCGGCGGCCAGCTCCGGGTCCAGCGCCGAGGTCACCTCGTCCAGCAGCAGCACGTCCGGCCGCATCGCCAGGGCGCGGGCGATCGCCACCCGCTGCTGCTGACCGCCGGAGAGCTGCGACGGGTAGGAGTCGATCTTGTGGTCGAGACCCACCATCGCCAGCAGCCCGAGCGCTCGCTCCTCGGCCTCCTCTTTGGACAGTCCGAGCACGTGCACGGGCGCCTCGGTGACGTTGCGCAGCACCCGCATGTTCGGGAAGAGGTTGAAGGACTGGAAGACCATGGTGATGCGCTGGCGCACCTTGCGGATGTGCGCCTCGCTCGCGTCCACGAGGGACCCGTTGCGCTCCTCGTGGAAGAGGTAGTCGTCGCCGACTCTCACGGTCCCGGTGTCCGGCTTCATCAGCGTCATCAGCATGCGCAGGATGGTGGTCTTGCCGGAGCCACTCGGTCCGATCAGCGTGACGCGCTCGCCCGCGCCGACGGCGAAGGAGAGGTCGTCGAGCACCACGTTGTCGCCGAAGCGCTTGGAGACCTTGTCGAAGTGGATGAACTGGCCGTCCTTGCCGGAGGTCAGCGCTGCCTCGGTCGCCGCCTGACTCATGAGCAGAAGTCCTTTCCTAGCAAGGGGTTCACACCGGGCGCGGAGCGGGGACCATGCGCCGCTCCATCCGCCGCACCAGCCACGCGGTCGGCAGGCTCACCAGCAGGAAGAGCACGCCGATGAGGGTGACCGGCTCCAGGTAGCGGTAGTTCTCCGCGCCGAGCTGCCTGGCGACGGAGAGCAGCTCCATCACCGTGATCACGGTGAGCTGCGGGGTCTCCTTGAACATCGCGATCGCGTAGTTGCCCAGCGCCGGGATCGACGGCGGGACCGCCTGCGGCAGGATCACGCTCGTCCACACCCGCCTGCTGGGCAGGTTGAGCGCCTTGGCCGCCTCCCACTGCCCGGCGGGCACCCCCTCGATACCGGAGCGGTACACCTCCGAGGTGTAGGTGGCGTAGTGCAGGCCGAGCCCGATCACACCGGTCGCGAAGGCGGACAGCTGGACCCCGACCTCCGGCAGCACGAAGAACAGCACGAACAGCTGCACCAGCAACGGGGTCGAGCGGATGAACTCGACGAAGACCTCCGTGGGGATGGAGATCCACCGCGACGAGCTGCGCCGCATCAGGGTGAACACCAGGCCCAGCACCAGCGCGATCGCCGTTCCGGCCAGTGTCGCGAGCACGGTCACACCGAGCCCGTCGAGCAGCAGCGGCAGACTGTCCCAGGCGTAGTCCCAGTCCCACGTCACGCTCTCACTCCCTTCAGGCGCGCGAAGAATCCCGGAGTAGGCGCCCTGCCAAGGGATTTCGCCACCCGGCGTTCGATCAGCCGGACGATGGTCGTGAAGAACACCGCGAGGATCGCGTAGAGGATCAGCAGCGCGGTGAACACCGAGGCGGAGTCACCGGTGGCGTTGCGGACGATCTGGCCGGCGAAGGTCAGTTCGGGGATCAGCACGATGTACGCGACCGCCGTGCCCTTCAGCAGCTCGATGAGCAGGTTGCCGAACGGCGGCAGCATGCGCGCGATCGCTTGCGGCAGAACGACGAGCCGCATCCGCTGGGCCCTGGTGAGGTTCAGCGCGACGGCGGCCTCGATCTGCGCGACCGGGACCGCGACGATGCCGCCGCGCACGACCTCCGCGCCGTAGGCGCCGATGTTCAGCGCCAGCGCGAGGATGCCTGCCCACATCGGGTCGAGCTGCCAGCCGGCGTAGGGGAGCGCGAAGACGAACCAGAACAGCAGCACCAGTGCGGAGATGCCGCGGAAGAGCTCGATGTAGAACCGGCCGACGCCGCGCAGCACGATGTTCGGGCTGCAGGTCGCGATGCCGGCGGCGAAGGAGAACACCAGGCCGAGCGCCGCCGCGCCGACGGTCAGCTGCAACGTGGTCAGCAGACCTTCGAGCAGGTACGAGAGAAGCTGGGGGGACATGATCACCTCGACTCGGGAGGACTCAGGAGCTGGTGTCCGTGCACAGCTCGGCCACGGTCAGCTTGGTCATCTCGGACTCGGTGAACCCGAACGGGCGCACCGTGGCGAGCAGCTCCCCGTTGGCGCGCATGCGGTTGAGCTCGGCGTTGAAGGCGTCACGGAAGACCCGTTGGTCCCGGCGGAAACCGAAGGCCCCGCAGCCCAGCTTCTGCTCGCCCTCGATGATCGGGACGTACGCCGGGGTCAGCTCCAACGGCGCGTCCGGACGCTTGGAAACCGCGTCCCGCAAGGAGATCGTGGTCAGCGCGAACGCGTCCGCGCGGTTGGCGAGGATGCCGTCCAGTCCGCTGAAGACGCTGTCGAAGATGACCGACCGGTCCTTGAGACCGAGCGCGTCGGCATAGGTGGTCTCCGCGCTGCCGGTGAGCAGTCCGACGCGCACGTCCTTCTTGGCCACGATGTCGTCGAGTGTGTTGACGCCCTTGGGATTTCCCTTCGGCACCAACAGGGTCTGCGGAGCCTGGTACTCCGGGTCGGAGAACAGGATCTGCTTGCAGCGGGCGGGCGTGATGAACATCCCGGCCGCGATCACGTCGAACACGCCCACCTGGAGCGCGGGGATCAGCGAGCCGAAGTCGGTGACCCTCGGGTTCATCCGCTCGACACCCAGGCGCTGGAAGATGATCCGCGCCAGCTCCGGTGCCTCGCCGGTGATCCGTCCGGCGCTGTCCACGAAGCCGTAGGGCGACTCGTTGGCGATGCCGATGTTGACCTCGCCCCGGTCGCGGATCCGGCTCAGCAGGTCCCCTCCCGCGTCCTGCGCGGTCAGATCGACTGGGGCGCAAGCGGAAACGCCGATGGCGACCGCGAGCGCGCCTCCCGCCGTGCCCCTCAGAAAGTTCCGTCGGGTGACGTGCTCGGCACACACGAGGGGCGACTCCTTGCTTCCGGGTCAGGACCTCACCGGTCGGCCGTCGCGGCGTGCACCGCTGCGGCCCGGTCCGGCGAACGGTAGGGGCGTCCCTCCACTGAGGTCAAAGAACCCGAGCCGGAGAAGCACCTTTCGCTACCGCGGGTGTACCCGCTTTTCCCCCGGTCAAACCAGTGCTCTTGTGCAAAGGTCACGATTCGGTCAAGCCGTGTGCTTTCCGGATGACCGTGACGATCTCGTCCATGATCTCGGTCAGCTCGTAGTCCTTCGGCGTGAAAACCCTTGCCACGCCGCGCTTCAGCAACTCGGCCGCATCCGACGGCGGGATGATTCCGCCCAGCACAACGGGAACGTCGGTGACACCGGCCGCCTTGAGCCCCTCGACGACGGCGGGCACGACCTCCAGGTGCGAGCCGGACAGAACCGACAGCCCGACGACGTGCACGCCCTCCTGCACCGCCGCCGCGACGATCTGCGACGGCGTGAGCCGGATGCCCTGGTAGACGACCTCGAAGCCGACGTCCCTCGCCCGAACGGCAACCTGCTCGGCGCCGTTGGAGTGGCCGTCGAGACCGGGCTTGCCGACGAGGATGCGCAGCCGCTCGCCGAGGTCCTCCCCCGCCTTCGCCACGCGCTCGCGCACCCCGGCGAGCGCTGCGCCCGCAGCACCCGCGGCCGAGGCGCCGGAGACACCGGTCGGCGCACGGTACTCGCCGAAGACTTCGCGCAGGGCCGAAGCCCACTCGCCGGTGGTCACCCCGGCCCTGGCGCAGGAAACCGTTGCGGTGACGAGGTTCGCGCCGGTCTTGGCCGCCTCGCGCAACCCGCGCAGCGACTCGTCCACTGTGGAGGCGTCCCGGTTGGCGCGCCAGGCGCGGACGGCCTCGCTGGCCTCGCGCTCCACCCGCGGGTCGATCGTCTCGATCGCCTTGGCGCCCTCGGCCTGCAACGGGCTCGGCTCGGTGGTGTCGAACTTGTTCAGCCCCACAACGACGTCCTCGCCCGCCTCGACCCTGCGGCGGCGCTCGGCCAGCGAGGAGACCATCTGCGACTTCATGTAGCCGCTCTCCACCGCGGCGACCGCGCCGCCCATCGCCTGCACGCGGTCGATCTCCGCCCGCGCGCCGTTGACGATCTCGTCCACCTTGGCCTGGATCACCGGAGATCCGTCGAAAAGGTCTTCGTACTCAAGCAGATCCGTCTCGTAGGCGAGGACCTGCTGCATCCGCAGCGCCCACTGCTGGTCCCACGGGCGCGGCAGACCGAGCGCCTCGTTCCACGCGGGGAGCTGGATCGCGCGGGCGCGGGCGTTGCGGGACAAGGACACCGCGAGCATCTCCAGCACGATGCGCTGGACGTTGTTCTCCGGCTGCTGCTCGGTCAGCCCGAGCGAGTTGACCTGCACGCCGTAGCGGAACCGCCGCTGCTTGGGGTTCTCGATGCCGTAGCGGTCGCGGGTGATCTCCTCCCACAGCACGCCGAAGGCGCGCATCTTGCACATCTCCTCGATGAAGCGCACACCCGCGTTGACGAAGAAGGAGATCCGCCCGACCACCTCGCCGAAGCGGTCGTCCGGCAGCTGCCCGGAGTCGCGGACCGCGTCGAGCACCGAGATCGCGGTGCACATCGCGTAGGCGACCTCCTGCACCGGGGACGCGCCGACCTCCTGCAGGTGGTAGCTGCAGATGTTGATCGGGTTCCACTTGGGCACGTGCTGCACGGCCCAGGCCACCATGTCGGTGATCAGCCGCAGGCTCGGCCCCGGCGGGAACACGTAGGTGCCCCGCGACAGGTACTCCTTGATGATGTCGTTCTGCGTGGTGCCGGCGAGCTTCGCCAGCATCTCGTCGCGGTCGAGGCCCTTCTCCTCGGCCTGCTCCTCCGCGACGCTCACGTAGAGCGCGAGCAGCCACATGGCCGTCGCGTTGATCGTCATGGAGGTGTTGGCCTCGGCGAGCGGGATGCCGTCGAAGAGCTGGCGCATGTCGCCGATGTGGCTGATGGGCACGCCGACCTTGCCGACCTCACCGCGCGAGAGCTCGTGGTCCGGGTCGTACCCGGTCTGCGTCGGCAGGTCGAAGGCGACCGAGAGCCCGGTCTGCCCCTTGGCCAGGTTGCGGCGGTAGAGCGCGTTCGATGCCGCCGCCGAGGAATGGCCCGCGTAGGTCCGCATCACCCACGGGCGATCGCGTTCACGGTCGGACGGGTACGGCACTGTCCACCTCCGCCTGCGGCCTCGGATTTCGCCGAACCTCAGCGTACTGGCGAGTAACCAACGCTCTACGTGCGATTACTCACAGGGATGAACAGAACCGGTTCAGTGATCGACCGGCTGTCAATCGCTCAGCGGCGGTCGAGCAGAGCGCGAAAACGCCTCGCGAACAGGTACGCGTCCCCCGGCCAGCGCGCCGACACATAGCGTCCGTCCTCGACCACGAAGGCCGATGTGTCGTCCGTCGCAGTTCCGCGAGCGGACAGGGTTCGCGGGCCGCGGACGAAGTCGCCGGGCGTCGCGAGCGCGGCGCGCACCTCGTCCTCCACATAGGCCGGATAGGTGCGGTAGTAGCGACCGAGCTTCCACGCGGTGAGGAAGTAGGCGGTCCGCTCCATGTACTTCGGCAGACACGTGGTGCGCCGCCCGTGCAGCACACTGCGGCCGGTGCCGGGGTCGATCGTGCGTGCCAGCACGAGCACGCCGTGGCAGATCGCCCCGACCGGCCGGTCGAGCTTCCAGAACTCCGCGACCTTGGCGCGCAGCGACGACGACGCGAGGTACTGCCGCATCCCCGGCGCGTGCCCACCCGGCAGCAGCAGGCCGTCGTAGTCGGCGGGAACGACCTCCGCCCACGCGGTGCTCTCGCGGAACCCCCGGCTCCGCGTCATCTCGCGGTAGAGCCGCTTGGGCTCGGGCTCCGCACCGAGCTGACCGAAGATCACCCCGTCCAGCAGCCGCCGGTCGGCGGCGGCCACGGTCCCGGCCCGCTCGGTGGCGAAGACGACCTCGTGCCCCGCTTCGGTGAGCACGTGCCACGGCACCGCCACCTCGGTCACGTCGAAGTCGGTGTCCGGCAGCGGGAGCAGCACGCGCGCCATCGGGGCGTCAGCGCTCCGGCGGCGCGGAGACCCGCTGCACGTCGGCGCCGAGCCGCTGGAGGTTCTCGATGAACTGCGGGTAGCCGCGGTCGATGTGGAAGACGTCCCACACCTCGGTGACCCCCTCGGCGCACAGACCCGCGAGCACCAGGCCCGCACCCGCGCGGATGTCGGAGGCCCACACCGGGGCGCCGGAGAGCTTCTCCACGCCGCGGACCACGCAGTGGTGGCCGTCGGTGCGCGCGTCGGCGCCCATCCGCATCATCTCCTCGACGAAGCGGAACCGGGCCTCGAAGACGTTCTCCGTGATCATCGAGGTGCCCTCGGCCACGGCGGCGAGCGCGACCGCGAAGGGCTGGTTGTCGGTGGCGAAGCCGGGGTAGGGCAGCGTCACGAAGTCCACGGCCTTGGGCCGCCCGTCCATCACCACGCGGAAGCCCTGCCGCGGCTGTTCGACCGTGGTGACCTCGGCGCCCGCCGTGCGCAGCTTCTCCAGCACCAGGTTCAGGTGGCCGGGGTCGACGCCCAGCACCGTGATGTCGCCGCGCGTCATGGCGGCGGCCAGCGCCCAGGTGGCGCCGACGATGCGGTCGCCGATGACCCGGTGCTCGGTGGGCTGCAACGACTGCACACCGTGCACGGTCAGCGTCGAGGTGCCCGCGCCCTCGATCTTCGCGCCCATCTGCTGGAGCATCACGCAGATGTCGATGATCTCCGGCTCGCGCGCGGCGTTGTCGATGACGGTGGTCCCGTCGGCCAGCACGGCGGCCATCAGGATGTTCTCGGTCGCGCCGACGCTGGGGAAGTCCAGCCAGATCTGCGCGCCGGTCAGGTTCTCCGCCTCGGCGACGACACAACCGTGCTCGATCCCGGTGGTCGCGCCGAGCTGGCGCAGGCCGTTCTGGTGCATGTCCAGCGGCCGCGAACCGATGGCGTCGCCACCGGGCAGCGCGACGACGGCCTTGCGGCAGCGGGCGACCAGCGGCCCGAGGACGCAGACCGACGCGCGCAGCTTGCTCATCGACGCGAAGTCCGCGCGGTGGTTGGGCATCGCGGGCGAGACGATGGTGACCTCGTCGTGGTCGATGGAGACCTCGCAGCCAAGACCCCGCAGCACGTCCGCCATCAGCGGGACGTCCAGGATCTCCGGGCAGTTGGTCAGTGTTGTCGTGCCCTCGGCCAGCAGCGCCGCCGCCATCAGCTTCAGGACGCTGTTCTTCGCTCCGACGACGGAGACCTCACCGACGAGGCGTGCGCCACCCTGGACCCGGAAATGCTCGCTCACGACTAGCCATCGTATGGGTCAAGCGAAATCGTCTTGTGACCCGTAGGGTCGCTGCCATGTCTGTCCGCATCAACCGCGTGTACACGCGGGTCGGTGACAACGGCACCACCGCCCTCGGTGACGGCTCCCGGGTGCCCAAGACCAGCACCAGGATCGCCGCCTACGCCGACGTGGACGAGCTCAACTCGGTCATCGGCGTCGCGCTCGCGCTGGGCGGCCCGGCCGCCGACGTCGCTGAGGTCCTCAAGGCGGTCCAGAACGATCTCTTCGACGTCGGAGCGGACCTCTGCACGCCGATCGTCCCGGACCCGCCCTACCCACCGCTGCGGGTCACCGAGACCTACGTGGAGCGCCTCGAAGGCTGGTGCGACGAGTTCAACGAGCGCGTCGGCAAGCTGGAGTCGTTCATCCTGCCCGGCGGCACCCCGGCGGCGGCGCTGCTGCACCAGGCCCGCACGGTCGCCCGCCGCGCGGAGCGCAACGCGTGGGCGCTGATCGAGGACCCCGCCGAAGGGGCGGGGGACTCCGGAGGCCCGGAGCGCACCAACCCCCTGGCCGCCAAGTACCTGAACCGCCTGTCGGACCTGCTGTTCATCCTCGCCCGCGTGGCGAACCCGGACGGCGACGTCCTCTGGAAGCCCGGCGCCAACGGCTGAACGGTTCACCGCGCCGAACCTGACTTTGGGCATTTACATCAACAGTGGTGCGTTTTCGGCGCATATTCCCGAATAGCCCTTACATATCCTCACTAACGGCCCAAAAAATCGTGAGTGAGGAGCACGCGTAGTGGACGGTACAGGCATCTCGGTCGACTTCGATGGCCGGCTGCTCGTGGTCCAACCCACCAACGCGACCTCCAAGGAGGAGCTGGGCACCAGCAGGTTGTCGCTGTCCATCAGCGACATCTCCCGGCTGTCCCTGAAGGGTGCCGGGATGCTCCGTGGTGGCCGCCTCAGCCTGACCATGCACGACGGCAGCCGATACCAGCTGCCGTTCAACCGTGAGCAGCAACACACATTCGCCCAGTTGTACAAGGCGCTGCGCTCAGCGAAGTCCAACATTTGAGATGATTCGAAAAGCCTTTCACGGCAAGTGCCAGAGAACTGATACCGGAAGTGAGACGAGCCGGTCCCCGAAGCTGATGGCGCCCTGTCTTCCCGTGGGGAAGACGACGCCCATGGTGAACTCGTCCCCCGTCAGGTCGCGCAACGCCGCCAGCCCTCGGAAGTCGTCCGCGGTGACGGTGTCCCTGGCCTTCGCCTCGACACCGACGACCTGACCGTCGTCCCGTTCCAGGACGACGTCGACCTCCGCGCCCCCGCTGACCCGCCAAAGGTGCAGGCGAACCTGGGTCTCGCTCCAGGTCGCCTGCTTGGCCAGCTCGTTGACGATGACCGTCTCCACGAGCGGGGGCGACGGGCTTGGCGAGGGACTCGGGCGAGACGCCCAGCAACGAGGCGGCCAGCCCGGTGTCGGTGAGGTGCAGCTTGGGGTGCTTCACCACCCGCGCGGCCAAGTTCCTGGACCAGGCAGGAAGCCGGTGGATGAGGAACACGGCTTCGAGCAGCTCCAGGTAGCGGGTGACCGTCGCACGATGCAACCCCAGCTTGCTGGAGGTGTTGCTGACGTTGTGCTCCTGGGCGGTGATCGAGGCGAGGTGCACCGGCAACGAGGTGATGCTGCCCGGCTCGTTGACCCTGGCCATCTCCCTGATGTCACGCTCGGCGACGGCCTGGACACAGCTGCGGAACCACGCTCGCCTGGCACGGGGGCTCGCCATCAGGGCGAGCTCGGGGAACCCACCGCGCGCTGCCGGCCGAGACGACAGAGCGCGACCGGACTACCGATCGCGCTCGGGGGACACCAGGTCAGGAGGCCCAGGGAACAGAACGTCCTGGCGGAGTGGACTCCAGCCAGGACAGGAAACCGGTCAACGCACCGGGTGGCATGGCGAGCTCGAAGTCGCCGTCGGCGCTCTGACAGCGCAGGACGGTCGAGCCGGACGGGACCATGTAGGTCTCCGGGCCGGTGGGCTCGCGCCGAGAGTCGATCTCCAGGCCGACCCGGCTGATGACCTGGTCGGGGCCGGAGCGCAGGCCGAGGGCGCGGAACCAGGTGAACTCGTCGCCCCGGTAGCGGCCGACGCCGATGTGCCAGCGGCCGCCCTTGTCGGCGGCGTAGCGCACGGCCACGTCGATGCCACCCTGCCGGAGCAGGCGCAGGCGGCGCCAGACCACCAGCACGATCGTGGCCGCGGCCACGAGCAGGACCAGAAGAAGGATCTCGATGATGCCCATGGCCCGGCCCTACTCGCTCAGCCGCGCGTCAGGCCGACTGCCCAGCCGCCTTCAGGCGGGCTGCCGCCCGTGCCCTGGCATCGGTGTCCTCGTGGTCCAGGCGCGCCCGCGCGCGCTCCACGTCGATCTCGTGGGACAGCTCGGCGCTCTCGGCGAGCACACTGACCCCGTCACCGGTCACGGACAGGAAGCCGCCGTGCACCGCGGCCGTGACGACCTCGTCGTCGGTGGTGGTGATCCGAACGACACCACCCTCGGTCAGCTGGCCGAGCATGGGCTCGTGACCGGGCAGGATGCCGATCTCGCCCTCGGTCGTCTGGGCCACAACCATGGAGCCGGTACCGGACCACAGGCGGCGCTCAACGGCGACCAGCTGGACGGACATCTCAGCCACTGGCATCTCCTTCACACGCTCGTCCCGGTCAGTCTAGACGGTCGCCTGGCAACCATTTCCACCCGACCGGTGTCCTCACGGGTGACCGCCCGACAATCCGACCCGAGGGTTGTATGACTAGCACCGACGAGCCGTTCGCGGAGTTCGTCCGCGAACGCTCTCCCGCGCTGCTCAGGACCTCGTTCCTGCTCTGCGCGGGCGACCGGGGCGCAGCGGAGGACCTGCTCCAGGACGTCCTGGAGAGGATGTTCTGCCGCTGGCGCCGCATCGAGGGACCACCGGAGCCCTACGCGCGCAAGGCGCTGGCCAACGCCGCGGCCAACCGGTGGCGCACGCGCTCCCGGCGGGTCGCCGAGGCACCTTTGGACGACGTCCTCGGGCCGAGCGAGCCGGGACCGGAGGACGGCGTCATCGCCCGCTCCGAGCTGATGCGAGCCCTGGCCCAGCTGCCGCCGAAGATGCGTACCGTCATCGTGCTGCGCTTCTTCGAGGACTACACCGAGGAACAGACGGCGCTCGCCCTCGGCTGCGGCAAGGGCACGGTGAAGAGCCAGACCTCCCGAGGGCTCACGCGGCTGCGCGAGCTGATCTCCCCTGACCTGCCGGAACTCCTGGAGGGCCTGCGATGACGCCGGACACCGAGCTGCTCGAACGCTCCCTGCGCCATGCAGTGTCCGATGTGGACACTCGGGAGGGCTTCGCGGAACGCGTGCTCAAGGGCGGGCGCCGCAGGCGGCTCCGCCGCCGCGTCGGCGTGGTCACCGCCGCCACCGTCTTCACCGCCGTCGTCGGCGGCATCACCGCGAGCACCCCGGCCTGGCTGGCCTCGGACGACCAGCTCCCGCCCGCCGTCGACTCCAGGATGCACTCGCCGACCGGCGGCGACCTCGCCGACGACACCGCGTTCCTCCAGCGGGTCGGCCAGACCTGGACCGCAGAGGTGAGCAGCCACCTCAGCGGCGGCACCACCGGCGAGCAGTGCACGCGGGTGGAGGGCAAGCCCCGTGTGTTCTGGGCGGGTCACACCCCGGCCGGAGCGGCGGCGGTCGTCATGCAGGCCGCCCGTCTCGTCCAGGCCAAGGGCTGCCCGTTCCCCGAGCGGGAGCTCACGGCGATCGGCCTCGTCGGCGTGGACGCGTACAGCGGGCACCGCTTCCGCGTCCTGGCCGCGAGTACCTCCGGTGGGCCAGGGAGCCCCGTCGGGCGCGAGGCGTTCGCGTTCGGCCCCGACGAGCGGACACTGCTCGTGCTGGAGAACAGCCGCGCGAAGGCCTACTCGACCGCGCCGATCATCGACGAGAGCGGCAAGGTCGAACGGAAGTACGAGCGACTGGACTACCGGGACGGGGTGGCCCTCGCCCAACTGCCGCAGAAGGGCTACGACGAGTCCAACGTCGTCCTGATCGGCGACGGGGACAAGCGGGGGCCGTCCCCGCTCTGGGAGGTCGCCGTGGCTCCGCACGACGTCTTCTGGGCCAACGGCGGCAAGCCGGAAGCCAACGGCAAGGGGATCACGTACCGGACCTGGCCGTACAAGGACTGGACGCTGGAGAAGCTCGGCAACAACGCTACGCAGGCATGGTTCCGGGGAGTGGAGCGCACGGGCTTCGACGATCCGGCGCGAACGGACGTGCGGGTCGTCCAGCGCGACTTCGAGGTCACTGGCGGATGGCGCATCCACCTCCCGCTCCCTGGGAACAAGTACGTTCTCGTCGGCGAACGGATCACCGGCGGCGGCGACATCGGCCACGCCTACGCCGTGGTGGGCAGCGGTGCCCCGGGAGACCTCGCTGAGGACAAGACGCTGCCGGACACCGTCGTCCACGCCACCTTCGACAAGACCAGTGCCCTGCCGATCAGGATCCGCCTGCCCGGCGACCTCGGCTGGGTGATCGGCAGCCCCGGCGCGAGTTTGTCCTGGTGGACGGGCTCGGGCGACTGGACCGCTCTGGACGAGGACGCGGCCGTGATCCCGGCGAACGCCACCGAGGTTCACGTCATGCCGCCAGGAGGTCACCGGGAGACCGTGCGGCTGGCCCCGTGACAGCGACAACGACCGCGACAACGACCGCGGGTACGACGAAGGCCGGGCCTCCCTGACGGGAGACCCGGCCTTCACGCCGTGCCGAGAACCTCAGCTCACTTGCCGCTGAGCTTCTTGTAGTTGGCCTCAAGGTCGTCGACGCCGCCGCACATGTAGAACGCCTGCTCCGGCATGTGGTCGAAGTCGCCCTTGGTCAGGCGGTCGAACGCCTCGACGGTCTCCTTGACCGGGACCGTGGAGCCCTCCTGGCCGGTGAACTGCTCCGCCGCGTACATGTTCTGCGACAGGAACCGCTCGATGCGACGCGCGCGCTGGACGAGCACCTTGTCCTCTTCGGACAGCTCGTCCATACCGAGGATGGCGATGATGTCCTGCAGGTCCTTGTACTTCTGCAGGATCCGGATGACCTCCTGGGCGACGCGGTAGTGCTCGTCGCCGACGATCGAGGGGTGCAGGATCGTCGAGCTGGAGGCCAGCGGGTCCACCGCCGGGAAGATGCCCTTGGAGAACACCGCGCGGGAGAGCTCGGTGGTCGCGTCCAGGTGGGCGAAGGTGGTCGCCGGGGCCGGGTCGGTGTAGTCGTCCGCGGGGACGTAGATCGCCTGCATCGAGGTGATCGACCGACCACGGGTGGAGGTGATCCGCTCCTGCAGCTCACCCATCTCGTCGGCCAGCGTCGGCTGGTAACCCACGGCCGACGGCATCCGGCCCAGCAGGGTGGAGACCTCGGAACCGGCCTGGGTGAACCGGAAGATGTTGTCGATGAACAGCAGCACGTCCTGGTTCTGGACGTCGCGGAAGTACTCCGCCATGGTCAGCGCGGACAGCGCGACCCGCATACGGGTGCCCGGCGGCTCGTCCATCTGCCCGAACACCAGTGCGGTGTCCTTCATGACGTTGGACTCGGTCAGCTCCGCGATGAGGTCGTTGCCCTCACGGGTGCGCTCACCGACACCGGCGAAGACCGAGGTACCACCGAAGTTGCGGGCGATACGGGTGATCATCTCCTGGATGAGCACCGTCTTGCCGACACCGGCACCACCGAACAGACCGATCTTGCCGCCCTTGACGTACGGGGTCAGCAGGTCGACGACCTTGAGGCCGGTCTCCAGCACCTCGGTGCGGGGCTCCAGCTGGTCGAAGGTCGGCGGCTTACGGTGGATGCCCCAGTGCTCGGCGTCGGCGCCGTAGCCGGGCTGGTCCATGCACTCGCCGAGCGCGTTGAACACGTGGCCCTTGACCAGGTCACCGACCGGAACGGAGATCGGCTTGCCGGTGTCGCGGACCTCGGTGCCGCGGACGAGGCCGTCCTGCGGCTGCATGGAGATCGTCCGGACCAGGTTGTCGCCGAGGTGCTTGGCGACCTCCAGGGTCACGGTCTTGGCCATCGCCTCGTGGGTGATCTCGACCTTGAGGGCGTTGAACAGGTCCGGCACGGAGTCGCGGGGGAACTCAACGTCCACGACCGGGCCGTTGACCCGGACCACACGGCCGATACCGGCAGCAGTAGCTGTCGTCATCTCACTCATCACTTCCTGCGGTAGCCAGTGCGTCGGCGCCACCGACGATCTCGCTGATCTCCTGGGTGATCTGGGCCTGGCGGGCCTGGTTCGCCTCTCGGGTGAGAGCGCGGATCATCTCGCTGGCGTTGTCGGTGGCCGCCTTCATGGCGCGCTGGCGGTTGGCCAGCTCGGAAGCCGCCGACTCCAGCAGCGCCGAGTACAGCCGGGTCTTGATGTACTTCGGCAGCAGCGCGTCAAGCAGCGTCTCGGGGTCCGGCTCGAAGTCGTAGCCGGGCAGGACGGTGCTCTCACCCTCCCCCGCGTACTCGACCTCCAGCGGCACCACGCGCTTGGCGATCGGCTGCTGGGTCATCATCGACTTGAACTCGGTGTAGACGACGTGCACCTCGTCGAAGGCGACCGCGCCGGACTCGGCGTCGGCGAGGAAGCCCTCGACCAGCGCGTCACCGGCCGCCACGATGTCGGAGTAGGTCGGCTTCTCGGAGAAGCCGGTCCACGAGTCAACGACATCGCGCTGACGGAAGCGGTAGTAGCCCGCGCCCTTGCGCCCGATGACGTAGAGGAACGGCTCCTTGCCCTCCTGGCGCAGCCGGGTCTGGAGCTCCTCCGCCGCCTTGATCACGCTGGAGTTGTAGCCACCGCACATGCCCTTGTCACTGGTCACGACCAGGACGGCGGCACGCGTGGGGTTCTCGTGCGCCACCAGGAGCGGGTGGCTGAGCGTGGAGGCCGTCGCCAGCGAGGAGAGCACGTTGGTGATCTCCTCGGCGTAGGGCCGCGACGCCGCGACCCTGGCCTGCGCCTTGCCGATGCGCGAGGTGGCGATGAGTTCCATGGCCCGCGTGATCTTCTTGATCGCTTGGGTGGACTTGACCCTCTGCTTGAGGACGCGAAGTTCAGCAGCCATGCGTCACCACATCACTTCTTGGCCGGAGCCGGACGGTTCACCTTGACGGACTCCTGGCCCAGCTTGGAGTCGTCGATCGCGTCCGCGGCCGGCTCGTTGACCACCCGAGAGCCGTCGGAGGCGGTGAACTGCTGCTTGAAGGTGTCGATCAGCTCGCCGACCCGCTCCTCGTTCTCCTTGGAGAGGTCCTTGGTGTCGCGGATCTCGGCCAGCACGCCCTCGTGGTTGCGGCGCACCCAGTCCAGCAGCTCCGACTCGAAGCGGCGGACGTCGCCCACCGGCACCGAGTCCAGGTAGCCACGGGTACCGGCGAAGATCGAGACGACCTGCTCCTCGACCGGGAACGGCGCGTACTGGGACTGCTTGAGCAGCTCCACCAGGCGCGCACCGCGCTCCAGCTGGGCCTTGGACGCGGCGTCCAGGTCCGAGGCCAGTGCCGCGAAGGCCTCGAGCTCGCGGTACTGCGACAGGTCGAGACGCAGCGAGCCAGCGACCTTGCGCATCGCCCTGACCTGCGCGGATCCACCGACACGGGAGACCGAGATACCGACGTTCACCGCGGGGCGCACGCCCTGGTTGAACAGGTCGGACTCCAGGAAGCACTGGCCGTCGGTGATGGAGATGACGTTGGTCGGGATGTACGCCGAGACGTCGTTGGCCTTGGTCTCGATGACCGGCAGACCCGTCATCGAACCGGCGCCCAGGTCGTCGGAGAGCTTCGCGCAGCGCTCCAGCAGGCGCGAGTGCAAGTAGAAGACGTCACCCGGGTAGGCCTCGCGGCCCGGCGGGCGGCGCAGCAGCAGCGAGATCGCGCGGTAGGCCTCGGCCTGCTTCGTCAGGTCGTCGAAGACGATCAGGACGTGCTTGCCCTGGTACATCCAGTGCTGGCCGATGGCCGAGCCGGTGTACGGGGCCAGCCACTTGAAGCCCGCGGAGTCGGAGGCGGGGGCGGCGATGATGGTGGTGTACTCCATCGCACCGCGGTCCTCCAGCGCCTTCTTCACCGCGGCGATGGTGGAGCCCTTCTGGCCGACCGCGACGTAGATGCAGCGAACCTGCTGGTTCGGGTCGCCGGTCTCCCAGTTGGCCTTCTGGTTCAGGATGGTGTCCACGCAGACCGCGGTCTTGCCGGTCTTGCGGTCACCGATGATCAGCTGGCGCTGGCCGCGGCCGATCGGGGTCTGCGAGTCGATCGCCTTGATGCCGGTCTGCAGCGGCTCCTTGACCGACTGGCGCTGGACCACGGTCGCGGCCTGCAGCTCCAGCGCGCGGCGCTCCTCGGCGACGATCTCGCCGAGACCGTCCACCGGCTCGCCGAGCGGGTTGACCACGCGGCCGAGGTAGGCGTCGCCGACCGGCACGGACAGCACCTGCCCGGTCCGCTTGACCTCCTGGCCCTCTTCAATCGACTCGTAGTTGCCGAGGATGGCAACACCGAGCTCACGCACGTCCAGGTTCAGCGCGACGCCCAGGACGCCGCCGGGGAACTCCAGCAGCTCGTTGGCCATCGCCGAGGGCAGGCCCTCGACATAGGCGATGCCGTCACCGGTGACGGTGACTGTGCCGACCTCTTCCCGGTTGACCTCCGGGGAGTAGCTGGAGACGTAGTTCTCGATCGCACTGCGGATCTCGTCCGACGAGATCGTCAGCTCCGCCATGTCGTTCCTGCTCTCGGTTCTTCTCTCGACCAGTGTGGTCGTCGTTTAGGGGGCCCGTGGTCGGTACTGCCGTGGGCGTCGTTGTTAACCAGCGAGCTCGCGGCGGAGGGCCTCCAAGCGGCCAGCCGCACTTCCGTCGATGACCTCGTCGCCGACGCGGATCACCAAACCGCCTCGCAGCGCCGCGTCGACCTCGATGTGCAGGGCGATGGGCCGCGAGTAGACACGCTGCAACAGAGCTGACAACCGGTCCTGCTGCGCTTCGCTGAGCGGGACGACCGACCGCACGTGGGCGACCGAGCGCTCCCGGCGCTTGGCGGCCAGGCCGGCGAGTTGCTCCAGCCCGGTCACCACCCCGAGGCCACGCGGCTCGGTGACCAGCTGCTCGGCGAGAACCTGCGTGACCGGCTCGACCTTGCCCGCGATCAGCGAGCGCAGCAGCTCGACCTTGCCCGCGGCCTCGCGGGTCTGGTCGGAGAGGACCCGGTCCAGGTCGGGCTGGGCGGAGATGATGCGGCCGAGCCGGAACAGCTCGTCCTCCACCGCGTCCAGCCTGCCGGCCTGCTCGGCGCGCACCAGGGAGACGGTGCGCGTGAGCAGCTCGATGCCGTCGACCAGCTCGCGCGGGCTCGACCACCTCGCGGTGACCACGGTGGCGAGCAGATCGACCGTCCGCTCGCCCACCTTGCCCGCCAGCAGGCCACGCACCAGCGCCTCGCGACCCGCGGGGTCGCTCGACGCGTCTGCGACGGCCCGGCGAAGGCCGATCTCCTTGTTCAGCAGGGAGGTGACGGCGAACAGCTCCTCGGCGAGCGTGCCGAGGCCGTCACCGTCCACCCCGCTGGTGATCTCCTGCAACCGCGCTTCCGCGCTCGCGAGCGCCTCGCGGCTGGCGGCGTGCATCGCACTCATGACTGCGCTCACTTACCAGCCGGCGCCGAGACGGCGTCCAGCTCGTCGAGGAAGCGGTCCACGGTGCCGCGCTTGCGGGACTCGTCCTCAAGGGACTCGCCGACGACGCGACCGGCCAGGTCCACAGCCATCCGCCCCAGGTCCCCGCGCAGCTCCGCGACGATCTGGGCGCGCTGGGCGGCAAGCTGGTTGTTGCCCTGCGCGATGATGCGAGCGGCCTCGGCCTGGGCCTTGGCGTAGAGCTCTTCCTTGATCTTCTCCGCCTCGGCCCGAGCGTCGTCCCGGATCCGGGCGGCCTCGGCACGGGCCTCGGCCAGCTGCGCCTGGTACTGCTCCAGGGCCTGCTGTGCCTGTGCCTGGGCCTGCTCCGCCTTGGCGATGCCGCCCTCGATCTTCTCGGTGCGATCGGCCAGCACCTTCTGGAAGGTCGGAAGCACCTTCTTCCAGAAGACGAAGCCGATGATCGCCAAGCAGACCGCGGACCAAACGATGTCGTACACCGCCGGAATCAGGGGATTCTGCGCGGCGGCGGCTAGCACTGTGGTCGTCACGGTGTCACCGAATCCTTAGTCAGAGGACCCTTGCGGATCAGAGGCCGCCGAACATGATGCCCGCGACGAGGCCGAGCAGACCCAGGGCCTCGGAGAACGCGATACCGAGGATCATGGTGGTACGCAGCTGGCCGGAGAGCTCCGGCTGACGGGCCATGGCCTCGACGGTCTTACCGGCCACGATGCCGACGCCGATACCAGGACCAATGGCGGCAAGGCCGTAGCCGATGCTTGCGACGTTGCCAGCGACCTCAGCGAGGTTCATTGTGTTCGTTCCCTTTCAGGTTGGCCCCGACCGATTGAGCACGGGCGGGGTCGTACCAATCCCTGTTCGTCAGTGCTCAGCGTGCAACGCGCCGTCGATGTACACGGCCGTGAGCAACGTGAACACGTAGGCCTGAAGGGCCTGCACCATCAACTCGAACAGGGTGAAAATGAATCCGGCCGCGAAGGACAGCGCGCCCACCGGGGCGAGCAACAGGCTTCCGGCCTGGAAGAGCAGGAACCACGCGGCGCCGAAGAACAGCACCAGCGTCATGTGCCCGGCGATCATGTTCGCCATCAACCGCACGGTCAGGGTGAACGGCCGCACGATGAAGGTCGAGACGAACTCGATCGGCGTCACCAGCACGTAGGCCCACTTGGGCACACCGGGCGGGAACAGGTTGGACTTCATGTACGGACCGAAGCCCTGTGCCTTGATGCCCGCGTAGTTGAAGACGAAGTAGGTGACCAGCGCCAGCACAAGCGGCGCGCCGATCTTCGCGGTGCTCGGCATGTTCAGGAACGGGATGACCCCGGAGAGGTTCAGTGCCCAGATCATGAAGAAGTACGTGGTCAGCAGCGGCAGGAAGCGCCTGCCGTTGACCTTGCCGAGAATTTCCTCGGCGATCGAGACGCGGACGAAGTCCAGCCCCATCTCGGCGAGGTTCTGCACGCCGCGCGGCACGATCTTCGGCCGGCGCATGGCGATCAGGAAGAACCCGATGAGCAGTACGGTCATCAGGACGCGGATCAGCATGATCCGATCGATCTGGAACGGCGTTCCCTCGAACAGCAGAGCCGGTGGGAAGAACTCGTCGATCGAGGGCGGGTGGTACCCGCTGTCCGAGGCCAGCACCATCATCGAGCGCGGTCTCCCTGCTATGGCGGCCGACACTGTTCAGCTCCGGCCGTGGCGTACGTAGACGATGTAGAAGCTCGCGACAAAGCCGATCAGCAGACCCAAGATCATCCAGGTCTTGCCGCCGACGGCTTGGTCGATGAGGTACCCCACGCCACCCCAGAGTGCGGGACCAGCAAGCAGGGTACTGATCAGCGACCAGACGTCCGCCTTACCCGATTGGGTGTCTTTGTCCGTCTTGTCGCTCATCCCAGCAGCACCTTACCAACCGTTTGGACAGAGCTTGTGAACCGGGGGTCAATCTTCAATGCGCTGGCCAGAGCCGGTATGAGGCGCCGGGTCCACATACGGCGCGCGCGCTTTGATCACAGCGAGTGACTCTGTGACAAGCACTACCACGATCGAGAAAGCCGTGACGAAGAAGAACGTCGGTTTTGAGTAGAAATCCAGCGGGCGCAGCACCAGCAGCAGTCCGAAGACCAAGACCATTTTCACCAGCCAGGAGCCCATCACGACCCCCAAAGTGGTAGCCGGGGCCGCCTTCATGGTCGCCAGCACGACACCGGTGGTGACGAGCAGGAACGCCCCGGCGAGCGCGGCGCCCAGCACCGCTCCCCACAGGCCCGGCTCGCCCGCGACCAGCCACGCGACCACGCCGGCGACCACCACGAAGGCGCCCAGCACGACCGCGGACTGGATGAGGGCTCTGCGCAGGACGGCGCTCGCGTTGGACACGACCGTCGACTTCACCTGGTTCACGTCCGAATTGTCCCTGACGTGCTCAGATGATCATCGCCAGGGTCAGGAACGGCGTGATTCCCGCAGGCGGGGGATGGCCGAGGCGAACAGCGCGAGCAGCAGCCCCACGCCCACGACCCAGATCACCGTGCGCACGTCGAACAGCGTCAGCGACACCGCGCCGAAGGCCAGCACCGAGGCCCACAGGTAGATCAGCAGCACCGCGCGGCGCTGGGAGTGGCCGATCTCCAGCAGGCGGTGGTGCAGGTGCATCTTGTCCGGCGCGAACGGGCTCCGACCGGCCCGCGTCCTGCGCAGCACGGCCATCACCAGGTCCAGCAGCGGTACGAACAGCACCGCGGCCACCACCAGCAGCGGCGAGAGCAGCGCGAGGGTGCTCTTGCCGCCGTAGCTGGCGAAGTTGAGCTGGCCGGACGCGGACGTGCTCGCCGCGGCCAGCATCAACCCGATCAGCATCGAGCCCGAGTCGCCCATGAAGATCCGCGAGGGCTGGAAGTTGTGCGGCAGGAACCCGACGCACGCGCCGGCGAGGGTGGCCGCGATCAGGGCGGCCGGATAGGCGTTGGCGTCGCCGCCCTTGCCCGCGATCAGCACCATGGTGAAGGCGCAGGTGGCCACCGCCGCGATCATCCCGATGCCCGCGGCGAGCCCGTCAAGCCCGTCGACGAAGTTCATCGCGTTGATCATCGTGACCGCGAGCAGCACCGTGAACAGGGCGCCCTGGTCACCGTCGAGGATGATCAGCTGCCCCATGCTCTCCTTGGAGCCGCCCCAGGGCACCCAGAACAGGAACCACTGGACGCCGAAGAGCACCAGCAGGCCGGCCGAGGTGACCTGGCCTGCCAGCTTCGTCAGCGAGTCCAGCTCGAAGCGGTCGTCCAGCGCTCCCACCAGCACGATCACCGCACCGGCGATGGCGACGCCGATGACCTCGGAGGAGAAGGTGAAGGAGTTGCGCAGCACCGGCAGGTGCAGCGCGAGGAGCATGCCGGAGAGCACCCCGCCGAAGATGGCGACGCCGCCCATCCTCGGCTTGGGCTGCGCGTGCACGTCCCGTTTTCGCGGGTACGCGACCGCCCCGACCCGGAAGGCGAGCTGCCGTACCAGGCCGGTGAGCAGGAAGGTCACCGCTGCGGAGACCAAGAGGACGAGAAGGAACTCTCTCACCGGCAGACCAGCGGGAGTGAAGGCAGGCGTCGGGCCCACGGTGGACGATTAACCTCGCGGATAGGCAGGGTTCGCGGCGACCAGCTCGGAGACGGCACCCGCGACGGCGGCCAGTTCGGCGTCCCCGCTGTCGGTGCCGCGTTCGGCGCGGACGGCACGGCCGATCAGGCGTGCGATCTCCGCCATCTCCGGCTCGGTCATCCCCTGCGTGGTTACTGCCGGCGAACCGATCCGGATACCGGACGCGGTCATCGGCGGGGCCGGGTCGTACGGAATAGCGTTCTTGTTCAAAGTGATCTTGGCAGCACCCGTGCGGGCCTCCGCCTCCGCCCCCGTCACACCGACGGGGCGCAGGTCGATCAGCGCCAGGTGGGTGTCGGTGCCGCCGGAGACCGGGCGCATGCCCTCGGACTCCAGGCCCTTGGCCAGCGCGACGGCGTTGGCGACGACCTGGGCGGCGTAGGCCTGGTACTCCGGGGAGGCGGCTTCCTTGAGCGCCACGGCCTTGGCCGCGACGTTGTGCATCAGCGGACCGCCCTGGCTGAACGGGAAGACCGCCTTGTCCAGCGCCTTGGCGTGCTCGGCGCGGGAGACGATCATGCCGCCGCGCGGGCCGCGCAGGACCTTGTGGGTGGTGAAGGAGACGACGTCGGCGTAGGGCACCGGCGACGGGATCGCCTTGCCCGCGACGAGGCCGATGAAGTGCGCGGCGTCGACCCACAGGATCGCGCCGACCTCGTCGGCGATCTCGCGGAAGGCGGCGAAGTCGAACAGCCTCGGGTAGGCGGTGGCGCCCGCGACGATCATCTTCGGCCGGTGCTCCAGCGCGAGCTCGCGCACCTGGTCGTAGTCGATCAGCTCGGTGTCCTCGCTGACCCCGTAGGGCACCGGGTTGAACCACTTGCCGGAGAAGCTGACCTTGGAGCCGTGGGTGAGGTGGCCGCCCTGCTTGAGGTCCATGGCGAGCACGGTGTCGCCCGGCTTGCAGAACGCCGCGTACACGGCGAGGTTGGCGCTGGCGCCGGAGTGCGGCTGGAGGTTGGCGTGCTCGGCGCCGAAGAGCTCCTTGGCGCGGGCGATACCGATCTCCTCGGCCTTGTCGACCTCCTCGCACCCGCCGTAGTAGCGACGGCCGGGGTAGCCCTCGGCGTACTTGTTCGACAGCGTCGAACCGATCGCCGCCAGCACCGCGGGGCTGGTCAGGTTCTCGCTCGCGATGAGTTGGAGCCCGCCGCGCAGCCGGTCCAGCTCGCCGAGAACGACGTCGGCGATCTCCGGGTCGGTGGACTGCAGGGCGTTGAAGTCGGGGCCCCAGAACGGCGTGGTCACTGCGGTTGCTCCTGTCGTAGGGCGGCGCGAATCGCGTTTCGTACGCTACCGCGCCAACTCGACCTCGGTGCCTACGACCTCGGCCACATCGGCAAGGCTCACCGCGCCTTCACGCAGCACCAACGGATGCGGACCGGTGAGGTCCACGATCGTGGAGGCGACGGGGTCTCCGGACGGCCCTCCGTCCAGATAGACGGGTACGGAGTCGCCAAGTTGCTCCAGAGCCTGCTGCGCCGTCGTCGCGGGCGGGTGACCCGAGCGGTTGGCGCTGGAGACGGCCATCGGGCCGACCTCGCGCAGCAGGTCGATCGCGACGGGGTGCAACGGCATCCGCACCATCACGGTCCCCCTGGTGTCGCCAAGGTCCCAGTTCAGCGACGGCGCGTGCGGCAGCACGATCGACAGCCCGCCGGGCCAGAACGCCTCGATCAGCAGCCGCGCCTGGTGCGGGACGGACAGCACCAGACCGTCCACAGTGGACCACGACCCGACCAGGACCGGCAGCGGCATGTCCCGCCCGCGCCCCTTGGCGTCGAGCAGGCTCTGCACCGCCGCGGCGTCGAACGCGTCGCACCCCAGCCCGTAGACGGTGTCCGTGGGCAGCACCACCAGCTGCCCGCTCCGCACCGCCCCCGCGGCAGCGGCCAGCCCAGCCTCGCGCTCAGCCGCCGCACTCTCACCACTGCACCTGTAAACCGTGCTCACACCCGCACCCTATCCCCGCCCTCCCCCACTCCCCTCCCGGCCATTCGCGGGCTTATGGACGTGTTCGCGCCGCTAGAACGGTCCATAAGCCCGCGAATGGCGCGCTCGGGCCAGGAGGAGGGCGCCGCGAACCTCGGCGATCACCCCTTCGGGGGCCGCGCGGAGGCGGTCAGCGGTGACGAAGACGATGCGCCAGCCCGCCGACTGGAGCCGGTTCACGCGGGTGCGGTCCCTGGACAGCTGCAGCGGGTCGGAGTGCCAGGCGCCGTCGTACTCCACGGCGACCTTCTCCTCGGGAAATGCCAGGTCAACGCGCGCGACGAAATCTTCTTCGTCGAAGATCTCGTGCTGCGTGACCGGCGCGAGCCCGGCGCGCACCAGCACCAGCCTGAGTCGGCTCTCCTGCCGGGACTCGGCACCCGCGTCGGCTACGGCGAGCGCCGCCCTCGCCCACGAGACACCTCTTTCGTGGGTGCTGTCGAGGTAGTCCAGCAAGCTGTCCCGGTCGATGAGGCCGATGTGCAGCGCCGCGTCAAGATCGGCGACGGCCTCCATCCGGTCCCGCCGGATCGCGAGGTCGAACCCCATCCGTTCCACACTCGCCAGCGACAGCCCGCCGACAGGGCACATCGGCCCCGGACCGCGAAGCACGCGCCGGACCGCGACACCGCGAACCGGCCCGAAATGCCCCTTCTCGTCGACCGCGACCTCGACCGGGTCCCACGTAGCCGCAAGGGGAAGCCCCCGCACGGTCGCGGCCGACCTACCCGTGATGAGCGCACCGGGCGGGACGATCAGTGAAACGGCCTGGCACCGCAGTTCGTGCGTGACCGGTAGCCCGGGAGTCGCGTAGACGCCTCGGACGAGACGCACGAACCTGAGCGACCGCAGTTGTCTCCAGGTGACGAGTCCTTCGGCGACGGCCGTCGCCGCGTGCAGAATCCCCTCGCCCAGCATGTACTCCGACGTCGAATCCATGCCCCGAGCGTCGCGCTACCCCGCCCCACCCGGCCCCCACTTTCCCGAACCTGTGGACAACTCGGCCATTCGCGGGCTTATGGACTATCTCGGCGCGCTGAACCCGTCCATAAGCCCGCGAATGGCGGTGGTGAAGCGGGGGCGGCCGGTGAGGTCGGGGTGGGGGGTGACGGAGGTGAGGACCTTGCGGGTGGAGAGGAGGTCGGGAACCGCCGTGCCGTGGGTGTCGTCGTGCTCGATCGCCACACCTCCGCCCGGGCGGAGGAGGCGGGCCGCCGCCGTCACCACGTGGCGGATCACCGCCAGGCCCTCGTCGTCGGCGAAGACCGCGCGGTGCGGGTCGTAGTCCGCCACCTCCGGCGGGACCGGCGTGCCCTCGGGGACGTAGGGCGGGTTGCACAGGACCAGGTGGACCGTGCCGTCCAGCTCCGTCAGCAGGCGCGGGTCGGTCACGTCGCCGGAGTGCAGGCGGATCGGGGTGTCGCCGTTCTGCGCCCGGGCATCGGCGTTGTGGCGGGCCCAGGCCAGCGCCCTCTGGTCCAGCTCGACCGCGTGCACCACCGCGTCGGGGCGTTCGTGGGCGAAGCCGAGTGCCAGCGCTCCCGAGCCGGTGCACAGGTCCACCACCACCGGCTTCGGCACGTCGGCCAGCAGCCGCAGGCCCCACTCCAGCAGCAGCTCGGTCTCCGGGCGCGGGATGAACACGCCGGGGCCCACGTCCAGGGGCACCCGGCCCATGACCGACCAGCCGAGGATGTGCTGCAGCGGCTCCCTGGTGGCGCGGCGGCGGACGAGCTTGTGCAGCTGCTCGATCGAGGCCGGGTCGACCAGGGGGATCAGCGGCAGACGTCCGCGCTCGACGCCGAGCACGTGGGCGGCGAGCAGTTCCGCGTCCACCCTGGGACTGGCCACCCCCGCGGTGGCGAGGATGCGCTCGGCGTCCATGACGGCGAGGCGCAGGGGCTGTCGGTTGTTCACGCTGGGCACCCGGTCATGATCACCCCTGCTGTCCGAGCCGCTCCGCGCGGTCGGCCTCGGCCAGCGCCTTGAGCACGCCGTCCAGGTCCCCGTCGAGCACCTGGTCGAGGTTGTAGGCCTTGTAGTTCACCCGGTGGTCGGAGATCCGGTTCTCCGGGAAGTTGTACGTGCGGATGCGCTCGGAGCGGTCCACGGTGCGGATCTGGCTGCGCCGGGCGTCGGAGGCGTTCTGCGCCGCCTGCTCCTCGGCGATCGCCTGCAACCGCGACCGCAGCACCTGCATGGCGCGGGCCTTGTTCTGCAGCTGCGAGCGCTCGTTCTGGCACGACACCACGACACCGGTCGGCAGGTGGGTGATCCGGACCGCCGAGTCGGTGGTGTTGACGCTCTGACCGCCCTTGCCCGAGGAGCGGAACACGTCGACGCGCAGGTCCTTCTCGTCGATCTCGACCTCGACGTCCTCGGCCTCCGGGTAGACAAGGACACCGGCGGCGGAGGTGTGGATGCGGCCCTGCGACTCGGTCACCGGCACCCGCTGCACGCGGTGCACGCCGCCCTCGAACTTCAGCTTCGCCCACACGCCGTCCGGCCCCTCGCCGCGGCCCTTGATCGCCACGGTGGCGTCCTTGTGGCCGTTGAGGTCGGAGCGGACCTCGTCGAGCAGCTCGGTGCGCCAGCCCTGCCGCTCGGCGAAGCGCAGGTACATGCGCAGCAGGTCGCCGGCGAACAGCGCCGACTCCTCGCCGCCCTCGCCGGACTTGATCTCCATGACCACGTCGGCGGAGTCGTGCGGGTCGCGCGGCAGCAGCAGCTCGGTGAGCTTGGCCTCCACCGAGGGGATGCGGGCGGCCAGCTCGTCGGCCTCCTCGGCGAAGGAGGAGTCCTCCTTGGCCAGCTCCTTGGCGGCGGCCAGGTCGGAGCGCAGGCCGTCCAGCTCCCTCGCGGTCAGCGCGATGGGGGCCAACTCGGCGTAGCGCCTGCCGAGCTTGCGCGCGGCGACCGGGTCGGAGTGCACGTCGGGATCGGCGAGGCGACCCTCCAGTTCGGCGTGCTCGGCCAGCAACGCGTCGAGGGATTCGGCCACGGATCGAGTCACGGGTGCTCCGGAGGTTGAGGGTCGGCCAAGTGTGACAAGTGCCCGCGCAGACACGCGAAGCGCCCGTCCGGATCAGCTCCGGACGGGCGCGTCAGCGTGGTGGGGCCTACTTCGAGCGCTTGCCGTAGCGCGCCTCGAAGCGAGCCACGCGGCCGCCGGTGTCCAGGATCTTCTGCTTGCCCGTGTAGAACGGGTGGCAGTTGGAGCAGACCTCGACGTGGATCGCACCGGACTTCTTGGTGCTGTGCGTCGTGAAGCTGTTGCCACAGCCGCAGGTCACGTTGGTGACCACGTAGTCCGGGTGGATGTTGCTCTTCACCTGTGTGTCCTCTTCTCTCGACGGCCGCCGGGTCCCCGCGTGCGGAGCTTCGGGGTGAACCGGTGCCAGACTTCGACCTAACAGTGTGCCAGACGCCCGCGGACGTCGGCATTTGCCCAACACCCACCCGCCGGTCGGCCCGAACGGGCCTTCCGCCGCACCCCAGCGACCACCCGGCGCGACCGGAACGTGAACATCTTCCCCTTCTCACGCTGGGCAGCAAACTGACCACGTGGAGTGCTCAGCGGGACGTCGCATCTCCCTGGCCGGCTGGCTGGGGCTGCCGCTGCTGTTCGTCGGCATGGTCGCGGGCTTGAACGGGCTGTTGTTGCTGGTCAGCGGGTCACCAGTGGAGCTGAGCAGCGCACTTTTCGGTGCCGCCGCCGCGCTCGCCGTCGCCACCGGCGGCGAGGTCGAGTGGCGCGCCACCTGGCAGCGGCACTGGCTGCGCTGGCCATGGGCGACAACGCTGCTCGTCGGCGGGATATTCCTGGACGGGACCCTGGTCCCGGCGCTGCCGTCGGCCGCGGTCGGCGTGCTGGCCACCGGGGTGCTGGCGATCGGGCTGCACCGGCTCCACCGGCGCGAGCGGGAGTCCCAGGAGGACGAGGACCAGCTCGTCATGGGCACCTGACCTCCCGCCTCCGGGAAGGCGAGTGCCCTTCGCTTCGCGTTTTGTCACCTTGACGCGAATTGAGAACGCTCTCTCGCGCAACAAGGTGACAAAACGCGCAAACCCGGGGCGCGCGCGGCGCCGGATCGGCCCGCCACCTCGGGCATCGGGACGACTCACCGGACACGCCCCGCACGTCCTCCCTGGCCAGCGCCGAACCCCGGACGCACCGACGCGGGTCATCTCGCCGCGTGGACCGCACCGCAGCGGGGCACCGCTCAGTCGCTGGACAGCTTCGCCAGGCCGACCTTCAGCGCGAAGATCGCCAGCTGCACCCGGTTGTCCAGCCCCAGCTTGGCGAGGACCTTGGTCACCCGGTTCTTCACCGACGGCTCGCTCAGGCCGAGCTCCTGGGCGATCCCGGCGTTGGACAACCCCGCCGCGACCAGCCGGACCACGTCCACATCGCGCCTGGTGAGCATCTCGGTGCTGACCGGGTCCAGCCGCTCCGGCTCGACCAGCCGCCGCACGGTGTGCTCGATGAGCCTGCTGGTCACCCCCGGGCTGAGCATGCCGTCCCCGGCCGCGACCACCCGGACCGCGTGGGCGATCTCGTCCGGCGAGGCGTCCTTGCGCAGGAAGCCGCTCGCCCCCGCCTGCAACGCGGAGTGCACGTACTCGTCGGAGTCGAAGGTGCTCAGCATCAGCACCCTCGGCCTCGGCTCGGGCGTGGTCCAGTCGGCGAGCAGCCGCCGCGTCGCGGTGATCCCGTCCATCACCGGCATCCGGACGTCCATCACCAGCACGTGCGGCCGCAGGCTGAGCGCGGCACCCAACGCGGAGAGCCCGTCGGCGGCCTCGCCGACGACCTCGATCGGCGGGCGCCGCGCCAACAACGCCGCCAGCCCGGTGCGCACGACGACGTCGTCGTCGGCGAGCAGCACCCGAATCGGATCCGTCGATCCGAACACCCCAGTCACTCAATCCACCTACTACGAGCAGCAGCACGATCCGCGGTCTACGACGCTCTCGACCTCGCGGTTGGCGTCCAACGGGATCATGGCCCGCACGCGGTACCCGCCCCCGGCGACCCTGCCCGCCTCAAGGCGGCCGCCGAGGCGTCGCACCCGCTCCCGCATCCCGCGCACGCCGAACCCGGTCCCGGGGAACAGGCGTCGCGGCCGGTCGGTGCGACACCGGTCGTTGGCGACGGTCACCCGCAGCACTCCGCCGACGGCTCCGAGCTGGACGACCACCCTCGTCGGCGAGGAGTGCTTGACCACATTCGTCAGCGCCTCACGCAGTACCCGGTAGGTCTCCACCCCAACCTCGGCGGGCAGGGTCTCCGGCATTTCCCCAAATCGCAGTTCGACATCGTTGCCCGCGACGCCCGCCGCGCGGACGAGCTCGGGAATCCCGTCGACGCCGTGCCGAGGGGCTCCGATTTCGGAGCGCAGCTCCGCGACCAGGTCGCCGAGCTCGGTGACCGCCCGCCTGCCGCTCTCCCGGATGCCACTGGCCGCGCGTGCGAGCTCCGGCTGCTGACCGCGAGCGAGATCGTCGAGCAGGTACGTCTGCACGCTGATCGCGCTGAGGTGGTGGCCGACGACATCGTGCAGGTCAGCCGCGATCCGGGTGCGTTCATCAGCCAGCTCCCGCGCCCGCCTGCCCCGTTGCTCGCGCAGCGACCGGCGCAGGAGCTCCGAGTACCGCCGGTGCTCCGCGCCGACCAGGCAGGCTCCTGCCACGGCGACCCCCGTCAGCAACCAGCCACTCGGCCCGGTCGAACCGGACAGCGCGCAGGCGACCGCGACCACTCCCGCGAGAGCGGCGATCGGGAAACGATGTTGTTGCGGGGCAACGGTTCCGAGCGCGTGCGCTGCCAACAGCAGCGGTAGCTCCGCGGTCAGGTTGGGCACGTCGAGCAGGCTCCGCCCGATGACCCCGGCCGCCACCAGGACAGCGACTGCGACCGGCCACCGGCGGCGCTGGACGAGCGGACCGTGCACGAGGAACGCGAACGCGACGGCCGCCACCGCCTCCCGCGCATCAGCGGAGAGAGCGCTCGCGGCACCCGCGTCGGCGATGAGGAGGACGACGACCGCGCCGATGTCGAACCAGCGCTTGTCACCACGAAGTCGCGCCCGCACGCGCCGATGCCTCCCGCCCCGGATCTGCCGTGATCCCCACGTAGTTGCTTACCTGGCAGCCACCGGTTGGACCAGGTCCGGACCATCCTGTCACCGCAATGGCCCAATCGCGGAGCGTCGTTGATCTCAGTGTTTTTCGAGATCGACCGCTCTTCGAAGTAACGGGTTACAACCACCAGTCGGCTCCCCTTGCGTCAAGGAGCAACCATTCACGGAATTCAGTGCGCACAATCCCGACAAGGATTCTCGTTCATCGGACAGAACTCCGGTGTCGAACGCGCGACGGCCCCCGCCGGGAAGTGGCGGGGGCCGTCGTGGCGGGAGCGAGGACTCAGTCGTCGTTGCTTCCGCCGGGGCTGTTCTTCGCGACCTGCATCAGGAACTCGATGTTGGTGCGCGACTTGCGCAGCTGGGTGAGCAGCAGGTCGATCGCCTGCTGGTCGTCCAGTGCCGAGAGCACGCGACGCAGCTTGTGCGTGACCGCGAGCTCGTCCGGCGAGAGCAGCAGCTCCTCCTTGCGGGTACCGGACGCGTCCACGTCCACCGCGGGGAAGGTGCGCTTGTCGGCGATCTTGCGGTCCAGCTTGAGCTCCGCGTTGCCGGTGCCCTTGAACTCCTCGAAGATGACCGTGTCCATGGTGGAACCGGTCTCCACCAGCGCGGTGGCGAAGATGGTCAGCGAACCGCCACCCTCGATGTTGCGCGCCGCGCCGAGGAAGCGCTTGGGCGGGTAGAGCGCCGTGGAGTCCACACCACCGGAGAGGATCCGGCCGGACGCCGGGGCCGCCAGGTTGTAGGCGCGGCCGAGGCGGGTGATGGAGTCCAGCAGCACGACCACGTCGTGACCGGCCTCGACCAGGCGCTTGGCCCGCTCGATGGACAGCTCGGCGACGGTGGTGTGGTCGGCGGGCGGGCGGTCGAAGGTGGAGGCGATGACCTCACCCTTGACCGAGCGCTGCATGTCGGTGACCTCTTCGGGCCGCTCGTCCACCAGCACGACCATCAGGTAGCACTCGGGGTTGTTCTTGGTGATCGCGTTGGCGATCGCCTGCAGCACCGAGGTCTTACCGGCCTTCGGCGGGGACACGATCAGCGCGCGCTGCCCCTTGCCGATCGGCATCACCAGGTCGATGACGCGGGTGGTGAGGATGTGCGGCTCGGTCTCCAGGCGGAGCCGGTCGTTCGGGTACAGCGGCGTCAGCTTGGTGAACTCGGGGCGGTTGCGCGCCGCCTCCGGCTCCAGGCCGTTGATGGTGTCCACCCGGACCAGCGGGTTGAACTTCTGCCGCTGCTGCTCACCGTCGCGGGGCTGGCGCACCGCACCGGTGATCGCGTCGCCCCGGCGCAGGCCGTGGCGGCGCACCAGGGACAGCGAGACGTAGACGTCGTTCGGCCCGGAGAGGTAGCCCGAGGTGCGGACGAACGCGTAGTTGTCCAGCACGTCGAGGATGCCAGCGACCGGCAGCAGGACGTCGTCCTCGCGGACCTCGGTCTCGCGGTCACCACCGGAGGAGCCGGAGCCACGGCCGCCGTCCTCGCCACGGCCGCGGTTGCGGCGGCGGTCGCGGAAGCGCCGGCCACGCCTGCGGCCGCCGTCCTCGTCATCCTCGTCGTCGCGGACCTGCTCGCGCTCGCGCTGCTGGCCCCGGTCACCGCGGTCACCCCGGTCGTCCCGGTTGCGGCCACGGCCACCGCGCTCGTTGCGCTCGCCACGGTCGCCACGGTCGCCGCGCTCGCCGCGGTCACCACGCTCGCCACGCTCGGACCGGTCGCCGCGCTCGCTCTGCTCACCACGGTCGCCGCGCTCGGCGCGGTCGCCACCGCGCTCGTTGCGACGCTCGTTGCGGTCACCGCGGCCGGAGTCGGACTTGTCCTGGCGCTGGGCCTTCTCGTGCTGCTGCGCCTCGGACTTCTCCGCCGGCTTGTCGTCGACGACGGCCGGGGCGGACTGGGCGTCGGAGTCGGCGCGCTCGCCGTCCGGGCTGCCCGCGGGGCGGCTGACCGCGCGGCGCCTGCGGCTGCGGCGGGCGTCGCCGCCAGCGGCGTCGGGCTCGGCGGCCGGGGTGGCCTTGCGCTCCGACGGCGCGGCCTTGGCCTTGGCAGGAGCGCTCTCGGCCTCGGGCAGCGGAAGCTGCGCCGCCTGCGGCTTGCGCGCTCCGGACCCCCCGCCCTGGCGCTCCTTGATGGCAGCGATCAGGTCGCCCTTGCGCATCCCGCTGGTGTTGCCGATCCCCAACTCTCCCGCGAGTTGGCGGAGCTCGGCCAGCACCATCCCGGAGAGGCCGCCGCGCCGCTTGGGCGCGGCCCCGTTGGCCGCAGGGGTGGCCTCAGCGCCGGCGGCGCCGCTGCTCAACAGTTCTGTGTCGCTCACACATGTCCTTCCTGACCGGAACGCGCCTCCTACGCGGACCAGCGGAGCGCCGCCACCGCGGGACGCGGGAACAGCGCATCAGTCCAGTCTCGGCGGGCCTTGCGGAACCTTGGGGTATCGCAGGCAAACTGGGCCACCGATACAGAACTTCTCAGTCACTACGGCGGTCAGGTACCCGAGCGTGCCGACCCTGTGTCGTGGTTGGGCCACAAGGTCAACTCTCAACGGGAGATGCGACCCGGAGACATGGAGTCCGGGAACTGCACCGGCGACCGTGCGCGCGGTGACTGATGCTGCAAAGCGTAGACCCCGCCGCAGACCGGTGCAACAACCGGGCACCTCCGACGCGCCGCGAACGGCCTTGTCTACCTGTGCTTTAGCGCATCCGGGTGAGGAAGATCGACTCATTCGGCCTTGCTCGACCCGATCAGCGCAACGGCTCGGCCCGCACGCCCTCGGTGTCCACCGGCAGCCGGTGCGCGGTGAACCCGCTCAGCGGCAGGCCCTCCGGCAGCGCGCCACCGGCGGGCAGCGCGAGCACCGTGGGCCCCGCCCCGGAGATCGCGGCCGCGATTCCCGCTTCCCGCAAGGCATCCACCAATCGCATCGACTCCGGCCACGCGGGCCGGCGGTACTCCTGGTGCAACCGGTCCGCGGTCGCGTCCAGCAGCAGGTCAGGTCGGGTGGTGATGGCGTGCACGGCCAGCGCGGCCCGGCCCGAGGCGAAGGCGGCGTCGCGGTGCGGCACCCGCTCCGGCAGCAGCCCGCGCGTCGTCGCGGTCGACGATGTGACCTGGGGCACGAACGCCACGGGCGCCACCCCCGGATGCGGTTCGACGCGCACGGCGCGGTGTTTGAGCCCGTCGTGCCAGGCGATCACCGCTCCGCCGTGGAAGCTGGCCGCCGCGTTGTCGGCGTGTCCTTCGAAGTCGGCGGCCAGGTGCAGCGCGTCGTCATCGAGCTTGTGCCCGGCGAGTGCGTAGCCCGCCGCGACGCCCGCGACCACGGCCGCCGCCGAGGACCCGAGGCCCCGCGCGTGCGGGATCACGTTATGACATCGAAGCCGCAGACCGGGCGCGTCGAAGCCGCACGCGTCGAACGCGGCCCGCACCGCGCGGACCACCAGGTGCGACTCGTCGGCCGGGACCTGGCCAGCGCCCTCGCCGACGACCTCGACCCGCAGGCCGTCGTCGGCGAGCTCCACCTCCACCACGTCGTGCATGGCCAGAGCCATGCCGAGCGCGTCGAAGCCAGAACCCAGGTTCGCCGTCGACGCGGGGACCCTGACCCGGACACCCGTGCTCTCCAAAGAACTCACCCCAGACTGAGCGCGGAGGCGATGACGCCGGGCTCCACCGGGAGCGCCTCCACCTCGGGCATGTCGCGCAGCGCCGTGTCGGGGTCCTTCAAGCCGTTGCCGGTCACCGTGCACACCACGAGCGCGTCCTTCGGCAGCCGCCCGTCGGCCGAGGTGAGCAGCAGACCGGCGACGCTGGCCGCCGACGCCGGCTCGACGAAGACGCCCTCGCGCGCGGAGAGCAGCCGGTACGCGTCGAGGATCTGCTCGTCGGTCACCGCGTCGATCAGGCCGTTGGAGTCGGTTTTCGCCGTGATGGCGCCGTTCCACGACGCGGGGCTGCCGATCCTGATCGCCGTCGCGATGGTCTCCGGGTTGGGGATCGGAGCGCCGTGCACCAGCGGAGCCGCGCCCGCGGCCTGGAAACCGAACATCCTCGGCGCGGCCTCGACGACGCCGTCGGCCGCGTACTCCGAGTACCCCTTCCAGTACGCGGTGATGTTGCCCGCGTTGCCGACGGGGAGGCAGTGGACGTCCGGCGCGCGGCCGAGCACGTCGCAGATCTCGAACGCCGCGGTCTTCTGCCCCTCGATGCGCACCGGGTTGAGCGAGTTGACCAGCGCGATGGGGTACTCCGCCGCGGTTTTCCGAGCCAGCTCAAGGCAGTCGTCGAAGTTGCCGTCCACCTGGAGGATGCGCGCGCCGTGCGCGACCGCCTGGGCCAGCTTGCCGAGCGCGATCTTGCCGCGCGGCACGAGCACCGCGCTGGTGAGGCCCGCCCTGGTGGCGTAGGCCGCCGCCGACGCCGAGGTGTTGCCGGTGGAGGCGCAGATGACCGCCTTGCTTCCCTCGGCGAGGGCGTGGGTCATGGCCACGGTCATGCCCCGGTCCTTGAAGGAGCCCGTGGGGTTGAGCCCCTCCACCTTGAGCAGCACGCGGCAGCCGACGAGCTCCGACAGGTGCGGAGCCTCCAGCAGCGGGGTCCCACCCTCGTGCAGCGTGACGATCCGCGCGCCGTCCGGGACGGCGACGCGGTCCCGGTAGGCGTTGATGATCCCCGGCCAGCCCGCGCTGACCGGGTTGTGCGTTGTGGTCACTGTTCCTCGCCCTCGACACGCATCACGCTGACCACCTCGCGCACGACGGGCAGTCCCGCGACCTTGTCCACTGTGGACCGAAGGGCGGCGTCGGGGGCGGCGTGGGTGACCACCACCAGGCTCGCGGAGGGCTCGTTGTCGCGGCCCTCCTGCCGCACGGCCGCGATGCTCACGCCGTGCTCGGCGAAGACCGCTGCCACCTGCGTCAACACGCCCGGTTGGTCGGCGACGTCAAGGCTGATGTGGTAGGCCGTGCCGGTCTGGCCCATCGGCCGGACGGGCAGCTCGGCGTAGGCCGACTCGCGCGGCCCCCTGCCGCTGGCCACCCGGTTGCGGGCCACCGCGACCAGGTCGCCGAGCACGGCGCTCGCGGTCGGCGCGCCACCGGCGCCCTGCCCGTAGAACATGAGCTGCCCCGCTGCGTCGGCCTCGACGAAGACCGCGTTGAACGCGCCGCCGACCCCGGCGAGGGGGTGCGAGCGCGGGATCATCGCGGGGTGCACGCGGACCGAGACGGACTCGGTTCCCGCGTCGTCGGTGACCCGCTCGCAGATCGCCAGCAGCTTCACGGTGCGGCCGAGCGAACGGGCGGCGGCGATGTCGGCCGCGGTCACCGAGGAGATGCCCTCGCGGTGCACGTCGGCGGCGGTGACCCTGGTGTGGAAGGCGATCGAGGCCAGGATGGCCGCCTTGGCCGCGGCGTCGAACCCGTCGACGTCCGCGGTCGGGTCGGCCTCGGCGTAGCCGAGCCTGCTGGCCTCCTCCAGCGCCTCGGCGTAGCCCGCCCCGGTCGCGTCCATCGCGGAGAGGATGTAGTTGGTGGTGCCGTTGACGATGCCCATCACGCGCGTGATGCGGTCTCCGGCGAGGGACTCCCGCAGCGGGCGCAGCAGCGGGATGGCACCGGCGACGGCGGCCTCGAAGTAGAGGTCGGCGCCCGAGGCGTCGGCGGCGGTGAACAGCTCGCCGCCGTTCTCCGCGAGCAGCGCCTTGTTCGCGGTCACGACGGACTTGCCGGAGGACAGCGCGTCGACCAGCAGCGTGCGCACGGGCTCGATGCCGCCGATCACCTCGACGACGACGTCGACGTCGTCCCTGGCGACCAGCGCGGTCGCGTCGGTGGTGAGCAGCTCGGCGGGCACGTCGCGGTGCTTGTTGGGGCGGCGGACCGCGATCCCGGTCAGCTCGACCGGAGCCCCGACGCGCGCCGCCAGGTCGTCGGCCTGCTCGTGCAGCAGGCGCACCACCTCGGTGCCGACCGTGCCGCAGCCGAGCAGCGCGACTTTGATCGGCTCAACCGGTGTGCTCAACTCAGGCCTCCAGGCGGAAGAGGTCTTCCTCGGTCTCACGCCGCAGCAGCACCCGGGCCTTGCCGTCGCTCACCGCGACGACAGCGGGCCTGACCAGCCGGTTGTAGCTGTTGGCCATGGCGTAGCAGTAGGCACCGGTCGCGGCCACCGCGAGCAGGTCACCGGGCGCGATGTCACCCGGCAACCAGCAGTCTCGCACCAGAACGTCCCCGGACTCACAATGCTTGCCCACTACTCGGGACAGCACCGGCTCCGCCTCGGCGGGGCGGGAGACCAGGCGGCAGTCGTACTCGGCGTCGTAGAGCGCGGTGCGGATGTTGTCGCTCATCCCGCCGTCGACGCTGACATAGCGCCGCTGCGTGCCGCCGCCGAGCTCCAGGTCCTTGATCGTGCCGACCTCGTAGAGCGTGACGGTGCCCGGCCCGACGATCGCGCGTCCTGGCTCGACCGCCACCTTGGGAACCGGGATGCCGGCCTGCGCGCACTCACGCTCCACAATGGACAGCAGCTGCTCGGCGAGCTTGGCGGGCGGCGGCGGGTTGTCCGTTGGCAGGTAAGCGATACCGAGTCCGCCTCCGAGGTCCACAGTGGACAGGTCGGCGAGCGCATCGGCGCCGTGGGTGGCACGCAGCTGCGCGAGCAGCCCGATCACCCGGTGCGCGGCGATCTCGAAGCCGTCCGCGTCGTAGATCTGCGAGCCGATGTGGCTGTGCAGGCCGACCAGGGACAGGCCCTCCGCCTTGATCACCCGCGCCGCGGCGTCGGCCGCGTCACCGGAGGCGAGGGAGAAGCCGAACTTCTGGTCCTCGTGCGCGGTGGCGATGAACTCGTGGGTATGCGCCTCGACGCCGACTGTGACGCGGATCATGACCGGCTGCACCACACCGCGCTCGCGGGCGAGCTGGTCCAGCCTGGCGATCTCCAGGAACGAGTCGACGACGACAACGCCGATCCGCGCGTCCAGCGCGGCCGACAGCTCGGCGACGGACTTGTTGTTGCCGTGCAACGCGATCCGCTCGCGCGGGAAGTCCGCGCGCAGCGCGATGGCCAGCTCACCACCGCTGCACACGTCGATGCCGAGGCCCTCCTGGGCGACCCAGCGGGCGATCTCCACCGACAGGAACGCCTTGGAGGCGTAGTGCACCAGCGCGGGGTCGCCGAAGGCCTCGGCGTGCTCCCGGCAGCGGGCGCGGAAGTCGGCCTCGTCCATCACGAACAGCGGCGTGCCGTACTGCTCGGCGAGGTCGCGGACGTCCACGCCCGCGAGCTCGACGGCGCCCTGACGGGTGCGCCTGGCGTTGCGCGGCCAGACGTTGGCGTGCAGCTCGTCCTGCTCCGGGAAGGAGATCGGACGAGGTCCCGCGGTGTTGGCCGGGACGATGACATCGGCGTGCCGGGGACCGGCGGGATGGGCTCTCACATTCGCTCCGGTGCGCTCACGCCCAGCAGGGCAAGTCCGTTGGCCAGCACCTGGCGGGCCGCCGCGCACAGGTGCAGGCGGGGCACGGTCACCGGGCTGATCTCCTCATCACCGCGCGGCAGGACCCGGCAGGTGTCGTAGAACTTGTGGTACGCCGCGGCCAGCTCCTCCAGGTAGCGGGCGACGCGGTGCGGCTCGCGCAGGTCGGCGGCCGAGGACAGCACGCGCGGGAACTCACCGAGCGTGCGGATCAGGTCACCCTCGCGCTCGTGCGTGAGCAGCGAGAGGTCCGCGTCGGCGACGTCGCCCACCTCGACACCGAGGTCGGCGGCCGAGCGGCCGAGCGAGGCCAGCCTGGCGTGCGCGTACTGCACGTAGAAGACCGGGTTGTCGCTGGTGCGCTTGCTCCAGGTGTCCAGGTCGATGTCGAGCGTGGAGTCCACGGACGCCCGGATCATGGCGTAGCGGGTGGCGTCGACCCCGATCGCGTCGACGACGTCGTCCATGGTCACCACGGTGCCCGCGCGTTTGCTCATCCGCACCGGTTTACCGTCGCGGACCAGGCTGACGAGCTGGCCGATCAGCACCTCGACGGCGGCCGGGTCGTCACCGGTCGCCGCCGCGGCCGCCTTCAGGCGGGCGATGTAGCCGTGGTGGTCCGCGCCGAGCATGTAGATGCACAGGTCGAAGCCGCGGGCGCGCTTGTCCTGGAAGTAGGCGATGTCACCGGCGATGTAGGCGGTGTTGCCGTCGCTCTTGATGACGACGCGGTCCTTGTCGTCGCCGTAGTCGGAGGACCGCAGCCACCAGGCGCCGTCCTTCTCGTAGAGGCTGCCGGATGCCTTCAGCGACTCGGTGACCTTCTCCACCGCGCCGGAAAGGTGCAGCGAGTTCTCGTGGAAGTAGACGTCGAAGTCGGTGCCGAACTCGTGCAGGCTCTTCTTGATCTGCTCGAACATCAGGTTGACGCCGACCCGGCGGAAGGTCTCGTCGCGCTCGGCCTCCGGCAGCTCCAGCGCGCCCGGCTCGGCCGCGACGACCTGGCCTGCGATCTCGCCGATGTACTCGCCGCCGTAGCCGTCCTCCGGCGCCTGCTCGCCCTTGGCAGCCGCGACCAGCGACTTCACGAAGCGGTCGATCTGCGCCCCTGCGTCGTTGAAGTAGTACTCGCGCGTGACGTCGGCGCCCTGGGCGCTGAGCACCCGGCCGAGCGCGTCGCCGACGGCCGCCCAGCGGGTGCCGCCGAGGTGGATCGGGCCGGTCGGGTTGGCGGAGACGAACTCCAGGTTGATCCTGCGGCCGGCCAGCGCCTCGCCCTTGCCGTAGTCGTCACCGGCGGTCAGCACGGCCCGCACCAGCCCCGCGGTGGCGTCGGCGGCGAGCCGCAGGTTCACGAAGCCCGGCCCGGCGACCTCGGCGGTCTCGACGGCGTCCTGGGCGCCGAGGGCGGTGGCGAGCTCCCCGGCCAGCTCCCGCGGGTTGACCCCGAGTTTCTTGGCGATCTGCATGACCAGGTTGGTGGCGTAGTCGCCGTGGTCGGGGTTGCGCGGTCGCTCGACGGTCACCTGACCCGGCAGGACGGCGGTGTCCAGACCGCGGGCGGTCAGGACGTCGACGGCAACGGATCGGACCAGTTCGGCGAGGGCAGCGGGGGTCACCCGACAAAGTCTAGGGATACCCGGACGGAGCAGCGAACACCCTTCCCCCCGCTCCCGCGCCCTGGGCGACGAATCCTCCATTGGGCTGACCACGACTTGACGCGGCGTCCTTACACTGACGCGCGGCAGAGGGTCGCGACAGGCGTTCACGAGACGAGGACCGACGGGCATGGCCAGCGGCAAGAACAGCAAACAGGCACGGCGGTCCGCCAGCGCACGGGCTTCAGCGGCGATCAAGAAGCCCAAGCCCTGGGGCTTGGTGGCCGCGATCGTGGTCGTCGTCCTGTTCGCGGGCGGCGTCTTCGGCTTCGCCTACTTCCAGTACGCGGACAAGCAGTCCAAGCTGGACGCGCTCGCGCCGTTCACCCCGTCCCAGTCCAACCAGGACCCCTCGAAGCAGATCGAGGGCGTCGTCACCAAGGACTACAAGCCGCAGAGCCACGTCTCCCCCGCCGACCGGGTCGCCTACGACCAGTCCCCGGCCTTCGGCGGCCCGCACGACGGCTACTGGGCGGCCTGCATGGGCAACGTCTACCCGAACCCGGTGCGCACGGAGAACATGGTCCACTCGCTGGAGCACGGCGCGGTGTGGATCGCCTACCACCCGGACAAGGTCCAGGGCGCGGCGCTGGAGGCGCTGAAGAAGAAGGTCGTCAACCAGCAGTTCATCATGATGTCGCCGTACCCGACGCTGGACCGCCCGATCTCGCTGCAGTCGTGGGGCCGCCAGCTGAAGGTCGACAGCGCGGACGACCCGCGCATCGACCAGTTCATCCACGCGCTGCGCCGCAACCAGTACACCTACCCGGAGCTGAACGCCTCCTGCGACGCGCTCGGCCCCGGCGCGTTCGACCCGGACAACCCGCCGCCGTTCGACGCGACCCCGCCCGGCCCTGACGCCAAGCCGATGAACTACGAGCCGCCCGCGCAGCCGGAGCAGCCCGGCCAGCCGGGTGGCACGCAGCCGGGCCAGCCCGGTGGTCAGCCGGGTCAGCCCCAGCCGCAGCCCGGCACCGGTGGCTGACGAGACGGCGCCCGACCCCGCCGACGAGATCGGCGGGGACCGGGACGAACAGAGCCAGCGGACCTCGACCGGCATGCGCGTGCTGGTCGCCACGGTGGCGGTGGTGGCCATCCTGTTGCTGGGCGCGGCGGCGGGCCTGCTGCTCGGCCTGCCCGGCGGCCAGGGCGTCCCGGCGAGCAACTCGGTCGACGTGGGCTTCGCCCAGGACATGAGCGTGCACCACCGCCAGGCGGTGCAGATGGCGGGCTGGGCGCGCGACCACAGCACGGACAACGCCGTCCGCCAGATCGCCTTCGACATCGAGACCAGCCAGCTGGGCCAGGTCGGCCGCATGGAGGGCTGGCTCGGCCTGTGGGACAAGCCCGAGCTGCCGACCTCCGGCAAGTACATGACGTGGATGACCGGCCCCGAGGCGGCGGCGCACGGCCACGGGGCGACCAACCCCAACGACCCGGGCGTGGTCACGATGCCGGGCATGTACACCCAGCAGGAGTGGCAGCGCCTGCGCTCCCTCTCCGGCCGCGAGCTGGACGTGATGTTCCTCCAGCTGATGCTGCGCCACCACCAGGGCGGCGTGCAGATGATGGAGTACGCGGCGAAGTACGCGACCAACCCCCAGGTGAAGAACCTGGCGCAGAGCATGCTGCTGTCCCAGGGCAAGGAGACCGAGACCCTCCGCCGCCTGCTCACCGCCCGAGGCGGGCAACCGCTCCCGCCCCCGACCTAGTCCCTCCACTGTGGACGTCTCGGCAACGCCCCCCACCGGCACGGTGGGGGGCGTTGCCCGTTCCAGGCCCCCTCCTCCGGGGCGCTTCGTCGAGGCCCGGACCACTGGCGCTTGCCAGCGTCCTGACGGCGAGGTACCGTGACAGCGTCTGCTCTTGCCGGATGCCAGCGGATTCACCCGCTCCCCCAAGAGATCTGATGACTCCCCACTCCACGTGAAGGCACGTGTCGATCCGGAGTCGCTTCCCCAGAAGGCCGAAGTCCCGTCGCGTTCTGCCGTGCGCAGCCGACCGCCTCCGGCCGCGATCAACGCTGTCCGGAAGGACCACCATGAACACCATCACCGGAATCCTTGACGTACAAGGAAACTCCGCGTCACTGCACACCTCGGACGGGGAGCGCCTCGCCGTCCCCATGTCGCTCGTCCGCAAGCACGAGCTGCGCCGCGGCGACACGCTCACCGGAACACTCCTCGCACAGCAGGGGAACAGGCGCGCCGCACTGTCCGAAGTGGACAGTGTCAACGGCCGGAGCCCGGAGAACGCCCGCGACCGCGCGCGGTTCACCGACCTCACCCCGCTGTTCCCGGACGAGCGACTGCGCCTGGAGACCGAACCGCACCGGCTCACCGCCCGGGTCATCGACCTCGTCATGCCGGTCGGCAAGGGCCAGCGCGCGCTGATCGTCGCGCCGCCGAAGGCGGGCAAAACCACTGTGCTGCAAGACATCGCGCACGGGATCAGCAAGAACCACCCGGAGTGCCACCTGATGGCCGTCCTCGTCGGCGAGCGCCCCGAGGAGGTCACCGACATCCAGCGCTCCATGCCCGGCGAGGTCATCGCCGCCACCTTCGACCGCCCGCCGTCGGAGCACATCACCGTGGCGGAGCTGGCCATCGAACGCGCGAAGCGCCTGGTGGAGACCGGCCGCGACGTCGTCGTGCTGCTGGACTCGCTGACGAGGCTCGCCCGCGCGTACAACCTCGCCGCCCCCGGATCCGGCCGCATCCTCAGCGGCGGCGTCGACGTCAGCGCGCTGCACCCGCCGAAGCGGTTCCTCGGCGCCGCGAGGAACATCGAGAACGGCGGCTCGCTCACGATCTTCGCGACCGCGCTCGTCGAGACCGGCTCCGTCGGCGACGGCGTGACCTACGAGGAGTTCAAGGGCACCGGCAACGCCGAGCTGAAGCTGGACCGCAGGACCGCGGGCAGGCGTGTCTTCCCGGCGGTCGACGTCGAACAGTCCAGCACCCGCCGTGACGACCTGCTGCTCACCCCCGAGGAGCGCGTGGTGACCCGAACGCTGCGCAGGGCGCTGAGCTCCCGCGAGCACAACGGGATCGACCAGCTGCTCGACGGCCTGCGCAAGACGCCGACCAACGCCGAGTTCCTCATGCAGCTCGCCGCCCACCAGCCCCGCTGACGCCGGGCCGAACCACCGCGGTTCTCCCGAATGCGGCGACTTCTTCAGTCACATCACCGCGTTCACATCACCGCGTTCCCGCTACGCCAACGGGATCGTGGGCGGGGACTTGAACTCCAGCCAGGTGCTCTCCGCGACCGCCTCCACCGAGTGCGGCACTCCGCGCGGGTGCACCACCACTTCACCCGCGCGCAGCTCCACCGGCTCTCCGTCGAGCGTGCCGACGACATGGCCGCGCATCAGGTACACGTGACTGTCGTGGTCGTGGACGTGGACCGGACTGGCCACCCCCGCCGGATAGGTGATCTCCAGCAGCACTCCGTGCTCGCTCCGCCCGCGCACGCGGTAGCGGCCTTCGCCGCCGATCATGGCCTGGCCCTCCACCGCCCGCAGTGGCGTCCACTCCGTCATGACCGGTTCAACCCGCACGCGCCGGGCGCATTCCCGCGCTTGACAAAACCATCCGTAACGGTGTTTTATAACAGCGTTCTCAAACGTAGCGCCGACCACGGAGACCGCCATGCACAGCCTCCAGTTGAGCCCGCAGTCTCAGGTGATCGCGGGTGCCGTCCTGCTGTCGATCGTGACCATCGAGGTCGGCGGCTGGTTCCTCACCAGGATCGCGCGCGGCGCCGTGCCGATGACGCGGTTCCAGAAGGACTTCGCCAGGGCCGGGCACGCGCACGCCGGAGTGCTCGTCACGCTGGGCCTGGTCTGCCTCGTGCTGGCCGACGCGACCTCGTTGGACGGCGTGCTCGGCTACGCCGCCCGGGTCGGGGTCCCGCTGGCCGCCATCCTGATGTCCGCGGGGTTCTTCGCCTCCTCGATGGGGCGGGGCGAGGTCACCCGGCCGAACAGGCTCTTCGCCCTCGTGTGGCTCGGGGCGCTGTCGCTGGCCGTTGGCGTCGTCACGCTCGGGCTCGGGCTGCTGACCACCTGAGCCGATGTCGGGGGCACCCTCTAGCGTCTCCACCATGAGCGAGCAGAAGCGCCTGGCCCCCGGCGATCCCGCGCCGGAGTTCACCCTCCCCGACGCCGACGAGAAGCCGGTGTCGCTTGCCGAGTTCCGCGGCAAGCACGTGGTCGTCTACTTCTACCCTGCGGCCAGCACCCCCGGCTGCACGAAGCAGGCGTGCGACTTCCGCGACAGCCTCGCCGAGCTCAACGACGCCGACTTCGTGGTGCTCGGCGTCTCCCCCGACAAGCCGGCGAAGCTGGCCAAGTTCCGCGACGCCGAGGGGCTGACCTTCCCGCTGCTGTCCGATGTGGACAAGGCCGTGCTCACCGAGTGGGGCGCCTACGGCGAGAAGCAGATGTACGGCAAGACGGTCACCGGCGTGATCCGCTCGACCTTCGTCGTCGACCCGGAGGGCGTCATCAGCAAGGCCATGTACAACGTCCGCGCCACCGGCCACGTGGCCAAGCTGCGCCGCGAGATCGGCGTCTGACCGACCCGATGCAACCTGGCTGACCAGGGCTTCCGTACGGCACGACCGGGCGGGAAGTTGCCGGGGCTCTCCCACAACTTTCGGGTGAACGGCCCGCGTACCACCGGTCGTGAGACCCATGGTTGTCCTGGTCAGCGCGGCGGTCACCGCCGTGTTGCTGACATGTGCGGCCCTGCTCAGCGCGGCGAGCGGGGCCAGTAGGACCGACGACGCCTTCGTCGAGGTCCTGCCCGCCCCGCCGGGGGCGGAGAGCCAGGCCGAGCGGACACCTCGGCCAGACCCGAAACCAGAGCCCCGCGTCTCCTCGCGAGCCAACCACGGGCCCGGCTACCTCGCGATGCAGAAGTCGCTGCGCGAGGCGGCCGGCTCATCGACCGTGTCGGTGATCGTGTTCGACCGGGAGATCGGCGCGCCGGTGTTCGAGGAGGACGCCGACCGAGGGTTCCGGTCCGCGTCACTGGTCAAGCTGATGATCGCGATCGACGCGCTCGACCGGGGCACCCAGACGCCCGACAGCGCCAGGCTCGCGCGGATGCTCTCGCTCAGCGACGACAGGGTCGCCAGCGAGCTGTGGACGGCCAACGGCGGCACCCAGATCGTGCGCAGGGTGACGGCCAGGCTCGGGCTGGCATCGCAGCCGCCCGCGCGCGAGGGCCGCTGGGGCGACACGCTGATCTCCCCGCGCGACGTCGTGAAGATCTACAACTACATCCTCGGCACGATGCCCGACGACGCCAGGAACGCGATCATGGAGGCGCTGCGGTCCGCCCCCGATGTCGCGGCGGACGGGTTCCGCCAGGACTTCGGCATCCCCCAGGCCTTCGACGGCCTGCCCCGGGCGATCAAGCAGGGCTGGTCCGCCGGTGGCGGTGCCATGGAGCTGCACACCAGCGGCGTGATCGGCGACAACGACCGCTACGTCGTCGCGGTGCTGTCCCGGACTCCGGGCGGCGCGCAGTGGGCCTCCGGGTCCCGGATGGTCACCGAAGCCACCCGGGTCCTGCGGCCGCTACTGCCCGGCTAGCTCGCGCAGGTGCGGCAGCAGGGCCCGCATCGCGAGGCCCCGGTGCGACGCCGCGTCCTTCTCCGCGGGGTCCATCTCGGCGGAGGTCCGGTCCCCGCCCGCGGGGACGAAGATCGGGTCGTAGCCGAAACCGTTGGTGCCACTGGGCTTGCGCGCCAGGACGCCGCGCCACTCGCCGCGCACGACGTGCTCCTCGCCGGTCGGCAGCACCAGCGCCGCCGCGCACACGAAGCCGCCGCCGCGCCGCTCGTCGGGGGTGTCGGAGAGCTGCGCCAGCACCAGGGCGGTGTTGGCGGCGTCGTCGCCGTGGCCGCCCGCCCACCGCGCGGAGAGCACGCCGGGCATGCCGTTGAGGGCGTCGACGGCGATGCCGGAGTCGTCGGCGATGGTGGGCAGACCGGTCGCCGCCACCGCGTCCCTGGCCTTGGCCAGCGCGTTCTCCTCGAAGGTCGCGCCGGTCTCCGGCGCCTCTTCGAACGGCGGGACCTCGTCGAGCCCGATGATCTCGACGCCGCGCACGTTCTCGGCCTCAAGGATGCGGCGGAGCTCGCCGAGCTTCTTCGCGTTGCGCGAGGCGAGCAGGACCCGGGTCACGCCTTCGCCCCGGAGGGCAGCTCGCCGGGGTACGGCTCGGCCAGCACCTCGGCCTGCAGCCGGGAGAGCTGCGCGCAGCCCGCGAGCGCCACGTCGAGCATGCGGTCCAGAGTGGAGCGCGCGAAGGTGGCGCCCTCGCCGGTGCCCTGCACCTCGACCAGGGTGCCCGCGTCGGTCGCCACGACGTTCATGTCGACCTCGGCCCGCGAGTCCTCCTCGTAGGGCAGGTCCAGGCGCACGCGCCCGTCCACCACGCCCACGCTGACCGCCGCGATCGAGCAGGACAGCGGCTTGGGGTCGGCGAGCTTGCCCGCCGCGCCCAGCCAGGTGATCGCGTCGGCGAGCGCGACGTAGGCGCCGGTGATCGCCGCGGTCCTGGTGCCGCCGTCGGCCTGGATCACGTCGCAGTCGATGTTGATGGTGTTCTCACCGAGCGCCGACAGGTCGATGCAGGCGCGCAACGAGCGGCCGATCAGCCTGCTGATCTCGTGCGTGCGCCCGCCGACGCGTCCCTTGATCGACTCGCGGTCGCCGCGGGTGTGCGTCGCCGAGGGAAGCATCGCGTACTCGGCGGTCACCCAGCCCTTGCCGGACCCCGCGCGCCAGCGGGGAACGCCGTCCTGGACGCTGGCCGCGCAGAGCACCTTGGTCTTGCCGAACTCCACCAGGACCGAGCCCGCTGGCCACTCCTGGAAACCTCGGGTGATCCGGATCGCCCGGAGGGCCTCATCGCTTCTGCCGTCGGTACGTGCCACCCGGACAGCTTAGAGTGACCGCCGATCCGGCTTGTCGTTGAACCACCGCGAGCCCGGGCACGTTGAATACGGGCATGGTGCTCGCACAGGATCTGACCACCGTCGACGGCCTTCCACTGCACCCGCTCGTCGTGCACGCCGTCGTGGTGCTGCTCCCCCTCGCCGCTGTGACCGCGACCATGATCGCGCTGCGCCCGGCATGGCGCCGCCGCTTCGGCTGGCCGGTGCTCGCGCTGACCGTGCTCGGCGTCGCCGCGGTGCCCGTCGCGATGTTCAGCGGCGACCAGCTGAACATGGCCACGGGTGGAGCGAACCCGCTCGTGCAGGAGCACTCCGGGCTGGCTTCGGTGCTGCTGCCGCTCGCGATCGCCTTCGGCGTCGCCGTGCTCGTGCTGGTCCTTGCGGGCCGGGCGACGGACCGGGAGCCGGATCCCACCGACTCCCGTGCCCGCGTCTGGCGACTGGTTGGCGTCGGGGCGGCCGTTCTCACCGTCGCGCTCGCGGTCGGCACCGCCGTGCAGGTGGTGCGCACCGGGCACACCGGCTCATCGGCGGTGTGGGAGGGCCGCGTGCCGACGAACAACTCCTGAGCCGTGCTGTGGACCGATCGGATAGGTCACGCCCTGCTCGGCGAGCTGGATCGGCCCGGCGAACACCGCGCGGGCCTCGCTGAGCATCGCTCTCCGGTCGGTCCACGGCGGCACGTGGGTGAGCAGCAGCTGGCGGACTCCCGCGGTCCTGGCCAGCTCACCGGCGTCCCTGCCGGACATGTGCACGTCGACGGGGTTGGCGGGGCTGTGCGGCCATGACGCCTCGGACAGCAGCAGGTTGGCGCCTTCTGCCAAGCGCGCCAACGCTTCGCACGGCCCGCTGTCCCCGGTGTAGACGAGGTTCTGGCCGTCGTGGGAGACGCGGAAACCGAACGCGGTGCACGGGTGCGCGACGCGCGCGGCGGTCACCTCGAACGGTCCAATGTGGACGGTCTCCTCCGCGAGGGCGTGGAACTCGAAGACGTCGGACAGGTCGGTCTCCGCGCGTTCCCGCTCGCTCGGCGCGTACGCGGCCGCCAGGCGGGTCGGCGCCTCCTCCGGAGCGAACACGGGCAGCCGCTCCTCCCTGGGGTCGTACGGCGGCGCGGGGTGGTAGCGGCGAAGCACCGTCAGCGCCGAGAAGTCCGCGCAGTGGTCCGGGTGCAAATGTGAAAGCATGACCGCGTCCACCGAGAACGGGTCGCACCGCGACTGGAGGGCGCCGAGCGCTCCGTTGCCCAGGTCGATGAGCAACCGGAACCCGTCCGCCTCAACGAGGTAGCCCGAGGCGGGGGCGTTGGGGCCGGGAAGGCTGCCGGAGCAGCCGAGGATGGTCAGCAGCACCCGTCGAGGGTGGCACGGCTGAGCGCGCTCGCCCAGCCGTCGTTCCGGTCAACCGGCTCCGGACACCGGTAGCAGTCCGTCACCCGAGCCGGTCACGGTGCCGAGCACCGGCCCGAGGAAGCGGTGCGCCAGCTTGGTGAAGGGTTGCGGCGGGCCGGTCGCGATGAACTCGTGGTGCGGAGGCTGCTCGCCCGGCTCGGCCAGCAGGTCGTGGGTGGTCAGCACGCGCACGACGTCCTTGGCCGTCTCCTCGGCGCTGGAGACCAGCGTGACCGAGTCGCCCATCACGAGCTGGAGCACACCGGTGAGCATCGGGTAGTGCGTGCACCCGAGCACGACGGTGTCGACTTCGGCGCGCTGCAACGGTTCCAGGTAGCTCTGTGCCAGCCCGAGGATCTGCCTGCCGGAGGTCACCCCGCGCTCGACGAAGTCCGCGAAGCGCGGGCAGGCGACGCTGGTGATCCGCACGTCGGGGGCCGCGGCGAAGGCGTCCTCGTAGGCGCGCGAGGTCACGGTGGCGCGGGTGCCGATCACGCCGATGCGACCGCTGCGCGTGGCCGCGACGGCGCGGCGCACCGCGGGGAGCACGACCTCGACGACCGGGACCTCGTAGCGCTCGCGCGCGTCGCGCAGGCACGCCGCGGACGCGGAATTGCACGCTATGACAAGGGCCTTGACCCCGCTGGCCACGAGCCGGTCGGCGACGCCGAGCGCGTGCTCCCTGACCTTCGCGATGGGCAGCGGTCCGTACGGGGAGTGCGCGGTGTCGCCGACGTAGCGCAGCCGCTCGGCGGGGAGCTGGTCGAGGATGGCGCGGGCGACGGTCAGCCCGCCGACCCCGGAGTCGAAGATCCCGATCGGCGCGCTGGTCACATCCCGAGGCTACCGGGCAGCTCCGGGGTGGCCCTGGGTTGCCTGCCCGACTTGGCGACCAGCCACGCGGCGAGCACGCCGCCGACGGCGCCGAAGAGGTGGCCCTGCCAGGAGATCCCCGGCTGGCCCGGCAGGATCCCCCACAGGGCGCTGCCGTAGAGGAAGAACAGCACGACCGCGAGCGCGATCTGCAGGAAGCGCCGGGTGAGGAACCCGCGCAGCAGCAGGAAGGTCAGCCACCCGAAGATCAGGATCGACGCCCCGGCGTGGATGGTGCCCTCGGGGGCGACCAGCCAGACGCCGACGCCGCCGACCACCCAGATGGTCGCGGTGACCGCGACGAACTGGCCGATCCCGCCCGCCATCGTGAGGAATCCCAGCACCAGCACGGGAATCGTGTTGGCGGCGAGGTGCTCCCAGCCGAAGTGCAGCGCGGGCGCCCACAGGATGCCGGTGAGCCCGGAGAGCTCGCGCGGGGTGATGCCACCGGCGTCGAGCGCGCCGCCGGTGATCACGTCGATCAGCTCGATGAGGTAGAGGGCAGCGACGAACCCCGCGATGACGATGGCCGCCTGCTTCGGTTGAGCGGGCAACACACGCGCGCCTGGACGGGGCGTCGGAGTCGTTCCGGGAGTGGGCTGCACCCTGCCGAGGCTACGTCAGCCAGGCAGGGGTGGCATCAGGGTCGAACCCTGATTCCCCCGCCGGTGATCAGCCACGACGCGCCGACCGCGGCACCAGCGGCGATGAGGTGCGCGGCGAAGCCGGACAGCGAGGCGCTGGTCCGGAAGAACAGGGTCACGGCGAAGAGCAGGAACAGCCACGTTGCCGTGGTGTCACCGTCCTTGTCGGCGCCGAAGCAGCGCCGGGCGATGAGCACGCCGAGCAGACCCGCGACCACGATGTACGAACCGGAGTAGCTGGAGTGCGGCGCGTTCATCCACAGCGCCAGGCCGCCGACCACCCAGCTCACGGCGGCGATCACGGCGACGTGCCGTGCGCCGAGGTGCCGCAGCGCGAGGTAGCCGATGGGCACGGTCCACACGAGCGCCACCAGCAGCGAGCCGAGGCCGTTGTTGACCAGCGGCGCCCACAGCACCGCGAAGAAGCCGAGGACGCTGCCCTGGGAGATGCCGGGGAAGTAGACCAGCGGCGCGAGCAGCGACTGGAGCACCGTCACGGCGAACAGGACCGCGGCAACCCCGAGCATGATCCGGCCCGCGGACCGCTCGGACATCATGGTGCCCTGCGGGCTGGACTGCTGAGCTGTGGCTGACGCGAACATGGGGCAAACGCTAGGTCTGTAGCAGGATCGGCACATCAGGGGTGACCCGGATTCACGTCTCAGGGACTAGGGTCATCTGGTGATCAGTGAGGTGGCGCTGAAAGCCGAGGCCGAGCTGGGCGAAGGGCCGACCTGGGACATCACCACGGGCACGCTGCTCTGGGTGGACGTGCTGCGCAGCGAGGTCCACCGCTACCACCCGGACCGCGGTTCGGACGACTCGTCGGTGCTGCCGCAACACGTCGGCGCGGCCAAGCCCCGCACGCGCGGCGGGCTGGTGCTCAACCTCCGCGACGGGATCGCGTTGTGGGACAGGGACGACAGCAAACGATGGCTGGTCTACTGGGCCCGCGACGGAGTGCGCGGCAACGACGCCGCGATCGACCCGGCGGGGCGGCTGTGGGCGGGCACCATGCGCTACGACACCGCTCCCGGCGGCGGCTGGCTCGCGCGGGTGGAGCCCGACGGCGCGGCCAAGGTCGTGCTCGACGACGTGACGGTGAGCAACGGCATCGCCTGGAGCCCGGACAGCTCGCTGATGTACTACGTCGACACCCCGACGCGCCGCGTCGACGTCTTCGACTACGACCGCGAGTCGGGCGACGTGGCCAACCGCCGCCCCCTCTGCGAGGTCACCGGCGAGGGCAGTCCCGACGGGATCTGCGTGGACGTGGACGGCTGCGTGTGGGTCGCGCTGTGGGACGGCGCGGCGGTCCGCCGCTACACCCCGGACGGCCGACTGGACCGGGAGCTGCAGCTGCCGGTGTCCCGCCCCACGGCGTGTTGCTTTGGTGGCAACGGTTTCACGGACCTCTACGTGACGTCGGCCCGCACCGACCTCCCCGAGGAGACGCTGGCCACCCAACCGCTCGCTGGCTCGCTCTTCGTCTTCCCCGACATCGCGCAGGGGACTCCCACCCCCATCTTCACCGGCTGACCGTCAGGCCCAGAGGTGGCCGTCGATGCGGGCCGCGGCCTCTTCGAGGGTGCCGGAGTAGGCGCCGGTGGAGAGGTACTTCCAGCCCGCGTCCGCCACGATGAAGGCGATGTCCGCGCTCTCCCCGGCTCCGGCCGCCTTCTCCGCGACCGCGAGGGCCGCGTGCAGCACCGCTCCCGTGGAGATGCCCGCGAAGATGCCTTCGAGCTCAAGCAGCTGCCGGGTGCGGCGGAGTGCGTCGAGTGAGCCGACCGAGAACCGCCCGGTGAGGACCTCCGGGTCGTAGAGCTCCGGGACGAAGCCCTCGTCCAGGTTGCGCAGGCCGTAGACCAGCTCGCCGTAGCGGGGTTCGGCCGCGACGATCTGGACGTCCTTCTTGTGCTGACGGAGGTAGCGGCCGACGCCGACCAGCGTGCCGGTGGTGCCGAGGCCGCCGACGAAGTGGGTCAGCGTCGGCAGGTCGCGCAGCAGCTCCGGTCCCGTACCCCGGTAGTGCGCCTCCGCGTTCGCGGGGTTGCCGTACTGGTAGAGCATGACCCAGTCCGGGTTCTCCGCGGAGATCTTCTTCGCGGTGGCCACCGCCTGGTTCGAGCCGCCCGCCGCGGGCGAGGTGATGATCCGGGCGCCGTAGGCCAGCAGCAGCTGGCGCCGCTCCACCGAGGTGTTCTCCGGCATCACGCAGACCAGCGCGTAGCCCTTGAGCTTGGCCGCCATGGCCAGCGCGATGCCGGTGTTGCCCGAGGTGGGCTCCAGGATCGTGCACCCGGGGCGCAGCCTGCCGTCCCGCTCCGCCGCCTCGATCATGGCCAGCGCGGGCCGGTCCTTGATCGAGCCGGTCGGGTTGCGGTCCTCCAGCTTCGCCCACAGGCGCACGTTCTCTGCCTGCGACAACCGCGGCAGACCGATCAGCGGGGTGTCGCCGAGCGCGTCGAGCAGCGAGTCGTACCTGGCCATCCGCTTAGCGGGAGCCGCCGGCGACGGCGGGCAGGATGGTGACGTTGTCGCCGTCCTTGACCGCGGCCTCCAGCCCACCGGCGAAGCGCACGTCCTCGTCGTTGACGTAGACGTTGATGAAGCGGTGCAACGAGCCGTCCTTGACCAGACGGGTCTTCAGGCCGCCGTGGCGGCTCTCCAGGTCGTCGATGATCTCGGCGAGGGTGACGCCGGACGCCTCGACCGTCTTCTCGCCACCGGTGTGCGTGCGCAGGATGGTGGGGACGGAAACGGTGACGGCCATGGGATTCCTCCAGTCAGCGAACGGACTTCAACTCGGCGAACCCGCGCGCGAGCCCGGACATTCCCGGGGGACGCGGAAGTCAGCGGCAGTCGGGAACGTCGTCGGGACCCGTGTTGGAGAGCATGAAGCGCTCGATGGCCGGGTCGACGGGCTCGGACTCGACGATCTCCACGGGCTCCTCGGTCACCACGCCGTCGACGATCCGGTACGAGCGCAGCTCGTGCACCTCGGGATCGCGGGTGGAGACGAGCACGTAGTGCGCGTCGGGCTCGGCGGCGATGTTCACGTCGGTGCGCGACGGGTAGGCCTCGGTCGCGGTGTGCGAGTGGTAGATGACCACCGGCACCTCGTCGTTGGCCTCCAGCTCGCGGTGCAGGCGCAGCTGCTCCATCGAGTCGAACTGGTAGAAGGTGGGTGAGCGCGCCGCGTTGGTCATCGGGACGAACCGCTCCGGCCGGTCGGAGCCCGCGGGGCCGGCGAGGACGCCGCACGCCTCGTCGGGGTGGTCCCTGCGGGCGTGCGCGACCATCGCGTCCACGAGGTCACGTCGGATCACCAGCACGCCGCCATCCTACGGGGCACCGGAAGGGGCGTCCCAGCATGTGAGCGAGCGGGCCGCTGGTCAGCGACGTCCCCGCGGCGTCAGTCCCGAGGGGCGGTCGCCGGTTCGCCGTACCCCCACGCCACGGCGGCCTCCAACTGGTCGGCCAGGTCGGGGCAGGCGGCGTGCACCAGGACCTCCATCAGGTCCTGGAGCATCACCAGGGTGGCCGCGGCGTCGTGGCCGCCGACCGTGCGGTGCATGAGCCGGGTGCCCTTGCGCGGGGAGAAGAGGAACCGGGCCGCGCCGAGCACGACCATCCAGTCGTCGAACTCGGCGGCGTCCAGCCGCACCTCCGCGACGCCGGTCCAGCCGCCGAGCACCCTGCGGGTGGCGACCAGGACCTCCGCGCGCACGCCCGGCTCCTGCCGGGCCCGGAAGTCCGCGGAGATCGCCGGGTCCGCGCTGATCGCGGGGAACATCCGGCGCAGCAGGATGTTCTGGGTGAGCTGGACGCGCCTGCCGAACGGCCCGCGCCCGGCCTCGGGCGCCTTGCCCGACTCCAGCACGTCCAGCAGCTGGCGTAAGACCATCCGCACCGTGGCCGCCGCGGTCGGGGTGAGCCGCAGCAGGATGTGGTCGCCTTCGCGGGCGGTGTGGGCCGGAACGTCCTCGAAGCCCACCGACGAACCACCGGACGTTCTGCTCGCGGGGTCGTTCACCCGGTCAGCCAACGGGGGCCACCTCGGCTCTGGCCAGGCCGCCGCGCAGGCCGCACACCATCAGGCCGGACACCAGCCGCTCGGCATCGGCGCGTTCGGGGAAACGGGCCACCTCGGCGTAGCCCTGCTGGTGGATCGTGATCATCGTGCGGGCGGCGTCGATGAGGGTCATGCCGCACACGCGATACAGCACGTACTGCACGACGTGGGTGGTGTTGACGTCGTCGTCCCAGACCAGGACGCGCCAGCTCGCGTCGTTCATCGGGCCAGTATGGCGGGAGCGGGCGGCGCTGCGAACCGGTCAGGGGAGTGGCTTCACCCCACAGGCCGGGCAGTCGATCCGCATGGGCCCCTCCACGAGGTAGTGGTCCTCGGGTGCGACGAGGTTCACGCCGTTGACCTGACCCGGCCGGACCGGCGTTATTCCGGTTATGAGTGAAATGACCGCATAAGCGGCGAGGAATCCCGCTATACCGGCGGACGGGGCGCTGGCGGCATTACTGGCGACTTCCGGAATCCTGCCGGACTCCGCCATCCGCAGGCATTCGTAGCAGGCGCCGAGACCCGGCACATAAACGGCGACCGCCGCCCGGGGGCCGTGATAGCCGCTGTCCACCCAGGGCGTTCCGGTTTCCAGGCACGCGCGGTTGGCCCATTCGCGGATCTCACCGGGAGCTCTCGCGGCCAGCAACAGGACGTCGTGGCGCCGCACCAGCGCGAGGAGGTCGGCGGTGCCGGAGACGTGCTCGCGCCGCACGGTGACGCTGATGTCGGAGTTGAGCTCGCGCAGCCGGGCGGCGGCGGCTTCGGCCTTGGGACGGCCGATGTCGTTCTCGGTGTAGATGATCTGGTGGCTGAGGTCGGACAGCTCGACCTCGGCGCCGTCGACGCAGTGCAGGTGCCCGACGCCGCTCGCGGCGAGGGACAGCGCCACGGCCCCACCGGTCCCGCCGAGGCCGACGATCGCGACACTGGCGTCACGGAGCTTGAGCTGGGTCTCCCAGCGGCTGGGCCGGGGCGTGAGGTCCACCCAGCGGTAGAACTGGGCGCTGCGGGCGTAGCGCTGTTTCTCCCGCGCCGTCAGGTCGTCCGGCTCGGTGGCCCTGGTGTCCTCGATGTAGCCCATGCCGATGAGCTGGCCGAGCACGCCGCGGATGTCCTCGCGCCTGGTGTCCGGGTGCCGCGCCGCGACGTGGTCGACGATCTCCCCCGCCGACCGGGTGCCGTCGAGGCTCTCCAGCAGGGTCCAGACCGCGCCGGTCGGGTCGGCGACCTCGGTGGCGATTCCGTGGACGGAGCCGCCGATGCGTATTCGGTCAACGGCGATTCTGTGCGGCGCGTGCTCCGGTTTCACTCTCGGCTTCGCGCGTTCCACGAACCTCACGCAACACCCCCAATACCGGCGAACCTATCGACGACGGGAAGGGGACGTCAATTGGCCTGATCTGCAAATAGCGAAGACCTGAGCCAGATTTGATACGCGGGTGACTTTCTTATTTCGGGGCGCCCCGAAGCGCGGACGGGTACAGCTCGCGGTAGGCGGGCCGGCCGGACAGGGGCCGGGCGGTGAGCATCGCGTGCACGACCGCGCGGGTGACCGCGTCGGAGATCGCCGCGCAGAGCCGGTCGAGCTCACGGGGCCTGGTCTCGGCGGTGCGGTACTGGTGCGGGTCACCCGTCGGCAGCTCCCGCTCCCCCGTCGCCATGACGAAGAAGGTGTCGCCGTCGTACATGGTGTGCGCGGGCCGGACCGCGCGGGCGAGGCCGTCGTGCGCGGCGATGGCCAGCCGCTGGCACTCCGCCTTGTCCAGCCGCGCGTCCGTGGCGACGACGCCGATCGTGGTGTTGAGCTTCTCCGGGTCCGGTCTGAGGCGTTCGCGGGCCGCGTCGACCTCCGCGGTGTCCGGCGCGGTGATCCCGAACTCACCCGCGAGCTCGGAGGACGCGCCCCAAGGCAGGCCGGTCGCGAGGTCGACCGCCTCGCCGCAGGCGTTCATCGCCAGCAGCACGCCCACGGTGCACCCGCCGGTGACCACGGCGCTCGCGGTGCCGATGCCGCCCTTGAGCGCTCCGGCCGTCGCGCCCGTGCCGGCGCCGACGCAGCCCATCGCGACCGCGCCGTCCGAGGCGGCCGCACAGGCCGAGTAGCCGAACTCGGCGTCGGGCCGGTTGCCCCACTCCGACAACGGGAGGTCGAACAGGACGGCGCCCGGAACGACGGGAACGACCTGGTCCGGCCGCGCGCCGACCTGAAGACCGATGCCGTGCTCGCCGAGCCAGCGCATCACTCCGTCGGCCGCCGCGAGGCCGTAGGCGCTCCCCCCGCTCAGGCACACGCCGTGCACGCGCTGCACGAGGGCGGACGGCTCCAGCGCGGACGTCTCGCGCGTGCCCGGCGCTCCGCCGCGCGTGTCGACCGCCGGGGTCGCCCCGTTGGGCGCCAGGACGACGGTGGTGCCGGTCGCCCAGCCGTCACCGATGCGCTCGTGGTGCCCGACGCGGATGCCGGGGACATCGGTGATGGCGTTGTGCGGACCGGGCAGCTCAGCCATAGGCGTGATCGTCGTCGAAGAACAGCGCGTTGACCAGGCTGTCCTGCACCCAGGTCAACCACTGGTAGACGCCGTAGTGCGGGGCGCGGGGGTCGCTCGGGTCGAGCTCGTCCGGCATGTCGTCGGTGAGGTCGAGCGCGGTGCCCAGCGCGATGCGCACGTCGTTCAGCGCCGCGATCCAGGCCTCGGCCTCCTCGTTGGTGAGCCGCGCCTCACCGCCGTCGATCGGGCAGGTCTCCATGACCACCGTGCTCGCGGCCGTCTTCGCCTCCAGCACCGCCGGCTCGTGCAGCGAGCGCAGCGCGGCGGCCGAGTTCGCGTGCTCGGCGTCCAGCTCGCCGTCGGGGTCGTTGAGACCCGCGCGGTGGAAGTCGGGCAGCAGCCGCGCCATGATCGGGTCCTCCGGCGCGGTCGACGGGCCGGTGCGGATGCCGGTCAGCGCGGCGAGCTCGTCCTGCGGGGCCTCGTCGGACCTGGCGAGCAGCATGTCCCGGATCTGGTCGACCATGCCGCGGATGAGCGCGGCCTCCTGTTGCGCGAGTACCGCGACGAGACGATCACCCTTGCGGCGCCAGCTGTTCACGAGTCCCGCTGCATGGTCGCCCAGAGGCCCGCGGCGTGCAGCTTCGCCACGTCGGCCTCGACCTTCTCCTTGGCGCCCGAGGACACCACTGCCCGGCCCTCGTTGTGCACATCGAGCATCAGCTTCGTCGCGTGGTCCTTGCTGAAGCCGAAGAGTTTCTGGAACACATAGGTTACGTAGGACATCAGGTTGACCGGGTCGTTCCACACGACCGTCATCCACGGTCTGTCCTGGGCACCGACCGCGTCCTCGGTCGGCTCAACCTGTGTCCGCTCCTGATCAACGGGCGTGGACATGGGATCCATGGTGTCACGCTCCCATGACAGCTGCGAACGGCACGATCAGTGCATTGAATGACATTCGCCCCTTCCGCGTGAAGCTCGGTCGTAGGCTTGCTGCTCATGACGTCGTCGAGCACCGCCTTCCTCACCGACCACTACGAGCTGACGATGCTGGCCAGCGCCCTGCGCGACGGCACAGCGGACCGGCCGTGCGTGTTCGAGCTGTTCGCTCGGCGGCTGCCGACCGGCAGGCGCTACGGCGTCGTCGCCGGCACCGGGCGGTTCCTCGACTCGCTCGCGGGTTTCCGCTTCGGCGAGGAGGAGCTGGCCAAGCTGGAGGCGTCCGACGTCGTCGACCGCGCCACCCTGGACTGGCTGGCGGACTACCGGTTCAGCGGCGACATCGTCGGCTACCCCGAGGGCGAGCTCTACTTCCCCGGCTCACCGGTGATGACCGTGAGCGCCTCCTTCGGCGAGGGCGTGCTGCTGGAGACGCTGGCGCTGTCCATCCTCAACCACGACAGCGCCGTCGCGTCGGTCGCGGCGCGGATGTCGTCGGCGGCCAACGGGCGCAGGCTGATCGAGATGGGCTCGCGGCGCACCCACGAGGAGGCCGCGGTGGCCTCGGCCCGCTGCGCCTACCTCGCCGGTTTCACGTCCACGTCGAACCTGGAGGCGGGCAGGCGCTACGGCATCCCGACGGCGGGCACCTGCGCGCACGCGTTCACGCTGCTGCACGACAGCGAGGAGGACGCCTTCCGCGCACAGATCGACGCCCTTGGGGTCCAGACCACACTTCTGGTCGACACCTACGACATCAGCAGGGGGATCGAGACGGCCATCCGCGTCGCCGGGCCGAAGCTCGGCGCGATCCGGATCGACTCCGGGGACCTCGGCGTGCTCGCCAGGCAGGCGCGCGAGCAGCTCGACGCGCTCGGCGCCCGCGAGACCAAGATCGTCGTCTCCGGCGACCTCGACGAGTACGCGATCGCTGCGCTGCGCGCCGAGCCGGTGGACGCCTACGGCGTGGGCACCTCGCTGGTGACCGGCTCCGGCGCGCCGACGGCGGGCATGGTCTACAAGCTGGTCGAGGTGGACGGCCGCCCGGTGGCCAAACGCAGCTCCCACAAGGAGTCCAGGGGCGGGCGCAAGGCGGCGCTGCGCCGCTACAAGGCGACCGGAACGGCGCTGGAGGAGGTCGTCTACCGCGCGGACGGCCCCGGTCCCGAACGTCACGATCACGACCGCGAGCTGCAGATCCCCCTGGTGCGCGCTGGACAGGTGGTGCCGGGACTGCCCACCCTGGACGACGGCAGGCAGCGGCTGCGCCAGGCACTGGTCAGCGTGCCGTGGGAGGGGCTCGCGCTCTCCGGCGGCGAGCCGGTCATCCCGACGGTCTTCGCGTAACGCACACCGGCAGGAGGTTCGGCGATGGCAAGGGCACTCATCGTTGTGGACGTGCAGAACGACTTCTGCGAGGGCGGTTCGCTCGCGGTGAACGGCGGCGCCGCGGTCGCGGAGGCGATCTCGCGGCACATGGCGGCCAACGACTACGACCACATCGCGGCGACGCGGGACTACCACGTCGACCCAGGCGGGCACTTCAGCGAGACGCCGGACTTCGTCGACTCCTGGCCGGTGCACTGCGTCGCGGGCACGGCGGGCGCCTCGTTCCACCCGGAGCTGGACATCACGCGGGTGGAGGCCGTCTTCTCCAAGGGCGCGTACTCGGCTGCCTACTCCGGGTTCGAGGGCTCCGACGCGTCGGGCCGCACGCTCGCGGACTGGCTGCGTGAGCGCGACGTGGACTCGATCGACGTGGTCGGCATCGCAACGGACCACTGCGTCCGGGCGACGGCTCTGGACGCGGCGCGCGAGGGCTTCTCGGTCACCGTGCTGCTCGGCCTCACCGCGGGCGTCTCGCAGTCCACTGTGGACACCGCGATGACCGCGCTCACCGATGCCGGGGTCCGGACAACGGGAACCCCGGTGGTCCGCTAGGGCCCACCGGGGTTCCGCGCCGACCAGCTCAGAAGCTGGGACGGCACTCCACGCTGCCGACGATGATGCTGCCGCGCAGCGGGGTGACGCCCGCGGGCGGGAAGGCGACGCGCATCACGTTGAGGCGGATGGCGCCCTCGGACTTGGTGACCTCGTTGAAGAACACCCGGGCCAGCAGCTCACCCTTGTTGTTCTTGAGCGGGATCATGTGGTTGGCGGGCATGGGGTTCGGGATCTCCAGGCCGGAGACACCGCCGAGCGAGAACTTCCCGCTGGTCCCGTTCGCCGTCGAGGTGCACTCGGCGGAGTAGGTGCCGACGCGCGTGATCTTCGTGTAGCCGTAGGCCTTCAGCGCGGTCAGCTCGAACTTCGTGCCGTTCATCTTGACGACGTTGTCGTCGCCGACCTTCTTGCACTCGGTCGTGCCCTTGCCGAACTTGGCGAGGGAGCCGACGGTCTTCGCGGGCACGGTGCCGCTGCTGGGGGTCGGGGTGTCCGGGTCCACGTCGCACAGCGCGAGCTCGCCGCTGTTGGTGGTGGTCTCACCACTGGTGACGTTGACCTCGCCGACGTTGGCCGCGCCGTCCTGGATCTCCGCGGCGGCGTAGGCGGGCGAGCCGACCGCCACGGTGGTCGCCAGCACGGCGCCGATGACGGCGACCCGACGCAAACCTGACCTCGTGCTCATCGTTGTTACCTTCTTCCGACGCCGTGTACCGCGACGCCCCGTCCACACAGGACGGACGCGTTCTCGCTCGGAACATCGGCCGAACGGCCTAACGCTATACACGATTTGCCGCCCGCCACTCGTTCGGGAAACCCATATGCCCCGACCGAGGTAGCGGCGGCTTCGGCGACAACGGAGAGCAATCGGCGCTGTCCCCCGCCCCGCGCCGATGCCGCCTTCGGGTCGCCGAACGCGCTGGACGAGTCGTCCCTGGCGCGTGGGTAACGTGGTCGGCATGATCACGAGCACGGCCCTCGCGGTCGCCAGAGACCACTTGGACAGACTGGACGCGAGGGCTCCCGGGCTCGTCACCGGGATGCACGTCGTCGGCTCGGCGGTGCTCGACGACTACCGACCCGGGATCTCCGACCTCGATGTCGTCGTCGAGCTGTCCAGTGACGCCGATCCCGCCGTGCTCGCGGACGCGCACACCGGACCCGGGGTCAGCGTGGAGGCGGTCTACGTCCGCGACGGGGAGCTCGACGGGCGCCCCGACGACGTCGCGGACGGGCCGTGGGCGAACCTGGGCGTGCTCAGCACCACCGAGCGGAGCTTCCAGCTGAACCCGATCACGTGGCTGCAGCTCGCCGGTCCCGCCGAGACCGTGCGCGGCAGGCGACCGAGGCCGCACGCCGACGTCGAGGCGGCCAAGCGGTTCTGCCAGGACAACTTCGACGAGTACTGGGCACCGCTGCTGAACGAGTCGAAGGCGTTGCTCGACGCGCAGAAGCCGGACGCGCCCGTATCCGCACAGGCGATCGTGTGGATCGCGCTCGGACCGCCCCGGCTGTGGCACACCGTGCGCACTGGCGAGGTCATCGGCAAGTCACAGGCCGGACGGGCCGCCGCGGAGCACTGGCCGGAGTTCAAGGCCGACCTGGACGACATCCTCGCCGCACGCGCGGGGAGAACCACCAGCCTCTCCGTCCGGCACGGGCTGACCGCCGTCGCGGTGGGCGAGCGCGTGCTGCACGAGTTGTCCGAGGCTCGCGGTAGCGTCTCCTGACGTGTCCCCTGCCTCCCCGAGCACCCTGACCGCGACGCGGAAACCGCACGAGATCCCCGAGGTTCGTGCGCTGCTCGCCGCCGCCGTCGAGGCGGTCGGCGGGTCGGAGCGCCCCGGGCAGCTCACGATGGCCGAGGCCGTCGCGCACACCATCACCAGTGGTGAGCACCTGGCCGTGCAGGCGGGCACCGGCACAGGCAAGTCGCTGGCCTACCTCGTGCCCGCGCTGCGGCACGCCGTCGCCGCCGAGGCCACCGTCGTGGTGTCCACCGCGACCATCGCGTTGCAGCGCCAGCTCGTCGACCGGGACCTGCCCCGGCTGGCGAAGACGCTCACGCCGCTGCTCGGGCGGGAGCCGCGCTTCGCCATCCTCAAGGGCCGCCGCAACTACCTGTGCATGCACAAGATCCACGGCGAGATCGACGACGAGCCCGAGGACAACGCGCTGTTCGACCAGTTCGCGATCTCCGCGATGGGGCGGCAGGTGAAGCGGCTGCACGAGTGGTCGTCGGAGACCGAGACCGGTGACCGCGACGAGCTCGTGCCCGGCGTGACCGACCAGGCGTGGCGGCAGGTGTCGGTCACCGCCAAGGAGTGCCTCGGCGTGAGCAAGTGCCCGGTCGGCGTTGACTGCTTCGCCGAGCGCGCGCGGGCCGAGGCCGGCAAGGCCGACGTCGTGGTCACCAACCACGCGCTGCTGGCCATCGACGCGCTTGAGGGCTACAAGGTGCTGCCCGAGCACGACGTCGTGATCATCGACGAGGCGCACGACCTGGTGGACCGGGTGACCTCGGTGGCCACCAACGAGCTCACCTCCGGCATGGTCGGCACGGCGGCGCGCCGGGTGGGCAGGCTGATCGACCAGGACGTCGCCGACCGGCTCGCGGAGAGCGCGGACGGGCTCGCGCTGATCATGGACGACGTGGCGGCGGGACGGCTGGAGTCACTGCCGAAGCCGCTGGCCGGGTCGCTGGCCGCCGTGCGCGACGCCGCGCACGCCTGCATCACCGCGCTCGGGCCGGAGCGCAAGGAGGACCTGGACGGCACCGCCAACCGCAAGATCGCGCGGGCGTCGCTCGACGAGGTGCACGACACCGCCTACCGGCTGCTCGGCGCCTTCGAGGCGCCGGAGGCGGAGCGGCGCGACGTGGTGTGGCTCTCCAGCGACTGGGAGCGCATCCGGCCGCCGACGCTGCGGGTCGCGCCGTTGTCGGTCGGCGGGCTGTTGCGGGAGAAGCTGTTCGGGCCGCGCTCGGTCGTGCTGACCTCGGCGACGCTCGCGCTCGGCGGCTCCTTCGACACCCTGGGCAGGCAGTGGGGGCTGCCGCCGTCCTCGACCGCGAAGCGGGCGGAAGGCGCGGCGACGGAGAAGGAGGTCCCGTCCGACTCGGCCGGTCCCCGGTGGACCGGGATCGACGTGGGCTCGCCGTTCGAGCACCAGCGCAGCGGCATCCTCTACGTCGCGAGGCACCTGCCCCAGCCGGGGCGGGACGGGCTTCCCGAGGAGTACCTGACGGAGCTGACCGAGCTCGTCCAGGCCGCGGGCGGCCGCACGCTCGGGCTGTTCTCCTCGATGCGCGCGGCGAAGCAGGCCACCGAGGAGCTGCGCAAGCGGATCGAGCAGCCGATCCTATGCCAGGGCGACGACGCGACCGGCCAGCTGGTGAAGAAGTTCGCCGAGGACGTCGAGACCTGCCTGTTCGGCACGCTGTCGCTGTGGCAGGGCGTTGACGTCCCGGGACCGTCGCTCCAGCTCGTGGTGATGGACCGCATCCCGTTCCCGCGTCCGGACGACCCGCTGGCCTCGGCGCGCCAGAAGGCGGTGTCGGCGCGCGGCGGCAACGGCTTCCTCACGGTGGCCGGAACGCACGCGGCGCTCCTGCTCGCCCAGGGAGCGGGCCGCCTCCTGCGCTCGAACGACGACAAGGGCGTGATCGCCGTACTCGACCCGCGGTTGATGACCGCCCGCTACAGCGGCTTCCTGCGCGCGTCGCTGCCGCCGTTCTGGACCACCACCGACCCCGCCGTGGTCCGCAGCGCCCTGGAACGCATCAACACCGACTAACCCACTCCACTCCGCCCCGCCTCCTCATCCTGGGGGCCGCGCGTAGTCGCGTTTTGTACGCATAACGCGAATTTGGCGCGCTCCTACGCGCGTTATGCGTACAAAACGCGAAACGTCGGCGGTCGGAGGGAGTTGTTGGTCACGCGGGGAAGTGGGTCAGGCGGGCCACTGGGTGATGACGGTGATGGTGCCGGGATCGACCTCGGTGAAGCCCGCGTCGCGGACCGCCACGACGCGCTTGGACCGCCAGGCGTGGGCGGGATCGTCGCCCGGGTGGAGTGAGCGCCAACGGGCCGGGTCCGCTTTCCTGACCGTGCAGGGGAATCCCGCTTCGGCCCAGTCCGCCAGGTCGGCGCCCTTGCCGTCGGCGTGCAGCAGGGCCGCCGCCAGCATCGTGGCGTGGCCGACCTGTGCCGCCGCCTTGCCCACGGTCATCGCCGCGTCGGGGTTGAGCCACAGCACGGGCACCGCGTCCGGCAGCGCCGCCGGGGACGGGTCCTCCGGCAGCTCGCTTCCGGAGATCTGGAGGCGGCTCAGCACCTTCGGCGTCTCGACCACGAGGCCCGGAAGCAGTGACCGGACCTCGGCGCCGTCACGCGCCACGGTCACTCCCGGCAGGTCCTGCACGGCCGCCCAGTGGGCCCCCCGCGCGCGGCGGGAGACCTTGCGGATGCGGCCGCACATCCACGCGTGCACCTCGTCGTGCCACGGCTGTCCCGGCGCGGCGAGCGGGTCCAGGCACACCGCGATCGCCGAGGAGGCCGCCGCCGCCAGCAACGCGGCGCGGGACGGCGGGTCGGCCTTCTCGATGCGCAGGACCATGGGCATGGCGCGCACCAGCTCCGGCCGCTCGTCCGAGGTGTCCACTGTGGACTCAGCGCTGAGGCGGAGCCACGAGACGTAGCGGTCGGCGAGCGGGTCGAGGATCGAGGCGGTGGCGAGCACGGGGTCAGTCAATCACTCGATCTCGATGCGCTCGGCGGGCAGGCCGTCCGCGGCGTCGGCGGCCTCCACCTCGGCTCTGGTCACGCCGAGCACGAACAGCACCGCGTCCAGGAACGGCAGCGAGAGCGCGGTGTCGGCGACCTCGCGCAGCGCCGGCTTGGCGTTGAAAGCCACCCCGAGGCCCGCGGTGGAGAGCATGTCGATGTCGTTGGCGCCGTCACCTACCGCGACGCACTGCGCGAGCGGGATGTCGTACTCGTCGGCGAAGCGGCGCAGCGCGGCGGCCTTGCCCTCGCGGTCGACCACCGCTCCGACGACGCGACCGGTCAGCACCCCGTCGACGACCTCCAGGTCGTTGGCGGCGCAGAAGTCCAGGTCGAGGTCCTCCGCCAGGCGCAGCACGACCTGGGTGAAGCCGCCGGACACCACGCCGCAGCGGAAGCCGAGCCGCTTGAGCGTGCGCACCGTGGTCCGCGCTCCCGGGGTCAGCTCCAGCTCGGCGGCGACCTCGTCGAGCGCCTTCTCCGGCAGGCCCTTCAGCAGCGCGACCCGGCGCTCCAGGGACTGGCCGAAGTCCAGCTCCCCGCGCATCGCCTCCTCGGTGATCCCGCGGACCTCGTCCTCGTGGCCCGCCTTGGCCGCGAGCATCTCGATGACCTCGCCCTGGATCAGCGTGGAGTCCACGTCGAAGACCACCAGGCGCTTCGCCCGGCGCGCCAGACCCGCCTGCTCCACCGCGATGTCCACGCCGATGCGGGCGGAGAGCTCCACCATGGCCGCGCGCAGCTCGGCATCGCCCTGCGGGGTCTGGGTCGCCGTGCTCACCGACAGCTCCAGGCCGGTGACCGGGTAGTCCGCGACTCTGCGGATCGAGTCGATGTTGGTGTTCAGCGCGGCGAGCCTGCGGGAGACCTCGGTGAAGGCGCGCGCGGTGACCGGGCGGCCCATCACGATCAGCTGGTGGGTGGAGGCCAGCTGCGATGTGGACCGGACATCCGCGCCGACCTCGACGTCGACCTGCATCCGCACCGTGGCCATGGCCTGCTCCACCGCCTCCTGCAGGCCCTCGGGGTCGTGCTCGGTGGAGACCAGCACGCCGAGCACCAGCCTGCCCCTGATCACCACCTGCTCGACGTCGAGCACCTCCACGCCGTGCCTGGTCAGCGCGGCGAAGAGCACGGAGGTCACGCCCGGCTTGTCCGGGCCGGTCACGGTCATCAGCACGGGGGTGGCGTTCGGGCCGGTCACGGTTTCTGGCTCCTCTTCGGCTGGGAGAAAGCGAACGAGCCCCTGGGCATCGCTGCCCAGGGGCTCGTCGTCGAGCACTGCTTGCGGTACTGCCTACTTGGCGGTGGGGTCACCCTTGGTCTCGTCGTCCGCCTGCACCGCGGCCGCCGCCACCTCGGAAGGCGCCGGTGTCGCCTTGCCGTGCTTGCCACCGATGTGCGCCTCGGCGCGGAAGCGCTCGACCATGTGCGGGTAGTGCAGCTCGAACGCGGGGCGCTCGGAACGGATCCTGGGCAGCTCGGTGAAGTTGTGCCGCGGCGGCGGGCAGGAGGTCGCCCACTCCAGGGAGTTGCCGTAGCCCCACGGGTCGTCCACGGTCACGATCTCGCCGTAGCGGTAGCTCTTGAAGGCGTTCCACAGGAACGGCAGCATCGACGCGCCGAGGATGTAGGCGCCGATGGTGGAGATCATGTTCAGCGTGGTGAAGCCGTCGCTGGGCAGGTAGTCCGCGTAGCGGCGGGGCATGCCCTCGTTGCCGAGCCAGTGCTGGACGAGGAACGTCAGGTGGAAGCCGACGAAGGTCGTCCAGAAGTGCAGCTTGCCCAGCGGCTCGTCCATCATCCGGCCGGTCATCTTCGGGAACCAGAAGTAGACGCCGGCGAAGGTGGCGAAGGCGATGGTGCCGTAGAGCACGTAGTGGAAGTGCGCCACCACGAAGTAGCTGTCGGAGACGTGGAAGTCGATGGCGGGGGCGGCAAGCAGGACGCCGGACAGACCACCGAAGAGGAAGGTCACGATGAAGCCGATGCTGAACAGCATGGGCGTCTCGAAGGTGAGCTGCCCCTTCCACATCGTGCCGATCCAGTTGAAGAACTTCACGCCGGTCGGCACGGCGATGAGGAAGGTCATGAAGGCGAAGAACGGCAGCAGCACGGCGCCGGTGGCGTACATGTGGTGCGCCCACACCGCGACGGACAGGGCCGCGATGCCCAGCGTCGCCCAGACCAGGCCCTTGTAGCCGAAGATCGGCTTGCGGCTGAACACCGGGAAGATCTCGGAGACGATGCCGAAGAACGGCAGCGCCACGATGTAGACCTCGGGGTGGCCGAAGAACCAGAACAGGTGCTGCCACAGGATCACGCCGCCGTTGGCCGGGTCGAACACGTGCGCACCCAGGTGGCGGTCGGCCATCAGGCCGAGCAGCGCGGCGGTCAGGATCGGGAACGCGATCAGCACCAGGAGGCTGGTGATCAGGATGTTCCAGGTGAAGATCGGCATCCGGTACATGGTCATACCGGGCGCGCGCAGGCAGACCACGGTGGTGATCATGTTGACGGCGCCGAGGATGGTGCCGAGACCACCGACGACCAGGCCGGAGATCCACAGGTCAGCGCCGACGCCAGGCGAGTGGATCGCGTCCGAGAGCGGCGTGTAGGCGAACCAGCCGAAGTCGGCGGCACCGCCGGGGGTGATGAAGCCCGCCATCACGATGAGGCCACCGAAGAGGTAGAGCCAGTACGAGAAGGCGTTGAGCCGCGGGAACGCCACGTCGGGCGAGCCGATCTGCAGCGGCAGGACGAAGTTGGCGAAGCCGAAGACGATCGGCGTCGCGTACAGCAGCAGCATCACCGTGCCGTGCATGGTGAACAGCTGGTTGTACTGCTCCTGCGAGAGCACCTGCATGCCAGGCACGGCGAGCTCGGTCCTCATCAGCATCGCCATGACGCCGCCGACCAGGAAGAACGCCATCGCCGTGACGATGTACATGATCCCGATTTGCTTGTGATCCGTCGTGCGGAACATCCGCAGCAGGAACGAACCCTTGACCGACTCGCGCGTCGCGTAAGGACGCGTGGCGATCGGCTGGGGGGCTACGGCCGTCACGATGCCTCCTGAGCTGTACTTCACCGCCTGATGCGGGCATACGTAGCCTGCCCGGACATCCGAGGGGATCGTAGACCGCTCGCTCCGGCACGGCGCGTCTGGGCCACGTCGAAGGCGGGCCGAGCAGGCCATCACCCGAACTGGGGTAAGTCAGCTCACACCTCGCAGCTCTCCAGGAGCGCGAGTGCGGGGGGCCGCACGGGAGGCGGCGAGCGTCCGGCAGAGGCGCACGACGGCCTCGTCCGGTCGTCCCACAAGGACACGTCGCCCCCGCCCTCACCGATCGCGGCCCGCCTGCCGCCCGAGGACGACAGGACCGCGAAACGGGCGCTGTCAAGCGGAGCACTGGGGAACTCCGGACGTTCGCGCGGACCGGTCACCGAACGCCGGAGAATCCCGAGGAGACAGAGCGCAGATTCTTCGAGTGAGGTCGCTTTTCGCAGTTTGCGACCGCCCAGACCAGGGAGAACGCTACCGTTCGACACCCCGAACGACACAGACAACGGCGTTCACACTATAAATGGCGGGAAGCCGAAGAGGGTAGCAGCAAAGCCAGGAGAGCAATTCGTGACTGTCGCACCGTCCGGCGAGATAGGAAATCCGAAAGCAACCACGGATGCCGTTACGGTAAACAACGAAAAGACTACGGACGCTTCTTCTCGTCGATGGAATACCGGCGTCGCGGTTGCCGCCGTCGCGGTGATCCTGGTCGCCGGGTACACCCGCCGGTGGATCTCCGACGACGGCCTGATCTACGTGCGCGCGGTCGAGCAGATCCTCGCGGGCAACGGTCCGGTCTACAACGCGGGCGAACGCGCGGAGACCTCCACCGGCACCCTCTGGCAGTGGTTACTCGTGGTTGTCGGGTTCATCGTGCCCGACAACCTGGCCGAGGCCGCGGTGTACCTCGGGCTCGCCATGACCGCCGCGGCCGTCGCCCTCGCGGTGACGGGCGCGCAGCGGCTGCACGGCGGGGTCACGGTCCCGGCGGGCGTGGTCGTCGTGCTCGCGCTGTCGCCGATGTGGGACTTCGCCACCTCCGGACTGGAGACCGGCCTCGCCTTCGCCTGGATCACCGGCGGCTGGTGGCTGCTGCTCCGCTCGCGCGACAACGACCAGGCCAACCTCTACGGGCTCGCGTTCGTGCTCGGCCTCGGACCGCTCGTGCGCCCCGACCTCGCGCTCGTGTCGATCGTGTTCCTGGTCGCGCTGTGGCTGGTGCACCGGCCGGGGCGGCGCGACACCATCCGGCTGCTCGCCGTCGCGGGTGCTGTGCCGGTGGCCTACCAGGTCTTCCGGATGGGGTACTACGGCATCCTCGTTCCGCTGCCCGCGATCAGCAAGGAGGCGTCGGAGTCGCACTGGCTGCGCGGCCTCGGCTACTTCTTCGACCTGTTCCTCACCTACGGGGTTCTGATCCCCGCGGGGATCGTGCTCTGGGCCGGTCTGCGGCGGCGCGTCGGCCGGGTGGACCGCGTCCTCACGCTCGCGCCGGTCGTCGCGGGCGCGCTGTCGATGACCTACGTGACCAAGGTCGGCGGCGACTTCATGCACGGCCGCATGCTGCTTCCGGGCCTGCTCCTGATCATGCTGCCGTTCTTCTGCCTGCCAAGGCCGGAGAACCGCGAGGTGCTGAAGTGGTCGAGCCTCGCGCTCGGCGCGTGGGCGGTGCTCGCCGCGGTGATGCTGCGCCCGCTGTACTCCCCTGGCCTCGGCCCGTTCGGCGTCGCCGACGAACGGGGCTTCTACGTGCGGAAGAACGGCGTCGCCAACCCGATCTCCAAGCAGGACTACGTCAACCCGCAGCGGGAGAAGCACGGCTGGGTCATGTCCGCCAAGCGCGAGCTGGTGTTCGCCATCGACAAGCCGAGGAGCGAGCCGCTGTCCCCGAACCGGGAGGAGCGGGTCGCGCTCGTCTGGCCGGTTCTCGGCTCCGCGGGCGCGATCACGACGCTGGAGCAGCCGGCGGTCGACCCGCTCGGGCTGGCCTACCCGCTGGCCGCGCACCTGGAGCTGACGAACCGGGGCGGCCGGGTGGGCCACGAGAAGCAGCTGCCGCGCGTGTGGATCACCGCCGACTACGGCGCGCCCACCGAGGAGAACGCGGCGGCCAGGCGGGCGCTGGCCTGCGGTGACCTCGCGGAGCTCCAGGAGTCCGTGCGCGCGCCGCTGACCTGGGAGCGGTTCGTGGACAACTTCCTCGGTGCCTTCGACAGGACGTCGCTGCGGGTGCCCGCCGACCCGGTCGCCGCGGAGCAGCGGTTCTGTGGGTGACCAAGGTCTGCGTATACCCTGCGGGGTATGCGCCGGGCACCGACCAGAACGCTCCTGAGCGGAGCGATGCTCGGCCTGCTCGTGGTCGGGGTGTCCCTCGGCGTGCTGGCGATGCACCAGGTGCCGCACGCACCGGACACGGTTTCGGTTGCCCAGCAGCACGAAGGCCATCACGGACCGTCTCAAGAGGACGGTCCGGCGCACGGCGACACCATGACGCACATGTGCGTCGGGCTGATCGTCGTGATCACCGGGCTGGTGGGGCTGGCCCTGGTCGCGCTCGTGCGGCGGGAGCACGAAGGACTGCCCCGTCCCTCCGCCCTGCGGTGGTTGCGGAGCCTGCCCAGTCGCGCGCCACCACTTCGGCTGACTCTCTCGGAGTTGTGCGTACTGCGGTTGTGATCGGTTAGCCGGAGTGCGTGCTCACGCACGCCCCGGACCCGGTTCACCCGCCACGACTCTCCGGAAGAGAAATCATGAAGCTCATCAAGACCGCGGTCGTCGCCGCCCTCGTCACCCTCACCGTCGCGGCCTGCGGCGGCCAGCCCGCGCCCGCGGGCCACAGTGAACACAGCAGCACGTCCGCGCCCGCCGCGGCGAAGAACAACGCCGCCGACATCGCGTTCGCCTCCGGCATGGTCCCGCACCACCAGCAGGCCGTGGAGATGGCCGACCTGATCCCCGGCCGCAGCGACAACCCGAAGCTGGTCAGCCTCGGTGAGCGGGTCCGGAAGGCGCAGCAGCCGGAGATCGACAAGATGAACGGCTGGCTTAAGCAGTGGGGCGCGCCCGCGCCGACCGGCCACGAGGGCCACGCCGGGCACGACATGGCCGGGATGATGACGCCGCAGCAGATGACCGAGCTGAAGGCGGCCAAGGGCGTCACCTTCGACAAGATGTGGCTGCGGATGATGGTCGAGCACCACAAGGGCGCGCTGGAGATGGCCCGCACCGAGCTGGACAAGGGCGCCGACCCCGACGCGAAGAAGCTGGCCAAGGACATCGTCGACTCGCAGCAGAAGGAGATCGACGAGATGACCGCGATGCTCGCCGAGCGCTAAAACACGCCATTCGCGGGCTTATGGACCTCTCAGAGCTGTCGAAGACGTCCATAAGCCCGCGAATGGCCGTTGTTAGTCGACCCAGTTGTCCAAGATCTTCTTGCGCAGGTCGGCCGGGTAGTTGAGGTCGAAGGCGGTGCTGCGCGGGCGCTCCGGTCCTTGTGGCAGCAGCGAGTCGAAGGCGAGCAGCGGCGCGAGGTAGGTCTCCTGCTCCTCCTTGCCGTAGCAGACCATCAGCGCGTTGAAGGACCGCTGCGGGATGACCACCTGGTCCTTCACCGGGTGCGTCCTGGTGGCGAAGCCCCACATCAGGTCGCGGTGGTCGGTCACGTCGAGGTCGTCGTCGAGCACCATGACCTGCGACAGCCAGATGACCACGCGGGTGTCGCAGATGATCTCCGCGATGCGCTTGGTCAGGTCGCGGGACGACGTGATCCCGGTCCGCTCCGGCCAGTCCCGCGGCAGGGTCACCGCGAGCACGTGCAGCGCGCTCTCCGGCACCATCCAGGCGTTCGTCGCGGGAATCCCGTTCTTGCGCAAGGCGTTCAGGATGATCGCCGAGGCCGGGACGCCGACCGCGGTGTGGTCCTCGTCGACCGCCTTGCCCGCCGTCACCACGGGCAGGATCGCGTTGTCCCTGTGGGTGATCGCGGTGACCGTGCAGGTCGGCATCTGGCGCACGTGGACGCTCATGTAGCCGGGCGCCTCGCCCATCGGTCCCTCGGCGACGGTCTTCTCGAAGTCGATGTGGCCCTCGATGACGATCTCCGCCGTGGCCGGGACCCGGAGGTCCACGGTCTTGCAGCGCACCAGCTCCACGGCCTTGCCGTAGTAGCCGCCGAGGAAGGACGCCTCGCTCACCCCGTCCGGCAAGGACATCGCCGAGGCGAACGGGATGCCCGGCTCCGCGCCCTGCACCAGGGCGAACGGCGCCTGCTTGCCCTGCTCGGCCCACTGCGCCGCGATCTCGCCCAGGTGCTGGAAGAACGGCACCACCAGCGGGGCGAACCGCTTGCCGTCCACCAGCATGGCGCGGCTGATCGACCAGTTGACCCACTTGCCGTCCGGGGTGCCGACCACGAAGGTGCCCCAGGTGTTCAGGTAGGGGCCGCCATCTCCGTTGTGCAGCAACGGAACCGGGATCCTGGTGAGGTCGGCGTCCTTGCCGAGCAACACGTTCTGCTGGCACGGTCCACTGGGGACGGTCACCGGCTCGACCGGCTTGAGGTCGTGCGCCCTGGCCAGCGCCTCCACCATGGCCAGCGGGTGGGTGTCCGGCCGGAAGCCGAGCGACAGGGCCACGCGGGAGTACCGGGCGTGCGGCAGCGAGCTGAGCGCGGCGGGCGCGCCGAGCACCCGGAACCCCCTGGGGTGGCCCTTGATCCGGTTGAACAGCACGGCGGGGCCGTTGATCTCGGTGGTGCGCCTGGTGATCGCGCCGATCTCCAGGTGGGTGTCGACCTCGCGGTTGATCTCCCGGAGGTCGCCGAGAGCGGCCAGCGCGTCGAGGTACTCGCGCAGGCTGCCCAGCCGCCGCTTGGCGTCCTTGTCGTAGGGATCCCACCTCCTCGGCGCGGCGGCGGCGCTCTCCGCGGTGATCCCGGCCAGGCTCGCGCCGACGGAACCCGCGGCGACCAGGCCACCGCGCCGGAAGAGCCCTCTGCGGGACAACTCGGTGCCGGACATGCCCTTCACTCCTTGTGCGCGAAGCCGTTGGTCAGCAACCGCTGTGCCTTGGCGTCGGCGGTCCCGGTCCAGCGGGCCGCGTTCGGCGCCTCCAGACCGAACTGGTCGAGGATCCTGGCCACGCTGTGGTCGATGACGTCGTCGAGGCTGTGCGGGGCGTTGTAGAAAGCGGGCACCGGCGGGAACACCGTCGCCCCCGCCTGGGTCACGCCGAGCATGTTCTCCAGGTGGATCGTGCTCAGCGGGGTCTCCCGGACCACGAGCACCAGCCTGCGGCGCTCCTTGAGCACCACGTCGGCGGCGCGGCTGATCAGCCCGTCCCCGGTGCCGTGCCGGATGGTGGCCAAGGTCTTGGTGGTGCACGGGACGACCACCATGCCGTCGGTGCGGAACGAGCCGCTGGAGATCGGCGCGGCCTGGTCGTCGGCCCCGTGCACCGCGGTGGCCAGCGCCCGCACCTCGCGCACCGAGTAGCTCGTCTCCAGCTCGATGGTGGCGCGCGCCCACTTGCTGAGCACCAGGTGCGTCTCCACCCCGAGCTCGCGCAACGCGAGCAGCACCCGGATGCCCAGCTCGGCGCCGGTGGCTCCGGTCATGCCCACTACCAGGCGCATCACGGCCTCCCCCTTTTGCAATGCGAGTGCATTGTATAGATGAGCTTGCCGTTTCGGAAAAGCCCGAAGCGCCTTGTTGGGTCGATCGGAGCAGTCCCGTCGGCCGACTCGCGGCCGGGTGCGGTCGGGCAACCGGGCGGCGCCGGTGCATATACTTCGCCGCGTCATGCGCAGCGAACACCTGGAACACCTGCGGTGTCCTCATTGCAGGGCCCCACTCGCGGCGGCCGGGAACACCGTTTCCTGCGCTGGCGGCCACAGCTTCGACATCGCGAGGCAGGGCTACGTGAGCCTGCTCGCGGGCAACCACTCCTACCGCGTGGACACCGCCGGAATGGTCGCGGCGCGCGAGGCCTTCCTCGGCGCGGGCCACTACGGCCCCGTCGCCGACGCGCTCGCCGAGGCCGCGGGCGCACCCCTGCCCGAGGGCTGCGTGCTCGACATCGGCGGCGGGACCGGCCACTACCTCCGGGCCGTGCTCGACGTGCTGCCGGACCGGCACGGCATCGTGCTCGACCTGTCCAAGTTCGCCGCCCGCCGCGCGGCCAAGGCCCACCCGAGGATCGGCGCGGTCGTCGCCGACGCCTGGAGCGAGCTGCCGGTCGGGGACGGCGCGGCGGCCTTGGTGCTCAACGTCTTCGCCCCGCGCAACGGCCAGGAGCTGCGCCGGGTCACCCACCCCGACGGCGAGCTGCTCGTGGTCACCCCGACCCCGGCGCACCTGGGCTCGCTGGTGCGCGAGCTCGGGCTGCTCACCGTCGACGGGCGCAAGCAGGAACGGCTGCGCGACAGCCTCGACCCGCATTTCACCTTGCTGGGCGGGGAAACCGTGGAGTACCCGCTCACGCTCGACCACGACGAGCTCGCCCAGCTGGTGGGGATGGGGCCGAGCGCGTGGTCGTTCGACCCGGCCTCGCTGGGCGCGCTCCCCGAGAACTTTGAGATCACCGTGTCGGTGTCGCTGACCCGCTACCGCCCGAAGTGAAGGATCGACATGCTGTCCATTGACCAGAAGATCGCCGAGGAGCTCGGGGTGCGCGAGCGGCAGGTGACCGCGGCGGTCGAGCTGCTCGACAGCGGCTCCACCGTGCCGTTCATCGCCCGGTACCGCAAGGAGGTCACCGGCGCGCTCGACGACGCGCAGCTGCGCACGCTGGAGGAGCGCCTCGGCTACCTCCGCGAGCTGGAGGAGCGGCGCAAGGCGGTGCTGGAGTCGATCGACTCCCAGGGCAAGCTCGACGACGCGCTGCGCGCGCAGATCCTGGCCGCGGACTCCAAGGCGCGGTTGGAGGACATCTACCTCCCGTTCAAGCCGAAGCGGCGCACCAAGGCGCAGATCGCGCGCGAGGCGGGGCTCGAACCGCTGGCGGACGGCCTGCTGAACGACCCGGCGACCGACCCCAAGGCGGCGGCCGCGGTCTTCGTCGACGCCGACAAGGGAGTCGCGGACGCGGCGGCCGCGCTGGACGGGGCGCGCGCGATCCTGATCGAGCGCTTCGGCGAGGACGCGGACCTGATCGGCGAGCTGCGCGAGCAGGTGTGGTCGCGCGGCAGGCTGGCGTCGAAGGTCCGCGAGGGCAAGGAGACCGACGGCGCGAAGTTCGCCGACTACTTCGACTTCGCCGAGCCGCTGACGAAGCTGCCGTCGCACCGGGTGCTGGCGATGCTGCGCGGGGAGAAGGAGGAGGTGCTCGACCTCGTACTGGACCCGGAGCCCGAGGGCGACGCGTCGGCCATCCCCACCGGCCCCAGCGACTACGAGACGCGCATCGCCGCCCGCTTCGGCGTCTCCGACCAGGGCCGCCCCGCCGACAAGTGGCTGACCGACACGGTGCGCTGGGCCTGGCGCACCCGCATCCTCGTGCACCTGCGCATCGACCTGCGGCTGCGGCTGCGCCAGGCCGCCGAGGACGAGGCGGTGCGCGTGTTCGCGGCCAACCTCCGCGACCTGCTGCTGGCCGCGCCCGCGGGCTCCCGCGCGACCATGGGCCTCGACCCCGGCTTCCGCACGGGTGTGAAGGTGGCCGTCGTCGACGCGACCGGCAAGGTCGTCGCGACGGACGTGATCTACCCGCACGTGCCGCAGCAGCAGTGGGACCAGTCGCTGGTCAAGCTGGCCAGGCTCGCCGAGCAGCACAAGGTGGAGCTGATCGCGATCGGCAACGGCACCGCCTCCCGCGAGACGGACAAGCTGGCAGGGGACCTGATCAAGCTCCGCCCGGAGCTCAAGCTCACCAAGGTCGTGGTGTCGGAGGCGGGCGCGTCGGTCTACTCGGCGTCGGCCTACGCCTCCCAGGAGCTGCCCGGCATGGACGTGTCGCTGCGCGGCGCGGTCTCCATCGCCCGCCGGTTGCAGGACCCGCTCGCCGAGCTGGTCAAGATCGACCCGAAGTCCATCGGCGTCGGCCAGTACCAGCACGACCTGTCCGAGGTGAAGCTCTCCCGCTCCCTGGACGCGGTGGTCGAGGACTGCGTGAACGCGGTCGGCGTCGACGTGAACACCGCCTCGGCGCCGCTGCTGACCAGGGTGTCGGGCATCGGTGAGGGCCTCGCGGAGAACATCGTCCAGCACCGCGACACCAACGGCCCGTTCCGCTCCCGCAAGGCGCTCAAGGACGTGGCGCGCCTGGGCCCCAAGGCGTTCGAACAGTGCGCGGGCTTCCTCCGCATCCGCGGCGGTGACGACCCGCTGGACTCCTCCAGCGTGCACCCGGAGTCCTACCCGGTGGTGCGCCGCATCCTGGAGAACACCGGCAGCGAGATGGCGGGCCTGATCGGCAACACCCGCGTCCTCCAGGCCCTGGACCCGCGGAAGTTCGTGGACGACACCTTCGGTCTGCCCACGGTCACCGACATCATCAAGGAGCTGGACAAGCCGGGCCGCGACCCGCGTCCGGCCTTCAAGACCGCGACCTTCGCCGACGGCGTGGAGAAGCTGGCCGACCTCAAGCCGGGCATGACGCTGGAGGGCGTGGTCACCAACGTGGCGGCCTTCGGCGCGTTCGTGGACATCGGCGTGCACCAGGACGGCCTCGTGCACGTCTCGGCGATGTCGAACACCTTCGTCAAGGACCCGCACGACGTGGTGAAGTCCGGCGACATCGTCCGCGTGAAGGTGCTCGACGTCGACATCCCCCGCAAGCGCATCTCGCTGACGCTCCGCCTCCAGGACACCCCGGACCCGTCCGCCTCCCGCGGCGGCGGCGGTGGCGGCGGCTCGCGCGGCGGCGCTCCCCGCAGCGGCGCTCCCCGAGGCGGCGGCTCGCGCGGCGGCAACGCCCGCGGCTCGTCCCCCGCCCCCTCCGGCGGCGGCGCCCTCGCCGACGCCCTCCGCCGCGCCGGCTTCAGCAAGTAGCCCCCGAGCAGTAGCCCCCGAGCGCCATTCGCGGGCTTATGGACCGTTCCGGAGCACCGAAGGAGTCCATAAGCCCGCGAATGGCCGTAATAGGCCGGGGTCAGCGGTCGAGGACGCGGCCCCCTGCCACCTCGATCCGCCGCGTGGTGTGAACCGCGTCCAGCATCCGCCGGTCGTGCGTCACCAGCAACAGAGTTCCCGTGTAGGCGGCCAACGCCGACTCCAGCTGCTCGATCGCCGGCAGGTCCAGGTGGTTGGTCGGCTCGTCGAGCACCAGCAGGTTCACCCCGCGCGCCTGGAGCAACGCCAACCCCGCGCGAGTGCGCTCGCCGGGCGAGAGCGACGCCGCCGGACGGAGCACGTGGGCCGCGCGGAGGCCGAACTTGGCCAGCAGGGTTCGGATGTCCGCCGGCATCCAGTCCGGGACCTGCGCGGCGAAGGAGTCCAAAAGGGACTGTTCACCGACGAAGGAAGCCCTGGCCTGGTCCACCTCTCCGACGAGGACTCCCGGGCCGAGGGAGGCATGACCGGAGTCCAGGGGGACGCGGCCCAGCAGCGCTGCGAGCAACGTCGACTTGCCTGCGCCGTTCGCGCCCGTGATCGCCACCCGGTCCGCCCAGTCGATCTGGAGGTCCACCGGACCGAGGGTGAAGCCGCCGCGCCGCACCACCGCGCCGCGCGCCGAGGCGACGACCGCTCCGGAACGGGGCGCCGCCGCGATCTCCATCCGGAGCTCCCACTCCTTGCGGGGCTCATCGACCACGTCGAGGCGCTCGATCATGCGCTCCGTCTGGCGGGCCTTCGACGCCTGCTTCTCCGTCGCCTCGGAACGGAACTTGCGGCCTTGCTTGTCGTTGTCGGTGGCCTTGCGGCGCGCGTTCTTGACGCCCTTCTCCATCCAGGCCCGCTGCGCACGGCCCCGAGCCTCAAGCGCGGCACGGGTTTCCGCGTACTCCTCGTAGTCCTGGCGGGCGTGCCTGCGCGCGACCTCGCGCTCCTCCAGGTAGGCCGCGTACCCGCCGCCGTAGGCGCGAACCTGCTGCTGCGCGAGGTCGAGCTCGACGACCGAGGTCACCGTCCTGGTCAGGAACTCGCGGTCGTGGCTGACCAGGACCGTGCCCGCGCGCAGGCCGGTGACGAACTGTTCGAGCCGCTCCAGCCCGTCCAGGTCGAGGTCGTTGGTCGGCTCGTCGAGCAGGAAGATGTCGTAGCGGCTGAGCAGCAGCGAGGCCATGCCCGCGCGCGCCGCCTGGCCGCCGGAGAGCGAGGCCATCGGCTGGTCCAGGCTGATCGTCAGGCCCAGGTCGGCCGCGACCTCCTCGGCACGGTCTTCGAGGTCAGCTCCGCCGAGCGCGAGCCAGCGCTCCAGGGCCACCGCGTAGGTGTCGTCCGCGCCCGGCTCCCCCGTCGCCAGCGCCTCCGCCGCGGCGTCCATCTCGCGCTGGGCGCCGGTCACCCCGGTGCGGCGGCCCAGGAACGCGCGGACGGTCTCGTCGGCGCGGCGCTCCGGCTCCTGCGGCAGGTGGCCGACGGTCGCGGTCGGCGGGCTGAGCCTGATGGTGCCCTGTTCCGGCGCGATCACCCCGCCCAGCGTCCTGAGCAGGGTGGACTTGCCAGCGCCGTTGACCCCGACCAGTCCGATCACGTCGCCCGGCGCGACGACCAGCTGGAGGTCGGAGAACAGGACGCGGTCGCCGTGACCGGCGCTGAGGTCCTTGGCGACGAGAGTGGCGCTCATAGTCGGAAAGGATGCTAGGAGCGGTCAGTCCCCGGCCGAGCGGGTCCAGGTGCGCATCAGCAGCTCGACCGCGTCGACCACGACGTCGTCGCCGATCTCGTCAGGGAACAGCAGCCGCTGGATGAGCAAGCCGTCCTCCAGCGCGTGCACGATCAGCGCCAGGAACGCCGGATCGGCTGGCGGGGTCTTCCCGGCGAAGATCTGCTCGATGTTGCGGGCGTGGGCGTCGCGGGCGATCGTCTCGCGCTCGGCGAGCCGCGGGCGGATCTCGGCGTTGCGTAGCGCGTAGAGCATCAGTTCGGTCCGCAGGGCCAGCCACTCCGTGAGGTGCTCGGCACGCGCGCGGTTCCATTCGCGGACGGCCTCCCACGGGTCTTCGGCGCTCTGGAGCGCGGTGACCTCTTCGAGCTCGCGCAGCGTCCGTTGCTTCAGCAGCTCTCCGACGAGCTGGTGCTTGTCCTCGAAGTTCCCGTAGAACGCGCCCCTGGTGTAGCCGGCGCGCTCGGCGATCTGCTCGACCGAGGTGCCGTTCACTCCGCGCTCGGCGAACAGGTCGGCCGCGGCGGTGAGCAACCGCTCGCGGGTCTGGGCACGGCTCTGCTCACGGGTCAGGCGCATGCCGTCGAATATATACAGTCGCGTACTCAGATACAGGTTTGTATCTTGACTGCCATGTGGAAACTGAGCGCGACCGAGCTGGCCGCCGCGGTCCGCTCCGGCGAACTGGGCGCCGTCGAGGTCGTCCGCGCACACCTTGACCGGATCGCGGAGGTCAACCCCGCCGTCAACGCGGTCACCAGGACGCTGGAGCAGGAGGCCGTCGCCGCGGCCGCGGACATCGACCGGCGGCGCGCGGCGGGCGAACGACTCGGCCCGCTTGCCGGGGTTCCCTTCACGGTCAAGGAGAACATCGACGTCCGAGGCTCGGCGACCACGCACGGCGTGCCCCACTTCCGGAACGCGATGGCCGGCTCCGACGCGCCCCAGGTGCGGCGGCTGCGCGAGGCGGACGCGATCCCGATCGGCCGCTCCAACATGCCGGACATGACCATCGGCGGCTACGGGACCACGAGCCAGCTCTTCGGCGAGACGCTGAACCCCTGGAACAGCACGAAAACTCCCGGCGGGAGCAGCGGAGGCGACGGCGCGGCGGTGGCCGCGGGCATGGCCGCGCTGGGGCTCGGCAACGACTCCGGCGGCTCGATCCGCATTCCCGCGATGTGTTGCGGCATCACGGGTCTCAAGGCGAGCCACGGGCGGTTGCCGGTGGACCACCGGGTGGCCGGGGTCGAACCGACGCTGGCCTCCCAGCTGCTCCCGGTGGACGGGCCCCTCGCCCGCATGGTCGCCGATCTGCGCGCCGCGTTCGAGGTGCTGGCCGGGCCGGACCCGTGCGACCCGCTCGCCGTTCCGGCGCCGCTGGACGGGCCGCCACCGCCGGAGCCGATCACGGTCGGGGTGGTGTCCGACCCCGGCGGATTCGGTGTGCACCAAGACGTTCGCGCCGCGGTGGAGCAGGCGGCGGACGCGCTCGCGGACGCCGGATACGCGGTGGAGGAGGTGGAGCTGCCGCGCTACGCCGACGCGCTCACCGCGTACGGGAAGCTGATCAGCACCGAGTTCGGCCTGTCGTGGCCGCGCATCCGCCCCTTGCTGACCGAGGAGAGCGCTCAGCACATGGAGCTGTCCATGGAGCGCATGCCGCCGTGCTCCCTGGCCGACTACGTCAAGGTCACCGGTGACCGGCACGGAATAGTCCGGGACTGGAAGCGGTTCCAGCAACGGTACCCGCTGGTCGTCGGCCCGGTCAGCACACAGCCGGTCGGCGACCGGGACCCGCGGGTGTCCGGCCCGGAGGAGCACATGCGGAGCACGCTGGCGATCAGCCTGAACACCGTCACCACGCTCGTCGGCGTGCCGGCGGTGGCGGTGCCGACCGGCGTCGGCGGTGCTTCCCCGTCCGGGGGTGTGCCCAGGGGAGTTCAGGTGATCGGCGGGCACTTCCGCGAGGACCTGTGCCTCGCCGCGGCCGCCGAGATCGAGCGGCGGTTCGGCACGGTCACGCCGGTCACGCCCGACTGGAAAGGCGAGCAAGCGTGAAGCATGTGACGGCGATCCGTTATGTGGCGCCACTGCGCGAGGGCGGGTCGCTGCCGGGGATCATGGAGGCCGACGACCTCGGCACGTACGTGGTCAAGTTCCACGGTGCGGGCCAGGGCCGCAAGGTGCTGGTCGCCGAGGTGGTCAGCGCGCACCTCGCCCGCGCGCTCGGCCTGCCCGTTCCGGACCTGGTGACCGTCGAGCTCGACCCGGTGCTCGCCGCGAGCGAGCCGGACCAGGACATCCAGGACCTGCTGCGCGCCAGCGGCGGGCTGAACCTGGGCATGGACTACCTGCCCGGCGCGCTGGACTTCACCCCGGCCGCGTTCTCCGTCGACTCGGGCTTCGCGGGCCGGGTGGTGTGGTTCGACGGCCTGATCGGCAATGTCGACCGGTCCTGGCGCAACCCGAACATGTTGTCCTGGCACGGAAAGCCGCATCTGATCGACCACGGATCGGCACTGACGTTCCACCACAACTGGGCGCGGCGCGAGACCTGGGTCGCGCGGCCGTTCGACTCCAGCGAGCACGTGCTGATCGACTTCGCGCCGGACGTGGCCGCCGCCGACGCCGCGCTCGCGCCGCTGGTCACCCGCGAGCTGCTGACGGCGGCGCTGGCCCGGGTCCCCGACGCGTGGCTGGCGGAGGAGCCCGGCTTCGACGACGTGGACCAGCTGCGCGCCGCGTACGTGGACCAGCTCGCCGCGCGGGCGGCGGCCAGCTCCGCCTGGCTGCCCGATCCGACCATCAGGAAGGATCGGACGCCCAAGAAGGTCGGCGCGAACCGGCCGAGTTGGTTGACGACCAAGGGTGGCGGGAAGTGACTGATCGGCGGCACGTCTTCGAGTACGCGGTGCTGCAGGTCGTGCCGCGCGCCGAACGCGGCGAGTCGATCAACGCGGGAGTGCTGCTCTACTGCCGCAGGCTGGACTACCTCGGCTCGCGGGTGCACCTGGACGTGGACCGGCTGCGCGCGCTGGACCCGACCGCCGACCCGGACAGCGTCGCCCGCGCGGTGCGGGCGTTCGCGGACGTCTGCGCGGGCTCGGAGGTCGCGGGTCCGGCCGCCGAGGAGGAGATCGGCCGCCGCTTCCGCTGGCTGACCGCACCGCGCAGCACGGTCGTGCGGGCCGGGCCGGTCCACTCCGGCCTCACCGCCGCCCCGGACGCGGACGCCGACCGGCTGCTGCGGCAGCTCGTCCTGCCCGTCCGGTGAGTGTCGGCGCCCCGGGTTAGCTTCGGGGTATGTCCGAGATTCCCGCATGGGCGACCGAGAGAGCCGTTGTCCTCCCGTATGACCCGCGCTGGCCGGAGCGCGCGTCCGGGGAGCGGACCCGGCTGGTCGAGCTGCTGGGGCCGTGGCTGGCCGACGGCGTCGAGCACATCGGCTCGACCTCGGTTCCCGGACTGGCGGCCAAGCCGATCGTGGATCTGATGGCGTCGGTGCGCGACCACACCGACGGCGCCGTCCACGGGGCGCTGACCGGGGACGGGTGGCACCTGGTGCCGCCGGAGCTGGACGAGCGGCCCTGGCGGCGGTTCTTCGTGCGCGCGTCAGGACAGCGACGGGTGGCGCACCTGCACGTGGTCTCCGCTGGGCACCGGCGCTGGCGGGACCAGATCGCCTTCCGCGACGCGTTGCGCGCCGACGCCGGGCTCGCGCGGGAGTACACCGAGCTGAAGCGGGGGTTGTCCGACCGGCACGGCGGAGACCGCGAGGCGTACACGGCGGGCAAGTCCGAGTTCGTCGCCCGAGTTCTCCGTACATACCCTGGCGGATATATTCCCTGAGGGTTATATTAGGAGGCGTGTCCACCGTCTTCGAGATCGTCGCCGAGCCCAGCCGACGCCGCATCCTGGACCTGCTGCTCAGCCGCCCGCACCTGGTCGGCGAGCTCAGCGACGAGCTGGGACTGACCCAGCCGGGAACGTCCAAGCACCTGCGGGTGCTGCGGGATGCGGGCCTGGTCCGGGTCCGCCAGGAGGCGCAGCGCCGGTGGTACGAGCTGAACCCCGCCCCGCTGGCCGAGCTCGACGGCTGGTTGCAGCCCTACCGGCGGCTGTGGGCCGGGCGGCTGGACGCCCTGGAGCGCCACCTCGAAACGATGCCCGACGAGACCGAGTGAGGAAAACCGCCATGACCCGCAACGGCGAGCTCAGCACCGCCGACGGCCGCAACGTCCTGCGCTTCGAACGCCGGCTCGCGCATCCGATCGGCAAGGTGTGGCGCGCGATCACCGAGCCCGACCACACCAGCAAGTGGTTCCCGGCGACCATGCACACCGAGCTCAAGCAGGGCGCGACCATCCTCTTCGTCTTCGACGGCGACCAGGGCGCGCCGACGAAGGGTGTGATCACCGACTTCGAGCCCGAGCGCCTGTTCGCCTTCACCTGGGAGGGCGAGGTGCTGCGCTGGGAGCTGCGCGAGGACGGTGGCGGCTGCGTGCTGCTGTTCACCCATGTCTTCGACGACCGCGCGGGCGCGGCGAGCTTCGCCACCGGCTGGGAGACCTGCATCGGCGCGCTGGAGACCATGCTCGCTGGGGAGAAGTCCGCTCCGGACGCCGACTACGGACCACGGCACGACGAGTACGTTGCGCTGTTCGGACTGGAGCGCGGCGAGCTGACCGAGACCGAGGACGGCTGGCAGGTCCGCTTCGAACGCAACCTCACCAAGCCCCAGAGCGTGGTGTGGGAGCTGCTGACCGAGTCGGTCGTGGTCGGCTCACAACCACCGCTGCGCTTCACCAACGGCTACGTGCCCGCGGGGCCGATCACCGCGTTCGAGGAGAACACGCTGCTGGAGTACTCGTGCGAAGGCGGTCACGTGCGGTGGCGGCTGCGTCCGGGCAACGGCGGCGCGCGGCTGGTGCTCACGCAGACCGGAACGGCGGCGCAGGCCGACCAGCGCGCGCGGGCGCTGGCCGCGTGGCAGCTGCACGTCGACCTGCTGGCGCAGTGGTTGCGCGGCGAGACGCCGTGCTGGCCGGAGGGGCGTTTCGAGGAACTGGAACGGGATTACTCCGAGCAATTGAATCTCGCCTGAAAATGCATCCGTCAATCATGCGGGCTACACCGGACGAAACCGGTCCACCGGGATTTCCCAGGACTGCGATCACCGGATCACCGCCGGTCACCGGGTTGCGGACAGTTCGGGCACTACGCCATGGGAATTCGCCCAGAATGCGCGGGGCACCGCCGGAGAACGTGCCTTAGTCTCCGGCCATGACCAGCCACCCCACCACGTCCGAGCTCGCCGTCGAGGTCGTCGACAGCATGGAACAGGTCTCCGGCACCTACCCCGGATACCGCAGGGCGCACGCGCGCGGCGCCTGCTTCGACGCCACCTTCACCCCGAGCGGCGACGCGGCGGCGCTGACCACCGCGGCCCACCTCCAGCGGACCCCGGTGCCCGCGACGGTGCGCTTCTCCAACTCCAACGGCAGCCCGCACACCCTGGACGGGGCGCGGGCCGGGCGCGGCATCGCGGTGAAGTTCCGCCTCCCGGACGGCTCGGCGACGGACCTGGTCGCGGTGAACCTCCCGGTGTTCCTGGCCTCCACGCCGGAGAACTTCCTGAACCTGTTGGGAGCCTTGAAGAAGGACCCGGTCACCGGGGTCACCGACCCGGCGCGCGTCGGCGCGTACATCCAGAACAACCCGGAGGCGGCCGCCGGCTTCCAGGCGGCGGCGACGATGCCGATCCCGGTCAGCTACGGCACGGCCCGCTACTGGGCCATCCACGCATTCGAGTGGACCGACGCCGAGGGGCGCAGCCGCTTCGTCCGCTACCGCTGGGAGCCGGACCTCGGCCTCCACGAACTGTCCGAAGAGGACGGTGCGGTCCTTCCGGAGGAGTACCTGACCGAAGAGCTGGTGCGGCGCCTGGAGAACGGACCGGTCGGCTTCACGCTGCACGTCCAGCTGGCCGAGCCCGGCGATCCCACCAACGACGCCACCAAGGCCTGGCCCGCCGACCGCGAGGAGATCGTGGCGGGCCGACTGGAGATCACCGCGCCGGTCGCCGACCAGGCCCACTGGGCGGCGGAGATCTTCGACCCGACCAGGGTCACGAAGGGCATCGCGCTCTCCGACGACCCGATCCTCGCCTTCCGCAACCAGGCCTACGCGGTCTCCTACTCCCGCCGCACCCACAACGCCTGAACCGGAGTGGGCGGGGGTCAGCCGCCGCAGCCACCGCAACCGCCGCCACCGCAACCCCCACCACTGCACCCTCCACCGCTGTCCGATCCGCCGGAGCCGCCGTCTGAGCCGCCGCCGGAGGTGGACACGGGTGGTGGGGAGTAGTTCAACGCCTGCTGGATCTGCTCGTCCGGGTAGAGCATCAGGCCGCCGAAGAGGACCGCGCCCGCCGCGAAGCCGAAGGTGGAGACGCCGACGAGGCCCGGCTCGTCGGCGTGGTGGTTGCTGTACCTGCCACGGGCTTCCGCGGCGACGCGGTCACCGAGCACCGTTCGCCTGCCCGGCGTGTGGACCGCCGAGGCGATGCCCGCGACCACCGTCGCGATGCCCGCGACGACCACGAGGGGGATCAGGAAACCGACCGGGCGGTCCAGGCTGATCCCGTTGGCCACGCGGACGATTCCGAGCACTTCGAGCGCGAGGAACAGCAGGAAGATCCGCCGCAGCCTCGCCTTCGCCGCGTCCGGGGACACCAGCAGTCCTCGGTCGCTGAGGTCCTCGGCGATCGCGGCGCAGGCAGGGGAACCCGCGACGAGCTCGACCACGGTTCGCGCTCGCACCGAGTTCGCCTTGTCCAGCACCGCGTTCTCCAGCGGGTCCGGTGTGCGCTGCTCGCTGGTGCGCGTCAGCGTTCCCGCGCTGGCGATGCGCAGGCGGCCGTCGGCCAGCAGGCTCGCCACGGCCGTCTCCGCGGCGCGGCGAGCCCCGCCGACCAGGTAGGCCAGGTGGTACGGCGGTGGGATCAGCGCGCCGACCGGCGCACCGAGGTCACCGCCGCGCCGCTGGCGGCCGGCCCACACCTTGTTCAGCACGACAAGGCCGACGATCAGCGCGCAGTACAGGACGATGAACGTCGGGCCCGAGATGCCCCACGGTTCGGTCACGGCTCACCCACCCCCAAGAGTCGACGGACTCCCGGGGAGGCTAACCGTTGACCAGGCGTTCCTGGCCCGTCGTGTCCGAGCTGTGTCGAGAATCGTGCTGCACCAACACATTCTCGATGAGCTCGACCAGGACGCCCTTGACCGAGGCCCGCTTGCGGGCGTCGCAGTGCACGATCGTCGTCGCCTGGGAGACCCCGAGCGCCTCGCGGACCTCCTCGATCGCGAAGCGCTCCGCGCCGTCGAAGGTGTTGACCGCGACGACGAAGGGCATCTCCCGTTCCTCGAAGTAGTCGATCACCGGGTAGCAGTCCTCGATCCGCCTGGTGTCCACCATCAGGATCGCGCCGAGCGCCCCGTCGGAGACGTCGTCCCACAGGAAGGAGAAGCGCTCCTGCCCCGGCGTGCCGAACAGGTACAGCACGTAGGAGCGGTCCAGGGTGATCCGGCCGAAGTCGAAGGCGACCGTGGTGGTGCTCTTGTCCGGCAGCACCGTGGTGTCGTCGACCCCGACGGACACCTCCGTCATGGCCGCCTCGGTGGTGAGCGGCTCGATCTCGGAGATCGCCCCGATGAGCGTCGTCTTGCCGACGCCGAACCCACCGCTGACGACGATCTTGACCGGCAGCGGGCAGGCGGCCGGGGCGTGCTCAGAGTGCCCGTACAAGGTCTCTGATCCTCTCGATGGCATGACCAGAAAGGGCGGTGGACTCCTGGTGCTCCAGGAGGTCCTCGGAAATGAGGTCGGCGATCAGGACTCGTGCGACGCCGAGCGGGACGCCGATGCCGACGGCGACCTCGGCGACCGACAGCGCCCGGTCGGCGCACAGCCGCACGATGCTCAGCGGCTCGAACTCCAGTGCGGCCTCCGCGGCGGCGGGCCGGGCGCGCACCAGCGTGTCCACCCGGAGGCCGGCGCGGCGCGGCTCGGTGCGGCCGCCGGTGACGATGAAGGGCCGGACGAAGGCGTCGCCGGCCTCGTCGGAGCCGGTGTCGGGCCCGGGATGGTGCTCGGCCCAGGAAGCACGCGAACGCAGGCCGGGGATCATCCGCGAGTCCGGCAGGCGGGGACCGTCGGTCATAGCGCCAGCTGCCCTCGCAGTTCGGTGATCAGCGCCGGGGTGAGCAGGTCCCCGGCGCGTTCGGCGAGCACGGCGATCTCGTAGCCGATCAGGCCGATGTCGCAGTCCCGCTCCGTCAGCACGCCGATCGAGCTGCCGTCGCTGATCGAGGAGACCAGCAGGAAGCCGCGCTGCATCTCGATCATGATGAGCTTGAGGCCGTCGAACTGGTACCGGCGCGCCGCGCTGCGGCTGAGGCTGACCAGGCCGGAGACGATCGCGGCGAGCTGATCGGCCTCCGTCCGGTCCAGCCCGTCCGAGGTCGCGAGCAGCAGCCCGTCGGAGGAGACCGCGACAGCGTCGCGCACGGCATCGGTGCTGCGGACGAAGTTGGCCAGCAGCCAGTTGAACGTCTCTGGTGTGGTGTTCAGCTCGGCCGTCACCTGGGATCCTCTGCATTCTGGTGTGACACGGAGTGCGGACCGGGCGCTGGCGCCGCTGCCTGGTCCGGGGGCGAGACGCGCAGCGCGCGCTCCCCACGCTTGTGGCCGCCCCGGAAGTCCGAGAGCATGCTGCGCACCTCGGCCGGGGTGCGGTCGGTGACCGGTGGCTTGGCGACCGCGCGCACGCTCCGGGTCTGGCCCGCGGAACCCTGCCCGCGCGGAACCCGCTTGAGCAGCCCGTTGCGGGTGCGGTCACCGCTCGGGCGCTGGTGCTGGGTGACGTTGTTCGGCTGGTCCTCGGCATCGAGCACCGCGACCGGAGCCGGTGCGGCGGCGGGTGCCTCGGCGGCGACGGGCGCGGACGCGGACGGCGCGGGGGCGCGGCGCACGAGCTCGGGCTCGCCCTCCGGCTCCGCGGGGGTGGCCGGTCCGGTGACCAGGAGCGCGGACGGCAGCGTGATCCTCGCCGTGACCCCGCTCGCCGGGGAGTCGGCCAGCGTCACCTGCACGTCCAGCCGCTTGGCCAGCTGGCCGACGACGTAGTGGCCGAGGAAGCGGGTGGGCGCGACGAGGAAGTTCTCCTCGCCGCCGAGCCGGGTGTTGGCCTTCTCCAGCGCGTCGGCGGACATGCCCATGCCGTGGTCGATCACGGCGAGCGTGTAGCCGGTGGCGACCCGGCGGCCGTAGATCTCCACCTCCATCTCCGGCGGGGAGAAGGACAGCCCGTTCTCGATCAGCTCGGCCAGCATGTGCGAGACCTCCGCGGCGACGGCCCCCGCGATCAGCTGGTCGTCGATCCGCCGGAAGACCACCCTGCGGTAGTCCTCGACCTCGGCGAGCGCGGCGCGGATGACGTCGACGACCGCGAGCGGCTCGGTCCACCGCCGGGGGCTGGTGGTGCCCGCGAGCACCAGCAGGCTCTCGGCGTTGCGGCGCATGCGGGTGGCCAGGTGGTCGAGCCGGAAGAGGTTGGACAGCACCGCGGGGTCCAGCTCCTCCTTCTCCAGGTCGGTGATGAAGGCGAGCTGGCGGCGCAGCAGGTTCTGGTTGCGGCGGCCCAGGTTCGCCATCGACTCGCTGGTGTTGCGGCGCAGCACGGTCTGCTGGTTGGCCAGCGCGAAGGCGGTGGACTGCACGCGGTCCAGCGCCTCGGACACCGAGTGGATCTCCGCTCCGGCGCCCTCCGGCGGCCGCATCGGCTCCGGTGGCGCGGGCCGTTCGTGCTCCCGCGCGGTCTGCAGCGCGGCAACGGCCTCCGGCAGCCGCCTCGTCGCGATGTCCTCGGCGTCCTCGACGAGCACGGCGAGCGGACCGATGATCGACCGGTTGGTGTCGACGAACATCCACACCAGCACCGCGATCACCAGCAGCGCGACCAGGACGACGGCGACGAGCTCGGTGGTGGCCCGGGACTGCAACGCGTCCGCGCGGCCCTGTACGTCCTCGGCGACGCTCTGCAGGACGCCCTGCAGCTCGTCGATGTAGGTGGTCATCCAGTCGTGGTGCGCGCGGGAGTTGATCCGCTCCGACAGGGCGCCGCCCGCCGCCGCGATCGCGACCCGCTCGGCGTTGGCGATGTCCGCGGCGACCCTGGTGCTCTGCGCGCGCTCCAGCCGCTCGCGCTGCGCGGGCGTGGCCTGGCGGGTGAAGTCGGCGAAGGCCGCCTGCTTGGTGACGAGGATCTCACTGAACTTGATGTACTCGTCGTTCTTGAACCGGTTGGGTGTGGAGTTGAGGACACCGTTGAGGAACGACCGCTGCTGGCCGGTCCGCTCCTTGGCGTTGGCCAGCGCGCGCATGGCGAACAGGCCGTGCTGGAGCTCGGTGTCGGTGACGAGGTCGAAGTCGAGGTAGCCCTGGTTGAGCAGTGCGATGCGCTCGGTGAAGTAGTCGTGGCTGGTGTTGAAGTCGATCGACTTGGTGTCGATCCTGGTCCGCATCTGCGGGAGGTCCCCGACCCGGTCCAGCGCGGTTCGGACCGCGGTGACGGTCACCGCGGGCACGGAGCCGATGAGCTGGATCAGGCTGCGCTGCGCGGCGTCGGTGCGGGCGCGGTACTCCGGGAACAGCGAGCGGAACTCGTCGCGGCCGCCGAGGAAGCCACTGCTGATGCCGCGTTCGCGCTGGAGCTCGTGCATCAGCCGCTGCACGGTGATCTCCACGGTCACCGAGTCCGAGGTCTGGCGGGCGGCGAGGTCGCGGCGGACCACCGAGACCACCTCGATGCCCAGCAGCACGACGACGACGGCGAGGCAGAACGCGAGGATGCGCAGCAGCTTGCCGCGAATGGTCCCGGAGGGGCGGGACGGTGCCGGGATCTCCTGGCTCTCCTGCGAGGTGGTCACCTGTCTTGGGACGTCATCGGACCCTAACGACGAGCGGTGACCTGGGCTCACAGTGGACCTCCGCCGAGCTTCGGGTTTCGCGGTCGACCCGCGACTCAAGCTGAACCGTGATACGGCACGGAAACACGCCGCGCAATCATCATCAGACATGCCGAACCCGGCGCCGAAACGGTCAGGGACTCGTGGTAGGCCGCACGGCGCTCGCGTGCGAACCTGGCTTGATCAGGCAGGACGCCGCACGTCACAATTCGGGCACAGCGCTCGGCCGGATCCGGAAGCTCACCCGTTCGAGCTATAGGCATCGGGTGGCCGGACCGCCGACCAGCGTGAAGATCATCGAACTTTCAGAATCCGCACGGGCTTGGCGGGCGCACCGTCGAGCGGGTCCGCCGGCCCGGGGATGATCCCGTTCGCCACGATCCGGTCCAGCACGCGCATGCCCTTGGTGACCCGGCCCAGCACCGTGTAGGCGGGCTTGATGTTGGCGAAGCTGTGCACGATGAAGAACTGAGAACCGTTGGTGTTGGGCCCGAAGTTGCCCATCGCGACCGTCCCGCGTCGATACGTCTCCTCGCCAGTCACCTCGTCGTCGAACTTGTAGCCGGGCCCGCCCTTCTCCGCGGCGTGGATGTCACCGCACTGGAGCACGCCGAGCCGCGCGGAGTTGGTCAGCCGCCAGCACTGCGTCCTGTCGAAGAACCGTTGGCGGGCAAGGGAAACGAGGTTGTGCACCGCACAGGGGGCGTTGGCCCGGTCCAGTTCCAGCTCGACCGGGCCGTAGTTGGTGCTGATCGTCACCTCGACGGTGCCCCGCGCCTTGGCCAGCGGGCGCGGCGGCCGGACCGGCTTGGCGGCCGGGTCCTCGGGCGTCGGGGTGAACACGCAGCGGGCGACAGCCTGCCCCGGGGCGGCCTGCGCGGGGGCGACCACGGCCAGGGACCCGAGCAGGGCGGCCACGACAGCGACTGACCAGCGCTTTCTCATGCCGGTCAACCTAACGAGCCGGACGCGCGCTGGGAAGGCGACAGAACAGCGGAGTTTTCTCCACATTCCGGAAATATTGATCGCGCAATCAGTTAAGGGGCCGCCGGGAGGCCGTAATGACATCCATTCGGATGCATGCACACCGAAGCACAGCCCCCTACAATCGGGGCGTTCTTCAGCCCTGCGCAGGTAAGAATGACCATCCGGAATCACCTGCTACCGCCATATAGGTGACGCCCTTCCCCCATGCCCTAAAAGCAGCGGAGGTATTTCCATGTTGAGAACTTCGACGGTCGCCGGCGTACTGTTATCCCTGCTGGCCGTGCCGTCACCGGCGCTGGCCGACGACGCGCCGCCTCCGCCGGACAAGATCACCATCGACGTGGTCAGCGTCAACGGCTCCGGCTGCCCCGCCGGATCCGCGGCGGTGGCGGTCAACCACGACAACACCGCGTTCACCGTGACCTACAGCCGGTATCTCGCCCAGGCGGGGGCGGGGGCCAGCCCCACGGACTTCCGGAAGAACTGCCAGCTCAACCTGCGGGTGAACGTGCCGCACGGCTTCACCTACGCCGTGGCGCAGGCCGACTACCGCGGCTTCGCCAACCTCGCGCACGGCGCGACCGGCATGGAGCGGGCCAACTACTACTTCGCCGGGATGTCGCCGACGGCGCAGATCAGCCACTCCTTCCGGGGGCCGCTCAGCGACAACTGGCAGACCACCGACCGGACCGAGATCGCCGATCTGGTCTACGCCCCCTGCGGCGAACAGCGCAACCTGAACGTCAACACGGAGCTGCGGGTGAACAAGGGGACCTCGACCGCCAACAGCTTCATGTCGATGGACTCCACGGACGGCAGCGTCAACACCATTTATCACTTCGCTTGGAAGAAGTGCGACTAACCACCCCGCGAAACGCGCACCGGGCGCGACACTTCCTTCGGGAGTGTCGCGCCCACCTTTCTGTCCACCCGGCAAGAAAACAACGTTTGCATTCAGTTATCCTTGGCCGGTGACGAACCCCGCGCACGCTGCTGTCCTCTACTAGCTCCGGCGAGCCAGCTCTCCCCGACGCGCCACCGACGTGGCGCGTGTTCAGGCATCGCCGAGCACAGCAGCGGAAACGGACTCGTGACAACTTCAGCACCCCAGCTCGTCTCGTGGACCGAGGCGGGCCGACACCGGACGGCACGATGGCGTTCGGCGAGCGGTTCCACCCCACCGGCCGCAGTGGTCGCGGTGGACGACGGCATCACGGCGGACAAGGCGTACCGGCTGGCCACCAAGGGAGTGGCCATGCTGTGGCGCGGCGACTTCCCGAACGCGCGCCAGCTCCTCCGCGCGCTCGCCCGGCGCGTCCCCGCCTCCACCACCGCGACATTCCACTCACACCGCCAAGCCCAGGCACGGCGAGCCCGAGTGCTCGCAATGGTGTTGGTACTACTGGATTCCGACCACATGTCGGACCTGCGGCGCGCCCCCGACACACGACAGGCGTGCACGGAGGTCTACGGCCCGGCGGACGCGCCGTCGGTGGTGTCGCTGCGCGAACTGCTCGGTGTCATCGGCGCGCACGAGTGGCGCAGGACCGGCATCCTCGTCCCGGAGCTCGATGCGCGAATTCGGCCCCACTACGGGGTTTTCTCCCCGGTTCGCGGTGAGTACGTCCGTCTCGTCGCCGAAGCGCCGCTGCCCTCACGCGCACTCGCCTTCGACATCGGGACCGGCACGGGGGTGCTCGCCGCGGTACTGGCGCGTCGAGGTGTCGAGCGTGTCGTCGCGACCGACCAGGATCCGCGCGCCGTCACGTGCGCGCGGGAGAACCTGGCGGCTCTCGGCCTCGGCGACCGGACCGAGGTGCAGCAGGTGGATCTCTTCCCCCGAGGCCGAGCCCCACTGGTCGTGTGCAACCCGCCGTGGATACCGGCCCGGCCGACATCACCCCTGGAGCGCGCGGTGTACGACCCGGGCAGCCGGATGCTCCACGGGTTCCTCGACCGGCTGGGCAGGCATCTCACGCCGGGCGGTGAGGGGTGGCTCGTCCTTTCGGATCTTGCCGAACACTTCGGTCTGCGCACCCGCGACGAGCTCATGGCGGCTGTCGGCCGCGCGGGTCTGGAGGTGGTGGGGCGGTCCGAGGTCCGGCCTGGGCACGGTCGCGCCACCGACTCGAATGATCCACTCCACGCGGCGCGAAGGGCTGAGGTAACGTCTCTCTGGCGCGTTCGCGTGACCCCCTCCACACAACGTCGGCCGATCACAGGGCGTCCCTAGAAGCATGAACAGATCCCCACTGGCGCGCCTGGACGCTTGTTCGGCCCGGAGCTACCGCTGGTTTCTCGCGGGAGCGGGCGCGGCACTGGTGGGCGTCCTGTGCTGGAAGCTGCTGAGCAGCCGCCGGTTCTACATCGACCTGGAGGTCTACCGCTTCGGCGTGCGGACACTCTGGAACGGCGGCGACCTCTACGGCCCGATGCCCCCGACCTCGGCGGGCATCGGGCTGCCGTTCATCTACCCGCCGTTCTCCACCGTGGTCTTCGCGCCGTTCGCCGCGGTGCCGAAGGACGTCGCGGTGGTCGCCTCGATCCTGCTGTCCGTGGCCGCGCTCGCCGCGACGCTGCACCTGGTGTTCGGCTGGGTGCTGCCGAACGCGACGATGCGGCGCAGAACCACGCTCACCGTGCTCGTGCTGCCGTTGGCGATCGTGCTGGAACCGGTCCGGGCCACCATCGAGTTCGGTCAGGTCAACCTCTGGCTGATGGGCCTGGTCGCGGTGGACTGCCTGAGCCGCGAACCGCGCTGGCCGCGCGGAGTGCTCGTCGGCATCGCGGCGGCCATCAAGATCACCCCGGCGGGGTTCATCCTGTTCTTCTTGCTGCGCAAGGACTTCCGCGCGGCGGTGACCACTGTGGTCACCATCGTGGCCACTGCCGCGATCGGCTTCGTTGTGGCTCCGGCCGCCTCCGTTCGCTACTGGTTGGACATCGTGTTCGGCGCGTCCGGGCAGAGCGGGTCGGCCTTCGCCACCAACCAGACCATCGCGGGCGAGCTCTCCCGGCTCGGGGCGGGTCCGGTGGTGGACGCGGCGGTGTGGTGCGTGCTGCTGCCCGCGGTGCTCATCTCGATGATCACCGTGATCCGCCGCGTCGGTCCGGCCCAGGCCCTGGTGACCAACGCGGCGGGGGTGCTGGTCCTGTCGCCGATCTCCTGGTCGCACCACTGGGTGTGGATCGCGCCCGCGCTCGTGGTGCTCGTCGCGCTCGCCCGCCCCTGGCTGGCCCTGGTGCCGGTCTTCGTGGTGGGCCCGCACTCCCTGCTCCCGGCGGGCAACCACCTCGAAGCCACGTGGACCTGGTGGCAGCACCTGGTCGGCAACGCTTACCTGCTGATCGCGCTGGCCACCCTGTTCTGGACCGCGGCGCGGCTCAGCCCATGCTCTTCGCGCCGTCGATCGCTTCACGGATGATGTCCGCGTGCCCCGCGTGCTGGGCGGTCTCGGCGATGATGTGCATGAGCACGCGCCGCACCGTCCACTTCGCGCCGGGCTCGAACCACGGTGCCACTGGCAGCTCGTGCGCCAGGTCCAGGTCGGGCATCGTCGCGACCAGCTCGTTCGTGGTGCGCGCGACCTCCTCGTAGCGGGCGAGCAGCACCTCCAGCGTCTCGTCGCCGACCTTGAGGAACTCGTTCGGCCAGTCCTCCTCGCTCTTGCCGTCGGAAGCCATGCCCTCGGCCCCACCCAGCGCGAACCGCATCCACGCCTTCTCGGTGTTGCTGACGTGCTTGATCAGCCCGGCGATCGTCAACGCGCTCACCGTGCTGCGCTGCCACGCCTGCTCCTCGGTCAGCTGGCGGGCGGTGTTGCGCAGGAAGAACCGGTGCTTGTCCAGCATCGCCACCAGGTCAGCGCGCTCGCCGGTCAGGGTGGTGGTCTCGGTGCTCGTCATGGCTTCGTCCTTCGGGGTGGTCGCTGGTGATGAGACCAAGGTAGGAGCCATTGCGGACAACTACCGTCCTCAATGAAAGAGGCGCGCGAACTTTTTCCGGCGGCCAGTCGCAAGAGCCGGTCAGCGGCGGGCGAGGTCCACCACCCTGCGCGTCTCGGTGACGATCAGCTCGGGCTGCTGCAACGGCACGAGGTGATCGGCGTGCTCGGCCAGCACGTGCCGCCCCCGTGGCAGCCGCGCGGCGTGACGCCGATGCGTCGCGATCAGCACCGGCCGGGGTGGCCGCTCCGCCCGCCCGCGCCGGCCCGCCGAGATCAGCGTGACCGGGACGTCCGGCAGCTCCCCTCCGTCCGGCATCAGCGACCGCAGCTGCGAAGCCATCGCCACCACCTCCCGCGCGCCCGTCCGCAGTGCGCGGTAGCTGATCTCCTCCGTCACCAGCTCCGAGGCCATCTCCTGCGGAAAGTTCTTGTGCAGCCTGCCTTTCAGCGCGGGCCGCAGCAGCCACGCGAGAGCCGCGCCGAGCATGTAGCCGACCGCGACTCCGCGCGCGCGTGTGATGCCGTGGTACTCCGCGATCTCCTCCTCCACTTGGTCCACCAGCACGAGCCCGGCGATCGACGACGGCTCGCGCCGAGCGACACAGCGGGCAAGGACACCACCAAGACTGTGTCCCACCAACACGAACCGCGAGTCCGAGTCGCCGTGGAGCAGGTCCGCCAGGTCGTCCGCCATCCGGTGCAGACCGGCGGGCGCGGAGTCGCTGCGCCCCAGACCCGCACGGTCGTAGGCCAGGGTCCGCGTGTGCTGGGCGACCGCGCGCTGCACGAGCCCCCAGGTGCCCCGGTTCGCGCCGAGCCCGGCTTCGAACACCACCGTCGGCGAACCGCTGCCGATGGTGACGTGGTGCAGGAGCCGCCCGTCCCTCGTCCGCGTGAAGCCGGGATCACCGAAGGCGCTTGGCTGGACCATGCTCCCAGTCCACCACGACACGGCAGAATGAACTCGCCGAACACGCCACGTGCGGGCGGCTCGACCGAGGTGAAACGCTGCTATCACTGGACAAATGGAGCGCATCGCGATCGAGCTCGGCGACGTCCAGGAAACACTGCTCAGCACGCTCTACGCGCGGGCGGTGGAGACCCGCAAGAAGCACGGGATCCTGCGCGACCCGAAGGCCGTCGAGATGGTGGAGCGGATCGACTACGACTTCACGAAGTTCGACGGATCGCCGACGCTGGTCGCCTCGGTCATGCGCACGCTGCTCCTGGACGAGTGGGTTCGCGGCTTCCTCTCCTTGCACCCCAAGGGAACCGTGGTCGAGGTGGGTGCCGGGTTGAACACCCGGTTCGAGCGGGTCGACAACGGGCGGACGCACTGGGTGGACCTGGACCTGCCCGACTCGATGAAGCTGCGCGAGCGGTTCTTCACCGAGTCGGACCGGCGGCGGATGGTGGCCGCCTCGGTGCTCGACGACTCGTGGCACGAGGTCGTCCGAGCGTTGCCCGCACCGTACTTCTTCGTCTCCGAAGGGGTTCTGCTCTACCTGGACGAGACCGACGTGCGGAACGCACTCGGGCGAGTCGCACAAGGATTTCCCGGTGCCCGGATCGCTTTCGACACCGCGGGGCGCTGGATGGTCGAGCACCAGGACGACGCGATGTTCAAGAAGCGGGTCGCCGCCACGTACGCCTGGCACTGCGACGATCCCGAAGAGGTGCAGCGGTGGGACGTCGGGCTCCGCCTCACCGAGTCCAGGACGCTGCTCCAGCTCCCCCGTGCGCTCCGGTCCCGCCTTCCCGTGCTGACACGGCTGGCCTTGTCGGGCATCAAGCTGTTCTACGGCAGGAAGGCCCGCGTCTTCCTGGTCAACCTGTTCGAGTCTCAGCCGTCCTTGCGCGCCAACAGGCGGTAGGTGTTGCCGCCCTTGCCGCGCTTGATGAACTGGTGGATCAGCTTGTCCGCGGCGAAGCCGAGCAGGATGAACGGGACGCCCGCGGTCAGCACCGCGATGTAGCGAATGCGGCGCAACAGGGTCGGCTCCCCCTTGCCCCACGGAGTCCTGGGGTCCTTGCCGATGTGGTTGAACGTGATCAGCCCGGCGAGCACCAGGTCGTTGGCCTGGTTGGCCTCGCCGAGATGAACGTCCACAGTGGAGAAACCACGGTCGGCGAGCGCGCGCTCCAGGTTGCGCCACGGAATCATGTGCTGGTGCTGCGGCTGGAACCACGGCATCCACACCGAGCGCAGGAGGCGGCCGTAGCGCGACTCCGGGTTGGGCAGCTCGATCAGCAGGTAGCCGCCCGCGTTGAGCACCTTGGCCGCCGCGTCCAGCTCCTCGAAGGGCTCCCTGGTGTGCTCCAGGTAGTGGTGCATGCTGATCACGTCGTACCGGCCGGCGAGCTCCTTGGTCAGGTCGGGGAACATGCCCCGGTACCCCTGCTCCACCCAGCCCCTGCGGACCGCCACGTCGATGCCGTCGGTCATGTCCAGGCCGTGGAAGGCCGTGTCGGGCCAGGTCTCCTTGGCCTGGTTGCAGAAGTGGCCGTGACCGGAGCCCACGTCGAGCCAGCTGCGCGGCGTCGTGAACGGCCGCAGCATCTCCGCGCGCGCCTTGTAGCCGGCGATGTTGGAGTCGAACGCGGCCTCGCTGAGCCCGCTGCCATAGCCGTCGTAGCAGTCGCGGTAGTAGAACTCCAGCCCGGCAAGGGAAAGCCGCGGGTTCTGGAAGACGTGTCCGCAGTCGCCACAACGGTCGAGGACGAACTTCCCCGGCTTGTTCTGCATCACGTCGAAGCCGCGCACGTGCTCGGAGAGCTCCCCGGAGCCACACCACGGGCACGTGTGCCTGCGGGGCTCGAAGAAGTGTTCGGTGCCCCCTGCCAGGTCCTGCTCGTAGCGGGCCCTCGTCTCGGCGAACTTCGGGTCCACCGGGACCGGCGTGCGCAGCAACGTGTTCAGCGTGCGCGCCCACCGGACGGGTCCGAGCACCAGGCGGAGCAGCGCGTGCCGGTGCAGGTCGGCCGGGCGCAGCGGGCTTCCCGCGAAGATCAGGTACGGCTGGAGGCTGAAGGCGGCGAGCGCGGCAAGGCCCCACCACGGCGACGCGGACACCCCGGCGACCAGGAGCAGATAACCCGCTGCCGGACTGACCAGGTCCTTCCGCAAACCGTAGTGCCTCTTGCGCAGCAGGCGAACCCGCTCGTCGATGTTCTCCGGCAACGCCTGCAAACCGGGTGCGACCGCGTAGTCGGTGCTGGTGCACGCCAACCGCTTCAGCTCCACGGTGAGCTCGGCCAGCTCGGCGCGGGAGAAGCCCTCCGTGCGCTCGACACCCGCGCGTCCGGCGACGTCGTCGTCGACCAGAACGGCGTGCCCCGCTCCGCGCGCGTGGGCGAAGCGGTCGGCCACGTAGTCCTTGCTCATCCCGGCGTGCGCCAGGTCGATCGCCTGGCCGACCGAGAGCTCGCGCGGCACCAGCTCCAGCACCGAAAGACCGTGCTCACGCGTCCACGTGCTCGCTGAGTCCTTTGTGGACTCATCAACCAGCACGCCGTCGGCGGAGAGGATCCGGTGCCGCCCGAAGGCGGGACCGCGTGCGGGCCCGAGCGTCGGCAGCCAGGAGACCAAGCCACGAAGCCGGAAACCGTTGAGCACCAGTACAACAGTCGCGATCAGCGGGAGCGCCTCGAACAGGTTCACAGTAGTTTCTCCACGTGGTCAGCCGCCGTCACGGTTCCACCGGCGTCGGCGAAAGAGCTCTGGATCTGTTCGGCCGCCGCGCGGTACCCCGGCTGGTCGAGCACGGACAGGATCGCCTCGCGCAGCTCCACCGGCCCCACCCGTGCGAAGTGCGCCCGCCGCCCGGCGCCCGCCGCGACGACCTGCTCCGCGATGATCGGCTGGTCGTCCCTGATGGGCGCGACCACCAGCGGCAGCCCGTTGGCCAGCGACTCGCACACCGTGTTGTGACCGCCGTGGCACACGACGGCGGCGCTGCGCTTGAGCAGATCCAGCTGGGGCACGAACTCCCGCACCCGCACGTGGTCGGGACTGTGCCGGATCAGGCCGGGCGCGGCGGCGATCGTGACCTGCAAACGTTGTGCCAGCGGAGCGACCGCTTCCACCACGGTGTTGAGGAAGCGCCCGTTGTTCTCGCGGTCGATCGTGCCCATCGAGACCAGCACATGCTGCTTGCGGGGGTCGAGCCAGTCCCAGTCGTAGTCCTCGCCGACCTCCACCCGCTTGCCCAGCGAGGGCCCCACGAAGACGCACTGGCTGGGCACGGTGGCGTTCGCGCCGACGAAGCTCTCGGTGGTGTAGGCGAGCACGAGGTGCTCGGAGAACCGGAGATCGCCCAGCGCCGCGTCGTCGGGCCGGATGCCTTGCGCCCGTTGGAGTTCTTCGAGCTGTCCGCGCACCCAGTCGCCGAACTTCGGCACCATGGTGAAGGGGTTGGTCAGCTCGGCGGAGGTGGTCGCGGAGGTGATCCACGGCAGCCGGTGCCGCCGCGCGGACAGGGCACCGGCCAGTGCCTGCTGGTCCACGACGAGCAGGTCCGCGCCGAACTGCCGGACGGCGGTCTCGACCCCGGCCATCATCCGGCCCGCCAGCGGGACCAGGAAGTCCTTCCACAGGAACTGGAAGGCCGCCGGGCCCCGCAGGCCCCGTGAGCGCTCGGACATCTCGGCCAGCCAGGCCCCTGAGCCCGGTCCCTCCGGCAGGAACAGGGTCAGCTCCTCCGGCAGCAGCCGCCCGGCGACCTCGGAGTGCCCGACCCAGGCGACCTGGTGCCCGCGCTCGGCCAGCTCCTGCCCCAGCGCCACCGTCGGCAGGACGTGTCCGGCCAGCGGCGGCACCACGAACAGGATCCGGCTCATGACAACCACGTCCTCAGCTGCTCGCGAACCTGGCCGGACGCCTGGGTGAGCATCATGTGCGACTGTCCTTCGAGGACGGTCAGCTCGAAGTGGGGAAGGTGCTTCTGCAACAGGCTCGCGTCGGGGAGCAGGTCGGACTCGCTGCCGTAGAGCGCGTGCACGGGGGCCCGCACGGCGGCGAAGCGCTCCGGGGTGAACGGCTGCTCGGCCGCCATGTCGGCGAGCAGGCTGGTCTCGTGGAACAGACCGAGGAACTGCTTGGTGAGGTTGTCCCACTTGCGGCCGTTGAGGTGGCGCAGCCGGTCGTCGTAGGCCCCGGTCCTGGCGATGGACAGGGTCTCGACGATGCGCTCGCCCCAGCCGTCGCTGGGCACCACCGACTCGATCAGCAGCAGACCGGCCGCCTGCTCGGCGTACTTGGCCGCGTAGGCCAGCGCCAGTAACCCGCCGTAGCTGTTGCCGACCAGGTGCACCGGCCCGCGCACGTCCAGCGCTTCGAGCAGGGCGCGCAGGTCGGTGACGGAGTCGTCGAGCGTGTAGCCGGTCGCGGGACGTTCCGAGCGGCCGTGGCCGCGCTGGTCGTAGCAGATGGTGTGCGCGCCGAGGTCCGCCGTCGTGGTCGCCAGGGTCAGGTACAGGCTGGAGAGGTTGTCGACGACGAGGCCGTGCAGGAACAGCACCGTCGGCAGGGCGTCTCCGGACTCCGGGTCGGAGTTCGACAGGCGTTGCACGTGGAAGACCAGGTTGTTGGCGCGAACCTCAGTCACGGGCCACGCACCCGGCGATGTAGGTGACCAGCTCGCCGACGGTCAGCTCGACGACATCGGCCACCTCCTTCTCGCCGAGGAATGCCGCGAAGTTCACCGTGTTCCCGTAGTGCTCCCGGAGCTTGGCCGACAGCGCCACGAACTCGATGCTCTCCAGTTCGAGGTCCCGGTTGAACGAGGTGTCCATGCCGATGTCGACGCCCAGCGCGTAGTCCTCGCCGATGACCTCGATCAACATGTGGCGCACCGTGGCGAGCACGGCGGGTTCGGCCGCGTAATCGCCGGCGACGTCCGTCAGTTCGGTGGAGCTCATTCATCCTCCTTGACGTCCAGCGCACGAGAAGGACTCCCCGCCGCGCGCAGGGAGAGAGCGACCGGGACCGGGTTTCCCTGCGCCCCGGGCGAACCGTGGTGAATGGGGTCCCGGTTCCGCTCCTCGATCACTACCGTGCGGGAGAACGAATGATCTCGCCCGGCGGCGCTCCGGCTTTCGCGGCAAATCAACCCGTTTGAATGACGACGCAAAGACCTCGCGCGGGTGTCCGATTTCCGCCCTTCCCCGAGCGGACGCGAGGGAGATTCGCCAAACGCCGGTCAGGCGGCCGGGCCAGGCCAGCCGGGCGCGCCGAGCTCGCGGGAGATCGTCCGCGCGGTGTCGCGGACCGCCGAGCGCACGGAGGCGGGCGGCGGCCACTCCGGCATCGGCACGACCACGCCGATCGCCCCGGCCAGCGCCCCCGAGGCGTCGAAGATCGGCGCGGCGGCCCCGCACTCGCCGAGCACCGCCTCCTCCTGCTCGACGGCGTAGGCGTCCTCGCGCACGCGTTCGAGGTGCTCGGCGAGCTCGTCGGGGTCGGTGACGGTCTCCGCGGTCATGCTGCGCAGCGGCCCGTCGCCCAGCAGCGCGCGGGCCCGCCCCGGCAGGTAGGCCAGTGCGGCCTTGCCGAGCGCGCAGGCGTGCGCGGGGATGACGATGCCGACCTCGGGCATCTGCCGTGAGCCGTCCGGGCGGGGCGAGTGGTGCACGACGAGCACCTCGTCGAGCATCAGCACGCCGGTGCGGACGGCGAGACCGGTCCGGGCCGCCAGCTCGTCGGACCAGGCGGCGGCGTGCGAGCGCAGCTCCAGCGTGTGCAGGTAGACGGTGCCGAGCTTGAGCACCGCGGGGCCGAGGCGGTACTGCGCCGACGCGCGGTCCTGCACCACCATGCCGTGCGCGACCAGGGTCTTGACGATGCCGTGCACGGTCGACGGTGGGAGCTCCAGGCGCGCGGAGAGCTCGGAAAGGCTGATCCGGCGGGCCCCGTGCAGAACGCCGAGAACGCGGATGGCGCGATCGACGGACTGGATCACCACGCCCTCCCGCAGCCCCGGTGGCCAGAGGAGAGGACTTTACAACACCGCGCGCCGGGGCTACGGTCCCTGCATCATTTCGACATTGTCGAAATGATTTCCAAACCTCGCGAATGCCCAACGACGGGAGTGCGATGAGCGCGCGGCAGTTCGTCAACGATCCGGACGAGTTCGTTTCCCAGGCGCTGCAAGGACTTCAGCTCGCGCATCCGCACCTGGTCCAGGTCAGCGCGGACCCGGCCCTGGTGCTGCGCACGCCGAAGGACGGCGACCAGCCCAAGGTCGCCCTGGTCTCCGGCGGCGGCTCCGGGCACGAACCGCTGCACACCGGCTTCGTCGGCCTTGGCATGCTCGACGCCGCCGTGCCGGGCGCGGTCTTCGCCAGCCCGACCGCCTACCAGGTCCGCGCGGGCATCAAGGCCGCCGACCGGGGCCGCGGCGTCCTGCTGATCGTGAAGAACTACACCGGCGACGTGCTCAACTTCTCCATCGCGGCGGAGCTGGCCGCCGAGGAGGGCATCGAGGTCGAGATCGTCCTCGTCGACGACGACCTGGCCACCGACGGCGGCGACGACGGCGGCCCCGGTCGCCGTGGCACCGCCGCCGTGGTCGCGGTGGAGAAGATCTGCGGGGCGGCCGCCGAACGCGGGGCCTCGCTCGCGGAACTGGCCGAGCTGGGCAGGCGCGTGGTCGCCGGATCGCGCACGATGGCGCTCGCGCTCCAGGCGTGCACCCACCCCGGCCGGCAGCGGCCGTCCTTCGACCTGGCCGATGACGAGGTGGAGTTCGGCGTCGGCATCCACGGCGAGCACGGCATCGGCAGGCGCCCGTTCGGCCCGGCGAGCGAGCTGGTCCCCGCGCTGGCGCAGCCGGTCGTCGACGCGCTCGGCCTCGCGCGCGGCGACTCGGTGATCGCTCTGGTCAACGGGCTCGGCTCCACCCACGCGCTTGAGCTTTCCGTTGTGCACCAGGAACTTTCCACGTTCCTCGACGGCATCGGAGTTCGCGTCGAGCGCGCGCTCGTCGGCTCGTACGTGACCGCGCTGGACATGCGTGGCTGCTCGATCACGCTGGTGCGCTGCGACGCCACGTTGCTCGACCTGTGGAACGCGCCGGTCCGCACCCCCGCACTCGCCTGGTGACAAGGAGCCCCGAGATGACCACCCTCACGACCGAACACGCGCGCGCCTGGGCAGACCGCTTCGTCGCAGTCGGCAAGGACCGCGACTCCGAGCTGACCGAGCTCGACCGCAAGGCGGGCGACGGCGACTACGGCACCAACCTGCGCTCCGCGCTGCGCCGCGTCGCCGCCAACCTCGAAGCGGGCCCGGCCGACTCACCCCACGCGGTGTTCCTCGCGATCTCGGAAGCCTTCCTCAACACCGGCGGCACCAGCGGCCCGCTGTTCGGCATGTGGTTCCGCGAGTTCGCCAAGGCGGCGAAGGACAAGCCGGTCACGGCGACGGTGCTCGGCGAGGCGGCGACCAACGCGGTGGCCGTGGTGCAGCGGCTCGGCAAGGCGGAGGTCGGCCACAAGACGATGGTGGACGCCATGGCTCCGGCCGCCGAGGCCCTCACCGCCGCCGCGGCGAGGGGTGCGGACGTCGCCGGAGCGCTCGCCGAGGCGGCCAAGGCGGCGCACATCGGCGCGGCCTCGACGGAGAAGCTGCTCGCGAAGCGCGGCCGCGCCAGCTACGTCGGCGAACACGCCCGCGGCGTCATCGACCCCGGCGCGCTCACCGTCGCCTACTTCTTCGACGCCGCCTCCCACTGACCCCTTTCGGCCATTCGCGGGCTTATGGACCTGTTCGGAGTCCCGGAACGGTCCATAAGCCCGCGAATGGCAGTCAAGGGATGAAGGTGATGTCGGGGTGGAGGGGGGACGGGCCGGTGAACAGGCCCGTGTCGCGGTTTCGCAGGTGGAGGTCGAAGAACCCCGCCACGTAGGCCCGCTGCGCCGCGACGGAGCGGTTGGCATCGATGGTGCCGACCAGTCGCTTGACCACTTCTTCGGGGATGTTGAGCGGCGTGGCCAGCTGTCGGAGGACCACCTGGTAGTCCGTGTACCCGACGTGGCCGCTGTGCCCGAGGAGCAGGTCGCGCTTCCAGCCTCGCTGGTTGGCCCAGAACTGCGGCCAGGAGCGGTCGCGCTGGTCGAGGTGGGTGTGGCGGACCAGCTTGCCGGTCACCGGGTCGACCGCCTCCGAGCCCATCAGCAGGAAGGGGCGGTCGAGGCCGCGCTTGGCCACCTCTCCCGGCAGGTAGGGCTGGCCCATCAGTTCGCCGAACCCGTAGGCCATCGAGCCGTCGAGGTTGACGCCCGCGGCGATGCGGCGGTCGTGGACCATCGCCTCACCGCCGGTGAAGCCGCCGTAGGAGTGGCCGAAGACGCCGAGCCTGCGGAGGTCGAGCGCGCTGCCGAGGCCGCTCGGCAGTGGGTGGGACTCCGCGTCGGGGTTGGCACCCGCGGCCAGTCGCGTGAGGCTGTCCAGCACGAAGCGGGTGTCGGCGACCCGGACGTCGAGCGCCTTTTTCATCTGCTCCGGCACGATCTCCAGGTGCACGGGAACTTCGACCCGACCGCCGGGGAACTCGACGTTCGTCTCGTAGGTGTGGTCCATCGTGACCACGACGTAGCCACGGCTCGCCAGGTCTTCGACGATCGCGGTCTGCGCTGAGCGCGGAAACCCCAGGCCCGGCGTGTACAGCACGACCTGCCGCCTGCCGTGCGCGGCGGGAGCGCCGAGGCGCGCGTGCGTGCGCACCGCCGTCCAGTCGACGGAACCCTTCGGGATTCCGAGGGCCGCACCGAACTCGTCCTGCACTGCGGCGAGGCCGGGAGTGATCCACGGAGCGCGCGGGAAGCGGTGGTCGTCTCGTGCGGGGTACCAGACGCTGACCATCAGCTCGCGCCTGCGCTCCGGCTTCCACGGGTCGGCACGACCGGCGTCGACCAGGTGCAGGTCGGTGACGCCCACGTGCTGCCGCCCGGTCGGCGCCGGGAGCTGGAAGGTGGCTTTGGCCCGTGGCACCGCCGGCGCGGCCGGGGTGAACGCCAGAACCGCTGCCAGCGCCATCCCCACGGTGGCGAGGACACGAGGTCGCCTTCGGAAGCTGAGCACCAGATCTCCTTGCCCGTCGGGAAAACCTGGCCCCATCGTGGCCGCACCCCACCTCCACCCGTAGACCTCATTCGAACATCAACATTGCCCCTCGGCCATTCGCGGGCTTATGGACCTGTTCGGAGCCCTTGGGCGGTCCATAAGCCCGCGAATGGCCGTAAGGGAGTGATAGGAAGGCTGGGTGACCCCTGACGCCAACCAATCCGCCTTCGACGACCTCGACGCCTTTGTCGGACTGCCCAGGATCGAGGGGCTGCGGCTCGCGCCGGACGGCCGCAGACTCGTCGTCGGAGTCGCCCTGCCGGATCCGGAGAAAGCCCGCTACACCAAGGCTTTGTGGGAGGTCGACCCCGCCGGGCAGCGCCCCGCCCGGCGGTTGACGCGCAGCGCCCAAGGCGAGTCCGCTGTCGCCTTCACCCCCGACGGTGACCTGCTGTTCGTCTCCTCGCGGCCGCGGCAAGGCGGGGACGACGACCAGCCCGGACCGGCGCTGTGGTCGCTTCCCGCGAGCGGGGGCGACGCACGCGTGGTGGCGAGCCCGGCCGGCGGGGTGCGCGGAGTCGTGGTGAGCCGGTCGGGAACGGTCGTGCTCGGCTCGAACCTGATGCCTTCGGCCCGCGGCTTCGCCGAGGACGAGGAGATTCGCGCTGCCCGCAGGAAGTCCGGGGTCTCGGTGATCCTGCACGAGGAGAACCCGATCCGGTACTGGGACCACGACCTCGGCCCGGACCGCACCCGCCTGCTCGCCACCCAGATCACCGAGGACGCGGCGGAGCTCCGGGACGTCACCGGGCACGTCGGCAGGGCGCTGTGGGACTACAGCTCCTGGGACATCTCGCCGGACGGCGGCACCGTGGTCGCCTCGTGGGCGGTCGCCGAGTCCGGCGGGTCGCAGCGCCAGACGCTGGTGGCGATCGACGTGGCGACCGGTGAACGGCGCACCCTCGCGGACGACCCGACTGTCCAGTACGGCGCGCCCCGAGTGTCCCCCGACGGCTCCCAGGTGGCGTTCGAGGTCAGCGAGCGGTCCACGCCCCAGGCACCGGGTGACTGCTGGATCGCCGTCGTGCCGCTCGCGGGCGGCCCCGTGCGGCACCTGACGAAGGACTGGGACCGGTGGCCGCACCTCGCCTGCTGGACGCCGGACGGTTCCGCGCTGCTCGCCGTGGCGGCGGACAACGGCCGCGCTCCGCTGTGGCGCATCGACGTCGCCACCGGGGAGCACACCCGGCTCACCCCGGGTGACGGCGCGTACTCCGACGTCCAGGTCTCCCCCGACGGCCGTTGGGTCTACGCGCTGCGCTCGGCCGTGGACAGCCCGCCCGCGCCGGTGCGGCTCGCCATGGACGGCAGCTCCGGAGTGGAGCCGCTGCTCGGGCCGGCCGAGGCGCTCGGCGTCACCCTCCCGTTGCCGGGGCGGCTTGAGGAGATCACCACCACTGGCGAGGACGGCACGCCGGTGCGCGCGTGGATCGCGTTACCGGACAACGCGAGCGCGGACGCTCCCGCTCCCCTCGTGCTGTCGATCCACGGCGGCCCGGTGATGTCGGTCAACTCGTGGTCGTGGCGCGCGAACCCGTGGGTCTACGTCGCCAAGGGCTACGCCGTCCTGCTGCCCGACTTCGCGCTGTCCATCGGTTACGGCCTCGACTTCGTCAAGCGCGGCTGGGGCCAGTGGGGCGGCGCGCCGTACACCGACCTGATGGCGATCACCGACGCGGCGCAGGAGCGGCCCGACGTCGACTCCTCGCGCGCCGCGGCGATCGGCGCCTCCTTCGGCGGCTACATGGCGAACTGGGTCGCGGGGCACACCACCAGGTTCTCCGCGATCGTCAGCCACGCCTCGGTCTGGATGCTGGACACCACCGCGGACGTCGAGTACGAGTTCCGCAGGGAGATGACGCCGGAGTCCATCGACGCCAACTCCCCGCACCACTTCGTCGACGCGATCACCACGCCGATGCTGCTGATCCACGGCGACAAGGACTACCGGGTTCCGATCGGTGAGGCACTGCGGCTGTGGTGGGACCTCGCGGCCCGGTTGAAGGCCGAGGACGGGTCGGGGCCGCACAAGTTCCTCTACTTCCCCGACGAGAACCACTGGATCCTGACGCCGACCCACTCGAAGATCTGGTACTCCACGGTGCTCGCGTTCTTCGACCACCACGTGCTCGGCGAGGAGTGGCGGCGGCCGGAGCTGCTGGGCTGAGTCACAGGGTCACGGGCAGCGCGCCCAGCCGCCACGTCCCGGGGTCGGGCGCGCGCCGTGGCTCCCCAACCGCTGCGAGCGCGGGAAAACGGCTCAACAAAGCCGAAATCGCCACTTCGGTCTGCACTCGCGCGAGCGCGGCACCGAGGCAGAAGTGCGGCCCGTGGCCGAACCCGAGGTTGCCAGCCGTTCCCTGGGCTCGGTGGAGGTCGAGCCGGTCCGGGTCGGCGAACACTCGCGGGTCGCGGTTGGCGGCCGCGACCGCGACGGTCACGGGTTCTCCCTTGTGCACCAACACATCGTGCAGCTCGATGTCCTCCTGCGCGTAGCGCGGGGCAACCAGCAGCGTCGGGCCGCACCACCGCATCAGCTCCTCGACGGCACGGGGCATCAGGCCCGGGTCCGCGCGCAGCGCCGCGAGCTGGTCGGGGTGCGCGAGCAGGGCTTCGACCGCGTTGGCGATGAGGTTCGCCGGTGTCTGCCCGGCGAGAACCAGGTGCCAGACCAGCGTGACGAGTTCGGTTTCGCTGAGCCGGTCGCCATCGGAGTCGCGGACGCCGACGACGTCGGCCAGCAGGTCGTCACCGGGTTCCGCGCGGCTGCGCGCGACAGCCGCTTCCGCTCCGGCCACGATCGCGGGCACCGCACGCACGAAGCCCTCGCGGTCGCCCATCGCGACAGCGGCGCCGTGCTCGCGCCAGGCGGGCCGGTCGGCCTCGGCGATGCCGACCAGCTCGCAGATGACCTCCATCGGCAGTGGCCTGGCGAAGTCTCGCAGCAGGTCCGCCTCGTCCTGGAGTCCGTCGAGCAGCCGGTTGACGATCTGCGCGATCCGGGCGTGGAAGTCCTTGGCACGGCGTGCGGTGAAGGCGGGTGAGACCAGCCTCCGCTGCCGCGTGTGCTCCGGACCGTCCATCTCGGACATCGTCCGCAGGTAGGCGAGGCAGTGCTCCGGGATGCCGGGCGGCCGCAGGAAGCTGCCGGAGTTGAGCTCGAACGCGGGATCGCTGAGCAGCGCCCTGGCGTCCTCGTACCGGGTGACCGCCCACATCGGACCGAGACCGGGTGCGAGCAGCCGCGCCACCGGACCACGTTCACGCGCTCGGCCGTACGCGGCGAACGGGTCGCCGAGCACGTCAGCGCTGGTCAGGTCGATCTCGGGAACGGAGGACACGGGCAGCCCCTCTCAGATGTCCATGACAGATGTTCTTAACATCTGAGTGTTGACGGTATCTTGACCGCACACCGAGGGCAACGACGAGGAGTGCGATGACCCGGCTCAGCAGGGCACAGACGCAGGAGCGCAACCGCGCCAAGGTGCTCGCGGCGGCCAGGGCGGAGTTCGCCGAGCGCGGCTTCCGCGACGCGAAGATCGACAGCATCGCCGAGCGCGCCGGGTTCACCAGGGGCGCGGTCTACTCGAACTTCCCCGGCAAACGCGCGCTCTACTTCGCTGTGCTCGCCGACCTCGCTGAGAACGCGCCCGCGCCACGGCACGCCGAGCCGGGCCGCACCGCACGGGAGGCGCTCGGCGCGCTCGCCCGCGCGTGGGTCGCCCGGCTCCCGCTCGCCGACATCGGGGAACGGGACGGCTCGGCCAGGTTGGGCATGGACCTGATGCCCGAGATCGCCACCGAGGTCCGGACCCGCCTGCCGTTCGCGCAGCTGATGCGGCTGAACGCGATCCTGCTCGGGCTGGCCCTTGAGCGGATGGAGCCGCCGGGAACGCCGGACGGCCGGATGGTCCGGGTGGCGGAGGCGACGCTGACGACGCTGCACGGCGCAAGCCAGATGGCCGCGGCCGCACCGGGCTTCGTGGAGCCGTTCAACGTGGTCAAGGCGTGCGAGCGGCTGGCGGAGCTGGACCTCGGCGACCGCTGGCCGACGCCGCCGATCATCCCGCAGGCGCGCCGGGTCGACGAGCCGTGGTCACCACCGGTCGCGACCGACGCGCTGCGCGGTGAGCCCGCTCGGCTGGCCGGCGACGGCGCGGTCGCGGTCCTCGGGCTGCACCGGCTCTCCGCGGCGGAAGAGGCGGTGCGGGCCGCGCGCCCCGGCGACACCATCACGGTCGTCGTGGTGACCGGCGACCCGGCCGAGCTGACACCGTTGGCCCGGCTCACCCTCGCCGACTTCTGGCACTGCCTGCGGCAGGCGTTCCCCCACTCGGCCTGGCCAGGGCTGCACGTGGTCTTCGACTCCGCGGGCTCCCTTGCCGCCGCCGCGGGTGTACCCGCGGTGAGCGACGGGACCGAGGTGGCCGTGCGGATCGACAACGGCCGGATCGTTGCGCGGGCCGAGGGCTACGGCGCGTGCCACGCGGCCACCTCGGTGGAGCATCAGCCGTCGAGGAGCACCGGCTCCAGCTGACGGACGTGCTCCGGGTCGGCGATGATCTCGATCGCGACGACCCTGCCGTTCTCCACGGCGATGTCGAAGACCACGCGCGGCTTGCCTCCGGGAGCCCACACCGCGCCGATGACGCCGCCCACCAGCGCGGGCTCGGCCGCCTGGGCACGGCCGACGAAGGCATCGGCCACCGCGGCCGCACCACGCAGCTCGCTCGCCAGCAGCGGAGCGCCGTGCGCCGTCGCCTTGGTGGCAGCGGCGACAGCCACCTCGTCGGCGCGCAGCACCACGTCGGGGTCGAGCACGGCGAGCAGTGCGGAGAAGTCGCCGCCCCGCGAGGCGGCGAGGAAGGCGTCGACGACCAGGCGCTGCTTGGCCCGGTCGGCCTCGGCACCGGGGGACGCCCCGCGCACCCGCCTGCGCGCACGGCTGGCCAGCTGCCTGGCTGCGGCCGGGGTCTTGCCGACGATCTCGGCGATCTCGTCGAACGGCACGGCGAACAGGTCGTGCAGCACGAACGCCAGCCGCTCGGCCGGGGCCAGCGCGTCCAGCACGACCAGCAGCGCGAGCCCGACCGAGTCGGCCTGGACCACCCGCTGCTCCGGATCGACCCGGTCGACCTGCTCCGGAACGTGCGCGTCCAGCGGCTCCTCGCGCCGCGACGAGCGCGAGCGCAGCATGTCCAGGCACACCCTGCCGACCACCGTGGTCAGCCAGCCGCCGAGGTTGTGCACGTCGCTGGTGTCGGCGCGGTTGAGCCGCAGCCACGCCTCCTGCACCGCGTCGTCGGCCTCGCTCACCGATCCGAGCATCCGGTACGCCACCGCGCGCAGGTGGCCCCGGTTCTCCTCGAACCGCGCCGCCAGCCAGTCGTTGTCGTTCACCCGTCACATCCTTCGTTCCCGGCCCTTGCCACGCTGACGAACGAAACCCGGTTGTTGTGACAGCACGCACTCACCAGCCGAGCGGGAACACCGCGCGGAACTTCGGCGACAAGCGAATACAGGAATTGCGGCCGGAATGACATTTCGACGCACGAGCCTTCACCTTCGATCACCCCCTCGACTTTCAGCCTGCGAGCAGGAAGAAAGTTCCCAACCGCCTCAGAGCGTTCAGGCATCCACCCCAACGGACACTTCGGCCCCCTTCGAACTCCGATATCGACCCACCACGGCGCGGTCCACCCACAGCCGACATCAACACAGGCCAGAGGCATAGATCCGACCGAAGTGAGATCTATTCGCGAGCCATGGTCACCCCCGTGGACGCGATGCGGATGGTCCACTCAGAGAGATCCCAGGAAATCCGCACCGTTGCCGAAACCGACATCAGAATCAGATGGCGACAGTCGAGCGCGCGTCGGGCATTCCAACCGAGAACGAAATGCGATGTGGCCGTGCTCATAGTGCCGAAACACGTTCGACCGGCGGGCGACCGTGGCTACTGTGCAAGACATGCTCCCTGGAAGTGCGCCCGTTTGGGGCAGTCCGCGGCGTGCGCTGAACATGTTCACCGGAACCAACGTGTGGCACCTGGTCCAGCTCAGAGCGGCCGAGCACCCGGACCGCCCGGTGATCACCTGGCACCCCTTCGCCGCAGAAGGGGAGACGATCACCTACGGCGGCCTCGAAAGGCGTGCGGCCGCGGTCGCCGCCGGGATGAGCGGGCGGGGCATCCGCGCGGGCGACCGCGTGCTCATCCACCTGGACAACTGCCCGGAGTTCCTGGTCAGCTGGTTCGCCTGCGCCGCGATCGGCGCCGTCGCGGTCACGACCAACACCAGGTCGACCGCCACCGAGCTGCGGTACTTCGCCGAGCACTCCGGCGCGGTCGCCGCGATCACCCAGCCACGCCTGGCCGCGCTGGTCGGTGCGGCCGCGCCTGGCCTGCGGTGGATCGCGGTCACCGGCCACGACGCCGGGGTACCCGCGACACCGCCGACGCGGGCCGACAGCTTCGCCGCGCTGGCCGCTGATCCCAACGACCTCGTCGCCGCGCCGCCCGACCCGCTGGCGCTGATGAGCGTGCAGTACACCTCAGGGACCACCGGGCGCCCCAAGGGAGTGCGGTGGACGCACGCCAACGCCCTGTGGGCGGCCAGGGTGAACTCCCTGCACCACGGCCTCCGTTCGGAGGACTGCCACCTGGTCTACCAACCGCTTTTCCACGCCAACGCGCTCGGCGGGGCGACCCTGCCGAGCATCTGGGTCGGCGGCCGGATCGTCCTCACGCCGAAGTGGTCGACGAGCCGGTTCTGGGACATCTCGCTCCGCGAGGGCTGCACGTGGTTGTTGTTGATGGGCCTGTCGATCAGGGCCATCGAGGGAATGGACACGCCCGACAGGCACAGCTACCGGCGGTTCGGGTTCGGCTTCTCCGACGCGCCGTGGGACCGGCGGTTCGGCGTGAAGACCGTTGGCGGCTGGGGCATGACGGAGACGGTGGCGCACGCCATCGCGGGTGACCCGTACCTGCCGAACCGCCCGCTGGCCATCGGCAGGCCCGCTCCGGAGTACGGCATCGCCGTCGTGCGCGAGGACGGCTCGCCGGTGCAGCCGGAGGAGACCGGCCACCTCCTGGTCCTCGGCACTCGCGGTCTGTCGCTGTTCGACGGCTACTTCGACGACGAACAGGCCACTGTGGACAGTTTTGACGAGCACGGCTGGTTCCGCACCGGCGACCTCGTCCGGCCGCACGCGGACGGGCACATCTCCTTCGTCGACAGGGCGAAGGACGTGTTGCGGGTCGGAGCCGAGAACGTGGCCGCGTCCGAGGTCGAACAGGTGCTGCTGCGGGACAGCTCGGTGCTGGAGGCCGCCGTGGTCGGCAGGGCGGACGCCAAGCTGGACGAGGTCCCGGTGGCCTTCGTCCGCACTGACGGTCCGGTCCCCGACCTCGCGGCACGGCTGATCGAGCGGTGCTCGGCGGCGTTGGCGGACTTCAAGGTGCCGCGCGCGGTGTACCCGGTGCGGGAGCTGCCGCGGTCGACGATGAGCAAGATCAACAAGGTGGCGCTGCGCGCGGTGGCGGACCCGCACGCCGACCGGGCCGCCGCCGAGGCCGGCTGGCTGGCGGCGGCGAGCACCGACCCGTCGGGAGACCTGGGCTAGGCCCCCCGGCGTTCCAAGGCGAAAGGACTGGCGAGAGTTGTCGGCGATTGTGCTCGACGTGCCCGTGAACCGTGCTGTCGCGAACCTGCTCGACGACACCGGGCGGATTCGGTTCAACCCCCGGTCGGTCATGGTGAGCCCCAAGGCCACCGCGCCGTTGTTCCCGCCGCTGTCGGGGGCGGACTTCCCCGCGCGCGGCCAGTGGGGGCGGTCGGAGGAGATCGACTACTCGGCGCTCGCGGAGCAGGTGACCTCGGACGCGGACAACTTCCTTCGCAGCTGCTGGGGACGCCTTCAGGCGGTCGCCGACCCGGCGCGGCGGATCTTCGAGATCATGGCCGCCGCGCGCTACCGCGCGGGCAGCGTCGAGGGCACGGCGTTCATGGACAACTGGGAGCTGTGGCGCGACCGGCTCACCGCGGCCGTCCGGGAGGACACGCCGATCTCGATCGTCCTGCCGTCTTTTCCTTTCAAGGCACCGAACCCGCTCAAGGTGCGGCGGCACCTGCCGGACATGGCCGAGCTGCTGTGCCTGGCGAGGCTGTTCGAGATCACCAAGGCGATCCAGGCCGTGCACCCGGCGGGCGCGGTGGTGCACATCCTGTCCGAGGGCCGGATCTACGCGCCGTTGTTCGAGGTCAGCGCGCACGAAGCGCAGGTGTACCGCACGGAGGTCGACCGGATGATCGCCTCGCTCGGCGCGGACGGGGCGGTGCGGACGGTGGACATCCTCGACGACGTGGTCGCTCCGGAGCAGGAGGACTTCGACGCGGTGCGCGAGGCGCTGGAACCCGAGCTGCGCCAGTGGTGGCGGGACAACGCCGACGACGCGCACCGCAGGTACCTCGTGCGGAACTTCATCGCCAGCGTGCACACCGGGAACGAGACCGCGCAGCTGCTCGCCAGCGTGCTCAACACCGCGCTGACCAACGAGTCGATCACCAACGCCGGTCACGAGCTCGAACAGGTGCGACACAGGATCGAGCAGCGCGCCGACGAAGCCGCCTTCACCTACACGTTGTTGCTGTGCACGCTGAAGCTCACCGACGTGATGGGCAAGTACGACCCGAACGCGATCAGGGCAACGGTGCACCCGAAACCGGGCCAGTGGGGAATCCACCTGGTCAACAAGAAGACCAGCATCTACCCGTGGCACGGTGTCGCCGTCCGCAAGCCGAGCGGCGCCTGGCGGATCCGCACCGAGCTCGACGCGATCCGCAGCGGCGCGCTCCCCGTCCGTTCGGGCGCGTACGCGATGCCGTTCTTCTACGAGGAACTCCTGACATGACCCGGCTCGTCGCCTTCGATCTCGACGGCACGCTCACCCGAGGGCGCACCTGTCTGGAAACCGCAGCCGAGGCGTTCGGTTTCGCCGACCGGATGCCGGGCTGGCAGCGCTCGCGCACCGAGCGGGAGATCGCCGCCGCGCGGGTCGAGGCGTGGCACCACCTTCGGGGGCGGAACCTCACGCCGCTCAGCGAGATCCCGCTCGCCCCTGGCGCCGCCGAGGGGATCGCGGCGCTGCGGGCGGCGGGCATCCGCACCGTGATCGTCTCCCTGGCCTTCGCCGCCCACGCCGAGTACTTCGCGAGACAGCTCGGGGTGGACGCGGTCATCGCGACCGAACCCGACCGCGACCGGCACGTCTTCTCCTCGACCAAACCCACGCTGCTGCTGGAGCACGCGCGCTCGCTCGGCATCCCGCTGGAGCGGATCGCGGCCGTCGGCGACAGCCCCGGCGACGTGCCCATGCTGCGGGCGTGCGCCGCCTCCTGCTACGTCGGCGCCGACGTTCCCGAGGGCTTCCTGCCGTCCCGGCACCTGCCCGGCGCGGCCATCGACGAGGTGGCCCGCGTCATCTGCGAAGAACTTTTCCAGGAGCGGTAAAGCGATCTCAGGGCCACGGCGTCTGAATGGGTGAGGGCAGGCCGGAAGGCGGCCACCCCGAGCCGTGGTGGGGAGCTCGTGATGATCCTCAGGAATAGCTCCGGTGGCGATCCCGTTCCTTCCGGTGGCCTCTGTTGTGGGAGGGCAGTCGCACGGAGGGGGTCGCGCATGCTGAGTCCCGGTACCAGCAACCTCGGCGCCGGGGAGCCACCTGACTGGGCACGCGTGGAGCCGTTGTACACGGCGCACCGGCCGGCCGCCCGTGCCGCCGCGGTGTCGATACTCGGCCCCGCGCACGACGTCGAGGACATCATCCAGGAAGCGACCGTCAAGGCGGCGCAAAGGATTCACACGCTGCGCGACGCCGCTCGGGCCCGCAGCTGGTACCTGGCGATCGTGAGCAAGCAGGCGCTGGACCGGTGGCGTCAGCGGGCACGGCACCACCGGCGCGTCGTGGGGTCCTCCCTCGACCAGCTGGCCGAGGAGCTGGAGACGGGCCGCAACACCGTCCGGGTGCTCCCGGTCGAGGACTACCCGGACCTGCGGCTGGCCTTCGAGTTCATCGACACCCTGCCCGGCAAGCAGCGGGCCGCCTACCTGTTGCGCCACTACTTCGGGCTGGACCGCGAGGCCATCGCCGAGGTGCTCGGCTGCGGCACGGCGACGGTCTCGGTGCACCTGTTCCGCGCACAGGCCAAAGCAGACAAGGAGTTCCGGTGACAGCGGCGGCGAAGGACGAGTTCGACTGGGACGACGAGGAGAACGGGGCGCAGGAGTCCGAGGCGCTGCGGCAGGCGCGCAAGGACGCCGAGCTCACCGCCTCCGCCGACTCGGTCCGGGCCTACCTCAAGCAGATCGGCAAGGTCGCCCTGCTCAACGCCGAGCAGGAGGTGGACCTCGCCAAGCGCATCGAGGTCGGCCTCTACGCGGCGGAGAAGCTCGAAGGCGACACCGAGCTCACCGACCAGCTGCGGCGGGACCTCCGCAGGCTCGTCCGCGACGGTGAGCGGGCCAAGAACCACCTGCTGGAGGCCAACCTCCGCCTGGTGGTCTCGCTGGCCAAGCGCTTCACGGGTCGCGGCATGCTGTTCCTGGACCTGATCCAGGAGGGCAACCTCGGCCTGATCCGCGCGGTGGAGAAGTTCGACTACACCAAGGGTTTCAAGTTCTCCACGTACGCGACGTGGTGGATCCGCCAGGCGATCACCCGCGCCATGGCCGACCAGGCCCGCACCATCCGCATCCCGGTGCACATGGTCGAGGTCATCAACAAGCTCAACCGCATCCAACGCGAGTTCATCCAGGAGCAAGGCCGAACTCCGACTCCGGAGGAGCTGGCCAAGGAGATGGACGTCACTCCGGGGAAGGTCCTGGAGATCCAGCAGTACGCCCGCGAGCCGATCTCGCTGGACCAGACCATCGGCGACGAGAACGACTCGCAGCTCGGCGACTTCATCGAGGACACCGAGGCGGCGGTGGCGATCGACGAGGTGTCCTTCGGGATGTTGCAGGACGAGCTGCGCTCGGTGCTGGGGACGCTGTCCGAGCGCGAGGCGGGTGTGGTGCGGCTGCGCTTCGGCCTCACCGACGGCCAGCCCCGGACGCTGGACGAGATCGGGCAGGTCTACGGCGTGACCCGCGAGCGCATCCGCCAGATCGAGTCCAAGACCATGTCCAAGCTCCGCCACCCCTCCCGCTCCCAAGTCCTCCGCGACTACCTCGACTAACCCCTCCCCCTCCCCTCCCCTCCCCTCCCCCCACCCCAACCCGGCCATTCGCGGGCTTATGGACCTGTTCGGAGCTCCAGAACGGTCCATAAGCCCGCGAATGGCGTTTGAGGGGGTGGGGGGGGTGTTCCGTGCCATCCGAAAAGGCCGTGAACTGGCCGCGGCGTGAACGCGCTGGTGGCGTCGCGGGTCGCACCCGGTTGGCGTAAGCGTGTTCAGAGTCTTCTCTCGCAACTCACACATTCCTTTAACACTCCACTGGTCGACTCGATCACGAGGGGATCAACAACGGCACCCGGAGTCGCGGGCGGGCAACGCTCGCTTCTTTGGCGTGCCCGATTTCCGCACAACCCGGTGACATCAACGGCACAAAGGCATACGCACATGACCAGTGGACTGGCCGCTCAGCTGGGCCCTGCCCGAGAAGGCACTCAGCTGGGCAGGGCGATCTACCCGGCGGCGACCGCCCCCGAACCGCGCACCCTCGTCGAGATCTTCCGAGCCACGGTCGCCGACCATCCCGGCGCACCCGCCCTTGACGACGGCGGGGCCGTGCTGACCTACGAGGCGTTGTCCTGGCAGGTGGAGAAGCTCTGCGCGGCGTGGCGGGCCGAGGGGGTCGGCCTCGGAGACCGGGTGGGAATTCGCATTCCCTCCGGAACGGCCGAACTCTATGTGAGCATTCTCGCCGCTTTGTCCATCGGAGCCGCTTATGTCCCTATTGACTTCGATGATCCGGCAGAACGCGCGGAAACGCTGTGGGCGGAGGCGGGCGTGTGCGCGGTCGCCGGTCCGTCCGGCGAACTCCGCATGCTGCGAAAAGGAGCTCGTCGGCGACCGATCAGGCCACCAGCTCCCGATAATGATGCTTGGATCATCTTCACCTCGGGTTCCACCGGAAAGCCCAAGGGCGTCGCGGTGACCCACCGCAGCGCGGCGGCCTTCGTGGACGCGGAGGCAGGGCTCTTCGTCCCCGACGAGCCGCTGGGGCCGGGCGACCGCGTGCTCGCCGGGCTCTCCGTCGGCTTCGACGCCTCCTGCGAGGAGATGTGGCTGGCCTGGCGGCACGGGGCCTGCTTGGTGCCCGCGCCACGGGAGCTGGTCCGGGCGGGCGCCGAGCTGGGCCCGTGGCTGGTCGAGCGGGAGATCACCGTGGTCTCCACGGTGCCCACCCTCGCCGGGTTGTGGCCCGCCGACGTCCTGAGCGGCGTGCGGCTGGTGATCCTCGGCGGTGAGGCGACGAGCCAGGAGCTGGCCGCGAAGCTCGACGTGCCGGGCCGGGAGGTCTGGAACACCTACGGCCCCACCGAGGCCACCGTCGTCGCCAGCGGCGCGCGGGTGCGCGCGGACCTCCCGGTCCGGATCGGCTTCCCGTTGGCGGGCTGGGAGCTCGCCGTCGTCGGCGCCGACGGCGAACCCGTCGCATGGGGCGAGACCGGCGAGCTGGTCATCGGCGGCGTCGGTCTGGCCCGCTACCTCGATCCGGCCAAGGACGCGGAGAAGTTCGCCCCGCTGCCGTCGCTCGGCTGGGAACGGGCGTACCGCAGCGGTGACGTCGTGCGGGCCGACCCGGAAGGGCTGGTCTTCGTCGGCCGCGCAGACGACCAGGTGAAGATCGGTGGCCGCCGGGTGGAGCTGGGCGAGGTGGACGCGGCGCTCGCCGCGCTGCCCGGGGTCTCCGCGGCGGCGACGGTGGTGCGCAGGACGGAGACCGGCACCAAGCTGCTGGTCGGCTATCTCGTGCTCGACGATCCTGAGTCCACTTTGGACAAGGAGCGGGCCCGCGCGCAGCTGGCAGAGCACCTTCCCGCCGCGCTCGTGCCGCTGCTCGCCGTTCTGCCCACCATGCCGGTCCGGGCCTCCGGCAAGGTCGATCGCGACGCGCTGCCCTGGCCGCTCGAACAGACGACCACCGCCGACTGGGACGGCACGGCCGCGATCGTCGCGGAGTGCTGGACGGCCGTGCTGGGCCAGGCCCCTGCCGAGGACTCGGACTTCTTCGGCTCCGGCGGCGGCAGCCTCGCGGCGGCGCACATGGTCTCGCGCCTGCGGGCGAGCTTCCCGCAGGCGTCGGTCGCGGACATCTACCAGCACCCGACGGTACGAGGGCTCGCAGAGAAGCTGGACGCGCGCCCGAGGGCCGAGGAGGCGGACGAGCCGACGGGCGTCGAGCCGGGTTCGTTCGCGCTCTTCGGCTTGGCGCAGTCGTTGTTCGCGATGCTCGTGTTCGCCTTCTCCGGCCTGCGCCTGCTGCTGGTCGTCGTCACCTTCAACGAGCTGAGCGCGCTGCTCGGCGTTCCCGGCATCAGCTCGACAATGCCTTGGTACCTGGTCGTTTCCGCCTGGTTGGTGCTGTTCACATCGCCGGGGCGGGTGGTGCTCGCCTCGACGGGAGCCCGGTTGTTCACCGCGGGCATCCGCCCGGGGAACCACCGCAGGGCGGGGTGGACGCACTTCCGGCTGTGGGCGGCGGAGCGGTGGGTGACCGCCGTCGGCATCGCCTCCTCGACGGGAACGACGTGGGCACGCCACTACGCACGCGCACTGGGCTGCCGTGTGGGACGGCACGTCGATCTGCACGCGCTTCCCCCGGTCACCGGCCTCGCGACCTTCGGTGACCGCGCGGCCGTCGAACCGGACAGCGACCTGGCGGGCTGGTGGCTGGACAGCAAGTGCGTCCGGGTCGGCAGGGTTGAAGTCGGTGCGGGAAGCCGGATCGGCGCGCACTCGACGTTGATGGACGGCGCTGTCGTCGGTGACAACGCCGAGGTGCTCTCGGGCAGCGCGGTTCGCGGCACCGTGCCCGCGGGCCGGACGTGGGGCGGCGCCCCGGCTCGTGATCTCGGCGAGAGCGGCGGCGACTGGCCGAGCACCGCGGCGCGAAGGTCGTTGGTGTGGCGGGCGATCTACGGGTTCACTCCCCTGCTGACCAGTCCCCTGGCCCTGCTCGCCGCGTTGCCGGGCGCGTTCCTGCTGGGGTCGCTGCTCGCCAATCCGATGAGCACCGCCACGATGCTCGTCACGGCGGCGTGGGCGGTCCCGCTCGCGACGCTGGGGTCGCTCGGTGTCTACGCCGTGTCGACCGTTCTGGTGGTACGGCTGCTGAACCTCGCTCTGAAGCCCGGCGTCCACCGCGTGGACAGCCTCGCGGGCTGGAGCGCCTGGCTGGTGCAACGGATGACGACCGGGGCACGGGGCACGCTTTTCGCCTTGTACGCCGGGCTGCTCACGTCGACGTGGCTGCGCCTGCTCGGGGCCAGGATCGGCCGCGGGACCGAGGTCTCCACGGTCACCGGGCTGCCGAGCATGATGTCGGTCGGCTCGGGGAGCTTCCTCGCCGACGACACGAACCTGGCGCCGTACGAACTGCGCGAGGGCTGGTTGCTGATCGGCCGGGCGCGGGTGGGCGACCGCGCGTTCATCGGCAACTCCGCCGAGGTCGGCCACAGCCGCTCGGTGCCGGACGGGTCGCTGATCGGGGTGCTCTCCAGCGCGCCGACCGAGATGATCGCGGACTCGTCCTGGCTCGGCAGGCCCGCGATGTTGTTGCCGCGCAAGGTGGAGACGGTCTCCAGCACCCGGACCTACGACCCGCCGCGCCGCCTCGTCCTGGCGAGGATGCTGATCGAGACCTGCCGGCTCGTTCCGGTGATGGTGAGCTACGGCCTCGCGGTGCTCATCACGGCCTCGCTCAGCGTCCTCGTCACGACCGAGGGCGTGGTCACCGCCGCGCTCACCGCCTGCTGGCTGCTGCCGTCGGTCGCGCTGGCCGCGATCCTCATCGCCACCGCCGCGAAGTGGCTCCTCGTTGGCAGGCACATCGCACGCGAACGTCCACTGTGGAGTTCGTTCGTGTGGCGCAACGAGCTCTCCGCGGTGTTCTTCGAGGAGCTGGTGACCAGGTGGTCGGGAACGGCCCTCATCGGCACACCGCTGTTCTCCATGGTGCTGCGCGGAATGGGCGCGAAGATCGGGCGCGGTGTGCACTGTGAGACGCGGTGGCTGCCCGAACCCGACCTGGTCACCCTGGGCGACGGTGCGGTGGTCAACCGTGGCTGCGTGGTGCAGACCCACCTGTTCCACGATCGGATCATGCGACTCGGTCCCATCCACATCGGACGCAACGCCACGATCGCGCCGCGTTCGGTGGTGCTGTTCGACTCCGCCATCGGGTCCGGCGGCAGCGTCGGCGCGAACTCCTTGGTGATGCGCGGGGAGACCCTGCCGGACGACACCGGCTGGGAAGGAAACCCCGTCGCGGCTAAGGCGTCGATCGCCGCGTAGCCCGGACAACGCCGGGGGTGCTGGCCGCCGCGGCAATGGCATTGCCGAACGCGGCCATCCCCTCGGCGTTGGGGTGCAACGGAGCTGCCGCGTGCGCGGGGACCAGACCTTCGAGGTAGCGGTCCTCCGGCGCGGCGCAGATGTCATGGCCGACCGTCACCGCGGCGAAGTCGACGAACCGCGCGCCGCGTGCGGTCGCCTGTTCCTTCGCCCTCAAGCTGATCCTGTCCATCACGCCCTGGAGGTAGTTGGCGTCCCGCGCCCACACCGGCTGCTCGGGGAAACAACCGTTGGGGCGCACGTAGGTTCCGTATCCGGTCACCAGGATCTTGGCGTTGGGCGCTCGCCGACGGATCTCGTCCAGCGCTGCACCGAACTTCGGCGCCCAGGCGTCCACGGTTCCGGCGAGCACGTCGTTCCCGCCTGCTGTGAGCCGATCGGCGCACGACGTCCCGATCGGTTCCGGCAGCAGGTTGACGCAGGACAGCGCGTGCGTGAAGAGACCGGAGTCGTTGGCCCCGATCGTCACCGAGACCAGGCCGGTGCCGCTCGTGAGGGCGTCGAACTGCGGCGGCAGAATGCCGAGTCTGCGGCTGGCGAGGTCGTTCGTGGTCGCGCCGGAGCAGGTCACGTCGGTCAGCCGAGCACCGAGCACCTTCGCCGCGACCGCCGGGTAGTTCCGGTCGGAGCGCAGGCACAGCAGGTTGACGTCCTGGTTCGGGATCAGCGGCCCAGCCGCGGCGGAGTCGCCCAGCGCCACGTACTCAAGCGGTTCCCCCGCCTGGACGGGCAGCGCGGTCGCGGTCATCGCGACGAGTGCGACGAGTCCAGCCCCGAACCGCCAGCGCAGCCGCATTCCTACCTCCAGCACCGATGTCGTTCCGCGTGATCACGCGTCATCACATGGTGCGGGCCGGAAACACGAGCTGCCGTGGGAATGACGCCGGACTACCCGGCCGGTGGTCGGATCCGATCACGACGGGGGAAACCCGGCTCGTTTCGGTCACAGCCGGAAGCCCACGAGGCTCCCGCCCGGGTGAAAACCCTGGTCGCCAACGCACAAATGTCCACAATGGAGCAAAAGGGACCGCGAGCAGGGGCAGACGGGAAGGTTATCTGTAATCATGCGCCGTCCGTTTACCACCGAACTGAGGACGTGTCATGCGCAAGACCGCAAGGGTCCTGGCCGCGGCCCTGCTCACCGCCGGAGCCATGGGGGTCGCGGCGAGCCCCGCCTCCGCGGGCGAGAAGCGGTACGAGGGGACGACCGGCTGCTTCTCCTACTCCTACGTGCAGGGCAGCTGGTTCCAGGCGAGCACCACGGTGTACTTCCACAACAGGTGCGGGTCGGACAAGGAGTTCACGATCTACACCGGCAACGCCTGCAAGAACTTCACCACGTCGGTCAAGGGCGGTGACTACCGCAGCCACCGCGTCTGGAACTGCCTCGTCACCGATGTCTGGGGACAGAGCTGACAAAGACTCGGGCCGGTCACCCTCTCCGGAGCGGTGACCGGCCCGCATCCGGCCAGGGCACGACGAACGCACCAGAAGCAGCGGCGACCTCCGAAGCACTGTCCACTCAGGACCGTCCAGTCGAGGCCATCGACCCACCACCGCGGAATCGACAGCCCACCTGAACGTGGTCGTGGAGCACGTCGACGTCGAGCAGCCGGTCAGCGCACAACAGCTTCTCGAACGCCGGTCCTGCCCGGGAATGCGGCTACCTTCGTGACGAACTGCACAGCACCGTCGATGCCGCTCTCATGACAAAGATGGGGTCATGACAAGCGCGACGGCCGACGCCTGGGCCGCACTCGGGGGCCAACACGAACTGGTCGGCAAGGTGTCCTACCAAGGAGCACGAGGCGTTCTCCCGGCTCGCCTACCGGTGCGGGAACTCGCGCGCGCCACGGTCGGTGTGTGTTCGTTGGCGGCGGCGGAACTCCTGGCGCTGCGCAACAGCGCGCCGGTGCCCTCGGTACGGGTGCACGAGGGAGCGGTGGCGACGGCGTTCGTCAGCGAACGGCACCTCCAGATCGACGGCCGGACTCCGACATCCTTCGCGCCGCTGTCGGGATTCTGGCGCGCGGCAGACGGTTGGGTGCGCACACACGCCAACTATCCGCATCACCGCTCCCGCTTGCTGAGCGCGTTGGGCATTCCCGACACCGGCGACGACAATGCACTGAAGAAGCTGTTGTCGGACAAGATGGCTTCGCACGACGCCCAGTGGCTCCAGGAAACCGTCTACGCCGCTGGTGGCCTGACTGTCGCAGTCGGCTCGACACCGAGCGAGGTCACTCATCCGCTCGTCGAGACCCGCCTGCTCGGCGAGGGCGACGCCGAGGCGCTCCCACCATCCTCCTTGCCCGCCAACGGTGTTCGGGTTCTGGACCTGACCAGGGTGATCGCCGGACCGGTCGCGACGCGCACCCTCGCACTGCTCGGCGCGGACGTGCTGCGCGTGGACAGCCCGCAGCTCCCGGAGAGCGAGGACGCGCACGCCGACACCGGCATGGGCAAGCGCTCCACGGTGCTCGACCTCGCGGACTCAGTCGTGGTGGAGGCCCTGCTCAGCTCGGCCGACGTGGTGGTCACCGGGTATCGCCCCGGCGCGCTCGACCGCTTCGGGCTGTCCCCGGAAGCCTTGCGGGAACGGCATCCCGACCTGGTCGTCGCGCAGCTCGACGCGTGGGGACGGTCCGGCCCGCTGGCGGGGCGGCGCGGCTTCGACAGCCTTGTCCAGGCCGCCACCGGCATCGCGATGACCGAAGCCACAGCGGATGGCCATCCCGGCGTCCTGCCCGCGCAGGCACTGGACCACGGCACCGGCTACCTCCTTGCGGCGGCGGTGCTGCGAGCGCTCACCGAGCGGCACAGCTCCGGCGGCGGCCGCCACGTGCGGCTTTCCCTGGCGGGGACCGCGTCGTGGCTACAGCGCGGCATCCGGCCCGAGCCGCTGGACGGCGAGGACTACGAACCCCAGCCCTGGTTGACCCGGACCGCCTCGCCCTACGGGGAGCTCCGCCACGCCCTCCCGCCGGTGCGCTACGACGGCGCACCCCGGACGTGGGCCCGTCCGCCGTCGCGGTGGGGGACGGACCGCCCCGCCTGGCGCTGAACGAGCACTGGCCAAACGCGTAACCAGTAGGTTACGCTTTCGGCGTGGACGAGGTTGCCGGAGCGATCGCCGACCCCGTGCGGCGGGAGATCCTGACGCTGCTGCGGGAGACGCGGCTGTCCGCCGGCGAGATCGCCGAACGCTTCCCGATCAGCAGGCCCGCCGTGAGCCGCCACCTGCGGGTGCTGCGCGACAGCGGGCTGGTGCACGACGAGCTCGTTGGCAGGCAACGGTTCTACGTGCTCGATCCGGAGGCGCTGGTGGAGCTGGCGGAATGGCTCGCCCCGTTCCTCCAGCCCTCCGGCTGGGAGCAGCGCCTCGACGCGCTGGAGACCGAGGTGTACCGGACCCGCCGCGAGAACCGCGGGCGCCGAGCCCCGGACCGACGAGAGGAAGACACCGCATGAACCGCGTGCCGACCGGCCGGCTGTTTCGCACCGGCTCCGGAAGCGATCTCGAACTGAAGCGGACGTTCCGCGCCCCGATCGACGACGTGTGGGCCAGCGTCACCGAGCCCGAGCGCACGGCGCGCTGGTTCGGCCCCTGGGAAGGCGACGCGGCGCCCGGCCGAACGATCAAGGTGCGGATGGTGTTCGAGGAGCAGGAGCCGTGGAGCGACATGCTCATCGACGCCTGCGAAGCTCCGCGACGCCTTGCCGTGTCGACGAAGGACGACTCCGGCCACTGGCGAATGGAGCTGCTGCTGTCCGAAGAGGACGGTGTGACGACCCTGCGGCTGGTGCACCACCTCGAAACCGAGGACGGCATCGGCGAGCTCGGGGCAGGCTGGGAGTACTACCTCGACATGCTCGTCGCGGCCCGCGACGGTTCCCCCCAGCCGGCCTTCGACGACTACTACCCCGCGATGAAGCCCTACTTCGAAGGACTGCGCACCACGTCCGCCTAGCGCCCGCCCCCGTACCCCCCGTGCCCCCGTGGGCTGGCTGACGCGGCCAGGTTTTCGCGTTTTGTAGCCTTGTTGCGCGAAGGAGCGCTCTCATTTCGCGTTAAGCCTACAAAACGCGAAACGGGGGGCACGTGGGTGAGGGCACCGGGGGTTGGTGAGGTGGAGTGACCACTCGCAGGACACGACTAGGGCGTGTCCTCGGGGCACGCGTCCTCAAACGGGAGAAGCTGGGCGAACACCGCCGCGCCGGAGACAACGCCCAAACGCGACGGTCACGGCTCCCGCACCAGCGTGTTCTGGCCCGCGACCAGGCGCCACTGCCCACCCTCCTTGGCCATGACGTACAGCGGGCTGCCTTCGCTGTCGCCCGGCATCGGCTCGCCGTCGAGCGTCAGGTACCGCTGCCGCACCTTGACCGCGGCCACCTCGGGCCGGATGAACAGCACGTGCTCGACCTCGTACGTCGCCGTCGAGCCGGTCATCGCGCCGGGCAGCACCTGATGGGTGAACTCCGAGATCGCGTCGCGGCCGATGAGACGCCTGCCGTGGGCCGTCGTCCAGATCGCGTCCTCGCGGAAGAGGCTCACGAACTCGTCGGGCAGCTCGTTCTGCTGGGTGTGCTGGACGTCGGCGACCACCTTCTTGATGGCCTCGATCTCCGCCTCGCGCGTCCTACTGTCTGTCGTCTGCATGCCACCAGGATCCAACCTCAACTTGGCTTGAGGGCAAGGGCTCTGGTGACAGGAAAACGGGGCTCATCCATGCTACGCAGGACACGAGCACGCACATGTCCCAAGGAGCAGAGTGAACCCGGAACGGCCCCTCTCCGAAGAAGAGATCAGGCAGCGCGTGCGGGAGGCGATGCAACGCCAACGCGCGCAGCGGGAGGAGCCGAAACCCGAGCCCACGGGCATGCTGCTGCCCATCCTCCGCAGCGCGTCCTCGTCGGAGGAGATCCCCTTCCTGCCGCACACGCCCGTGGTCCCCGAGCAGCTGTTCGTCACCCTCGCCCACGTCGCCATGACTCCGCAGGGGACGATCGGTATGAACCACCTCACGCGGCACGAGCTCGGCGACCAAGACTTCGACGCGCTGCTGAGCGAGGCGACCGCCAACCTGATGCGGGGGATCACCGCGCAGTTCATGGGCTCCGACGAGACCCCGGACCGGATGGTCAGCCTGGAGCGCGAGGGCTACTTCGCCGCTTCGGCCGTGGTGGCGCCGGACTTCCACGAGTGGCTGTCGGGCCTCCTCGACGAGCGGAGGCTGCTCGTGGCGCTGCCCTGCCCGGACCAGATCTACGTGACCGGAGCCGACTCGCAGTGGGGGGACAAGTTCGCCGAGATGGTGCTGTCCTCGGAGTACGAGCCGAACCCGCTCACCCCGTGCCTGCTGCTGGCCGACGAGTCGGGCATCGAACTGGTCGTGGAGCAGCCGAGGGCGTGATCAGGAAAGCGGCGCTCGGGGTGGAGTTCGCGGGGTCGAACTGGGAGAAGTCGTGGTCCAAGCGCCGCACCCAGCTTCGGAGCGTGGTTCGCCACGCGCCACTGAGCTAGCAGCTGCGCGAATGGCCGACGGCTGCCGGATGTTCTCCGTCTGGACTTGCCGGAACCGGAGGGGCCCATCACGGCGGTGAGCTCCCGGGGGTGAAGTCCAAGGTGACCTCGCGCAGCGCGCGCACCTCGGCCGGATCGACGCCGCAGACCGCGGCGGTGGCCACGCCGCTCACTCCGGGTCCTGGTTGTTGGCGCGACAGGTGGCATTGCCCTTGTCGTCCACCTTCTTCTCACCAACCAGCTTGTCGTCGACGAAGACCTTGCAGACGGTGCCGGGCTTGCCCCCTTCGACCCAGAGGTCGTTGAAGCCGAAGCCGACACTGCGGCTCTTCGTCCACGGCAGCGTCGTGTTGCTCGCGGTCTCGACCTTGTCGTTGTCACCGGCGAAGCGGGACTTCACAGTCGCCTCACCGGGGCCCCGCACCTCGAACCGCACGTCCCAGCTCCTGCCGAACAGGCCGCAGCCGCTCAACGAGCTCGCGCTCACGGCGGACAACGCCAGCAGCAGGACCAGCCGGAAGGCTTTCGAGGACATGGGCAACTCCTTTGTGGACAGTTCGCTGTGGACGACATGATCGTGCTCGAACGCGGGCACCGCCTGATCGGCCGAACGGACACGTTCGCCCGTACGCGCTCAGCCAAAAGACACAAACCGGGGCGGAGCACCGCGCAGGCCGTCCAAGCCCGCAGTAGCGTCACCGGCGTGAGAGCGTCACCGTCCAGCCTCGTGCGCCGAGTCGACGGCCGCGTGCTCGCCGTCGTGGGCCTGTTCGGCTTCCTGCTGTTCGTGGACCTGAACATCTTCAACACCCGCCCCGTCGGCCTGATGCTCTCGGCGACGGCGGTCGTGATCACGTCACTCGCACTGCTGGGCACCTACCTCGGACACCGCGAACGCGGCGTGCCGATGACCGGTGTGGTGCTGCTGGTCTGCCTGATCTCGGTGGACGTCTCCAAGACGGTCGAGGACACCATCCTCCAGCGCAGTCCGGGACTCGCCGAGACCTTCGGTCTGCTTCTGTTGCTGTGCATGACGTTCAGGTACCTGCGTCGTTGGCAGATCGCGGTGTCCAGCCTCGCGCTGCTGGCCGCTGTCCTGTTCCTCGGGCGGCGGTTGCCGGACATCGGGTCGTGGCCGATCGTCGAGGAGCTGAGCACCTTTCTCGCGCTGCTGACCGTGCCCGCCGTGGTGTGCGGGCTCTACCTCCGCTCGGAGGACCGCAGGCGGGTCTCGGCCGAGCAACGGGTCCGCCAGGCCGAACGCCTCGACCTGGCACGGGACCTGCACGACCACGTCGCGCACTACGTCACGGCGATCATCGTGCAGGCCCAGGCGGGCGAGCAGGTCGTGGAGGGCGATCCGGCGACGGGCCGCGAGCTCTTCGCCAACATCGAGCGCACGGGTCAGGAGGGGCTGGTCGCGATGAGCCGCATGGTCCGCCTGCTGCGCTCGGCGGGCGAGGAACCGGAGGTGCCCGCGCAGCACACGCTGGACACCATCCGCGCCCTCGTCGCCCGCTTCTCCCGCCCGGAACAGCCGGTGCGGCTGCACGTCGGCGAGCAGGTGGACATCGACTCGTGGTCCCAGCAGCTCGGCAAGACCGTCGAGCGCCTGGTCCAGGAGGGCCTGACCAACGTCGGCAAGCACGCCCGTTCGGCGACCGGTGTGCTGGTCAACGTGGAGCAGGACGGCGATCGGCTGCTCGTGCGGGTCCGCGACGACGGGACCCGCGGCGGGCTGTCCCGGTTCCGGCCGAGCGGCTTCGGCATGATCGGCCTGTCCGAACGGGTCTCCGCGCTGGGCGGGGAGCTGACCAGCGGCCCGCTGCCCGACCGCGGCTGGGTCCTGACCGCGTCGATACCCACTGGATGAGGACACCATGAGCGCCACCGTCGTGATCGCCGACGACCAGGAGATGGTCCGAACCGGCTTCCAGCTCATCCTCGACGGCCAGGAGGGCATCACCGTCGTCGGCCAGGCGGCGGACGGCCTGCGAGCGGTCCAGCTGGTGCGCGAGCTCAAACCGGACGTGTGCCTGATGGACATCCGGATGCCCAAGGTGGACGGCCTGCAGGCGACCAAGCGGATCAAGAGCGACCCGGAGACGGCGAGGACCAACGTCGTGATCGTCACGACCTTCGACATGGACGAGTACGTCTACGGAGCGCTCCGCGCCGGGGCGAGCGGGTTCGTGGTGAAGAGCTCCGGCCCCCGCCTGCTGGCGGAAGCGGTGCGGGCCGCGGTGCACGGCGAGTCGCTGATCTCCCCGTCGGTGACGGTGCGGCTGCTGGAGCACCTGACGAAGTCGGCGGCGAAGAGCGTGGACGCCGGTGCGAGGCTGAGTCCGCAGGAGCTGAAGGTGACGACGCGGGTGGCGCGCGGCTGGACCAACAACGAGATCGCGGCGGACATGTTCCTCTCGCTGGGCACCGTCAAGAGCCACCTGAGCAACATCCAGGACAAGCTCGGCCTCAGGAACCGCGTGGAGATCGCCGCGTGGGCCTGGGAACACGGGATCGTCAGCTGACTGGGCGGCCCCTTTCCGTCTCCCGACGGTTCAGTCACCTCACCACACAGGTGCGCGCTTTCGCGTTCACCGACAGCGAAAGAATCAGCACACCATTTCACCCCATAGAGCCATGATCACCATTTTTCGGCACGTAGAATAGAAATATGACCCCCGACGAGACCCTCGATACCATCGAGGACGCCTACCGCGCGGTGAATCACGCGCACGCGGTCCTGGCGCGCTGTCTCGCCGATTTGGTGGTCAGCACGGATTTCGCCGAATACCCGTATCTCGGTGACGAGGTCGGGGCGTTGTTGTCGATTTCCTCGCGCAAGGCCAGCACGCTGATCTGTCACGCCGAGAACCTCGCCTCCCGCCCGGCCGTGCTCGCCGCCTTGGAGGAGGGCCGGATCGACCAGGGCAAGGCCCTGCTGATCGTCGATCAACTGGAGCCGCTCACGGCTGTGCAGGCGGAGATCGTGGAAGCGGTGTTGATCGAGTACGCCCGTACCCACCACTACAGCCGGATCCGGCAGCACGCCCAGCGCCTGATCGCGAAGGTGGATCCGGAGGCGGCGGCGCGGCGGCATGAGGAGAAGAAGCGGACCCGGCGGGTGGAGAAGCTGAATCTCGACGACGCGATGTGTGCGTTGCGGTTCCAGCTCACCGCCCTCCAAGGCGCCCTGGTCTGGGATCGGATCGACCGCATCGCCCGAGGCCTCGGCGAGGATGAGCGCACCATGGACCAACGTCGCGCCGATGTCGCCTTCGACCTGCTGATGGGCAAGGAGACCGGCGCACCCCAGGGTGAGGTCAAGGTCCTGGTCACCCTCCCCGCCACCACGCTGATGGGGATGGACCAGGAGCCGGGGATGCTCGCGGACTATGGCCCGATTCCCGCAGACGTGGCCCGTGACATCGCCGCGGGCGGCACCTGGAAGCGGATCCTCACCGACCCAGTCACCGGGGTAGCGGTGGATGTGGGGCGCACCAACTACCGCCCGTCAGCGGCCCTCGCGGACCTGGTCCGGGCGCGGGATGTCACGTGTGTGGCGATCGGCTGTCGCCAACCGGCGCACCGCTGCGATCTGGATCATTGCGAGCCGTTCGACGGGACGAACACCGTGGCGGATGATCTGGGTGCGAAATGCCGACGGCATCACGTGATGAAGCATCACACGCGGTGGAAACGAACCCAACTCCCGGGTGGTATCCATATTTGGACTACCCCGATGGGACGCACGTATGTCCGGGAACCGGAACCAATAGCGGATCCCACTCCACCGTTTTAAAACTTTAAAACCCGACCCCGGCTAGCCCGCCAGCGTATTAGGTGAGCGGGCTAGCGGTGGTGGATGCCCAAGGAAATGCGTGCCCGAGTCCGGGAGAATTATCCGAGGGCAACCCGACGAAGTCGGGGCGGCAGCCACAACCACGCCAACCACCGTGAAGGCCAGCGCCACCAGGCCGATCGGCAGGTTCACGTAGAAGACCCACCGCCACCCGTGCTCCTCTCCGGGCACTCCATCGGCGAAGTCGGGGCGGCAGCCACAACCACGCCAACCGGCGGCGGTCACTCGTGGAACCGGCCCTGCCGGGGACGGCCCCCGCTCGCCGTCGCCACGACACCGAGAGCGACCTCGGCGAGCTTGCGCTTGGTGCTCCGCGAGGTCGTGCGCAGAATCTCGAACGCCGCGTCCTTGTCGCAGCCTTCGCGCACCATGATCACGCCGATGGCCTGGTTGATCGCCGCCCGGCATTCCAGGGCGCGCCGCAGCTGGGCCGCCCGCCTGGTCTGCTCGGTGGTCTGGATCGCCGCGCCCAGCAGGACTCCGGTGTGCCGGGCGGTCATCCGCACGGTCTGCTGGGTCGGCGAGTCGAACAGGCCCGGCACCCGTGAGTACAGCGTCAACGCCCCGACCACCCTGTCATTCACGCTCAGCGGGTGCGCGTAGACGGTGCGCAACCCGTGCGCCAGCAGCTCTGCCGGGTACCGCCCCCACCGCCGCTCGGTGACCGTGTCGGCCATCAGGACCGGCTCCTCGACGCGCATGCACTCCTGGCCCGGCCCCTGCGCATCGCTGTGCCGGATCACCTTGGCCAGCTCCACTTCCACCTCCGAGCCGAGCGCCGTCATCGCCTTCCCGGCCCGCTCCAGCCGCACTCCGGCCATCGGGCATCGCGGCAGCAGCCTCGGCACGGTGTCGGTGATGCGCCGCAACGCCTCCTCGACGTCGTCAGCGGACAGCAGCGCTGTGGTCAGCTCCTGCAGGCCGATTGCCAGGTCATCGCACTGTGTTGGACTCGCCCGCATGCTTCCCCACCCCTCTCCTGTCCCGCCCGGGCAGCTCGACCCATCCCACGCTAGCCACTCCCGGCGGTCACGAACACAGTCGACCTTCCCGTCACAACAGGGGACAACGACCCATGACCCGCAACCATCCAGACACCTGTGTCCGCTGTGGCCTGGCAGTGGGACTACACCGTGACAACGACCTTGCCGCAGGTATGTCCTTTGTGGACGTATTGGATGGCTTCCCCGGCCTCGTGGAGCGGGTACGTCCGGTCGATGACCGGCGCGACCTCACCGCTCTCGATGATCTCCCGCAGGAGCTGGAAGTCCTCCGCGCGCTCCGTCGAGACCAGCCCTCGGAGCCGCTGGCTCACGAACGGCGCCAGCAGCAGCGCCCGAAGCACGCGATCGGTCCCGCCGAACCACCGCCCTCCCCCTTCGCCGCCGACGATCACCAGGGTTCCCTTGGGTGTCAGAGCACGCCGGAGATGCGAGAGCGAACGGTTGCCCGCGGTGTCGAGCACGAGGTCGAAGTGCCGCACCCCGTCCACGAAGTCCTCGCGGGTGTAGTCGATGACCTCGTCCGCGCCGAGCGACCTGACCAGCTCCAGCTTGCTCGTGCTGCACACGCCGGTGACATCAGCTCCGAACATCTTGGCCAGCTGCACCGCGAACGCACCGACACCTCCCGCCGCGCCGATGACCAGGACCTTGTGCCCTCGCTGGATCTGTCCGGCGTCACGAAGCCCCTGTAAGGCGCTCACAGCGGAGATGGGAACGGCCGCCGCCTGTTCGAAGGTGAGGTTCACCGGCTTCAGCGCCAACCGGTCCTCCCGGGCGCACACGTACTCGGCGAAGGAGCCCTCGCAGGTGCCGAACACCTCGTCGCCCGGCTTGAACCGGGTCACGTTCCTGCCGACCGCCTCGACGCTTCCGGCCACGTCCCTGCCCCGGACGCGCACCTTGGGCACGCGCACCCCGTAACCCATGACCCGGAGCGCGTACGGCAGACCCGTCATGAGGTGCCACACACCCGGATCGACACCGGCCGCGCGCACTCGCACGAGCACCTCGCCGTCACCCGGCACTGGCTTCGCGATGTCGTTGAGCCGCAACACATCTGTTGAGCCGTACCGGTCCTGAACGATCGCCTTCACGGCGCCTCCTCCGCGCTGTCCGGGTACTGGAACACGTCGTCGAGCGGAACCTTGAACACTCGGGCGATCTGGAACGCCACCTCAAGGGACGGCGAGTACCGGCCCTGCTCGATGGCGATGACGGTCTGACGCGTCACGCCGATGCGCCTGGCCAGGTCGGCCTGCGTCATCTCCCCGTGCGCGAACCGCAGTGCCCGGATCGAGTTGGTGACCCTGGTCGGCTTCGGCTTCACCATGTCTGGAAACCCTTGCGGTAGGCGAAGATCTTGGCGACGGAGCCGAGCACCGCCGACAGGACGAACGCCAGGTAGATCGCGTTGGCGATCCAGAAGTGGTCCAGCTCGGCCATGGCCATGACCAGCGCCGCCACCCCGCCGATCACGACGAAGGACTGGCCGACGTGCTCACCGAACCGGCCGATCTCCCGGTCGCGCTGATCCTTCCCCGCGTCCTCGGGCGCGGCGAGCGCGGCGGCGACGTGCAGCACGATCGACGCCACGATCGCGATGCCGACGGTCCACAGCAGCGCCGGCACGTAGGACACCTCGACGAGCGCGGCCTCGCCCGCCCCGCCAAGGATGATCACGAGATAGGCCGCGTACGCGGCGACCGCGACCACCGCCATGATCCACGCGCGCTTCTCCTCGATCGCCACGTCCGCTCCCCTGTAAAGAAAGTTTGACACGACCGAATGTAAAGCGAGGCGGACATCATGTCAAACTTTCTTGACTCTGCGCCGGTGGGTCAGGCCAGGTAGCCGCCGTCGATGTCCAGGACGGCACCGGTGATGAAGGACGCCCCCGGACCGGCGAGGAACACGATGCCCGCCGCGATCTCCTCCGGCCTGCCGAAGCGGCCCATCGCGTTCGCCGCGCGCTGGATGTCGGCGAACGGCGCGTCGGGAGGGTTCATGTCGGTGGCGACCGAACCGGGCTGGACCACGTTGACGGTGATCCCCCTCGGCGCCAGGTCCCTGGCCGCCCCCTTGCTGTAGCCGATGATCGCCGCTTTGGTCGACGCGTAGTCGGCGACGCCCGCGAACCCGGGACGTGTGGCCTGCATGGAACCGACCGTGATGATCCGTCCTCCGTCGCCGAGGATCGGGGCCGCCGCTCGGATTCCCGCGGTGACACCGACGACGTTGACAGCGAGCTGGCGGTCGAAAGCCGCCACGTCACCGCCGGCGTCGTCGACCTTGCCGCTGACGAAGCTCGCGGCGTTGTTGACCAGGACGTCGAGCCGCCCGAAGTCAGCCGCCACGGCATGCACCAGGTCGCGAACCTGCCGGGGGTCGGCCTGGTCGGCCCGATAGGCGGCCGCGCGCGCACCGGCACGGACCAGTTCGGCCACGACAGCTTCAGCCTTGCCGGAAGACGCGGCGTAGCTGATCGCCACCGCGGCTCCCTGCACCGCCAAGGCACGGGCGGTCGCGGCGCCGATGCCACGCGAACCGCCGGTCACCAGCGCGACTTTTCCCTTCAGCGCCTTGCCTGTTGCGCACTTCATGACAACACCGGCTGGCGGTCGCGCCGCATCGTGTGGATCGCGACTGCCAGACCGGCCACGGTCAGGAGCGCGCCGACGAGGTAGATCGACCGCAGGCCCGACCCGCCGTCGATGACCTGCCCGCCGAGCCAGCCCGCGAACGCCGCGGCGAGCTGAAAGCCGGAGGCGTTGACCGCGACCGCGAGCGTGGGCGCCGCACTGGCCGCCGTCATGACACGGGTCTGCATTCCGGGGACGATCGCGAAGGCCAGCAGCCCCAGGACAAAGGTCAGAACCGATGCGGAAACCTGGTTCCCACCGATGAGCCAGAACAGCGCCAGTTCGGCCGCCAACGCGGTGAGCAGCCCGGTCAGCGACGGCATCAACGCCTTGTCCGACAACCATCCCCCGAGGAAGTTCCCGGCGACCGCACCAGCGCCGTACACCAACAGCAGCACGGGAACCGCGCCAGGAGCGAACCCGCTGACATCGGTGAGCAGCGGGGCGATGTAGGTGAAGACCATCAGGACTCCGACATTGCCCAGCGCGGTCAGGGCGATCGCAAGCTGGACACCTCGATCGGCGAACACCCGCAGCTCCCCCAGCACCGGCCCGCTCGCGACGGCTGGCTGTGCCGGGACGAACCGCAGCACCATCAGCAGAGCCACGGCACTGAGCACGGCGACCGTCACGAAAGTCGCCCGCCAGCCGAGTTCGTGGCTGACGAAGGTGCCGATCGGCGTGCCGAGGATGATGCCGAGATTCATCCCCAGAGCCACTTTCGCCACGGCGGCGGCCTGCTTGCCCGGCTGCGCCATCGAGACGACGGTGGCGATCGCCACGGCGAAGAACGTGGCCACCACCAGCCCGGCGACGAACCGCGACACCAGCAGGACGGGGTAGTCCGGCGCCACCGCCGAACCCAGGTTCCCGGCGATGGACACGGCGACGAGACCGACGATGAGCCGCTTGCGAGCCTGCCGCGCGGTCAGCACGGTGACCACCGGGCCGCCGACGATCATGCCGAGCGCGTAGGCGGTCGCGAGCAGCCCGGCCGAGGGGACCGATACCGACAGGTCAGCTGCCACGTCCGGCAGGATTCCGGCGATCACGAACTCACCGGTGGTGAGACTGAAGACCACCAACATGAAGGAAAGTGCAGGCAGAGGCACCCGAGACACCCCAAATAGTTCTAGTTCGTATGATGCGAACTAGAACTATCACAGTTCGAAGCACAGCCGCTAGACTCAGGGCATGGCGAGGCAGCCGGACCTTTCGGCGGACGGCGACATCGACCGCGACGTGTGCAAGCTGGTGCACCACTTCGCGCAGCGGCTCGACATCCACGTGCGCCGCGTCGCCGAGCAGCTCGGTCTCACCGCGACGCAGGTCGTCGCGATTCGCGAGCTGTCCGAGCCGATCACTGCTCGGGAGCTGGCGAACAGGATGTCCTGCGAGCCGTCGAACGCAACGTTCGTCCTCGACCGCCTCGAACAGCAGAGCCTGATCGAACGCAGACCGCACCCGACCGACCGGCGCGCCAAGCAGATCGTGCTCACCCCGGCCGGGCGGCGTTGCCGCACAACGGTGCTCAAGCACCTGGGCACCGAGTCCCCGCTGACCTCGCTCACCGCCACGCAGCAGGAAACCCTGCGCGATCTGCTGAAGAAGCTCGTCGCGGAGCCCTAACCCAGCCGCACAAGACCTCTACAGCGAGCCGGGCCGGATCCGCCTGCCAGCCGCGAACGCCGCCGCTTGGTAGGGCGGCAGCTCCTCCCCCTCCGCCACCACTTCGAGCTGCGCGCCACCGGGCCCCCAGAAGAGCCCAGTACGCCGTTCGAGGACACTCTCCCCTGCGGCGAACTCCGCGACGTAGACCGTCAGGTCCGGGCAGGGAGCAGCGGCTGACTGAGGAATACGACGAGCCTCGACCACGCGACGAAGCGTGGAGCAGGTGGTCACGTCGGCGATCAACAGATCATCCACTGTGGACAGTTCGGCGGACGGCTCGAAGTGGTAGACGGGGCGGTGACCGTTGACGCGCAGTTCGGCGAGGCCTGCGTAGGTAACCGTGATTCCGGCTTCAACCATCCGGTTCCACTCGGTGTCGCTGAGCGGGATCGCGTGATCGCGGACCATGTTCACCAGCGAGCGCTCCATGTCCCCGAACTCACCGGCGCCGAGGTGGTTCCACACCCACGCGAGGTCGTCGTCGGGAATCCTGCCCGCAAGACGGCGGAGGAAGTCGACATCGGGAGGAGTGGTCACCGCGTGAACGTACATCCGACAGTCAAACATATATCCACAATGGACGGTCACTCTCGGGTCCTGTCCTCGATCTCCTGTGCCTGCCGGTGGTGTTCGGTGGCCTGACGGTGCCGCCCCAGTGCGGCGGCCAGCCGACCGAGGTGGTGTGCGACAGGGCCGAGGGTGACCAGTCCGCTCCCGGCTCCGGCGAGCTCCCCTGCCGCGGGAAGCAGGTGGGAGTAGAGGCGTTCCATCGTCGACCGGTCTCCTGCCTCGATCGCGATCATGGCGTGCAGACAGGTGCGGGCCTCGAAGAGCAGGTCGCGCGGGGAGTCCGGGACGGCGCGCGCGGCGGCGAGCGCCTGCTCGCGGTTGCCTTGTGCGAACAGGACCAGCGGGCGGGCCCAGCTCTCGTACGGGCCCCAGTCGCCGGCCGGTTCGGCGTCGGGCGCGCTGATGCAGAGCAGGGCGAGCGGGAGGATCCCATCCTCCACACCGGGCATCCCGGTGCCCGTGAGCCGAGCGGCCGCCGCGCGGTAGGCGGTTCGCGCCTCATCGAGCCGACCGGTCATCGCGAGCCGCAGCGCGGCGTACCAGGCGGTGAACACGCCGACCAGCGGGAGTTCGTAGCGCTCGGCGAGCAGATCGGCCTCGGCTGCGTGCCGATCGGCGGCCGCGAGATCGGCGAGCGCGGCACCGGCCTGGATGAGGATCAGGTGCCCGAGCACCTCGAAGGTCACCAGGCCGCTGTGGCGTGCCGCAAGATCAAGCAGTTCCTGACCGATCCGAGCCCGTTGCGGAGCGAGTCCGGCCCGGTGGAAGGTCTGCATGAAGCGCCCGTTGAGCGCGTAGGCCAGCAGGGTCGGGTCGCCGAGGCGACGGGCGATCGCCTCGGCTTCACGTGCCGCGTCGCTCCCCCGCTGCCCGGCGTCACCACGCCGCTCCATCGCGATGGTGATCAGCAGGCGCGCGCGCTCGGCCTCGTGCTCGGCGGGCAGCAGAGGCAGCGTGCGTTCGGCAGCCGCTACGAGGTGGGCGGACAGGGCTTCGTCGTCGTTGGCCGTCCAGATCGCGGGCACGTCGAAGGCACCGATCACGCTGGCGGTCAGCAACGGTTCGCCCAGCGCCTCCGCCGCGGTGATCGCCTCCGCGCGGTGACGTCGCGCCTCTCGCAGGTCACCGGTCACCGCAAGCGCCCGCACAAGACCCATCACCGCGGCCAAGCGGTCCCGCGCGTCGACGTCCTCCGTGCTGTCCAAGGCCGCGCGCCACAAGCGTGCCGCCTCGTGCGGCGCGAACCGTTTCTCCGCTCGTTCAGCCGCAGCGCGCGTGTAGTGCGCGGTACGAGCCGCACTGGCCCGGGTCCCCGCTCGGAGCAGGTGGTGGGCGATCGCCTCCACGTCAGCGAGCCGTGCTTTTTCGATGATCTCGGCAACCGAGGCGTGCCACCGAGCCCGACGAGCGCGCGTGATGTCGTCGTAGAGCGTCTCGTGCACCAGAGCGTGGGCGAACCACAGGCGGTCAGCTTCCTGCTCCACCAGGAAACCCGCGAGGAGAGCGGCTTCGACGGAGTCCAGGACCTGGTTCTCGTCCCCGGCGAGCGAGACCAGCACGTCGAGATCCACGACTTGGCCGATGACAGCGGCCTGTCGCATGTGTGTTCTCGCCGTCTCGCCGAGCCTGGCCAGGCGATGTCGGATCACGTCGCGGACTCCCTCGGGCACGGCGTGCAGGGCCGCGTCACCCTCGGTCTCCCAGAGCCGGGTGAGCTCCCGGACGAAGAAGGGGTTGCCCGCGCTGCGCGAATGGATCATGCGCGCCGCGCCCGGAGGCATCTTCCTGCTGGTGATGGCCTCGGCCATCTCACGCACCTGCGGCTCGGACAGGCCACCCAGGTAGATCCGGGCCGGTTCCGTGCGGGCGGCTCGGCCCAGCGCCTCGGCCAGCGGGTCCGAGATCTCGGTCGAACGGTACGTGCCGACGATCAACACCGGCCCGACGCCGGGGTCGGCGGCCAGCGCGGTCAGCAGGGCGAGAGTCTCCTCGTCCGCCCAGTGCAGGTCGTCGAAGACCAGCAGCACAGGAGCCTTCGCGGCGACGGCGGACAGGTGCGAGCCGACCGCTCGATGTCGGTGAAACCGCGCTACGACTGGGTCTTCGGCAACCCGGGGAGTCAGTTCGTGCCCGCCGAGGCTCTCGCTCATCTGCGTCCACGGCCACGCCGAAGGCGCGCCCGGGAGCTCGGGGCTGGTGCCCCACGCGGTGATCCAGCCAGTGCTCTCCAAACGCCGGGTCAGGGCCCTGGCCAGCGCGGTCTTGCCAGCACCCGCGGCACCGGACACCAGTGCGAGCCGCGGCCGCCCGGTCGCCGCTGCTTCCTCCAGCTCGGCCAGCTCCTCGGTGCGGCCCACGAACGGGTGCTCGACCGGTCGCGCCTGCCGTGCGGGGTGGACGGTGAGGTGCGGGGCCTGGGCGAGGATGTCCGCCTCCACCTGCCGCAGGCTCTGACCGGGGTCCACGCCGAGCTCGGACCGGAGCACCGCACGAGCCTGGCGGAGCGTGGCCAGCGCATCGCCCTGCCGCCCCGCTCGGTAGAGCGCCAACGCCAGCAGCCGCCAGCCGTCCTCGCGCAGGGGATGGCCAGCGACATGGGCCTGGAGATCGGACACCGACTCGGCCGCCTGCCCCGAGGACAACGCAGCCTCAGCACGGCGTTCCACGGCGAGGAGGCGGAGCTCGTCCAGCCGGGTGATCTCGCCACGCGCCCAGTCCTGCTCGACGAACTCCGCATAGGCCGGTCCCCGCCACAGCGCGAGCACGTCGTCCAGCAGGGAGCGCGCTTCCCCGGCCCTGCCCTCGTCCAGCAGCTGGGCGGACGTGGCGACGGCGGCCTCGAAGCGCCAGGCGTCCACCATCCCGGGCTCGGCGCGCAGCGCGTAGCCAGGTGCCGCCGTGACCAGCAGCCGGGAGGGCGTTCGAGGCGGGCGATCCGGCTCAAGGGCTTTCCGCAACGCGCCGACGAAGGTCTGCACGGCGCCGAGGGCGCCCTCCGGCGCGTCGTCCCAGAGATCGTCGATCAGCATCGCCACCGGCACGACCCGGCCCCTGGCGACCAGCAGGCGAGCCAGGACGGCCCGGTGCCGCAACCCCTTGAGGTCGACCGGCCCGCGCTCGTCCTCGGCCACCAGCGGGCCCAGCACACCGAAACGCACCATCACCACGAACCTAGGGCCTGTGCGGCCCGTCGTCCCGATGACCCGAGCCGGCTGAGCGGTCGCTGATCGGGTGCTGATCGGTGCGCGGCAGGTTGGGGGCCTACGACCGACCCGGACCGACAGGGAGAGCCGACATGGCACCGAAGATCACCGGATTCACCCAGAGGCGCGTCACCGTCGCCGAGGGCGTGGAGCTCAACGTCGCGGTGGGCGGCTCAGGCGACCCCGTCGTGCTGCTGCACGGGTTCCCGCAGACCCACCTGATGTGGCGGCACGTCGCCGCCGACCTGGCCGCCGACCACACGGTGATCTGCCCCGACCTGCGCGGCTACGGCGACAGCGACAAACCGGCGGACACCGACGGGCGGACCTACTCCAAGCGCACCATGGCCGCCGACGTCGTCGCACTGGCCCGCGCCCTCGGCCACGACCGCTTCGCACTCGCCGGGCACGACCGAGGCGCCCTGGTCGCCATCCGCGCCGGGCTCGACCACCCCGGCACGATCACCCACCTGGCCTCGCTCGACGTCCTGCCGACCCTCGACATGTGGGAGGTCATGCGCGGTGCCTCCGCCGCCGTCGGCTTCCACCTCTACCTGATGGCCCAGCCGCCCGGCCTGCCGGAGACGATGATCAACGCGGCGCCGGACGAGTTCTTCGGCCACTTCCTCGACCTCTGGGCCACCGACCCGGACGCCGTCCCCGCCGACGTCCGAGCCGCCTACCTGAAGGCCAGCCGCGAGGCCGTCCCCTCGATCGTCGCCGACTACCGGGCATCGGCTGCCGTCGACATCGAGCACGACGAGGCCGACCGGCGAGCGGGCAACCAGCTGCGGATGCCGGTGACCGTGCTGCAACAGGACTGGGGTGCCGTCCTCGGTTTCGACGGCGCCGCCCGGTGGCGGGCCTGGGCACCGGACCTGGAGCACACCACCGTGTCCTGCGGGCACTTCATGGCCGAGGAAGCCCCCGCCGAGGTCATCAAGGCCTTGCGGGAGCTACTCATCCGGTGACCGCCGAGAGCGCCTTCCACTGCTCCCAGGAGTAGGCCCAGACGTCCGCGCCCTGCGCAGGCAGGTCGATCGGGGATCCCCCGGCAACGCGATGCCGTAGTAGTCCTTGGCGTTCGCCGCCGACAGGTTCGCACAGCCCTGCGAAACGTTGCTGCGGCCCTGCTCGTTGACGGTGTCCTCGTTCTGGTGGATGAACTCACCGTTGTAGGCGTCGAAGTTGAACCGCTCCATGTGGTGCTTCGGCTTCATCTCCATGACGAAGTACCTGCCGTTGCGGGTGACCAGCTTCGGATCGGACTCCTTGCCGTAGCTGGCGGGGTACTCCCGGATCTTCTTGCCGTCCTGCTCCACGATCATGCGGTGGTTGTCGGTGTCGGCGCGGACGAGCTGGTGGCGACCGATGGTGAAGCTCACCGTGAAGTCGTTCTTGCCGTAGGCGTCTTCCCCGATGCGCACACCGCGCAGGCTGCTCCGGACGGTCACCTTCGCACCGGGCTGCCAGTACTCCTTCGGCTGCCACGTCAGGTTCATCCCGTCCACCCAACCCCACGATCCCTCGGTGCTCGGTGTGGACTCCACGGAGAGCACCCTCTCGACGGCCGCGCGGTCCTTCGGCTTGATCCCCGGCTCTTGGAAGACCAGCCGCACGGGCCGCGCGACCCCGTAGACGCCGCCCTCGGCGGTCTCCCCGTCCCCGAGCGCGATCAGCTTCCGTGGCTTGACGGTGCGGAAAGTGCCGCTGGAGTAGCTGTAGTCCTTGTCGAAGTCCGGCTTCTCCGTCGCGGTCCAGCTGCGCCGGTCGGTGGCCAACGCGCCCCGGATCCGACGTCCCCCTGCTTCGGTGAGCGTGACCTCCCCCAGCGTTGCGTTGGCCACGCTCACCCGCAGTGCGGCCGCCGGGCTGACTCCGGTCGCCTTGTCAGCGGGCTCGACAACGACCTCGGCCTGCTGCCGCGGCTGCGGGGCCGGTGGGTCCGCGTCGGTACTGCACGAGCTCAGCCCCAGCGCTCCCACCACAGCAAACGCGGCCGCCATGTCCTCCCCTACGAGATGTGGATTCGTCGCTTCGGGCCGTCACGCGCCGGCGGCGTACCTCCAGAAGTCCCGCATCAGGGTCGGCGGGGTCGGACCGGCCATCTCCAGCTGGGTGAGCAGGATGGTGACCGCACCGGTTGACGGCGTGATGTGCGCCGCGGTCCCGGTGCCGCCGACCCAGCCATAGCGTCCCGGCACGTTCCAGTGATCGACGGGTGCGACATCGACCGAGCCGCCGAAGCCCCAGCCCTGGCCCTCCAGGAACAACTCTCCGGCTTCCCGCTGGGACGGGGTCAGGTGGTCGGTGGTCATCTGCCGCACCGACGCGGGTGAGAGCAGGCGGCGACCGTCGCAGGTCCCGTCGCCGAGCAGCATCCGCGCGAAGCGGTGCAGGTCGTCGGCGGTCGAGACCAACCCGCCCGCGCCGGAGGGGAACGCGGGCAGGCTGCTCCACTGCCCGTCCGGGGCGTCGACCAGGTCCAGGCCACCCTCCGGGTTGGGCCGGTAGTAGCCGGTGAACCGGTCGAGCTTGTCCACGGGGACCGCGAAACCGGTGTCGGCCATGCCGAGCGGTTCGAACACCCGCTCGGCCAGGAACTCGGGCAGCGGGCGACCCGAGACCCTGGCGACCAGGACACCCTGGATGTCGGAGCAGGTGTTGTACAGCCACGCCTCACCCGGCTGCCGAAGCAGGGGGATGCGGGACAGCGTCGCCATCCATTCTTCAGGCGCCGCAACGGTGTGCGGCTGCGGCGGCCCCTGCTTCAACTCGCTGAACAACAGGCCGACCGCGGGCAGTGAGAAGTCCGCGGGGAAGCCGTAGCCCGCGCGGAAGGTGAGCAGATCCGCGACGGTGATCGGCCGGTTGGCCGGGACCACGTCGTCGACCGGGCCGGCCGGTGTGCGGACGACGGTCGGCGACGCCAGCTCCGGCAGCCAGTGCCCGACCGGGTCCTCCAACGCGATGCGCCCGTCGTCGACCAGCATCATGACCGCGGCGGCCGTGATGGGCTTGGTGACCGACGCGACGCGGAAGATCGAGTCCCTGGCCATAGGCGCGCTGCCGTCGGCGTCCACCGAGCCGACGGCGCACACCTCGACGCGGTCGCCGTGTGCCACCAAGCCCACCGCTCCCGGCGCCGACGCGGTGCCGAGGTGCGCTTCCAGAAGCTCATGCAGGTCGGTCATCGGCCCACCCTCTCTCGTGTGCTGTCAAGGGATAGACCACCCGCGCACCGAAAAGTCATCGGCCACCGGACCGGCTCAGCTGTCGTCGGTCGAGTACCAGCGTTGCGGGCGCATGCGCAGGGTCATGATCGGCGCGTTCTCGATCCGCGCGAGGAAGTCGGCGGCGTCATCGCCCTGGAGGTAGCGGTAGGTCATGGACTCCCGGTCGGCCTGCGAGGTCTCGGCCTCGATGGCCACCACCGGACCGGAGACGCTCACGTACCGGCACGGCGAAGTCTCGCTCTGCGCCACCAAGGTGAACTCGCGCGCGGCATCCGCCAGCCGGAACTTGAGCGAGCCCGGATCAGTCTGCACGAGAACCTCGCCACCCCACCCGGCGTCACCCCACCCGGCGTCACCCTCGGCCATTCGCGGGCTTATGGACGCGCCCAGAGCGGCAAAGAGGTCCATAAGCCCGCGAATGGCGGAAAAAGGGACGGGGTAAGGCAGGCACTCGCTACCCCACCGCCACGCCACCCCACCCGGCGTCACTTCCGGCCATTCGCGGGCTTATGGACGTGTTCGGAGCAGCGAAGAGGTCCATAAGCCCGCGAATGGCGGAAAGGGGGCGGGAGGGGGTGGAGTCCGTAAGGGACAGTGCGGAGTGGACGAACAGGAGGTGTGGCTCTACTTGTTGACGGGGTAGGCCTTGGGGGTTCCGTTCTTGTCGACGGCGATCCCGGCGTAGCGGCTGACCCAGAACGGGTCGAGCACGATCGGGCCGCCGCCCACCTTGCCGTACAACGCTCCGTGCCACGCGACAGTGATGCTGCTGGGAGCCACGCGGTTGGCGGCCTGGTCTGGCAGCGTCCACAGTTGCTGGGCGGTCTTGGCGTCGTATCCGGTGACCCGCTCACCGTTCGTGCAGACGAGGACCGACGCTCGTCGTACAGGCACTCGCCGTAGGCCCTGCCGCCGAAGCCGCCCTCGCCCTTCAGCTCGGACTTGACCGCGCCGGTCGCGGAGTCCAGGAACGGCAGCGACGGCTTGCCTCTGCCGTAGTCGGTGCGGTTGACCACCACCAGCGCCGGATCGGCCTGGATCACCGTGAGCTGGCTGGCCCTGCCCGCTCCCACCCACAGCTGATTGCCGGTGGCGACGTCCAACGCGGTGGCCTGGATCATCGACCGGTTCTCTGCGACGTTGAAGTCCCTGCCCTAGGGTCGCTCCATGCTGACCGAGGCCCTGCTCACGTGGCTGCGCGACTCCGATCCGGCTTTGCGCTGGCAGGTCGAGCGCGATCTCATGGATGAGCCGCCCGAGGTGTGGGAGGCAACGAGAGCGAGGATCGCGACCGAGGGCTTCGGCGCGCAGCTGCTCGCACTCCAGGACCCGGACGGCCAGTGGGCGGGCGGCGCGTTCTTCCCCGCTGACTTCGACTTCCAGGAAGGAGCGGCCGGGCAGCCCTGGACGGCGACGACGTGGACGCTCAACTCGCTGCGGGAGTGGGGCCTCGGTTCCGCTGTCCTGCGCGAGCGCCGCACCGCCGAGCTGCTCGCCGAGAACAGCCGCTGGGAGTACGAGAACCTGCCGTACTGGGGTGGCGAGGTCGACTGCTGCATCAACGCATGGACGGTCGCGAACGGGCTGTGGCTCGGCGCCGACGTCACCGGCATCGTCGACTGGTTCCTGGAGCACCGGCTGCCCGACGGCGGTTGGAACTGCGAGTGGGTCGAGGGCTCAACGCGGTCCTCGTTCCACTCGACGCTCAACTCCCTCAAGGGACTGCTCGCCTACGACCTCGCGACCGGAGGCACGGAAGCGACGCGCGCTGCCCGGCGCTCGGGCGAGGAGTACCTGCTGCGGCGCGGACTCTTCCGCCGACTCTCGACGGGCGAACCCGTTGCACCGTGGGTGGACCGCTTCGCTTACCCGTTCCGCTGGTTCTACAGCGTGCTCAACGCGGTCGAGTACTTCCGCCAGGCTACGCAGGTCGACGGCGGGACGCCGGACCCGCGCATGGCCGACGCGATCGAGCTCATCCGCGCCGCCAGGCAGCCCGACGGCACCTGGCTCCAGGCCCGCAGACATCCCGGGCGGGTGTGGTTCGAGGTCGACGCGCCGGCCGGGGCACCATCGAAGTGGCTGACACTGTTCGGAACCCGAGTGCTCGCCTGGTGGGACGCGCATGGCGGGCTCCCGGGCGTCAGTAGTCGGCGGCGTGGCTCTCCATGACCCACAACGTGCCGCCGGTCGGCGAGGCCGCCTTCGTCTTGGCGTTGTAGCCCAACGTGAGGAAGGTTCCCGGCGCGATCTCCACGCTCGACGGGTTGGCCTGGTCCGCGGCTCCTGAGTTGTAGATCGGAACGACCTTGCCCTTCGACCAGGTAGCAGCGGGGTTGCCGATCAGCGTGCCGACGGTGGGGCGACCGGTCTTCGCCTTGTCCCCGTAGGTGAACAGCAGCTTGCCGCTCGCGGTCTTGAGCAGGTGGTGGGAGTTCGCCAGCACCCCGGTGAAGCTCTGGTAGGTGAACGCGGGGGTTGCCGCGTAAGGGTTCCACTTGGCGATGATCGCCGGGGAGCCGCCGCCGTCCTGCTCGGCGCGCACGACCGCGACGACGGTGTCGCCGTACTGGACCAGGCTCGGCTCGGTGTAGGTGCGACCCGCCGGGTTGCCGTTGCCGATGATCTTGTGCGAGCCGGTCACCTGGAGCCGCGGGTCGGCGGTCGGGCGGTAGGTGGCGCGGATGTAGTGCGCGCCACCGGCGGCGCCCGCGCTGTAGACCGGGATCAGCACCTGGTCCGTCCGCGTTCCCCTGTCCTCAAGTGCGAGCGGGACGCCGTGGCTGTAGACCCCGCCGGTGATGCCGGGCGCGGGCAGCTGGACGGGGTCGGTGAACTTCGTCCAGCCCGGCTTCCACACCGAGTAGTAGACCTTGCCGCCGGGCACGAAGAAGGTCATCAGGACGCTGCCGTCCTTCATCACGCCCAGCTTCGGGTCACGCGTGTCGATCCCGGCCATCGTCTTCGGGTCGGCCAGCGCGGGTCCCGCCTCGCTCCACGAGCGGCCGTTGGCGCTGCCGAAGGAGAGCTGGATCGTGCCGACCGTGCCCGCGTGCGCCGTCGCCCGGTGCCACACCGCCATGAGCCTGCCGTCGCGGAGCTTGACGACATCGGGGAACCGCGCCTCGTAGTCCCCCGGCTCCTGCACGATCTTGGTGACCATGCTGACCGCGGCCGCCGCGGGCTGAGCCGCGAGCCCGGTCACCAGCAGCGCGGCCAACGCGACTGACAGCAGCTTCTCGGTGCCCCGCATTCAGGTTCCCCTGTCGAACCGACGAGTGGGCACGATCGTGGCCGACCGCACCGCGAATGGGAAGCACCCGTGTCGAACCGATCTGGTGACATCCACGAAGATCCCACCTCCTCGGCCCAGAAGAGCGGTGTCGAAGTCGATGACCCCGACAGCCGATCTCGTCATGTTTCCGCCGATCAGGATTTCTTCCACTGGAAGTCAGGGGCACTCCTCCACCCGCTGTGGCGGCTCCAGTGGCCGATCGGCCCACCCCGGCGGGTAGCGCTACTTGGTCGAGAACTTCATGTCCTGCCTGGCGAAGTTGATCCAGCCGTTGCAGCTGATCCTCTTGTTGTCGGAGGTGATGCCGTACCCGGTGCCGCCCTTGCTCAGCGGCCCGCAACTGGTGGCGCCCTTGAAGGCGTACCGCTCCGGACGGTCCTTCACCAGGCAGAACAGCTCGTTGTCGCCGTGGATGACGAAGATCCCCGTGTACACGTGGATGTCGGCACACCTCTGGGCCGGGGTCTTCGCGGCAGGCGCCGCCTGGGCCGCGGCGGGCAGTGCCACCAGGCCGAGGGTCGTGATCGCGATGGCCAGCGCGGAGCGCATACGCATAAAATGTTCCTTTGAAAATTGTGCTGACTGCAGAAAATTGGCATCTCGATCACCAGTGCCGATCACAACGCGAGCAACAGGCGCGGTGCTCTCAGCGCATTTCTTCGAGAGCGGACGAGTCGGGCAAGTCCGCTAGCCAGTGAGACCGTACACCGACCAGCCCCTACCATTCGACAGCTTCGGCGCATGACGAAAGGCCGGAAAGGGAAGCAACTCTTCCTCGACCCACTCGTCATTTCAGAGCGTTAGTCGTAATCACTGCTGTCCGCTGTGGACAGCGAAACAAGGGAGTGCCATGCGTGGCATCCATCGTCCCCCTCTCTCCTTGAGCCGGCTGTCCGCTCTCCTCGCGGCCGCCGCCGTGGCCCTCGGTGCGGCTCCGGCGGTCTCCGCCCAGACCGCGGCGCCGTCAGGGGACAAGGGACCCGTCGGCTGGGCCACCTACCGCCAGCTCGACGGCATGGCCACGCTGCGCGGGGGTTCCGAGACCCGACAGTTCTCCAGCTATGACAGGACTGGGCGCAACAACGACGGTTTCGACGGCGAGTTCTCCTGCCTGCGCACGACCGAGGGCAACTGCGTCATCGCCGAACGCGCCGGTGCCGGTGAGATCGAGTCGATGTGGTTCACCCGTGACGGGGGCGTGGTCACCAAGACCGGCTGGATCAAGGTGGAGCTCGACGGGAAGACGGTGCTCAAGGCGCCGCTCCAGGACGTGGTCGACGGCAAGCTCGGCGCACCGTTCGTGTGGCCGCTGGTGGGCAACCGGGACGACACCTCCGGCGGTGTGGTGGTCAAGGTTCCGATGCCGTTCCGCAAGTCGATGCGGGTGACCACGCAGCACAACCCGCTGTTCCACCACGTGGTCTACCGGACCTTCGCCGACGCGGACGGGGTTCCCGAGTTCAACCCCAAGGACCCGGCGACGGACGTGATCACCCGGCTGCGGGCGGTCGGCGTCACCGATCCGAAGCCCGCCAAGCCGGGGGCGACCACCCGTCGGTCCACTGTGGACATCGAACCCGGCGCGACCGCGCGGGTCGCCGAGCTGACGGGGCCCGCGCAGATCAGCCAGCTGCGGGTGCGGCTGCCCCAGGTGATCGCGAGCCCGGCGGTCAGCGACGACGGCAGGGCGTACGGGGCCGGCGGCTCCAGCACGTTCACCGCCGCGGTGCACCCGGAGAACTCCGGAGTGCGGCTGACCCGGCGCTACGACCCGGAGGTGGAGAAGCAGCGGGCGAAGGTGCTGGTGGACGGCGTGATCGCCGGGCAGTGGTACCACGAGTCGAAGGTGGGCCCGTTGACCTGGGCGGACCAGTCCATCGACATCGCACCCGAGTTGACCGCGGGCAAGTCGAAGCTGGCCATCCGCAACGAGTTCGTGTCGTCCGATGTGGACTTCAACGAGTTCCGCTACGACGTGCACAGCCTGGTGGACGGGACCTGGGTGCGCACGGATGTGATGGACCTCGGCCCGCACCACCGCGGCGAGGAGGCCGTGCACGGCTACCGCGTCGAGAAGCAGCAGTGGCAGGGGCGGCGGTCCTTCTACTATCCGGTCGACGCCGGCCAGGTGGCGGCATCGGACGACGTGCTGACCGGTGCGCGGCTGCGGATCAGCTTCGACGGAGCGACCACTGTGGACGCTCCGATCGGGGAGTTCTTCGGTTCCGGGCTCGGCGAGTTCGACGTGCGGTCGCTGATGTTCGCCATGGACCCGACCAAGGACGGCTGGTACACCTCGTGGTGGCCGATGCCGTTCGCGCGGCGCGCGGTGGTGGAGATCGTCAACGGCAGCGGGGTACGCATCCCCGGCGCTTCGGTCGAACTGACATCAGCGCCGGACAGCACCATCGCGGAGCGCTTGCGCCCCAACGGTTCACTGGGTTACTTCAACGCCACGCACCGGCAGGGCGCCACCGAGAAGGACAAGGACTGGATCGTCATGGACACCTCCGGCCGAGGGGTGTTCTACGGGATGGCCCACACCATGCGCGGCAAGCTCCCGCTCACCACCGACATCCCCCGGCTGTACCTGGAAGGCGACGAGCGCGTCTACGCCGACGGGCTGCTGACGCCGATCCAGCACGGCACCGGGACGGAGGACTTCTACGAGGCCGGGTGGTACTTCCACAACGGTTCGTTCGCGATGCCGCTGGCGGGCAACCCGGCGCATGAGGTCGGTGGGGACGGCTGCCGGTTCGACTGCACCGGGGCGTACCGGCTGATGCTGCCCGATGCGATTCCCTTCAACACGGCCCTGCGCTTCGGCATCGAGTCCGGGCCGGTGGCCGACGTGCCCGCCGACTACAGCTCCACCTCCTACTGGTACGGCCAGCCCCAGGCGACGCTGCGCACCACCGACCGCATCGACGTCACCGACGCCGAGAACCGCGAGCAGCACGGCTACCGCGCCGACAAGGAGACCAAAGCCCAGCTCACCTCCAGCTTCGAAGGCGACAACGACCACGACACCGTCAAGGGCCCGGTCACCTCGGCGACCGGGCCGATCACCTTCACCGTCGCGGTGGACCAGAAGAACTCCGGCGTGCAACTCATCCGCACCGCTGACCACACCCGCCCGTACCAGGAGGTCAAGGTCATGGTGGACGGCCAGGCGGTCGGAACATGGCTCCAGGCCACCGGCAACGCCCACCAGCGGTGGCTCCAGGACGCCTTCACCATCCCGGCGAAGGTCACCTCGGGCAAGCGTGCGCTGGCGGTCACGCTGGAGCCGGTGCCGGGCTCGGCGCCGTGGTCGGCGAGCGACTACCACGTCCGCTCGTTCGTGGCGCCGTTCGACCAGGGGCGGTCGGTGGCGCAGCGGATCGACCCGGCCGCGCTCGACTGGACCGCTCCGGACCGCGGACCGCTCGTCCGCGACTCGCGCGACCCCGTCTCCACCAGGCAGGGCCGCTAGCCGCTCTCGCGCCCCGGACGGCATTCGGGTCGTCCGGGGCACTGGCGGAGCCACTTGGAGGCCAGCTAGAACCGTTGCACCGCAGGCAGAATCGCTTATCTCGACCAGAAAACCTTTGCTGGACAACGGGAAACCAGAACGACGCACACAACTCCAACACTGCCGAAATGCGGTGCTGCCGCCCCGAGGTGCACTTCGCCCGGTCCTGAGCCAACTACTCCAGCGAGGACCACCTGACCGCCTCCTCCACGCAGGAGACCGCCGCTGAGGCCGAGCTCGACATCCGTGAGACCCGTGGCCCGGAATGGACGCGCGTTTCCCAGTTTCTCGCGGACAAAACACGAAAATGACCACCGTGACCCATATCACTTCGCATGAACCCGGCAACCCGGGTGGCCGTCTTCAGGGTGTTGGCTCGAACAAGCGAATAACCTCTTTGGTCACTGCCAGGCGCAACGTTGCGATTGAGTTCGAACAGTCAGATCACACCCCAGCGCCAGCAATGCTCTTCACCAGGGAGAGAAAGGAATTCCTGTGCCCCAGACATTCCTCAAGCGCATGTCGGCCGGTGCCGCGATCACCGCGGGCGTGCTCGCGCTCGGCCTCAGCGGCTCAGCCGCCGCACTGGCCGCTCCCCCCGCCGGTGAAGAACCCGCCACCCCGCACTGCGCGTCCGGGGACCTCGCGGTGGCACTGGACACCCCGAAGGAGTCCGCGGAGGCCAAGGGGCAGTTCAGCATCGCGATGACCTTCAAGAACATCTCCGATCGGACCTGCGTGACCGAAGGGGTGCCCGGCGTCGACCTCGTCGGCCCCGATGACCCCAACGGCCCCGTCTACCGCCTCACCAAGGGCGCGAAGGAAGCGCCGGTGAGCTTCCTCGATCCGGACGAGACGGCCACCACCGCCACCATCGTCGTGCTGACGCCGAGCCCGGGTTCGGTCGGCAGCATGGGATCGACATCGTGGACACCGACCACGGTCGAGGTCACGCCCAAGGGACTGGACAAGCCGTTGATCGCGGAATGGAGCTCCCAGCTTCCCGTGCTCCGACAGGACAGCGCGACCCATCCGGGTTCTTATGTCGAAGGCATTCCCGGCTGACAGCCAGTAGCAATTGAGGGGTGGGCCGAGTCGGCCCACCCCTCAACTCCGAAAAGATCAAATTCTCAGCCGGCGGAGCTGCCTCAGTCCAGGCAGAACTCATTGCCCTCGGGGTCGGTCATCACGATGAACCCCGCACTCATCGGAGGAGCGGGCTCGTGCCGCCGCACCCGCTTCGCCCCCAGCGCGACGAGCCGGTCGCACTCGGCCTCCAGTGCCGCCATCCGCTCCTCCCCCTGCAGTCCGGGAGCCGCGCGGATGTCCAGGTGCATGCGGTTCTTGGCGACCTTGTCCTCTGGAACCTGCTGGAAGAACAGCCGTGGGCCGCGCCCGTCCGGGTCCTCGACTGCCGAGTTCGTGTTGCGCTGCTCCTCCGGTACCCCGATCCGCGCGAGGAAGTCATCCCACGCGGCCAGCGGGTCGGCGCCCTCGGGCAGGTCGACTCCGGGCGGGCCGGGGTGGACGTAGCCCAGCGCGTCACGCCAGAAGGAGGACAGCGCCTTCGGATCGTGCGCGTCGAAGGTGACCTGGATGTGACGGCTCATCGAGTTGCTCCGTTCGCGGTGGACTTCGTGTGCAGGTAGAGATCGCGCAGCAGGCAGACCTCGGAAAGATGGTGGATCGGCTCGCGGTGGATGCGCAGCATGAGATCAGCCACGGCCCCCTCGGGGGATGGCGCACTCCCCTGCGGCGTCCGGTTCCAGTCGAGTTCGTCTGCCTCCACGGGGACACCCTGACATCCGTTGCGGACAGGTTTGGTCCTCCAGCGGTGTCAGACTCGCCCCGATCAGGCCGTGCTTCGCGTGCGCTTCGAGGTCGCCGCCACTGAACCGGTTGAGCGCGAGCACGAGCTGCACGGTGCCCACTAACCCGGCGAAGGCGCGTGGTCAGCTCATCGCTGCCCACGCACCTTCGAACCCAACAATGTGAACGCGCTGTCAGCGGTTACACGGCCACTGCCGAGGCCCCGCCGTCACGCACCTTCTACGGCTGGCGGCCCTGCGCGGCGATCTCGCGGAACGCCGCCTTCTCCTTCTCTGTGTCGAGCTTCCACTTGCCGTCGTTGTTCTGCTGCCAGTACAGGAAGTGGTGCGCGCCCTTCTCCTTGGCGAAGGCCCAGTCGTCGGCGAGGATGGCGATGCGCTTCTGCTCACCGTGCTCGGCGGCGATGCCCCGTTCCGCGATGCCCCACGGCTTGCCGCTGGGAACCTTGATCAGATCCCACCACCGCTTGAACCCGGCGTCGTCACGGATGGCGATGGCCTCGCGCGGCCCGGCGTAGATGTCCAGCGCGACACCGTCTGCGGCGCGGGCGGCGTCGATCCACCCGGCAGGGCTGCCGACGTTGCCCTTGGAGTTGGTCTCCCACTGGTAGGCCATCGCCGCGTACCACACCTGCACGCCGGAGTTGGCGGACTTGACCACCGCGATGGTCTTGCGCATCAGCTGGGCGAACTTCGCCCCGGACATGTTGTCCTCGGGCTCGTGGTAGACGGTGAAGATCGTCCCCGACGGCAGCTCGCGGGCGAGCGCGGTGAGCTCCTTGTCGTACTTGCCGTCGATGTAGCCCTGGATGTCGTTGTTGGGCGGCTTGGCCGAGTACCAGTGCAGCGACCCCGCCTTGTGCCAGTTCGCCGACGACGGCTCCCGCAGGGTCGGGTCGAAGGAACGGCGGTAGCTCAGCTTGCCGCCGCCGATGTCGTCCTGAGCCGCCGACCACCCGTCCGCCGCCGGACCGGTGCTCGCCCCCACCCAGACCTCGGACGCCGCCTTGGCGGGCGCTTCCGCCAGCACCGCGAGAGGGATCACCGCGGCCAGAGCAGCCGCGGTGAGCAGTGTTGTGATTCTCCTTGGCACGTAGGGCTCCTTGGAAAAGCTCGCCGACAAGGACGGGGAGACGCGGGGTTGCCCCCTTTCCCCGAGCAGACGAATGACGAGGGTCTGCGTAGCGCCGCATCGTCGCCCAGCGATTCGGCCACGAACACCCCCGATTCGAAGGATGGGGCTCGAAGAATCGAATGAGAGCGTTGCCAGTGGGGTCCGCCGTGCCACCAGGAGGCGACTGATCCCTTTCCCCCGGAGTTCAACTCCCCCTTGAGAGCCCACATCCAGCGCTTGACCAAAGTCATTGCGGCACAAGGCCAGCATCATGGGCGAGCACAGCGGCCTGCACGCGGTTGGTCAGGGCCAAGCGCGTGAAAATGGTGCTGACGTGGCCCTTCACCGTGCCCTCAACCAGGTTCAGGCGGGTCGCGATCTGCGAGTTGCTCAGCCCTGTGCCGAGGAGTGCGAGTACTTCCCGCTCGCGGTCGGTCAGGACGTCGATCCTCGCCTTCGCGTTCGCCGACCGGGTCAGCGCGGTGGCGCGGAACGTGGCCAGGACCCTGGCCGCGACCTCGGGAGCGAGGTAGGCGCCGCCTCCGGCCACCGCGTGCACCCCGGCCAGCAACTCCCGAGGGTCGCCGGACTTGAGGAGGAAACCCCGCGCGCCGCCGTCGAGAGCCCCACTGACGTACGCGTCGTCGCCGAACGTGGTCAGAATCGCCACAGCGGTCTTCGGCACGGCCTTGGTGATCTCGACGGTGGCCGCCAGCCCGTCCAGCCGGGGCATCCGGATGTCCAGCAGCGCCACATCCGGTTGGTGCGCCAAGCACAGCTCGACCGCCTCGCTGCCGTCGGACGCCTCGGCGACAACGGTGATCCCCGGATCGGTTGCGAGGATCGCGGCGACGCCCGCGCGGATCATGGCCTCGTCATCGGCCAGCAGTACCCGGATCACAGTTCCCCCGTGTGCGGCAGCGTTGCGACCAACCCGAACGTCCGGCCGTCATCCTGAACGGTCATGGTGCCACCGGCCAGCCGCACCCGTTCCCGCAGCGCCGTCAGCCCGGTCCCGGTGCCAGGGGCGGACCGCGTCCTCGTCCGCCCGTTCGTGATCGTGATCGTCGACTCCGCGCCGGTGTTGGTGACGCGGACGCGCACCGCAGCTCCTGGAGCGTGTTTGGCCGCATTGGTCAGCGCTTCCTGCACGATGCGGTGCGCGGTCTGGTTCGTGCTGGACGGCAACGACGCCCCGGTCCACTCGACCGCGACCCGCATCCCCGCGTCGACGGCGCGTGCGACAAGAGCCTCAATGTCCTCGTGCACAGGCACCAAGGGAGGCGGTTCGGCTTCCCGTAGCACGGTGACGATATGGGCCAGCCGCCGAGTCGCTTGGGAAGCGGCGGACCGGATCGCGCCAGCTGCCTCCCGATGCCGCTCGGGAAGATCCTGAGCCAGCTCCAGCGCGCCGGCTCGCAGTGCCACCAGACTCAGGTCGTGCCCCAACGTGTCGTGCATCTCGTGTGCGAGCCGCGCGCGCTCCACCAGGTGAACGCGTTCGGTCGTGAGCACAGCGAGGTCGGCGTGCTGCCGAGCGGAACGACCGACCAGCCACGGAAGCAGAACACAGATCGCCAGGAACAGCGGCGCCATCACCCAGGCCGACGGCAGGGCCAACCCCAGCGGAACGGCTGTCACCGCCGTCGCCACCAGAACAATCAGTGCCGACCGCGTCTGAGACATGCGCCGTCCGATGAGGAATGCGACTACGGCAACGGCCAACCCGACAACGACTGTCCACGGTGGAACGCTGCTGTCCACCGCCGTCGCGGTCACCTGGACGGCCACCGAACAGCCGGCCAGCGCGATGAGGTTCCGCACAGAGTCCGTCACGTGTCGCTCCTGGTCCTCCGGTAGTGGGTTCATTGTCATGCAGCGCGCAGCCGCCGCAACGTCCACACGCGGGTGACGAGGACGGCCAAGTTCATCACGCTCGCCACCAGCACCCAGACCACCAAGGCGAGCGAGTAGTGGGCGAGCTGATAGCCGGTGATGTCCCGTCCGTGTGCCAGCAGATCACCGAGGAGCGCCGGCAAGGACAACAGGACCACCAACGGCACAGCACGCGGAGCCAGGCGCAGAACGCGTTGCCAGGTCGGCAAGGGACGCGCTGACCAGCGAACGGTGCGCCGGAGGTTGCGAACGCCCAGGACCAGACTCAGCAGGGTCAACGCGGCCAAAACCGATTCGACGAGCGAACGGGTCGAGCTGCTGTCGGGCTGGCCACCTTCGAGCACAGCGGCGATGCCGTCCTCGATGGCTGTGGTGCCTTCGTTGCCGAGGGCAAGGCCGCTGTTGGTCAGCACGGCGACGCCGTACCCGGATGGCAGCAGCAGTTGCCCGGCCGTGAACGTGAACCAGACACCGTTGTGCCGCACGCGACCGTTGCTCTCCTGCCAACCCAACCCATATGTCCACTGTGGACTGTAAGGCGCGTGCATGGCGCTGACGGCCCGAGCGGACACCAGCTGCACGCCATCAGCGGTCCGGCCGCCGTTGTTGTGCACGATCAACCACTTCGCCATGTCCTCGGCCGTGGTGATGACGTCGTCGGCACCCGCGACGAACCGGTCGGGCTCGGTGGCCGGAACGGACAAGCCGTACGCGTGGATGTGCCCCTTCGCCACATCACCCGGCAGATCCCTTGGCACCGTGGTGATCGCGGTGGTGTCTCGCATGCCCGCCGGTTCGAAGACGTGCCTGCGCAGGTACTCGGCGTACGGCTCACCGCTCACCCGCTCGACCACGCGAGCGGCCAAGTGGAAGTTGGTGTTCGTGTAGCGGTAGGCGGTGCCAGGGGCAGTGGCCAGCGTCGCGCGGTGCGCCCGTGTCACGGCCTCCGCAGGAGACGCGGGCTGGTCGAGGGACTTCTCCGGCAGCGTGCGATCCGTGATACCAGAGGTGTTGCTCAGCAAGTGCCGGACTGTGATCGACTCACTGCGCGGATCAGCCACCTCGAAGTCCTGGACGTAGCGCCGCACCGGCGCGTCCAGGTCGAGCGCACCCCGGTCAGCCAGTTGCAGCACGGCCAGAGCGGTGAACGACTTGCTGACCGACCCGATCGGCATCCTCGTGCGCGAGGTCGTCCCCGCGCCCGTCGAGACAGTGCCGTACCCCGCGAGGTGAACCACCCGATCTCCCTTGGTGATCGCCACCGCGACGCCGGGATAGGCAGCGTTCTCGGCGTACTCCTCCACGTACCGGTCGACAGCGGCGGGATCGAAGCCCACCTCCGCATGCGCCACCTGCGGCATGCCTGACGCCGCCACGACGACCGCGGCGATCACTGTTCCCATCCGCTTCACTGGCTGCTCCTGATCTTCTCGGTTTCGAGGAGCAACGCTATGAACCGCGCACGGCGGGCGAACGTCCCGAACGCCAGGGTGCCCCCCTGACTTTCGTCAGGGGCCGAACGCCGTCGCGCCGGGGCACTACTTCGCGAACTCGAAAGATCAACGAGAGGAGCAGGCCCGCCGGAAGGCTTCGACCAGTTCGTCACCGGCCAGCTCGGCCGACTGCTCCAGTCTGCCGTCCACCAAACCTCCACAAGGAAAAGTCCACAGTAGACAAAGTTCGGGTGAACTGCGGTCAAGCAGATCGCCCGGCGGCCCCGGCTGGACAGGAGGCTTGACTTGCAGTCCTTTCACCGAGCTGAGGTGACTTTCGCCTCTGGCCACTTGGGCGGCCGAGACGGACCGTGCGAGGAAGCAGCACCAGCGAGCGAAAGGAGTCGCCGTGGACCCGTTCTCCCGGCATGACCTTGACACGCTGATCCGGCAGCCGCAGTCGCATTCGGTGTCGCTGTATCTCCCCACGCACCGCGCAGGCCCTGAGACACAGCAGGATCCCATCGACTTGACCAACTTGATCCGCCGTGCCGAGGCAGATCTGGTGCGCGGCGGACTCCGACGAGTAGCGGCGCTCGGCATCCTCCACCCGGCCCGCACTCTCGTCGACAACGCCGAGTTCTGGCGAGAGCGAGCCGATGGTCTCGCGGTATTCCTGCGACGAGGGTGGTGGCGGTCCTTCCGGCTGCCGGTGACTTTCGACGAAGCGGTCATGGTGTCCGACCGCTTCCGCGTATACCCGTTGCTTCAACTGTTCACCGGGGACGACAGGTTCTTCGTACTCGCGCTCAGCGAGAACGAAGCGAGGCTGTACCGCGGCAGCCGGTCCGGCATGCACACGGTGCCTGTGCCGGACATGCCGCACGGCGTCAAGGACGCACTGCGCTACGACGAGCCCCTGAGGCAGGGCGGCCACCGCCTGGGCGAGATCGGGGTGGTGAAGGTGCGCGCCGTAATACACGGGAAAGGACTCGGCGATGAAGTGCAGAAAGAACGACTCGGCCGCTACCTGTACGCCGTGAGTAATGCAGTCGACGCGCGTTTGACGAAGCAGCGTTGCCCACTCGTGCTGGCCGGGGTCGACTACATCCGAGCGGCCTACCGCGATATCACGGACTACCAGCACGTACTCGATACTGGCGTCGCCGGCAGTCCAGACCGCGTGCCGCCCGCACAACTGCATACCCGCGCGTGGGAACTGGTGGAGCCGGTCGCCGCCCGCGACAGGAACGACGCCGCGGCCCGCTACGAGAAGACCGCTGGAACTGGCCTCGCGTCCGATGACATCAACGACGTCACCGCGGCCGCCGAGTCGGGCCGTGTCGAGGTCCTGTTCCTCCCCACGGAGCAGCCTGAGCGCGAACTGGAACCGCTCGAATCAGCCGCCGTACACACGATCCGCACCGGTGGAACGGTCTACGTCGTCTCCACTACCGACATGCCGGGCCAGGGCCCGCTCGCGGCACTGTTCCGTTACTGAGCGGGAGGCGCCAAAGCGAGTAGCGGCCGCCAAGCTGGCCGCTGACACCTGCGCCGCACGCATCAACAACCAATCGAGCCTCCAAAATCCCGGGGCCGTTCATCCTCGCCACTTCGCCCCACAAAAATACTGACCCTCTTCGGATTTCCGCTTGTGACACCTGGATCGGCCAGCATCCGAGCAACGTCATCCAAGACAGCTAGCGCCAATTCGAATTCTTCAGGGAACCCATCGCTCAACGCCGAGGAATCCGGCCAGATGATGACAATCCGATCACTCCCAAGAGAGTCGATCCCCTCCCACAGAGAATCAGAAAAGGCATCCCAACTCCGCGCGCTGAGCAACGGAGGGCTCAGTCGAATAACTCGATCAATGGCGCGAAAGAACCCCTCTCGCCCGGAATGCTCCCCTGCCGGGATGACGTACACCGAGCATCCTTGTCGATCCGCTTCACGGGCAATGGAACCAACAAGATCCCGAGCCACAACCCTGAGGCCTACTTCAAACTTCACATTCATCACCTGATCCGACTTTCCCGAAGGAGCTCCGCCAAGACCACCTGGCCGATCCTCACCGAGTCCCACGACGCGCTGCGCACAGCGGTCGCCGCTGTCACCGACTGGGAGGCCGCGACCCCGTGCTCGCAGTGGAACGCCACCCAGGTC
>NZ_JBHLZU010000039.1:0-23737 GCF_042429765.1 Allokutzneria oryzae | reverse complement strand
AGAAGCTCAACCTCGACGACGCCATGTGCGCGCTGCGGTTCCAGTTCACCGCCCTCCAAGGCGCCCTGGTCTGGGATCGCATCGACCGCATCGCCCGAGGCCTAGACGATGAGCGCACCATGGACCAGCGCCGGGCGGATGTCGCCTTCGACCTGCTCATGGGCAAGGAGACCGGCGCACCCCAGGGCGAGGTGAAGGTCCTGGTCACCCTCCCCGCCACGACACTGATGGGGATGGACCAGGAACCCGGCATGTTGGCCGGGTACGGGCCGATCCCGGCGGACGTAGCGAGGGACATCGCAGCGGGTGGCACGTGGAAGCGGATCCTGACCGACCCGGTGACGGGGGTGGCGGTGGACGTGGGGCGGACGAACTACCGCCCGTCAGCCGCCCTGGCGGACCTGGTCCGGGCCAGGGATGTCACGTGTGTGGCGATCGGCTGTCGGCAACCAGCGCACCGCTGCGATCTGGATCATTGCGATCCCTTCGACGGCACCAACACCGTCGCGGATGATCTCGGCGCGAAATGTCGACGGCATCACGTGATGAAACACCACACCCGGTGGAAACGAACCCAGCTCCCGGGCGGCATCCACATCTGGACGACCCCGATGGGGAGAACGTATGTCCGGGAACCCGAACCAATAGCGGATCCCGCTCCACCGTTTTAAAACCCGGCCCCGGCTAGCCCGCCACCACTAGAGGTGAGCGGGCTAGCGGTAGTGGGTGGTCAAGGAAATGCGCGCCTGAGTCCGGGAGAATTATCCGAGGGCAACCCGACGAAGTCGGGGCGGCAGCCATAACCACGCCAACCCATAACCACGCCAACCCACGAACACGGAAAAAACCACCACGGCACCCCATCGACGGGGTGCCGTGGTGGACAGGCGAACCCTAGACCGTGAAGCCCAGCGCCCTGAGCTGCTCGCGGCCGTCGTCGGTGATCTTGTCAGGACCCCACGGGGGCATCCAGACCCAGTTGATGCGGACATCGCTGACCAGGCCGCCACCGGGACCGCCGACCAGGGCCGCCCGGGTCTGGTCCTCGATCACGTCCGTCAGCGGACACGCCGCCGAGGTCAGCGTCATGTCCACGATCGCGACGTCGCCCGCGTCCTCCGACTCCAGGCGGATGTCGTAGACCAGGCCCAGGTCCACCACGTTGATGCCCAGCTCGGGGTCGACCACGTCGCGCATGGCCTCCTCCAGGTCAGCCAGCTCCGGCTGGTCCGCCTTGGGCGCGGGCTCCGGCATGCCTGCCGCTCCCCGGATCACGTCCTCGGTCATGAACTCAAGTCCCTTCGGCCCGCGCCACCGCGTCCTTGAAAGCCATCCAGCCCAGCAGCGCGCACTTCACGCGCGCCGGGTACTTCGCGACACCGGCGAAGGCGATCCCGTCCTCCAGGACGTCCTCGTCCGGCTCGACCTTGCCGCGTCCCTGCATCAACCGCAGGAACTCCTCGTGCTTGGCGAAGGACTCGCCGACCGTGTGGTCCACCACGAGGTCGGTCAGCACCGACGTCGCCGCCTGGCTGATCGAGCAGCCCTGCGCGTCGTAGGAGACGTCGACGACCTTGGCCTCGGCGCCCGAGCCCTCCAGGCGGACCCGCAGGGTCACCTCGTCGCCGCACGTCGGGTTCACGTGGTGGACCTCCGCGTCGAACGGGTCGCGCAGGCCGCGGCGGTGCGGGTTCTTGTAGTGGTCCAGGATGATCTCCTGGTACATCTGTTCCAGTTGCATCAGCGGCTTCCCGTCCTCACGCCACGCCGAAGAAGCGCTTGGCCTCGCGCACCGCGTCCACCAGCACCTCAACCTCTTCGAGGGTGTTGTACAGGTAGAACGAGGCGCGCACCGAAGCCGCGACGCCGAGCCTGCGGTGCAGCGGCCACGCGCAGTGGTGGCCGACTCTGATCTCCACGCCCAGGCTGTCCAGCACCTGGCCCGCGTCGTGCGCGTGCACCCCGTCGATCACGAACGCCACCGCGCCGCCGCGCAGCGTCAGGTCGGTCGGGCCGACGATGCGCACACCATCCACTTCGGACAGTCCACGCAGCGCCGCGTCGACCAGCCGCATCTCGTGGGCGTGCACCCGCTCGATGCCGACCACGCTGAGGTAGTCGACCGCGGCCGCCAGCCCGATCGCCTGCGAGGTCATCGGAACGCCCGCCTCGAAGCGCTGCGGCGGCGGCGCGAAGGTGGAGCCCTCCATCCGGACGATCTCGATCATCGAGCCGCCGGTGATGAACGGGGGCATCGCCGCGAGCAGCTCGGAGCGCCCGTAGAGCACGCCGATCCCCGACGGCCCCAGCATCTTGTGCCCGGAGAACGCCGCGAAGTCCACGTCCAGCGCGTGGAAGTCGACCGGCATGTGCGGAACCGACTGGCACGCGTCGAGCACCGTCAGCGCGCCGACCTCCTTGGCGCGCTTGACGATCCGCTCGACCGGGGTGATCGCTCCCGTCACGTTGGACTGGTGGGCGAACGCGACGACCTTGGTGCGCTCGTTGACCAGCTCGTCCACATCGGACAGATCGACCCTGCCGTCGTCGGTCACGCCGAACCAGCGCAGCGTGGCCCCGGTGCGCTCGCAGACCTGTTGCCAGGGAACGAGGTTGGCGTGGTGCTCCAGCTCGGTGATGACGACCTCGTCGCCGGGTCCGAGCCGGAAGCGGGCCGCCTCCGGTCCGGACGTCGCGGCGTTGCTCATCGCGTAGGCGACGAGGTTGATGCCCTCGGTGGCGTTCTTGGTGAACACCACCTCGTCCTGGTCGACCCCGACGAAGGCGGCGATGCGCGCCCGCGCGCTCTCGTAGGCGTCGGTGGCCTCCTCCGACAGCTGGTGCGCACCGCGGTGCACCGCCGCGTTGGAGGTCTCCAGGAACGTCCGCTCCGCGTCCAGCACCTGGCGCGGGCGTTGCGAGGTCGCTCCGGAGTCCAGGTAGACCAGGGGCTTTCCGTCGCGGACGGTCCGGCCGAGGATCGGGAAGTCCCCGCGGATCGCCGCGACGTCAAGCGGGAGCAGGCCGGTGGCTGACTCAGAAGAAACGGTCATTCGGCCCTCCTCTCAACTCAGGCGCTCGTGGTGGTGGGAGCAGTCGGTTCAGGCGGAGGCGGACTCGGACTTGTCCGTGTAGCGGACGTAGCCGTCGCGCTCCAGGACGTCGGCCAGCTCGGCGCCGCCGGACTCCACGATGCGCCCGCCCGCGAAGACGTGCACGAAGTCCGGGGTGATGTGCTTGAGGATGCGGGTGTAGTGCGTGATCAGCAGGACACCGGTGTCGCCGTTGGCCTTGTAGCGGTTGACGCCCTCGGAGACCACGCGCAGCGCGTCGACGTCCAGACCGGAGTCGGTCTCGTCGAGCACGGCGAACTTCGGCTTGAGCAGCGCCAGCTGCAGGATCTCGTGGCGCTTCTTCTCACCGCCGGAGAAGCCCTCGTTGACGCTGCGCTCGGCGAAGGCCGGGTCGATGTCCAGCTCGGCCATCGACTGCTTGACCTCCTTGACCCAGTGGCGCAGGGCCGGGGCCTCGGCGCGCACGGCCGTGGCCGCGGTGCGCAGGAAGTTCGACATCGACACGCCGGGCACCTCGACCGGGTACTGCATGGCGAGGAACAGGCCAGCGCGGGCGCGCTCGTCCACGCTCATCTCCAGCACGTCCTCACCGTCGAGCAGCACCTGGCCGCCGGTGACGTCGTACTTGGGGTGCCCGGCGATCGCGTAGGCGAGGGTGGACTTGCCCGAGCCGTTGGGACCCATGATCGCGTGGGTCTCACCGGCCTTGATGGTCAGGTCGACGCCCTTGAGGATCTCCTTGGCGCCGTCCTCGGTCGCGACCGTGACGTGCAGGTCCTTGATCTCCAGCGTGGCCATTGTTCTTCGTTCTCCTGATGTGGCAAGAAAGAGCAGTCAGCGGTTGATCGGGGTGGTGACGTCCACGTGGACGTCGCCGTCGCGCACGGAGGTCGCGTAGACGTCGACGGGGTCCATCGCGGGCGGGGTGAGCGGCTCGCCGGTGCCGAGGTCGAAGCAGGCGCCGTGCAGCCAGCACTCGATGCCGTCGCGACCCACCTCGCCCTCGCTCAGCGCGACCTCGGCGTGCGAGCACTCGTCGCGCAGCGCGTGCACCCGCTCGCCCCGGCGGACGAGGACCACCGGGGTGCCCGCGACCTCGACGCCGACGGGCTTGCCGTCGGTCAGCTCGGCCAGCGGGCAGACCCTGGTGCTCGTCATCAGACGCCTACCGCTTCCAGTTCGGCCTCGATGGCGGCCTCCAGCCGCTCGCGGACCTCGGGCACGGTGATCTTGGCGATGATCTCGTGGAAGAAGCCGCGCACGACCAGCCGCCGCGCCTGCTCCACCGGGATCCCCCTGGCCTGGAGGTAGAACAGCTGCTCGTCGTCGAAGCGGCCGGTGGCGCTGGCGTGGCCCGCGCCCTCGATCTCGCCGGTCTCGATCTCCAGGTTCGGCACCGAGTCCGCGCGCGCGCCGTCGGTCAGCAGCAGGTTGCGGTTGAGCTCGAAGGTGTTGGTCGCCTCGGCCGCCGCGCGGATCAGCACGTCGCCGATCCACACGGTGTGCGCGTCCTCGCCCTGCAGCGCGCCCTTGTAGACCACGTTGCTGCGGCAGTTCGGCACGCCGTGGTCGACGAAGAGCCGGTGCTCCAGGTGCTGACCCGCGTCGGCGAAGTACACGCCGAGCAGTTCCGCGTCGCCGCCGGGGCCGTCGTAGGCCACGGTCGGGCTCAGCCGCACCAGGTTGCCGCCGAGGGTCACCACGGTGTGCCGCAGCGTGGCGTCGCGGCCCACCTTGCCGTGGTGGGAGGACACGTGCACCGCGTCGTCGGCCCAGTCAACGACCGTGACCACGGTGAGCTTCGCGCCGTCGCCGAGCACGATCTCGACGTTGTCCGCGTGCACGCCGCTGCCCCGGTAGTCCAGGACGACGACGGCCTCGGCGAACTGCTCGGCGCGCAGCTGGACGTGGCCGTAGGAGGTGGTGCCTCGGCCCGCGCCGGTCACGGTGACCAGGATCGGCTCGGTGGCGACGACCTCCTTCGGCACCGTCACCAGGGTGGCGCCGGTGAAGGAGTTCCACGCCTGCGCCGCGACCCGGTCGCCCGGGGTGCCCGCGACGCCGAGCCGGGCGTCGCCGCGCTCGACGGTCTCCACCCGGACGGCCTCGCCCGCGACGACGTCGACGGTGGCGGTGCCGGTGGTGGCGGCCTCACCCAGGTGCAGGCCCGCGAGCCGCTTGAGCGGGGTGAAGCGCCAGTTCTCCTCGCGGCCGCCGGGGACCTCGAAGGCCTCGACGTCGAAGGAGGTGAACCACTCCGACCGGGTCATGCCGGGGGCGATCCGGCTGGCCGGGATGGTGCTGTTCGTGTCGGTCGAAACGGCCATGTCAGCCGACGGCCCCTTCCATCTGAAGCTCGATGAGCCGGTTCAGCTCAAGCGCGTATTCCATCGGCAGTTCGCGGGCGATCGGCTCGACGAAGCCGCGCACGATCATCGCCATGGCCTCGTCCTCGGTCAGGCCGCGGGACATCAGGTAGAACAGCTGGTCCTCGCTGACCTTGGACACGGTGGCCTCGTGGCCCATGGCCACGTCGTCCTCGCGGATGTCCACGTACGGGTAGGTGTCGGAGCGGCTGATGGTGTCCACCAGCAGCGCGTCGCACTTGACCGTGGACTTGGAGTGGTGCGCGCCCTTGTTCACGCGGACCAGGCCGCGGTAGGAGGTGCGGCCACCGCCGCGGGCCACCGACTTGGAGACGATGGTCGAGGAGGTGTGCGGCGCGAGGTGGGTCATCTTCGCGCCCGCGTCCTGGTGCTGGCCCTCGCCAGCGAAGGCGATGGAGAGCACCTCGCCCTTGGCGTGCGGGCCCATCAGCATCACGGCGGGGTACTTCATGGTCACCTTGGAGCCGATGTTGCCGTCGACCCACTCCATGGTCGCGCCCTCTTCGGCCTTGGCGCGCTTGGTGACCAGGTTGTAGACGTTGTTCGACCAGTTCTGGATCGTGGTGTAGCGGCAGCGGCCGCCCTTCTTCACGATGATCTCCACGACCGCGGAGTGCAGCGAGTCCGAGGAGTAGATCGGCGCGGTGCAGCCCTCGACGTAGTGCACGTAGGCACCCTCGTCGACGATGATCAGCGTCCGCTCGAACTGGCCCATGTTCTCGGTGTTGATCCGGAAGTAGGCCTGCAGCGGGATCTCCACGTGCACGCCCTTGGGCACGTAGATGAACGAGCCGCCGGACCACACGGCGCCGTTGAGCGCGGCGAACTTGTTGTCACCGTGCGGGATCACCGAGCCGTAGTACTCGCGGAACAGCTCCGGGTGCTCCTTCAGCGCGGTGTCGGTGTCCAGGAAGATGACACCCTGCGCCTCGAGCTCCTTGTTGATCTGGTGGTAGACCACCTCGGACTCGTACTGCGCGGCGACACCGGCGACCAGGCGCTGCTTCTCCGCCTCCGGGATGCCGAGCTTGTCGTAGGTGTTCTTGATGTCCTCGGGCAGGTCCTCCCAGCTCTGGGCCTGCCGCTCGGTGGAGCGCACGAAGTACTTGATCGAGTCGAAGTCGATCCCGCTGAGGTCGGAGCCCCAGCTCGGCATCGGCTTGCGGTCGAACAGCCGCAGGCCCTTCAGCCGCGACTCCAGCATCCACTCCGGCTCGTCCTTCTTGGACGAGATGTCGCGGACGACGTCCTCGTTCAGGCCGCGGCGCGCGCTCGCTCCCGCGTCGTCGGCGTCCGCCCAGCCGTACTCGTAACGACCGAGGCTGGCGATCGTCTCTTCCTGCGTGAGCGGCTCGGTCACCGTGGTGGGTGTGCGCTGTTCGGCAGCGGCAGTCATACGGGCTCCCTGAAGGATTCGAGGCCGTCGGTCCCGCGCTCGGGGTCCTGCGGCACGAACCGTGCGGTCTTCGCGGTGGTCACGGTGGGACCCTGAGGGCAGGTCTCACCGGCGTCCGGTCGTGGCGCGGCCGGGCGCGTGGTCTCTGAGGTGGTGCTGTCCTGCTGGTCCCGCGTGGCGGCGGGCAGGTGGGTGGTGCACGCCGCGTCGCCACGGGCGATGGTGGCCAGCCGCTGCACGTGGGTGCCGAGCAGGTCGGCGAACGCCGCCGTCTCGGCTTCGCAGAGTTGCGGGAACTCCGCTGCCACGTGCGCCACCGGGCAGTGGTGCTGGCACAGCTGCTCGCCTGCTCCGACCTGGCGGGTCGAGGCAGCGTAGCCCTCGTGGGTCAGCGCCAGCGCGAGCGCCCTCGCCCTGGCGTTGGGGTCGGCGTTGGCCAGCACCGAGGCGCGGTGCCGCTCCACCAGGGTGGCCATCCGCTGCTCGGCGAAGGCCCGCACCGCCCGCTCCCCGCCGGAGTCGGCGAGGAAGCGCAGCGCGGCGACCGCGAGGTCGTCGTAGGCGTGCCCGAACCGGCCCCGACCGGTCTCGGTGAGCAGGAACAGCTTCGCCGGGCGACCCCGCCCCCGCCTGCCCCTGGTGGAGGCGTCCCGGGTGCGGACCTCGCCGTCGGCGAGCAACGCGTCGAGGTGCCGCCGGACGGCGGCCGGGCTCAGTCCCAGCTCGTCGGCGATCACCGCGGCGGTCAGCGGGCCACGCTCCAACAGCAGCCTGGCCACGCCCTGCCGGGTCCTGCCGTCGGCGTGCTGATGCGTGGCCTCCCGTGCCTCAGGACGAGGCGCGGGGGCGGCATCCGCAGGCTGCGGAACGGGCCCGGCGTTTTTCACAACACAAGTCTTGCGTATTTCCCGACGCGGGGCAAAGCGCCCCCCGCCCGGGGTGACCCGACTCACCCCGGCCGCCCCCCAGCGCCTGCTCACCCGATCCGGGATGGATAGTGTTCGGCGGTGTGAGGGCGGGCGAGACGACGGGCGATGCGGCACAGCCGGACACCGGGACCGGGAACGGGACCGACAGGACCGGTGCCCGCACCGACCGGCCGGAGGACACCCGGCTGGACGACACCGAGCTCCGCCAGCTCGACTGGGTGCGGCGGCTGGGCACGCTCGGCGCGCTGCTGATGGCCGTCGGCGCCGCGGGCGCCGGCGCTGCCCCGGTGTTCAACCCGGTGCCCCGCTTCCCGCTGATCGGCCTGCTGCCCCGCATCCCCACGGTGTCGATGGCCATCGTCTACACCGGCATGATCGTGGTGATCGCGTCCTGGCTGTGGCTGGGCAGGCTCACCGCGACCGGGCGGCCGAGGTGGATCTCCCGCTCGCAGATGGACCGCACGCTGGTCATGTGGATGATCCCGCTGGCCATCGCGCCGCCGATGTTCTCGAGGGACGTCTACAGCTACCTCGCCCAGAGCAAGATCGCCTTCCTCGGGCTGGACCCGTACGAGATCGGCCCGGCGCAGGCCCTCGGCGTCGACGACCCGCTGACCAGGGGCGTGCCCAACGTCTGGCGGGACACCCCGGCCCCGTACGGCCCGTTCTTCCTCACCCTGGGCAAGCTGGTCAGCTGGATCGGCGGCGACCACGTGGTGACCAGCGTGCTGCTGCACCGGGTGATCGCGCTCGCGGGCATCGCGATGATCCTCTGGGCGGTTCCCCGCCTCGCCCGGCGCTGCGGAGTGCGGCCGGTGACCGCGCTCTGGCTCGGCCCCGCCAACCCGCTGGTGCTGTTCCACCTGGTCAGCGGCGTGCACAACGAGGCGCTGATGGTCGGCCTGATGCTGGCGGGCCTGGAGATCGCGCTGCGCCCCGGACTGCGCTGGATCCTGGTCGGTGCCACGCTGATGACCTGCGCGGCCGCGGTGAAGGTCAGCGCCGCGCCCGCTCTCGGCTTCCTCGGCGTCGCGCTGGCCCTGCGCTGGGGCGGCACCTTCAAGGACCTGTTCCGGGCCGCGGCGCTGCTGACAGCGGTGTTCGTCGGGGTGCTGGCGGTCATCGTCCTCGGCAGTGGCCTGTCACTGGGCTGGGAGGACTCCCTCGTCGCGCTGGAGAAGATCCAGTCATGGAAGTCGCCGATGACCTGGCTGGGCGGGCTCGGCGGCTCGCTCGGCGTGCTGCTCGGCTTCGGTGACCACACCGCGGCGGTGACCGGGGCGTGGCGGGTCGCGGGCGGCATCGGCAGCGCCGCGGTGATGCTGTGGCTGCTGTGGACGTGCTTCCGCAGGGGCGAGAAGTACCTGCACCCGGTCACCGGCCTGGGCATCGCGCTCGGCGTGCTGGTGGTGCTCGGCCCGATCGTGCACCCCTGGTACCTGGTGTGGGCGGCGATCCCGCTGGCCGCGTCGACGAGCTCGATCCGGTTCCGGATCACCGCCGTGGTGCTGAGCATCGCGATGTCGGTGGTGGACACCCCGCCCGGCGCGAACTACGAGGGCCGCGCGTTCGTGGTGCCGTGGGCGATCATGGCGGGGATCGCGGTCGCGGGGCCGTTGCTGCTCGCGGTGCGCAAGCGGATGCCCGGGCGGCTGCGGTCCGTCCGGCGGGCGGAATCCGCCGCCCACTGACGAGTGCGCCAGCTCACCCGCTTAGGCTCTGTTTTCGTGGACCCCAAAGCCCCCGCGCTCGACGTCAGCGGGCTGGTCAAGCGCTTCGGCGCGACCACAGCCGTCGACGGGCTCGACCTGCGAGTCGAACGCGGCAGCGTGTTCGCGTTGCTCGGCCCGAACGGCGCGGGCAAGACCACGACCGTGGAGATCTGCGAGGGCTTCCAGCGCCCGGACGCCGGAACGGTGCGGGTGCTCGGGCTGGACCCGGTCGCCGACACCGCCCTGCTGCGGCCGCGCATCGGCGTGATGCCGCAGGGCGGCGGCGCCTACCCTGGCCTGCGCGCACAGGAGATGCTGGCGCTGGCCGCCTCCTACGCGGCGAACCCGCTCGGCGTGGAGTGGCTGCTGCACGAGCTCGGCCTGTGGGACGCGCGCCGGACGATCTTCAAGCGGCTCTCCGGCGGCCAGCAGCAGCGGCTGTCGCTGGCCTGCGCCATCGTCGGCCGCCCTGAGCTGGTCTTCCTGGACGAGCCAACGGCGGGCATGGACCCGCAGGCAAGGCGGCTGGTGTGGGAACTGGTCGGAGCGCTGCGGACGGACGGCGTGACCGTGCTGCTGACCACGCACCTGATGGACGAGGCCGAGCAGCTCGCGGACCGGGTCATGATCGTCGACGGCGGCCGGGTGCTGGCTGAGGGCAGCCCGAACGAGCTGACCAGCCGGGACGCCAGCTGCCGGACGCTGACCTTCCGCTCCCGCCCCGGCCTCGGCCTCGACCTGCTCTCCGGCGCGCTGCCGGAGTCCTGCGCGGCCACCGAGGTGGGGCCGGGCAACTACCTGGTGGAGGGCGAGATCGACCCTCAGGTGGTGTCCACGGTGACCTCCTGGTGCGCCCAGCAGGGCGTGCTCGCCGACGAGCTGCGGGTGGGCAGACGTGGCCTGGAGGACGTGTTCCTGGAGCTGACCGGACGGGAGCTGCGGTCGTGAGCGAACCATCCAACCGAGCGTCCGAGGTGGGCTCGTGAGCAGGTTCGCCGAGGGCGCATTCCGCCCCGCGCCCGGTCGCGCGCCGCTGGGCTCGATGCTGCTGGCGCAGACCCGCGCGGAGACCCGGCTGGTGCTGCGGCACCCGGAGCAGCTGCTGCTGAACCTGATGATCCCGATCGCGCTGCTGGTCGGACTGACCCTGCTGCCGTTGCTGGCGCTGCCGGAACCTCGGGTGGACTCGGTCACCCCGCGCATCCTGGCGCTGGCGGTGATGTCGTCGGCGTTCACCGGCCAGGCGATCTCCCTGGGCTTCGACCGCCGCTACGGCGTGATCAAGCGCCTGGCCGCGACCGCGCTCCCCCGCTGGCTGCTGGTCGCGGGCCGGGTGGCGGCGGCGCTGATCGTGGTCGTCGCGCAGCTGCTGGTGCTCGGCCTGATCGCGGCGCTGCTGGGCTGGCAGCCCGCGGCGTCGGGAGTCGCCGCGGCCGTGGCGCTGGTGGTGCTGGGCACGCTGGCCTTCGGCGCGCTCGGTGTGCTGCTCGGCGGCTCGCTGCGCGCGGAAGCCGTGCTGGCGCTGGCCAACGTGATGTGGTTCGTGCTGCTGCTGGCCGGCGGGATCATCGTGCCGCTGGAGCAGCTGCCCGCCGGGCTGGCCGCCGTGGTGAGCTGGCTGCCCTCCGGCGCCCTCACCCAGGGGCTCCACTCCGCGCTGGCAGCGGGCGGCTGGCCGGGCTGGCACCCGGTCGCGGTGCTCGCGGGCTGGGCCGCGGCCGGCGGCCTCCTCGCCACGCGCACGACCAAGCTCACCTAGACCGCGTCCGGCGCGACACCGCCACCACCTCCTTCGCGCCTCCCCTCCCTCCTTCGCGCTTCCCCTCCCCCTTCGCGTTTTGTAGCCTTAACGCGAAAAGAGAGCGCTCTCTCACGCATCAAGGTGACACAACGCGAAAACCCCGACCACGCCAGCCAACCCACGCACACACCGGGACACGAAGGCAGCACCACCTCAGGGACAGCGGGACACGAGGGCGACACCACCTCGGGGACAGCGGAACGACTGGCAGGACAGGCACTACGCCGCGTGCGGCGCGACACCGCCACCACCTCCGCCACGCCTCACCCTCCCTCCCTCCCTCCCTTCGCGCCTCCCTCCCCCTTCGCGTTTTGTAGCCTTAACGCGAAATGGGAGCGTTCTCTCGCGCATCAAGGTGACACAACGCGAAAACCCCGACCACGCCAGCCAACCCACGCGCGCACGGAGGCATCGGGACGACAAGCAGGGCAGGCGCTAGGCCGCGTGCGGCGCGCCGCAGCCTTCGCCGCACCTCTTGGTCGCGTTTTGCAACCTTAACGCGAAAAGGGAGCGCTCTCTCGCGCCACAAGGCCACATAACGCGCGAGTAATATCATTTCGTCCGCTGCCCCACGCCGGGGAGCGCTCTCTTTCCCGCCGAGAGCGCGAAACCGGGGCGGTTTTTCGACGGGGACCGCCGGCCACAGGAGCAGCACCTGCCTCAAATATTCATATTTGTCAGGGTTTGACGCTGACAACGACGCTACTATGCGTTTTCTCGGACAAGTACTCTTCAGTACCAACAACACGGGTGCTAACCTGTTCCGAGCGCCGAGCCAAACCCAGCCACGCGCTCATGATCGAAATCGGTGGCACACTCCGGCGCCACGGAGTCACAGAGCAAAGCCCCACTCAACAGGCTCCATTCCACGAGAGGCATTCACAATGCCAAAGCAACTCGAAGAGTGGATCGACTCTGACGTTCGGCCACTTCACGAGAGACCACTTTCCTGGCTCTCCCAGTACCACTTCTTCCGAGATCCGAGCAGGCCTTCCTACATCGACTCCTCGTACTTCTTCTCCCCGGCAGACGGAGTCATCCTCTACCAGAAGATGGCCGAGTCAGGCGACAGCCTGGTCGACATCAAGGGGAAGTCCTACTCGCTGCGCGAGGCGCTGCGCGACCCGACCTACGACAGGCCGAGCCTCGTCATCGCCATCTTCATGACCTTCTTCGACGTGCACGTCAACCGCATCCCCTACTCCGGCTGGCTGTCCTACCGCGAGCTGGAGCCGATCGACAGCCTCAACCACCCCATGCTCGAAACGGAGAGGGAGATACTGGAGAACCTGCGGATCACGATTCCCGACCCGACCTATCTCCACGTCAACCAGCGCATGGTCAACAAGGTCAACGCACCCCAGCTCGACCAGTCGTACTACATTCTCCAGATCGCCGACTACGACGTCGACTCGATCGTGCCGTTCGAGCTCAAGCAGAATCAGCCCTGCCAGCAGGGCGAGCGGTTCTCGCAGATTCGCTACGGGTCGCAGGTGGATCTCATCATTCCACTGTCCAACTATGTCGACTTCATCCCGCTGCACAGCACCGGGACCCACGTCGAAGGCGGGGTCGACCCGCTCGTGCGGATCCGCGAGAAGTAACCGCGCCGCACGCCGTTCGGACATTCACACTCCACACCCGGGATCCTATCGAAATTATTCCACTTCGCCTCAAAGGTGATGAATCATGACCATCCAAGTCAAACCGAGCTTGCCGCTGGGCGAGGAACGCGACGACCAGACGGCGGCGGAGACACCGCACAACCCCACACAACTGCACCGACCGGCCTTCCTGCTCAACACGCCGTTCTCCTACTCGACGGACGTGGCGAACAACGCGTGGATGGAGGAGCTGAACAAGGACGAGCGCACACCGAACACCACCAAGGCGATGGTGCAGTTCCTGGAGCTCTACAGCTACCTGGCGGCCGACTCGCTGGTGTACCTGCTGCCGACCCCACGCATCGACGGACTGCAGGACCTGGTCTTCACCGCGAACCTGGGCGTCGTCCTGGAGCACGTTCCCGGCGGTGACACGGTCGTCCTGTCGAACTTCACCTCGGAACCCCGTCGCGGAGAGACGGAGATCGGACTGCGGTTCTTCGAGTCGATGGGCTACCGGACCTTCGTCCCGGAGACGAAGTTCGAGGGAGAGGCCGAGCTCAAGCACCTCTACGACAACGTCTACGTCGGCGGTTACGGCCTGCGCTCGCAGCCGGAGACCTACGACTGGATGGAGCGCACCTTCGACATGAAGGTGGTCAAGCTCCGACTCACCGACCCCTACCTGTACCACCTCGACTGCACCGTTTTCCCGCTGACCAGGGAACAGACGCTGGTCTGCACCGAGATGTACGAGGAGGACGAGCTGGAGGAGCTGGAGAAGCACACCGAGGTCATCGACGTCTCCCCCGACGCGAGCACCTCAGGGATCTGCAACTCGGTTCGACTGCACAACACGATCGTCAACGCCTCCAACATTCACGATCTCAAGGCGGGGACGGAGGACTACGACCTGGAGGTCGCCAAGAACCGGACGTTGGAGGACATCGCGGCCAAGTACGCGTTCGAGCTCGCCCTGATCAACCTCAGTGAGTACCACAAGGGCGGCGCGCTGCTGTCCTGCATGGTCATGCACCTCAACCGATCGTCCTACGCATTCCAGCTCATCTGATCGCACACCGGAGTTCGCGGTGGGTTCCGGGCGCCGTCCGGGCGCTCGGAACCCACGCCGATCAACCAGCCGGACGTTGGGAACCACGTCGTGAACATGAGCGAAATGACCGAGAACGAGATCCGCCCCGCACGCGCGTTGTGGGGCTATCTCACAGGAACTCGATGGATCTTGGCGGGGCTGCTGGCTCTCGAACTCCTCGCCCACGCGGCCTCGTTGGTCGAGCCCTTGATCGCTCGCTGGGTCCTGGACGAGATGGAGGATCCCGACCGGGTCCTCACCCCGGTGCTGGTGCTCATCGGCATCGCGGTCGCCGGCCTGGTGCTGGCGTGGATCTCGACGTTCCTGCTGGAGCGCACCGCACAGCGGGTCGTGCTCAAGGTGCGCCGGAACATGGTGAACAAGCTGGTCCACACCCGGGTCGACGTCGTCGAGCAGCACCCCACGGGCGATTTCCTGTCCAGGACGGGCAGCGACACGACCCTGCTGGAGGACACCGCGACCGGGCCGCTCGTCTCCGCGGCGTCCGCCCCCCTCGCCCTCGTCGCGGCGCTGGCGCTGATGGCGACCATCGACCCGACCCTGCTCGGGCTGGTCGTTCTGTCGCTGGTGGCGACCGGGTTCGCGCAGCGCCGCGCGCTGTACCGGGTCGGGGACGCGTCCGAGGAGGCCCAGGAACACATCGGTCGGATGACCGGGGTGCTCCAGCGGGCACTGACCGCCTTCCGCACCGTGAAGGCGTCCGGCACCGAGCGGTACGAAGAGCGCGCCGCCAGCGACGAGGCGGAGCGGGCGTATCGAGCCGGTGTGTGCGGCGCACGCGCCGAAGCCACCGTCGAGGTGGTGTCGATGGCGGCGGTGGACATCATGTTCCTGGTGGTGCTCGCGCTCGGCGCGGCGAAGGTCGTCTCCGGCGACCTCAGCCTGGGCGACCTCGTGGCGTTCCTGCTCTACATGATGTACCTCGCGGATCCGATCGAGGACATCACCCACGCCGCCACCTCGCTCGCGGAGGGCATGGCCGCGGTCAAGCGCATCGAGCAGCTGCGCTCCATTCCCCACGAGGAACCATCGCACGAGCGCCAGCCCGCCCCGGCGTTCACCCCGAACGGTGGCATCCGGTTCGAGAACGTCAGCTTCGGTTATCCGAACCGCCCGCTGCTGCGTGACGTGAGCCTGGAGATCGGCGTCGGGCTGACCGTGCTGGCCGGTCCTTCCGGAGCGGGGAAGACCACCATGCTCAGCCTGGTCGAGCGCTTCGTCGACGTCGACCGCGGACGTGTCACCCTGGACGGGGTCGACCTGCGTGAGCTCAACCGTGCCGAGCTGCGCCGACGGCTGGCCTACGTCCAGCAGGAAGCCCCCCTGCTCGGCGACACGGTCCGGGCCGCGGCCCTGTACGGGGTGCCCGACCCCGAGCACGCCGATCTGGAGGGCGCGCTGCGGTCGGTCGCTCTCCACACGTGGGTCGCGGGACTGCCGCGCGGCCTGGACACCCCCGTTGGCGAACGAGGGGTCGCGGTCTCCGGCGGGGAGCGGCAGCGGCTCGCCATCGTCCGGGCGCTGCTGCGCGGGGCGGACGTGCTGCTGCTGGACGAAGCAACGTCCCAGCTCGACGCCGTGACCGAGCGCACCGTGCTGCACACCATTTCCGGCCACGCGCGGGCCCACCCCGTCGTGGTCGTCACGCACCGGTTGTCGATCGCGAGGCACGCCGACCAGGTGGTCCTGCTCGTCGACGGCCGGGTGCAGGCGGTCGGCGAGCACTCCGAACTGCTGCGCGGCAACGCGATGTACCGGAGCTTCGCCTTGCTCGACAAGGCATCGATCGACGAGAACGCCTTCCCCGCACGGAGCTGACGGAGTGGACACCGACGACCGCACGGGGTTCCGGGTACCGGCCGAGTGGGAACCGCACAGCGCCTGCGTCATGGCATGGCCGTGGTCCCGCCGCATCTGGGGTGGGCAGCTCGGCGCGGTCCAACAGGAGGTCGTCGAGATAGCCCGCGCGATCGCCCGGTTCGAACCCGTGCTGATGATCGCCAGACCGCGGAAGGCGGCGCGCGTGCGTCGCCTCTGCGGAACGGCGGTCTCGGTTCTCACGCTGGAGGCCGACGACGTGTGGACCCGTGACACCGCCCCCGTGTTCGCGGTCGACGAACGACGCGAGACCCTGCTCGGGCTGGACTTCACGTTCAACGGCTGGGGGCACAAGACGGCGTACTGGCGACGCGACGCGGCATTGGCCGCGCGGCTGTGCCGACGTCTCGACGTTCCGCGGCACCGGGTTCACCTGGTGTCCGAAGGCGGCGCGGTGATCACGGACGGCGAGGGGACCTTGATCGCCAGCGAGGAGTGCCTGCTCAACCCCAACCGAAACCCGAGCACCGACCGAGCCGTCGTCGAGCAGGTGCTGGCCAGGGCCTACGGTGCCTCGACCGTGATCTGGCTACCGCACGGCTGGCCCGGCGACTACTTCACCGACGGGCACGTCGACGCCGTGGCCGCGTTCCTCGCGCCGGGCAGGGTGCTGTTGCAGAGCACATCGGACACCGGGGAGTGGGACACGAACTGGTGCGCTCGCAACCGTGAGGCACTGACCTCCGCGGTGGACGCCCGGGGGCGGCGGCTGGAGATCATCGAGATCTCCGACCACGCGGACGCCAGGGCGGCGAAGGGGGCCGCGGCCGTCAGCCACGTCAACTTCTACCTGGCCAACGGCGCGGCCGTGGTTCCGATCATGGGGCAGCCGCAGGACGCGGCGGCGCTCGACCTGCTCCGGGAGCTGCTTCCGTGCCGCGAGGTCGTCGGCGTGCCGTCCCCCACCCTCGCCTGGGGCGGCGGTGGCGTGCACTGCGTCACCCAGCCGATCCCTCGCACCACCAGGCCCCTCAAGACGGAACAGGGACAGGCCTGAGCAGTCATTCCTGACCGGGCAGCGAACCGTCCCCGTCGAGACGGGCCACCAGGGTCCTGGGCGCGACCATCCGGTAGGCCTCCTCGACGATCTCGCCGATCTCCGCCCACTCGACCTCGACGTCCAGGTAGACGCCGAGCCAGCCGCGGTGTCCGACGTAGGGCGGGCGGAAGAAGCGCTCCGGCTCCTCGGCGACCATCTCCTCCTGCACTCCGGGCGGCGCGGCGCACCAGAACCCGAGCCGGTCGTCGTGGTGGTGGTGGTCGGAGTAGGTGACGAAGGTCTTCTTGTCGCGGACGAACCAGGTCGGCTCGCCGTGGCTGAGGCGCTCGGTGGTCTCGGGAAGGGCGAGGCACAGCTCGCGCAGCTGCTGCAGCGGGTCGGCTGTCATGCGCTGATACTGCACCGAAACCACCAAGATCAGCAGTGCAGCCGGGGCGGCAGGCCGACGCGGTCGGGGACCCGGTCGCGGTAGGTCCGCACCGACCAGTCCACGAAGCGGCGCACGTCCGCGAAGGTGCTCGCCAGCCCGAGCGACACGCGCACCCCGCCGCCGTTGACCGCGCCCATCGAACCCAGGTAGTCGTCCAAAGTGGACATCTGCTTGTCGAGCAGGCCGACGAGCTGGTTCGCGTTCAGCGACAACGCCGCCTCGCCCGCGCCCGGGTTGCAGAAGCACCCGGTGCGCAAGGAGATCCCGGCCGCGGCGGACTCGCGGCTGACCAGTCGCTCGTCCACGAGGTCGCCGTCGGGGGTGAGGAAGTTGAACGCGATCGTCGCGCCCCTGCCCTCGATCCCCCTGGGGCCGTAGACCAGCGCCATGGGCGCGCCGTTGCCGTGCCGCAGCTCGCCGAGCCGGGTCAGCAGCCACTCGGTCAGGCAGCGCACCCTGGTGTGGATGGTGTCCATGCCGATCCGCTCGATCCAGCGCAGGCCGACGGAGACGTCGGGCAGCTGCAGGAAGTTCAGCGTGCCGTCCTCGAACGCGCCGGGCGCGGGGTCGAGCCGGTGCCAGTCGCCGAGCGCGCTGGCGCCCCAGATCGTGCCGCCGGAGAACCACGGGCGGATCAGCTCGGTCACCGCGTCGCGGCGGGCGAGCAGCGTGCCGACGCCGGTGGGGTAGCCGAAGACCTTGTACCAGCTGACCGGGACGAAGTCCGGCTTGTGCACCGACAGGTCGAGGGTGTTGGTCGGCGCGAAGGCCGCCGCGTCCAGCAGCACCCGCCAGCCGAGGCGCTGCGCCTGCTGGATCCACTCCAGCGGGTGCTGCACCCCGGTGAAGTTGCTCTGCGCGGGGTAGGCGAACAGCCTCGGGCCCGCGCTGTCCACGTCGAGCGCGGCGAGCACGTCCTCGTCGGCGACCCGCAGCTCCGGGCCGCTCAGCCCGACCAGGCCGAGCGCGGCGCCCCGGTTCCTGGCGTACTCGCGGATGCCGACGACGGAGTTGTGGTTGTCCTGGGTGAGCAGCAGCCTGCCCTCCGGCCCGAACGGGAACGCCTCGCCGACCAGGCGGCACGCGCCGGTGGCGTTGGAGGTGAAGATCACCACGTACTCGTCGGGGTCGGCGCGGAAGAACCGCAGCACGTCGCCGCGGACCGCCTCGACCAGCTCGGTGGAGCGGACCGAGGACGGGCTGTCGGAGTGCGGGTTGCCGTAGACGCTGGACCGCAGCCGGGCCAGCTGGGCGCGCAGCTGGGCGTCGGAGACCAGACCGGAGCCGGTGTAGTCGAGGTAACAGTGGTCCTCGGCGTCGAGGTGCCGGTACTCGGTGGCCCGCAGACGGTCCAGCACGGCCGTCGCGGAATAGACCGAATGGACTCGCAGGAACTCTTCCTCATCGCAGGAGTCGCGCCGTCTGGCCCGAACCGAGGAAATTTTACGAATTCTGTTCCACATCGGCGCTCCCGCATTTGCCGACCACGAAAACGCAGTACAGGAAGGGTCGCAAGCAGAATAGGACACTTTGACGGGCCGTTGGTCACGATTAGCTCAGCGCTGAATGCAAACGTTTGACCGCCTCACCAAAGATGCAATTCCCAAGAATGCACCTTGCACTCCGCGAATTGTCGGCGGGGGTGGGCGGCGGGCCGGGCGGCGCGCGGACCTACCATCGGGGGGTGCCGGGTTCAGCTGCGCGGACCGCGTCCGCCCTTCGCATCGCCGCCGTCGTCAACGTGGTGATGCAGTCGATCATCGCGGTGACCGGCTCGGTGGTCCGGGTGACCGGCTCCGGCCTCGGCTGCCCGACCTGGCCGAACTGCCAGCCCGGCAGCCTGGTCCCGGTGCCGCACCCCGAGTTCGACCAGCTCCAGCAGTGGATCGAGTTCGGCAACCGGCTGCTCTCCGGCCTGGTCGGCGTGGTCGCCCTGGTCTGCCTGGCCCTCGCGTGGCGCCGCCGCCCGCGCGGCACTCGTCAGGTCCGTCTCGCCGCGGTCATCCTCGCCGGGGTGCTCGCGCAGGGCGTGGTCGGCGGCATCACGGTGCTGCTGGGCCTGGTGTGGTGGAGCGTCGCCATCCACCTGCTGGTGTCGATGGTGCTGGTGTGGGCGTCGGTGCTGTTCCTGCACGCGGTGGTCGAGGGCGGCGAGGGCGAACCCCGGTCGCTGATCCCCGGCTCGCTGCGCAAGCTGCTGATGGCCACCACCGCGGCGCTGGGCGTGGTCCTGGTGCTGGGCACCATGGTCACCGGCGCGGGCCCGCACGCGGGCGACCCGGAGACCCCGCGCCTGGACCTGCCGATCGCGGCGCTCGCGCAGTTCCACGCCGACGCGCTGTTCTTGTTCCTGGGCATGCTGATCGCGCTCGGTTTCGCGTTGCACGCGGTGGGCTGGACCCCGCTGATGCGGCGCTGGTACTGGGTTCTCGTGGTCACGGTGCTCGCCCAGGGCTCGCTGGGCATGGTCCAGTACTGGACGGGCGTCCCCGAGACGCTGGTGTCCTTCCACGTGCTCGGCGCCGCGGCGGTCACCGCCGTGATGGCCGGCCTGTGGACGGTGTGCGGTGAGCGCGTGCCCGCGGCCACGGAACCCGCCGCGGAGCTTCCGGACGAGTCCCGCCGCAAGACTCCCGCCACGGCGAAGTGACCGCGCCCCGGTCGATGTGACCTCCATGAGCACGCGAACCCGCATCCTGGAGGCGACGGCCGACCTCCTGGCGAGCTCCCCGACGGGCGAGGTGTCCACGCGCGCGATCTGTCAGGCCGCCGGGGTGGGTCCTCCGGTGCTCTACCGCCAGTTCGGCGACAAGGACGGCCTGCTCGCGGCCGTGGTCGACTACGGGTTCGAGCAGTACCTGGCGACGAAGCGCACCCGCCTCCCGTCCGACGATCCCGTGCGGGACCTCCGCACCGGCTGGGACCTCCACGTCGAGTTCGCCTTGTCGCACAGCAGCTTCTACCGCCTGATGTACTCGACGTCGCCGACGATGTCGCCCACGGCGGGCAACGAGTCCTTCCGGCTCCTGGTGGAGACCCTGGAGCGCTGCGCGGCGTTGGGGCGCCTGCGCGTCTCCCCCGACGCGGCGGCGCGGATGGTGATGTCGGCGAACGTCGGGGTCTCGCTGATGCTGATCACACGCCCGACGACCTACTCCGACCCGAGCCTGTCCCACCGGGTCCGCGACGCCGTCCACGCCCAGATCCTGACGACCACGGCCCCGGAGCCCGGCACGGGAGTCTCGCCGGTGGCGGCGCGGCTGAACGCGTTGCTGTCGGCCTCGCCCTCCGAGACGCTCACCCCGGCGGAGACCGCGCTGCTGCGCGAGTGGCTCACGCGTCTCTCCGACACGGCCACCTGAACCGGTCAGCGGGGCGGCGTGCCCCGCTGGTAGCCGACGAGGAGGCGACCGCCGACCGAGTCCAGGACCTCCGACACGGCGGAGTGGAACCGGGACGGGTCCTCGCCGGAAACGAGGTCGCGGTAGCTCCGGACCAGGGTGTGGCACGTGTCGGGAGCCGCTTCGCGGAGTCTCCGAAGCAGCCACTTGCCAGTGCCCAGCCAGGTTCGGCGGGTGGTGAGGACCAGCTCCGCCGTGGTGTCCAGGAGGCGGTTGGCGATGAACAGCCGCTCGTCCGGGTCCGTGGCTCCCGCGAGGTCGTCGAGGAGGTCGGTGACCCGGTAGCGGGCGTCCTCCAGCTCCACACGGGACAGCGGTGGCGGGCCCTCGGCGAGGCGGTCGCGGGCCATCGACCGCGCCCACGTTCCGGTGCCGTCGTTGTCGAAGAGCAGGGTTCCCTTGGCGCACATGTGCAGCAGCGGTGAGCGACGCAGCGCGGCCTCACGGTCCACAAAGGACTCGAAGGTCTCCCTGTTGTGCGCGAAGAGCTCCACCGGCCAGCCATCGTGCTCCGTGGTCTCCCGGAAGGGCGGCGCGTCACCGACAAGGAAGATCACGATGTCCAGGTCCGACGTCGCCGTGCGGTGCGGTGAGGTCGCGCCACCGCCGAGGATCGCGGCCACCGCACCGGGGTGGTGGGCCTGGACGAAGGAGCGGGCCGGGGCCGTCATCGGCGGCGGGACTGCGCTTCCCAGCGACCTCGCAGCTGGGAGAGCTCTCCGGCCAGCCAGGTGTAGAACTCGTCGACCGTGCGGATGCGCTGCGCCCGGTCGCCCTGGCCGCTGAGCATGCGCAGGCCGCCCGTCGTCAGCTCGCTGACCTCCGCCACCGCTTCCAGGCGGCGCAGCATCACGTTCGCCCACGCGTCCTCGCGGACCTGGTAGACCGCCGCCTCGCGGCCCCTGCGGGTGGTCTTGCTGATCAGGCCGCGCGCCAGCAGCAGGCGGACGTTCGTGCTGATCGAGCCGCTGCTGGCGGACAGCGCCGCGCCGAGCTCGGCCGCCGTGCGCTCCACCGGGTCGCAGATCAGCAGGAACGCCAGGATGCGGCCCGCGATCAGGGGCATGCCCTCCTGAGCCTCGAACCGGGCCGCGAAGGACTCGATCCAGTCCGATGGCTGGCGACCACCGGTACGGCTGGTGTCGGACACCGCGGAACCCCCTGACTTCAGTGTGCACTGAAACCACGATGTTAGCGGAGTTTTCAGCAGCTGGCCGGAGAACGCACCGCGGCAGCGCGACTCAGCGGCGGGCCAGCTCCGCGCGGACCGCCGAGGCGAAGCGCAGCGGCGCCCCCGGATCGGCCTGGCGGAACCCCAGCGACGGCTCGGCCAGCTCCAGCAGCAGCGGTGCGCCGTCGGTGCCGGTCAGCACGTCCACCCGCGCGTACAGCAGCTCCGAGCGCTCGACACCGCGCAGCTCGCACGCCGCGTCGAGCGCGTCCTCCGCGAGCGTGCGGCGAGCCCCGTCAGGGACGGTCGGCCGGAGTCGCTCCTCCACGAACAGCGCGGACATCTCGACCGTGCCGCGGGGTAGCATCGGCCCCTTCACGAACGCGTGGGAGTACCTGCCGCCGAAGAACACGAGCGCGGTCTCCCCTTCCTCGTCCACCGCGGGCTGGTAGGGCTGGAGGACCACTGTCCGCCCCTGCGCGTGCAACGCGGCGACGTGGGCCATCGCGCGCTCACGCTCGGCGGGCAGGAACCTGCCCGCGCCCTGTGAACCCGCGCCCACCGACGGTTTCAGCGCGATCTCGGTCTCGTAGGCGGCCAGCTCGACCCCCGGCGGCACAAGCTCCGTCGGGACCACTCGCAGGCCCGTCTCGGCGAGGTCCGCCATGTACGCCTTGTCGGTGTTCCAGCGGACCAGGTCGGCGCGGTTGGCCAACTGCGGGACGGAGTCGCACCACGCCAGGAACTCGTCGCGGCGGTGCGGGTAGTCCCAGGTCGCCCGGAGCACGACCAGGTCGGCGGGCTCGCTGATCGCGTCCCACGGGACCCACTCGGCCTTGACGCCGACCTCGGCGAGGACTCCGGGGAGCGGAGTGTCGTCGCCGTCGCTGTCCGGGAGCTCCGCGCAGGACGCCAGCAGGACCCTCGGACTCATCCGCGGGCTCTCGGACCGGCCATTCTGCGGCGGTGCTCGGGGCCGATCACGGTGGCCGCGACGGTCTCGCGGTCCCACTCCGAGACCTGGACCCCCTCGACGGCGGCGCAGATCGCCTCCGCGGTGGCGACATCGGCGACGACCACGTCGCCGAGCGCGCCGTCCTGGCCGACCAGGGTCAGCCGGACACCCGCGTTGCCGATGTACTGGATCACGGCGCGGGTGGGGTCGCCGTGCTCGGCGACGAAGGCGGTGACCACCGCGACCGACTTCGGCGGGGCGGTGATGGCAGTCTGCTCGCTCACCCGGGACAGCCTAGCCGCCGAAGCGGATCAACACGCCGATTCCCACCAGGACAACGAGAAGACGCACGCGTCCCGCAAGCAGCGACACCACTCCCCCGGGAGCGCCCCCATCACCCCGACTCCACCACCCGCGCTCCTCACCCGCGGCCTCGCCCCAGGCTCCACCGCGCGCTTCCCTCCCCCGGAGCCCACCGCGCGCTTCCCCTCGCCCGGCTCCACCACGCGCGCCCCCCACCCGCCACCACCGCGCGCTCCCCCACCCGGCTCGACCGCGCGCTTCCCCTCCCCCGGAGCCCACCGCGCGCTTCCCCTCGCCCGGCTCCACCACGCGCCTCCCTCACCCGCCACCACCGTCCCCCGCTCCGCCACTCGCGCCCCTCACCCGCCGCCCGGCTCAACCACGCGCGCCCCCCAGTTCGCGTTTTGTCACCTTAATGCGATTTGGGAGCGCTCTCATTCGCGTTTAGGTGACAAAACGCGAAAACCCTGACCGCGCCAGCCAGGGCGCCAGCCAAGGCGTGCGTGTCGCGGGCGGCGTCGGGACGGGCAGCGACGGGACGGAGCGGGCGGCGGAGCGGGCAGCGACGGGACGGAGCGGGCG
>NZ_JBHLZU010000036.1:0-157730 GCF_042429765.1 Allokutzneria oryzae | reverse complement strand
TCGCCCGAGGCCTAGACGATGAGCGCACCATGGACCAGCGCCGCGCGGATGTCGCCTTCGACCTGTTGATGGGTAAGGAGACCGGTGCCCCGCAGGGTGAGGTGAAGGTCCTGGTCACCCTCCCCGCCACCACGCTGATGGGAATGGACCAGGAGCCCGGGATGCTCGCGGGCTACGGGCCGATCCCCGCCGACGTAGCCCGGGACATCGCCGCCGGGGGTACGTGGAAGCGGATCTTGACCGACCCCGTGTCTGGGGTGGCGGTGGACGTGGGACGCACGAACTACCGCCCGTCAGCCGCCCTCGCCGACCTCGTCCGCGCCCGGGATGTCACCTGCGTGGCCATCGGCTGCCGCCAACCGGCACACCGCTGCGACCTCGACCATTGCGAACCCTTCGACGGCACCAACACCATCGCGGACGACCTCGGCGCGAAATGCCGACGACATCACGTGATGAAACACCACACCCGGTGGAAACGAACCCAGCTCCCGGGCGGTATCCATATCTGGACCACCCCGATGGGAAGAACGTATGTCCGGGAACCGGAACCGATAGCGGATCCCGCTCCCCCGTTTTAAACCCGACCCCGGCTAGCCCGCCACCACATTAGGTGAGCGGGCTAGCGGTAGTGGATGCCCAAGGAAACCCGGCACCCAAGTCCGGAAGAATTATCCCGGTGGCAACCCGACGGAGTCGGGGCGGCAGCACGGCCGTAAACGCCACCACGGCGTCAACGCCACCACAACCCTCAACACCCACCACCCCACCGGCCATTCGCGGGCTTATGGACGTGTCCGCGCCTCCAGGGACGTCCATAAGCCCGCGAATGGCCGAGTGACCGTCGGAGGGAGGGGTCAGGTGGAGGTGATGACGCAGTCGGCCAGCACCGGACGAGACGAGGGGCCAGGGACCGTGGTGGTGAAGAGGAGACGGCCCCCGGTGCGCCAGACGCGGGTCTGGAGGGTCTCTCCCGGGAAGACCACCCCGGCGAAACGGGCCGAGTAGCTCCGCACGCGGGCGGGGTCGGCGCCGAGCATCGTGTCCACCACCGCCTTGCAGACCATGCCGTAGACGCAGACGCCCTGGAGGGTCGGGCGCGGGAATCCCGCCTCGCGGGCGCGGGCGGGGTCGGCGTGGACCGCGTTGCGCTCGCCGCACAGACGGTAGAGCAGCGCCTGCTGGGGCAGCGTCGGTGTGTCGATCACCGCGTCGGGCGCGCGGTCCGGCACGGGGACCGCGAGGTCGGCCAGCGAGGGGCCGCGCTCGCCGCCGAAGCCACCTTCGCCGCGCGCGTGGATGCTGGTCCGGAACGACAGCAACGGCTCGCCTTCGGAGCGCAGGGTGGCTTCCTGCACGATGATCGCCGCCGAGCCCTTGTCGTGCAGCTCCGCGATCCTGCTGTGCGCGGTGCCCGTGCCGCTGGCCGGGAGTGATTGGTGCACAAGGATTTCCTGGCGGGCGTGCACCAGGGTCGCCAGGTCGAGCCGCACGCCGGGGAAGCGGATCTCCGGGGGCTCGGGGTGGTAGTGCTCCGGGGCGGCGACGCCCAGGGCCGCGGGCACCGTCATGCCGAAGGTCGGCAGCACCCGCAGGTCCGGCTGGAGCACGTAGCGCAGCTCGGCGGGGTTGGTGTAGTCCGCGCCCGCTCCGAGCGCGAGGTGGTAGCGGACCACGTCGTCGGCGGCCCAGGAGAACTCGGTCCCCGGCAGCTCGGCGCCGGTGGCGAGGCTCGGATCAAGCGGCATGGCAGAAACCGTAGTCCGGCCGTAGCGACCCGCACCACAGCACCGCACACGCTTGTGACCAGCGAAAACACGTACCCGAATGAACCTTGCGTTGTCAGCGCGGTGCCAGCTCGCGCTGCCATCCTGGTTCGGCGATGGGAACTCCCCGACCTCATCGCAGGGAACACAGGAACACGACCCGCAGGAGTGAGAATGGACCGGATTGCCATCCCCACGGCGCAGGAGCTCGACACCGAGCTCGCCCAGCGTCACGAGGTGCGCGAGTACTCGGCCGTGAGCTGGCTGGCGCGCAGCGAGTCCTCGTCCTCCGAGTACCTCGGTTGGTGAGCGACCCGGAGCTGGAGGGGCGGGCCGGTGGCGTCACCGGCCCGCTTCGAGCGTCCGTCGCCACGGCCGAGCCGACCGAGCCGACCGGGTCCGGCGAGCCCGAGCCCGCCGGACGCCAGGACGACCAGCGCCTCCGCTCCCCCCGCGAGACCCTCGACTGGCTCGGCGAGAAGCTGCGCGCGGTCGGCATCACCCGGCTCGCCGACCTGACCTGGCTCGACGAGATCGGGATCCCGGTCTACCAGGCGATCCGCCCCGACGCCTGGCTGCTGTCGGTCTCCCAGGGCAAGGGCCTGACCCGCGAGGCCGCCAAGGTCGGCGCGGCCATGGAGGCCATCGAGCTCTGGCACGCCGAACGCGTCGAGCCGGACGTGCCCACCGCCGAGGCCGGCACCGTCTCCCCCGGGCTGGGCTACCGGCTGCGCGACCTCGACCGCACGCCGCGCAGCTGCCTCAACCCCGGGATGCGGCTGGCCTGGAACCACGCGCGGCGGCTGGACGGCTCCGGCGAGACCCTGGTGCCCACCGCGTGCCTGCGGCTGGACGGCCGCGTCCGTCCTGAGTGGACTCCTCCGGTCTTCTCCGGCACCACCAACGGGCTCGCCAGCGGCAACACCTTCGGCGAGGCGGTCAGGCACGGGCTCACCGAGGTGATCGAGCGCGACGCCCTCGCCCGCCACCAGCGCTCCGGCCGCCGCCCCCCGTTGCTGCGTCTGGACACTGTGGACGGTCCGGCCGCCGACCTGCTCGCGCTCTTCGCCGAGGCCGAGGTCGAGGTCCTCGTGGAGGTCCTGCCGGGGCCGTGCGGGGTGCCGTGCTTCGGCGCGCGGATCTTCAGCGACGCGTTCCCGGTCCACAGCCGCGGCTACGGCTGCCACCTGGACGCGCGGACCGCGCTGTGCCGGGCGCTCACCGAGGCCGCGCAGTCGCGGGTCACCTACATCGCAGGCACCCGCGACGACGTCGGCAAGCCCGCGTACCGGCAGACCAGCCCCTTCGCCACGCTGCGCGACCGGGAGTCCTTCAGCGCCGGGACCGCCGCCCCCGGTGACGCGCTGGACTTCGGCGACGTCCACTCGCTGCCCGTTCGCGGCACCGAGCAGGACGTGGCACTGCTGGTGGAGCGGGTCACGGCGGCGACCGGGGTGTGCCCGGTCGCCGTCGACCTGACCCGCGCCGACCTCGGCGTCCCGGTCGCCAGGGTGGTCGCGCCCCGTTTGCTGTTCCCCCAACACCTCTGAGCCACACCCGAGGAGCTGAGGTCGTCATGTCGATGCGAGTGCTGTTCGCCGGTCCCACCCTGCCGGACGCCGAGGAGCTGTTGGCGGGCACCGGAATCCAGGCCCTGCCCCCGGTCGCCGCCCACGACCTGTTCCGGCTGGACCCCGGTCCGGGGGACGTGCTCGGCATCGTGGACGGCTACTTCCACCACTCCCGGTCGATCACCCACAAGGAGATCCTCACCATGATCGACCGGGGCGTGCGCGTCCTCGGGGCGGCGAGCATGGGCGCCTTGCGGGCCGCCGAGCTGGACACCCTCGGCATGACCGGGATCGGCGACATCTACGCCGACTACGCGGAGGGCAGGCTGGAGGCCGACGACGAGGTGACCCTGCTGCACGGCCTGCCGGAGCACGACTACCGCCCGCTGTCCGAGCCGCTGGTGAACATGCGCGCGACCCTCGCGCTGGCCGAGCGCAAGGGCCACTGCTCCCCGCAGACCCGCGACCGGCTGCTCGCGGCAATGGCGCGACGGCCCTATGCCGCGCGCTGCTACCCGGCGATGTGGGCGATCGGCCGGGACATGGGACTGGACGAGGAGGAGCTGCTGCGGCTGGCGAGCTTCGTCAGCACCGGCGCGGTGGACCAGAAGCGCCGCGACGCGCTGCTGCTGGTCGAGCGCCTTCGGGATCCGGACCTGCCGCGCAGGCGGCCGCACACGCTGCCGCTGAGCCGGACGTTGTTCGTGCACGGGTGGGAGCTGGAGAGCCGAGGGCGGGTCGAGGAGACCACATCGACGTGGATCAGCGACCTCGCCGCGCTGCGGGTCTGCCAGCTGCTGGCCTCGGACTACCCGCGGCTGCACCGGCGGCTGGTGCTGGGCTGGCTCGCCGAGCGGTGCCGCCAGGAGTGCAGGCTGCCGCAGGCGGGCCGCGCCGACGCGGACGTCGCCATCGACCACGGTGAGCACCAAGGGGTCTACCGGATCGACTCAGCGGCGTACGCGGGCTTCCTCGACGAGTGGCTCAGCGAGGACGAACGCGGGTTGGAGCCGAGGGAGCAGCTGGAGCTGTTCCTGGTACGCAGTTTCCGCATCGCGCCCTCGCTGACCTGGGACGAGCTGGCGCTGGACGCGCTGCGCGGCACCCCGGCCTTCGAGCGCGCCCGGCAGCTGGCCGCCTTCGCCACCAACGTCAACGCCAAGCTGCTCGAACGCGACCACTCCTTCCACGTGGACCGGCTCTCCGAGAAGCGGGTCCTCGCCGACACCGCACTGCGGTGGCAGGTACCCGAACCGCTGTTGGAGCTCTCCGCGCTGGACCGGGGCTTCGGTTCGGCCGAGAACGCGGTCGCGGCGGGCAGGCACGTGCACCTGCTCGCCAGGTACAACCCCGACGAGGTCCGGCTGGAGGTCGAGCCGGAGACCGCTCGTGTGTGCTGACGGCGCGCCGTCGATCTTGCTCTAGTCTGACCGGCACGGTCGTGGACCACGGCCGACCGGCACGGATGCGGGGTGCGACAGGCGGTGGACCGGGCTGTGCGCAGACCGCTCGGCCCCTGGGTGCGCGAGCTGCGGACGCGGGCGGGGCTCACCCAGACCGAGGCCGCCGCCGTCGCCGGGATCAGCGTCGCGGGCCTGCGCGATCTGGAACAGGGCCGGATCGCCCGGCCCCGCCCCGGCACGCTGCGCAGGCTCGCCGAGGCGTTCGGCCTGTCCGAGCCGGAGACCGCCGAGCTGGTCCGGAGCGGCCGCCCGACCGTGTCCGGCACCCGGGTCCTGGTCCTCGGACCGCTCGTGGTGACCGACGACGGGGAGACCGTCGACCTCGGCTCGGCGCCGCAGCGGACGCTGCTCGGCGCGCTCGCGCTGACCCCGAACACGCCGGTCTCCAGGGACGCGTTGATCGACGCGGTCTGGGGCCACCGGCCACCGCCCAACGCGGTCGAGATGCTCCAGACGCACATCTCGCGGCTGCGGCGGCGGCTCGCCCCGGCCAGGCAGGAGACCAGCGGTCCGCAGCTCGGCGCGACCGGTGGCGGCTACCAGCTGACGGTCACCGAGGACCAGCTCGACCTGCTCGCGTTCCGCGGCCTGCTCGCCAAGGCCCGCGCCCGGTCCGGTGTGGAGGCGGCCGAGCTCTGCCAGGAGGCGCTCGCGCTCTGGCGCGACGAGCCCCTCGTCGGTCTCCCGGCGTTCCACGACCACCCGGTGGTCACCGAGGCGCGGCTGGCGTGGCAGGCGCTGGTGCTGGAGCTCGCCGAGCTCGACGACGAGCGCGGGCTCGCGCCGTTGCAGCGGCTCGCGGTGGCCGAGCCGCTGAACGAGGCCGTGCAGGCGCGGTTGATGATCACGCTCGCCGCGACCGGGCGGCAGGCCGCCGCGCTGGCCACCTTCGACGAGGTGCGCCGCAGGTTCGCCGACGAGCTGGGCGTGGACCCCGGTCCGAAGCTGACCGCGGCGCACCAGCGGGTGCTGCACAACCGCGTCACGAAGCCGAGCTCGGCCTCGGTCAGCGCGCACCGCCAGCTACCACCGGACATCGGCGACTTCACCGGCAGGGAGGCGGAGCTGCGGCGGTTGGGCGAGCGGCTCGCCGCGACCGCCGGGTCCGGGACGGCGTTGCCGATCGCGACGGTCGAGGGCATGGCCGGGGTCGGCAAGACGCGGCTGGTCGTGCACTTCGCGCACCGGCTCGTCGCCACCGGCAGCTACGAGGACATCCAGCTGTACGTGGACCTGCGCGCGCACTCCGACCAGCCGCCTGCCGACCCGGCCGTGGTGCTCGCCTCGTTCCTCACCCTGCTCGGGGTGCCGGGCGCGCAGGTCCCGGCCGACCTGGACTCGCGGGCGGCGCTGTACCGGGACCGGCTGCACGGCAGGCGGGCGCTGGTGATCCTGGACAACGCCGTGGACGAACGCCAGGTGCAGCCGCTGCTGCCCGCCAGTCCCGGCAACCTGGTCCTGGTCACCAGCAGGCGGCATCTCGCGCTGGACGGCGCGGTCACCCTCGCGCTGGACCTGTTCAGCATCCGGGACGCCCACGCGCTGCTGACCACGATCGCGGGCGGGAAGCGCGTCGCGGCCGACCCGGCGGGAGCGGAGGAGGTGACCGCGCTGTGCGGGCGGCTTCCGCTGGCGATCGCGCTCGCGGCCCGCAGGCTCCAGAACCGTCCTCTGTGGACATTGAGCGACCTCGCCGCCCGGCTGCGGGATTCCGGCGGCAGGCTCGGCGAGCTCAGCGCGGGAACCCGTGGGCTGCGCACGGTGTTCGACCTGTCCTACCGCGCGCTCACCCCGCGGGCGCAGCGCTTCTTCCGGTTGCTCGGCGTGCACCCCGGCGACGACGTCACGGCCTCCTCCGCCGCCGCGCTCACCGGTGTCGATCCCGTTGCCGCGCAACAGCAACTGGACCACCTCGTCGACGAGCACCTGCTCACGATGGTGACCGCGCGGCGCTACCGGCTGCACGACCTGCTCCGTGAGTACGCCGCAGGGCACGCGCGGGAACAGGAGGGGCGCGAGGCGGTCGAGCGCGTGCTGACCTGGTACCTCTACGCGGCGGACTCCGCGCGCGAGCGGCTCTTCGCGCACTTCGTCGACATCGAGCTGGACCCGGTGGCGCGGCCGGAGCACCTGCCCGCCTTCACCGGTGACGAGGACGCGTTCCGGTGGCTGACCGAGGAGCACGCCACCCTGGTCGCCGCGGTCGGGGTCGCGCTCACCGAGGGGCTGTACCCGCTCGCGTGGCGGTTGCCGTTGGTGCTCAAGCACTATTTCGAGCGGATCAGCAACTACAAGGACTGGATCACCACCGGGCAGGACGCGCTCAAGGCGGCGCAGCGGGTCGGTGACCGGCGGGGCGAGGCACTGGCCCGCAGCCTGCTCGGGGTGGCGCACGGCCAGCTCGGCGAGATCGACGTCTGCGTGCGGCACTTCACCGCGTCGCTGGCGATCCGGCGGGAGATCGGCGACGAGAACGGGGAAGCGGGGACGCTGGGTAACCTCGGCGTCGCCCACACCAACCGCGGCGACTACGAGGAGGCGGTGCGCTACCTGAAGCAGGCACTGGAGCTCTGCGGGCAGCTGGGCAACCGGCGGCTCGAAGTCCGCACGCTCAGCAACCTCGGCCGGTCGCAGACGATGAGCGGGCAGCCGGAGGACGCCATCCGCTCGTTGGAGTCCGCGCTCGGCCCGGCGCGGGAGCTCGACGACGTGATCGGCCTGGTCGCGGTGCTGCACAACCTCGCGGAGGCCAGGGTGCGCGTCGGCCGCCCCGGCGAGGCGCTGCCGCTGCTGGCCGAGTGCCTGGAGGTCTACCGCGACAAGCACTTCCGGCTCTACGAGGCCGAGGTGCTCGAACTGCTGGCGGAGTCCCGCGAAGGGCTCGGCGATCCGGGGCTGGCCCAGGACTTCTGGCGGCAGGCGGTGGAGATCCTGGAGGAGCTGGGCCACCCGCGGCTGGAGGAGGTCCGCGCCCGGCTGCGCTAGCTGGGGACCCGGTCGTAGGTGGTGTGCATCGAGTAGTCCTTCTTCGGGCCGCGCACCCGCATCTCGATGGTGAAGCGGTCCGGCCCGCTGAAGCGGTAGCGGCCGGTGTAGAGGTCCTTGTCGCAGAGGTGCTCGTCGGTCGCCTCGTCACCGTCCAGGCGCAGCGTGTGCATGGTGCGCCCGAACTGCGGCGGCTCCACGAAGCACACCCGGATCTGCGAGTCCTCCAACAGGTAGTGGTACTCCCGGTGGGTGTCGTGGCTCTGCCCGGAGTCGAGTTCGAGCCGACCGTCCTCCCGGTAGAGCAACAGGTCCGGCCGCAGCTCGCGGAAGCTGGCGACGCCGGTCACCGTCCCGATACCCGGGATCGCCCGCGACAGGGCCCATTCCCCTGGGAGGGAAAGGAAAAGTCGCCGCTCCGCTCCGGGCACGTCTGCGTCGGTCATGGCTGGCCCCACCTTCCTTCTCGGGCTGAGCGACCTAGTCCGTTTCCTGCAAGGGGTGACACCACCTCACCACCCCCTGGCGCCCTCACCCACGTGCCCCTCCTTTCGCGTTTTGTAGGCTTAACGCGAAATGAGAGCGCTCTTTCGCGCATTAAGCCTACAAAACGCGAAAAACTGACCACGCCAGCCGGATCGCGCGCGCACGGGGGCCCGGCGTCGGGGGCACGGTGCACGGCGGCCCGGCGTCGGGGGCACGGCGTCGGCGGCACGGTGCGGGTCAGGTCTCGCAGTGCCCGTTCCAGGCGTCGGCGCCGTTGACCGGCCACCACACCCGAGCAGTCCCCGCCTGACACCTTCACCAGCCATCACCCCGACGACGTGGCGACGTCATCGGGAAGCTCCCCGCGGTTCGTCGCGCCACCGATGCTATCTCGGCCGCCGCGACGTCTGGGGCGGCACCGGGGCCGCACAGCCGGTAGTGCGCGGGCACCAGCGGCCCATCCGGTACCGGGTCCGGCAGGACACCGAGTTCCGCGGCGAGGCGGTCGGCCATGCCCACGTAGTCGCCGTGCGGGAACTGCGGGCGCGGGCGCAGCTCACGGATCTCGCGCTGGCGCAGCAGTCCGGCGTCCATTCCCGTCGGCGCGGGCAGCGCACCGGTCAGCACCGCCGCCGCCCAGCGCGCTTGCAGCTCCACCACGCCGAAGTACGGTCCCCGGTAGAGGCCGACGAACGCCGCGTCCTGGAACTCCGGGTGGAAGGTGCATTCGTGCAGCAGCAACGGTTGCACCAGGTCCGCGGGGTCGTGGCCGAGCGCTGCGCGCTGATCTTGGCTCAGGTAGGGCAGTTCGAGGCGGTGGCCGGTGCACTCGATCACCGCGTCGCAGGGCAGGCGGACACCGGTGTCCAGCACAACCGCGCCGGGCTCGCGCCGCACGGCCCTGCCCGGCTCCATCCGGAGGGCGCCCGCGCGCAGCACGTCCGGCACGAGATCGGATATCACCAGGTACGGAGGCCCATCTGAGTCCGGGTCCACGCGCAGGCGCTCGTCGAACTCCCCCGGGTTCACGGCGATGCGCGAGAAGCGGCGGTTGGCCTCGACCCAGGACAGCTTCGGCCGACCACGCCGGTAGCTGACGAGATCCCAAGGCACGCCGTCGAGATAGCGCGGCAGCAACCACATCGGCCGACTCGCGACGGCGGTGACCTCGACCCCGTTCGCGGCGAGTTCGGCGGCGATCTCGGCTCCGGAGAACGCGGCGCCGACAACGACGACACGCTTGCCCCGATAGCGCTCCGGGCCGTGGTACTCAGTCCCATTGGGGCCGAAGGCCCCGGAGGCGAAGACCACACCGTCGAACCGCTCACCGTTGACGACAGAGCCTGACACCGTCGTGACCGTCTCGCCGAGCCGCAGGTGCGCGGTCAGCCCGAACCGCTCCGCGTACCGGTGCAGGTAGCCGCGCATGTCGTCACGGCTGGGGAAGTCCGGCGCGTCGTGCGGCCACGGGAAATCAGAGAAGCAGCAACTGTGCTTGGACAGGTTCGTCGACATCCCCGGCCACGCCAGTCCGCCCTCGCGCCAGACCCCACCGATCTCGGCGGCGCGCTCGAAGACCACCGGTTCCGCGCCCGCCGCGAGCAACTCCTTGGCCGCGACGAGCCCACCAGGGCCCGCACCGACCACTGCGAAACGCCGCACTCAGCGCCGCCCGAGCCCAACGGAACCCAGTACCTCCTGGAACGCTGTCGCGTTGTCGGCAGACTGTTTGACCTGGACCCAGACCTGCTGTCCGGACAGCTCCAGCAGCGCGTCCGCGACGAAGGCGACACCGCAGCGCCGGGTGTGGGCCGCGCGCAGGCCGACCACCTCGGGCGGCCTTGCCGCGATGGCAACGCATCCCGGTTTGGCGGTCCTGGCCTCGAAGTCCTTCGGCGCGAGCACCGCCATCGGCGGCAGCACGCCGGCGAAGACACCCGCGCGGGGGTCGGCGGGGGCGGGGAAGGCGGCCACCGACTCCGCGATGACGAGGCCGGGCCACCGCCCGGGTGCGAGCCCGAGCAGCGCCGGGTCCCATCCGGCTCCGGCCAGCTCCCCCGCCCATGCCCTCGGCACGCGCAGGCTGACCGTCTTGGTGCCGTCATCGACCTCGACCAGCTCGGATCGGGTGAGGTACCAGGCGCCCGCCGCGACGCCCGCGAGTGCGAGCAGGGCAACGGGAATCGGCCACCGGCGCCGCTTGGGCGCCAGCAAGCGCTGGAGGTCCGCCACGAACTCGCCGACGTCCCCGTACCTGTCCGAGGGGTTGGGCGCCAGAGCGCGCAGCACGGCCGCGTCGAGCCCCGGCGGAACATCTCGCACGACCAAGCCGGGTCGCGACGGTTCGGGACGGTCCGCGATGTCGACGATCGCGTTGTTCTCGTAGGGGTGGCGGCCCGTGATCGTCCGGTACAGCAGCGCTCCGAGTCCGTAGACGTCCGTGCGCACGCTGATCGGCTTGTCCCCGCCCGCCTGTTCCGGTGCCATGTAGGCCGGGGTACCGACGACCATGGTCAGCGTCGAGGCTTCGCTGAGCAGCTTGCCGAGCCCGAGGTCGCCCAGCAGCACCCGGTCCCGGCCGTCCGACCCCGAGCGGAACAGCACGTTCGACGGTTTGACGTCCCGGTGCAGCACGCCGTCCGCGTGCAGGGAGCGCAGTGCCAGCCCGATCTCCACAGCGACCTCGACCGCTTCGCGCCACGGCAGCGGCCCCGCCGCGATCCGGTCTTCGAGCGTGCCCCGGTCCCCGTAGGTCATCACCAGGTAGGGCCGCCCGTCCGGCAGCTCGCCGATGTCGTGCACGCGGACCACGCGGTCGGACTCCGCCCTGCGCAGCAGCCGAGCCTCGGCGAGGAACCGTTCGTGCACGTCGGCCGAGTCCAGCCACTCCGACGAGAGCACCTTGATCGCCACAGTGGAGTCGAGCGCGTCGTCCCGCGCTCGCCACACCGAGGCGAACGCGCCGCCCCCGATGCGCTCGACCACCTCGAATCGGCCTATCCGCCCCGGCACCGGCATGGCCCGTATCATGCCGGTTCATGGTCGGGGGCGTGTCACGTGGAGCGGTGTTCGGCGTGCTCGCGCTGGTGCTGACCGGCTGCGGCGGCCCCGTGGACGTCGGCGGCCCCGCCGTCCCGATGCTGCCCGCCACCGCTGGGCCTTCCACCTCTGCCGGCCCGGCGACGTCCACCCACTCGGCCGTCCCCGGCTACGCCCAGCGCAACTGGGTCGGCGAGGCCACCCCGTCCACCCTCGTGATGGCCGTGCCCGCCGGGTGGGCCGAGCGCGTCGGCGGCGCGTACTGGTCCGACTTCACCGACCCCGCCAAGCGCGTCCGGCTCCGCGTCGACGTCACCGGCGTCTTCGGCCGCGCCCCGATCCTCGGCGCCCGCGCCATGGCCGACCGCCACCTCTCCCGGGTGCGCGGCACTCCCGGCTACCGCGCGCTCTCCGAGCGTCCGCTGCCGAAGAGCTCCTTCGGCGACGCCAACCTGGAGCTCGTCTACCGCTACCTCCGCGACGGTGAGGCGATCGAGGCCACCTACCACTTCACCGGCACCACCACGGTCACCAACCTGGAACTGAGCGTCCACTACCCGATGGCCGACCGCGACGCGGCGCTGCGCGTGCTCGACACGGCCGAGAGGTCCGCCGCGTGGCTCGGCCGCAACTAGCCGCAAGGGGCCAGTAAAACCGACCCCACCACCCCATGACGCCCTCACCCACCTGCCCCTCATTTCGCGTTTTGTCACCTTGATGCGCAAGAGAGCGCTCCCATCTCGCATCAAGGTGACAAAACGCGAGAACCCCGGCCACGCCAGCTGGCTCACGCGTGCACGGGGGTATGGGGGGCGCGGGGGCGGGGGCGGGAGGGGCGCGGGGGCCGCCTCGGGGTATCGGGACGACTTGCGGGACAGGCTCTGGCCGCGAGGGGCTGGTCAAGCCGACCCCGCGCTGGTACCGGCGCGAGCCGAGGCCCACACCGGCACCAGCACAAGGACTACGACACCGAATAGGCCCCGATCACGGTCTGCTCCAACGAGTTCCCGTCCCGATCAACAGCCTTGACCCGCAAGGAAACCGTCCCCACGCGGTTGACAACGGACACCGCCCCGTCAACCACCTTCGCGGCCTCCCACGTGCGGCCGTCGTCAAAGGACACCTCAACAGCAAGCGAAGCGTCCACGCGACCGGCCCCGTTCCGATGCACGGAAACAGGAATCGAGAACGCCCCGGGGCGCGCTCGGTTGTGCGAGTCGACGTTGGGGGCGAACCGGACGCCCAGCAACGGGAGATCACCGACTCCGTGCGCGGAGCGGAAGGTCCACTGTGCACTCACGCGAGGCGACGAGACGTCCAGGCGGTACTGGGCCGCCGCAGGGGGCACGGAGAACTCGGCCCAGCCGGGGAGTGGGCTGGTGGCGAGCAGCACTCCGTCGCGGAACAGTGTGGTCGTGCCGGTCTCATCCTCGATGAAACCGAACTGGTGCTCGTTCTGCCCGCTGGCCAAGGGAATCCTCATTTCGAGCACATCGCCCTCGCGCGCGGCGAACTGGCCGGGCTGGTCCTTCGGGAAAGCAGGGCCGAAGACGGCGGCGTTCCACCGCTCCTCGGTCGGCTTCGTGAAGACGCGGGGCACGGCGGTGATCTTCGTCGTCCCGGCCTCGAAGTAGTTCGACCATGGAACGCCGGGAGTGTAGAACTCGGTGAGGGTGAAGGGAAGCGGAGCCTTGATCACGCCCTCGCGAACACCGACCTGGCCGGAGCCGGTCGCGGCGTGGGAACCGCGAACGGCGACCAGTGAACGGTCTGAAACCCTCTGGGTGAGCTCACGAGGCACAACGCCGTCGCGGACGAGGCGGACGTTGTACAGGTACGGGCTGCCCGCGAACCCGCCCTGACCGTCTGGCTCGGCGAGGTGCTGTTCGGCGCTGAAGGTGAACTGGCCGGGCGGGGCGGATGTGGTGGACGGGCGGACGAAGATCTTGGCGAGGCTCGCCTCGGTCACTCCGCCGACGATGGTGTGCGAGGCGGACGTGCGGAGGAACCCGATCTGGGCCTGGAACTCCCTGGCCGAAGCTTTGTCCACTGTGGAACCGACGGGCTTGGCGTCCCGCGCGTCGAGGACGAGTTCGGTGTTCTTGTCCAGCACCAGGGTCGGCTCGGCGAAGAGGGCCATCTCCTCGCCCCACGTCGAAGCCTGGAGGAAGTACCGGCCCTTGGGTAGCCGGACCACGCCCTGCTCCGGCTGGTGCATCGCGTTGCGGTCGAGGTCGTTGAGCTGGATGGACGCGTTCGCGGCGCGCTTTCCTTGCCGGTCAAGGACAGTGAGCTTCAGGTCATAGCTCTCGACCTCCCGCGTCACTCCGGCGGGCGTGCGCACGGACACGTCACGACCGGTCGCGACGAGGGCTCCGCCGTAGCGGCCGTCCTGCGCGGCAACGCGCGTGTCAACCGTCAGGACGGCGTTCGCCGAGCCTCGCGCGGGAACGGTGATCCGTCCAGGGTGGACGGTGAACATCCCCTTGGGGGCCTTGACATCCGGAGCCAGGTCGAGAACCACCGGCGAGGATCCGGAGTTGTGGTAGGTCACCGTGGTCTTGCTCGGCTCGTCGTCGCCGTGCGGCCACTTGGCGATGCCGTTGTGGATGCTCGCGGGAGTGGCGTGCACGGATTGCGTGCTGGCGCGGCCGATGTCGAGCCGCCCGGCGCCCTGCTCGTGGACGGCGAGCTTCGCGTTGGGGCGCGCGGTGCTCATGAGCGCGGCCTTGATCCGGTCGGCACGCCAGTCGGGGTGCTGCGCGGCCACGACCGCCGCCGCACCGGCCACGTGCGGCGCGGCCATCGACGTGCCGGAGAGGCGCGCGTAGCGGTCGCCGACGGGCTCCTCGGGCGTGCTGTTGCGAGCCCTCGCCGCGACGATCCCGACGCCGGGCGCGGTGATGTCGGGCTTCAGGCCGTCATCGCCCGCGCGCGGTCCTCGGTTGGAGAACGGCGCGAGAGCCTCTTCGGAGTCCACGGCACCGACAGCGAGCGCCGCGTCGGCGACCGCCGGACTCATGACGGCCTCGGCCTGACCCGCGTTGCCGGTCGCGGCGACGAACAGTGCGCCGGTGCGCTCGGTCAGCTGGTTCACAGCGAGCGACATGGGGTCCTTGCCGTCGGTCGGCGGGCCGCCGAGGCTCATGTTGACCACGCGGGCGCCCTGCGCGACGGCCCACTCCATCCCGGCGATGATCGCGGACTCGCTGCCTCCTCCCCCGTCGTCGAGGACTTTCGCGTTGAGCAGCAAGGAGTCCGGAGCAACGCGCGCGGCGGTGGACGCCACGTGCGTGCCGTGGCCTTCGCGGTCGTCGGTCCCGCTCGCCCCGCCGGTGAAGTCCTTGGCCGCGGCGATCCGCCGCATGAGGTCGGGGTGCTCGGCGTCCATCCCGGTGTCGAGCACGGCCACGGTGACGCCCTTGCCGGTGTGCCCGGCCTTCCACGCGACCGGAGCGCCGATCTGCACCGTGCTGCGGTCCAGCGCGGCGCGCACGGGCGCGTCCAGCCAGACCCGCGAACGCGCCAGGCCCGACCACGTCCGCGCGGCGTCGGCCTTCTTGGTGCGCACCGCGAGCCCGCCGATGCTGGGCAGCTCGCGCTCGGCCTTCGGCAGCGCACGGGCGACCGCGGGCTCGACGATGAGCGGGAGGTCGGGCCGGACGCGGTCGTCGAAGCCCATCGCGACCAGGCGGCTCACGTTGAACAGCCGCCGGTCGAGCCGCCCCGAGCGGATCCCCTCGACCACGTCCACGGGCACGACCACGCGGTCGCCGCGCTCGTCGGTGCTGTGCAGGAAGCGGATGTGGCCACGCCCGGGAGCTGCGCGAACGGTCACCCGTCCGTGCTCCAGCTGGACCCGGTCGCCCGTGACCAGCGTCACCGAGGAGGTGGACCGCGGCGCGGGCGAGGCGTGGGCGTTGGCGGGGACGATACCGGTGGCGAGCGCCGCGACCACCAGGAACACCGCGTGCTGTGCTTTCACATGCTGCTGTGACGCCGCTTTCGCCGAGTTGGTTGGGGGCGTCCCACAGAGCAAGATGTCCGCATGCGGACGAAGGATCTGGTGCACGTGGCGTTGTTCGCCGCGATCGTGGTGGTGCTCGGGCTGTTCCCCGCGGTCCCGCTGCCCTTCGTGCCGGTGCCGATCACCGCGCAGTCGCTGGGCGTCATGCTCGCCGGGTCGATCCTCGGCGCGCGCAAGGGCGGCCTCGCGCTGCTGGTGTTCGTGGTCCTCGTCGCGGTGGGCCTGCCGGTGCTCTCCAGCGGCGCGGGCGGCCTCGGCGCGCTGCTGCGGCCCTCCGGCGGCTTCGTGCTGAGCTGGCCGGTCGCCGCCTTCGTGATCGGCTGGCTGACCGAGCGGGTGTGGCGGCGCTACAACCTGGGGTGGGCGCTGCTGTGCAACGCGGCGGGCGGGATCGTGGTGTCCTACCTGATCGGGGTGCCGTTCCTGGCGGTCGCGGGCGGCCTGGACCTCTGGACCGCGCTCACCGGCTCGCTGGCGTTCGTCCCGGGTGACGCCGCCAAGGTGGTGCTCGCCTCGCTGGCCGGGGTCACGATGCGCCGGGCGTACCCGCTGGTTCCCGCGCGGGCCGCCTGATGTTCCGCATCGAGGACGTCGAGCACGGCTACGACGACCGGATGGTGCTGCGCGGGATCTCCGTTGAGCTGACCGAGCGGCGGATCGCGGTGATCGGTGCGAACGGCTCCGGCAAGAGCACGTTCGCACGCCTGCTCAACGGGCTGCTGGTGCCGACGCGCGGCCGGGTGCTCGTGGACGGCCTGGACACCCGCTCGGAGGGCAGGGCCGTGCGCCGCAAGGTCGGCTTCGTCTTCCAGGACCCGGACGTGCAGATCGTCATGCCGACCGTGGCCGAGGACATCGCGTTCGGGCTCAAGCACCGCGGCCTGTCCAAAAAGGACATCGCTGCCCGGGTGGCCGAGGTGCTTGCGGAGCACGGGCTCGCCTCGCTGAGCGAGCGGCCCGCGCACCTGTTGAGCGGCGGGGAGAAGCAGCGGCTGGCGATCGCGGCGGTGCTCGCGCTCGAACCGGAGTGCGTGGTCTTCGACGAGCCGACCACCATGCTCGACCTGCGCAACAAGCGGCGCACCACCGAGGTGATCAGGAACCTGGCCGAGCAGGTCGTGGTCGTCTCGCACGATCTGGACCTGCTGTCGGACTTCGACCGCGTGCTCGTCTTCGACGAAGGCCGCATCGTCGCCGACGCGCCGCCGTCCGAGGCGGTGGCCGCCTACCTGGACCTGATGGCGCCGTGCTGAGCCTGTACCGCCCGGGAACCTCGGTACTGCACCGGACTCCCGTAGGCCCCAAGCTGGTCCTGTTGCTGGCGAGCAGCATCGCGCTGTTCTTCGTGCCGAACCCCTTGGTGCTGGCGGGTTGTCTGCTCCTCGTTGTGGGCATGTGGTCCTTGGCGGGCATCCCACTTCGTGAGCTGGCGCGACAGCTGCGCCCGCTCGTGCTCGTGCTGGCGCTGCTCGGCATCGCCCAGGTGCTGCTGCTGGGCTGGCAGGCGGCCCTCGCGGTGCTGCTGCGGCTGATCACGTTGGTGCTGCTGGCGACCCTGGTGACGATGACCAGCCGCACCGACGACATGATCGCGGCCCTGGAGCGCGCGGCCGGCCCCTTGCGGGTCTTCGGCCTGCGGCCGCACCGGATCGCGTTCGTGCTGTCGATGACCCTGCGGTTCATCCCGTTGATCAAGGAGAAGGCCGACGAGATCCGCGCCGCCCAGCGCGCCAGGGGCGTGGAGCGCTCCTCGCTGGCGCTGCTGCTGCCCCTGCTGGTGAAGGTGCTGCGGATGGCCGACCACATCGCCGAGGCGCTGGACGCGCGCGGGCTCGACGACGCCGCTACCGATAAGGACCCTGGCCGACGGGGCGCACCAGGATCTCGTTGACGTCCACATGGGACGGTTGGCCGACCGCGTAGAGCACGGCGCGTCCGACGTCGGCGGGATCGAGCTTCGGATCGGCGGCCCGATCGGCCGGAATCGCTTCCGTGTCAACGAGTCCGGGCTGCACCAGGGTCACCCGCACTCCGGCGTCCACGCACTCCGCGCGGATGGCCTGCGCCAGCCCGGTGACCGCCCACTTGGTCGCCGAGTACAGGCTCCCCGGCCGCACGCCGCGCCCGGAGGCGGAGCCGGTCAGCACGAGGTGCCCGCCGAAGCGCCGCAGCACGGGCAGCGTGGCGCGCGCGGTCAGCGCCGGGCCGTACACGTTGGCCAGCACCATGTCCCGCCACCGCCCCGGCTCCTCCCCTGCCTCGCCGAGGAAGGAGGTGACGACGCTCTGCCCCGCGTTGGCGAACACCACGTCCAGTCGCCCGAGCTCGTCCTCCACCCGACGCACTGCTGCGCTCAGCGCGTCCCAGTCGGTGACGTCGCAGGCGATCGGCAGCCCGCCGGTCTCCTCGGCCACCTCCCGCAACGGCTCCGGGCTCCGGCCGAGCAACACCAGCCGATAGCCCTCCGCCGCCGCCAGCCGCGCGGTGGCCGCGCCGATGCCCCTGGACGCGCCGGTGATCAGGAAAACGGGTTCTGCCATGCCCCGACCCTAGTTCGGCCACGGCCGATATCCGGTGGCGTGGCCACGAGCTGCTCCTTACGGTGTACGGCGATGCTTCCCGACATTCGCGAGGCGACACCCGCGGACATCGACGCGGCGGTCGCCACACTGCAAGCTGCCTTCATCGACTACCCCCTCACCAGGCACACCCTCCCCGACGACGGCCACCCCGAGCGGCTGGCCGAGTTCCAGCGCCTCCTGCTGACCGACATCGGCCTGCCCCACGGCCGGATCTGGGTCAGCTCCGACCACTCCGCGGTCGCGATGTGGACGACCCCGGCCACCGACGCGGCGGCCTTCGCCGCACTGGGTCCCCGGCTGGGCGAGCTCGCGGGTGACCGCGCGGCAGCCGCCAGCGCGGTCGAACAGGTGTTGGCGCCGCACCGCCCGGCAACGCCGACGTGGTTCCTGTCCACGGTGGGCGTCCACCCGGCGAGCCAGGGCCGCGGCCTCGGCCGAGCAGTGATCGAACCGGGCCTGCGAGCAGCCGACGCGGAGAACGCCACCGCCTACCTGGAAACGGCGTTGGAGTCCAACGTCCGCCGCTACGAGCGGTTCGGCTTCACCGTCACCGCCGAGGTCGCCCTGCCCGACAACGGCCCCACCGCCTGGACCATGCACCGCCCACCCCAGTAGGTCCCCCGAACCCCGCCATGACTACGAAACGGGGTTCAGCGCCGCTCCGGAGGACTCACAGGGCCGCATCACAGACCTCAGGCCGCATCGACCCCCTGGCCACATCGGGTCTCGGGCCGCATCACGAGACCCGGGCCGCATCGGTCTCAGGCCGCATCACGAGACCCGGGCCGCATCGGTCTCAGGCCGCATCGCGCAAGTCGCCCGCACCACCTCGACGACCGCCCACCCGTCACTCCGGAACCCACCACCCGGGCCCCCACTTGGTTCACGTTTTGTAGGCTTATTGTCGTTGAGAGCGCTCTCATTTCGCATTAAGCCTACAAAACGCGAAAACCGACCGCGCCAGCCGACGGGCACGAGCACGGCGCAGTGGCGGTGCCTAGGAGTCCGGGGGGCGGGGTGCGGGGAGGCTGGGCGGGGTGACGGAGCGCAGGACCGCTTCGAGCGCCTCCGGACCGGTCAGGTGGCCGACCTCGGCGGGGATGTTCTCCTCCATCCTCCGGAACGCCGCGTAGTAGTTGCGGTCGAACTCCTCGATCAGCTGGGCCACCCAGCGCTCCACCACGAAGTTCTCCTCGATGACCTCGACCTGGACGCAGGCCGCCAAGTCCATCCTGCCGTCCGCGGCCAGCAGGCCGACCAGGTCGTCCAGCGCGTCGTCGGCGTGCTCGACCAAACGCCGGATCGCCAGGAGGTAGGCGCGGGCCTCGCGAACGGTCTGCAGGACCTCGGCGAGCTTGTTGGCGATCTCCGCGCGCGCGGCCGTGCGATCCGTCCCGGCGGGACAGATCGGCAGCTCGAAGCCCGGGTCGCACGCCATGCGGGTGTGGTACCTCGCCGGGCCGTTTCCCAATCACACGCAACCCGAAACGCCTAATCGCCCAACGGTTGAAAACCGTACGAAACCGTACGGTTCAGGTTGTCCGGCGGCCGTGGCGCACGCAGCATGACTGCATGAAGCTCGCGAGCCTTGTGGCACAACGGTTGCTGCGGTTGCCCGAACCGGTCACCCGGGACGTTGCGGCCACCAAGGACATCCCGATCACCATGCCCGACGGCGCCGTGCTGCTCGCCGACCACTGGACGCCGCGCGTGCGGCCCGAGCGGCTGCCGACGCTGCTGATCCGCACTCCGTACGGGCGCTCGGGATGGGGTGGCCTGCTCGCCAGGATCTACGCCGAGCGCGGCTTCCAGGTCGTGATCTGCAGTGTGCGCGGGACATTCGGCTCGGCGGGTGAGTTCCGCGCGATGCGGCACGAGCGCGGCGACGGGCTCGCGACCATCGAGTGGGTCACCGCCCAGCCGTGGTTCGACGGGAACCTCGCGCTGACCGGAGCGAGCTACCTCGGCTACACCCAGTGGGCCGTGGCCGCCGACGCGCCGCCACAGGTGAAGGCGATGGTGCCGCACGTGACCTCGTCGCGGTTGGCGCTGGCGTTCCTGGCTCCCGGCACCTTCGAGCTCGACACGTCGCTGCGCTGGTCGGTGCAGACGGCCACCCAGGAACGGCGGCCCAAGCGACTGCGGGACATCGCGACCCTGCTCTTCGGCATCGGCGAGGATCGGCTGGTGCGCTCGATGAACACGCTGCCCATGGGCGACGCGGACCGCAGGGTGCTGGGATTCCGGTGGCCGTTCTACCAGGACTGCGTGCACCACGACAGCGAGGACCGGTTCTGGAAGGACTGGGACCACAGCGACTCCGTCGGCGCCGTGACCGTGCCCACGAGCCTGGTCGCGGGGTGGGAGGACATCTTCCTCAGCGACCAGCTCGCCGACTACACGGCGCTGCGCGAGGCGGGCAGGCGGCCGAGGCTGGTCATCGGCCCCTGGCAGCACGCCGCTCCGGCCGGACTTGCCGCTGCCGCAAGGGAAACCCTGGAGTGGGCGGGCGCGCACTGCCGAGGTGAGGAGCCGCCACGCCGCGCCCCGGTCCGGCTTTTCGTTGTGGGAGCGGGACAATGGCGCGAGTTCGAGACGTGGCCGCCCGAGGGCTACGAGCCGCGGAGCTGGCACTTGCGCAGCGGCGGTGGGCTGTCGCTCGCACCGCCCACCGCGAGCGAGCCGTCGCGCTACCGCTACGACCCGTCCGACCCGACGCCCTCAGTGGGCGGACCGCTGCTGACCCCGCGTGGCGCGGGCCGCAAGGACAACCGTGCCCTTGAGGCGCGCAAGGACGTGCTGACCTTCACCACCGGTCCGCTCGACGCCGACCTGGAGATCATCGGTGAGGTCGCCGCGCGGATCTGGTTGCGGTCCAGCCGCCCGGACACCGACGTCTTCGTGCGCCTGTGCGATGTGGACGCGCGCGGGCGCTCGATCAACGTCTGCGACGGGCTGGCCAACGTCCGACCGGACGGCGTGACCGGGGTGACGGTCCAGCTCTCACCGATCGCGTACCGGTTCCGCCGCGGCCATCGGCTGCGCGTGCAGGTCTCCAGCGGCGCGCACCCGCGCTTCGCCCGCAACACCGGCAGCGGCGAGCACCACGCGATCGCGGTCACCCCGCACCCCGCCGACCAGGAGGTCTTCCACGACCCGGAGCACCCGTCGGTGATCACCCTCCCCGTGCGGGCCGTCAACGGCGCAGCAGCGGGATGAACAGGCCGTCGACCACGCGGTCCACCAGGGCGTCGTCGACCTCGTCGTTGGTGGTCATCAGGCGGAGCAGGAAAATCGCCGCGGGCAGGTCCGCAAGCAGGCCGACGTCGACGCCCTCCGGGATCTCGCCGCGCTGGACCGCGCGGGCGAGGATCGTGTGCAGCAACGGTTCCTGTTGCTGGGCGATGCGCTCCGCGTACATGCGGGCCATCTCCTCGTCGCGGCGGCCGCCCTCCATCAGGCCGAGCAGGATGCCCCTGGTGTAGGGGGTCTGCGCGCGCACCCAGGACCGCAGCAGCAGCCGCACGTCGTCCACCAGCGAGCCGGTGTCCGGGTCGACGTGCGGCACCTCGCTGACCTTGAGCGCGTCCAGGATCAGCGCCGCCTTCACCGGCCAGTACTGGTAGAGCGTCGCCTTGCTGGCGCGGACCCGTTTGGCGATCAGGTCCATGTTGAAGCGCTCGTAGCCGACCTCGGCCAGCACCTGGAGCGTGGCAGCGAAGATCTCGCGCTGCCGTTCGGGGTCGCTGAGCGGCACCTTCCTCGGTCGTGGCACGACGGGCTGCGGATCGGGTTCCGGCACGCGTTCCCTCCCGAGGGGCCTGCTGTGGTCGCAGCAGGGTACCCGCCCTGCCGATCAGCTCTGCGCGGCCTGCTTCCGCGTGGCCCGCGAAGCCTGCTCGGCGCGCTCGGCGGCGAGGAAGCGGGCGGCAGCGCCCTCGGGGTCGGCGTGCACGCGGGGACGCACCGCGCCGCCACCGTGCAGCAGCCGGGCCGTCTCGGCGCGCAGCGCCACGAAGGCGTCGGACTCCCTGGTGGTGATCTGGTCGCGCTCGGCGGGCAGGTCCACCTTCAGGTCCGCCACGACCGTGGCCGGTGACTTGGACAGCACCAGAACCCGGTCACCGAGGTAGACGCTCTCGTCGATGTCGTGGGTCACCAGCAGGATCGTGGTGTCGTGCTCGCGCCGCACGCGCAGCAGCAGGTCCTCCAGCTCGAACCGGGTCTGCGCGTCCACCGAGGCGAAGGGCTCGTCCATCAGCAGCAGGCTCGGCCGGTAGGCGAGCGCCCGCGCGATCGCCACCCGCTGCTGCATGCCGCCGGAGAGCTGCCACGGGTACTTCGCCCCCGCCCCGGACAGGCCGACCCACTCCAGCGCCTGGGCGGCCCGCTCGCGGCGCTCGGCGCGGGAAACCTTGCGCTTCAACGGGAACTCGACGTTGCGCGCGACGCTGAGCCACGGGAACAGCGAGCGGCTGTAGTCCTGGAAGACCACGGCGAGGTCGTCGGGCACGCCGCGCACCTCGTCGCCGTGCAGCGCGACCGTTCCGCTGGTCGGGGTGATCAGCCCGGACAGCGAGCGCAGCAGCGTGGACTTGCCGCAGCCGGACGGGCCGACGATGCACACCAGCTCCCCGGCGGCCACCGTGAAGGACAGCCGGTCGATCGCGGTGTGCTCGCCCTCCTTCGCGCGGTAGCGGTGTCCGAGGTCGGTGACCTCCAGCATCGCCGAACGGCACAGCTCCGTCACGTCATGCTCCCGTTCCGGCCGCGAGCGCGGCCTGGCGGTTGGCCGGCTGCCACGCCAGCGCTCTGCGTTCCACGGCCGACAGCGCCGTGTTGAGGAGGAAACCCAGCACCCCGAGCAGCACGATCCCGGCCCACATCGCGGGGAAGTCGAACTGCCGCTGGGCGAACAGCAACCGGTTGCCGATGCCCTCCGTCGAGCCGACCAGCTCGGAGATCACCATCAGCACCAGGGAGAGCGAGAGGCTGACCCGCAGGCCCGCGAAGATCTTCGGGGACGCCGCTGGCAGCACCACGCCGAGCACCCAGTCCACCGTGGACAGGCGGAAGGCGCGCGCGGTCTCGGTCTTGGTCCGGTCCACCGAGCGCGCCCCGTCGACGGAGTTGAGCAGGATCGGCCAGATCGAGCCGAAGACGATCGTCGCCACCTGCATCGGCGTGCCGAGGGAGAACAGCGCGAGGAACACCGGCACCAGGGTCGGCGGCGGGATCGCCCGCAGGAAGGCCAGGATCGGCCCCAGGTAGTCCATCGCGGTCGCCGACCGTCCCAACAGGACACCCAGCGAGACGCCGAGCAGCGCCGCCAGCGACCAGCCGCCGAGCATCCGCGCCAGGCTGGTCAGGATGTCGGTGAACACCGTGTCGGAGAGGAACAGATGCGATGCCGGGCCGCTGAGCCACAGCTGCCGCGCCATGTCGGCGATCTCGGTCGGCGGCGGGAAGAACGGGCTGCGCGCGATCCTGGTCGTGATCTCCCACAGGACCACCAGGACGGTGATGACGACCCAGCCGGACAGCGAGTCCCGCATCCGCCTCATGCCGGCTCCTCCGCTCGCGCGCCCCAGGCGAAGTACCTCCGCTGCACCCACTCGAAACCGGCGTTGACCAGGTAGCCGACCAAGCCTGCCACCACGGTCCCCGCGAGGACCAGGTCCATCTGGCCGCCGCCGCTGCCCGCCGTGAGGATGAACTGGCCGAGGCCGAGCGCGCTGCCCGCCAGCAGCTCCGTGCTCACCACCACGATCAGCGCGATCGCCGCCGAGGTCCGGATCCCGGTCATCACGAACGGCGCGGCGCTGGGCAGCGCCACCGTGGCCAGGACCCTGGGCCTGCTGGTGCCGAACACCCGCGCGGTGTCCACCAGCAGCGGGTCCAGCTCGTCCAGCGCGTAGATCGTGTTGAACAGGATCGGCCACACCGAGGCGTAGACCGCGAGCACGATCTTCGCCTCCGGCCCGCCGCCGAAGAGGATGATCACCAGCGGGATGAGCGCGACCGAGGGGATCGGGCGCAGCAGCTCCACCACGGTCCTGGTGGCGCGGCGCACCGCGGGCGCGCTGCCCAGCACCAGGCCGAGCGGGACCGCGACGGCGGTGGCGATGCCCAGCGCGATGGCCCAGGCCAGCACGGTGGCGATGACGTCGAAGACGAACTTCCCGTCCAGCACCAGGTTCACCAGGCTGACCAGCACCACCGACGGCGGCGGGAGGTAGCCGGGCGGGACCAGCTCGGAGCGGCCGAACAGCTCCCAGAGCAGGAGCAGCCCGGCCACCCCGGCGAGTCCGCGGAAGGCGGCGCGCACCGGCTACCTGGCCGCGGCCGGCGCCAGCATCATCGTGCCGACGTCGATCTTGTCCTTGAGGATGCCGAAGTCCTTCATCAGGTCAGGGACGCGCTGCAGCCGGGCCGCCTCCAGCGAGGTGGGGAAGGCGCCGATGTTCATGATCGACGCGGTCTGGGCGTCGATCTTGGCGTACTCCTGGACGACGGCCTCGATCTTGGCGCGGTCGGCGTTGGCCGCCGCCTGGCCCTTGGCGAGCGCGCGCTGGAAGGCCGCGACGGTCTTCGGGTTCTGCTTGGCGAAGGACTCCGACGTGGAGTACCCGGCCATCGGGATGTCCGCGGTCGGCCCGGAGGCGGCGTCGAAGACGCGGGTGGCGCCCATGCTCTTGGCGGCCTGGGTGATGAACGGCTCGCCCATCAGCGCCGCGTCCACGTTGCCGTTCTTCAGGTTCGCCGCCATGTCACCGAAGGACATCTCGACGTACTTGATCTGCTTGGCGTCGATGTTGTTGGCGTTGAGCACCGACCAGATCGTCATGTCGGCGAGGTTGCTGGTGGTGGTGACCGCGACCTTCTTGCCAGGCAGGTCGCTCATGGACTTCACCGAGGAGTTCGGCGAGGTCATCACCATCCACACGTTCGGCTTGGCCGAGTAGCAGTCGGCGACCCACTTGAGGTTCACGGTGCCCTTGGCGTGCGCGGTGAACATCGAGACGTAGTTGCCGTGCACCATGTCCAGCTCACCGGCGACCATCTTGGTCACGCCGGCGGCGGAACCGGCGAGCGTCACCAGCTCCAGGTCGAGGCCCTCCTGCTTGAAGAACCCCTCCTTCTGCGCGATGTAGATCGGCGCCACGTCCACGACGGGCACCAGACCGAGCCGGACCTTGGTCCGCTCCAGGCCGTTGGCCCCCGGCGCGTCGTCGCCGGAGGAGCCACCGAGCAGGCCGCAGCCCCCGAGGCTGACCACCATCGCCGACACGGCGAGAACGGCGCCGAGCAGGCGGGAGGGTCGGGACGACGGCCTGCCGAGGATGCCGCGTCGAATCATGCTTGCGCTCCAGTGCTGAAGGGGTTGCGGGGGTGAGGGGGGTGGCGGGGCCTACCTAACGGGCGGCCGCCGCGACGGGTCAAGCCCGGGGTGCGAAGAATCTGTCCTGTTTGTTCTTCGAGGATGCTTGGCTTTGCATTTCCTTGAGGTCAGAGGAAACGCGCTGTAATCGCTTCGGGTCGATTGTGGACGGAGAGCCACCGCCCGCGACACGCCCGAAGCCGCGGGGGTGAATTTCACGGCCGCACCCCGTTCGGAGTAGTCGAACCTCTAGAGCACTCGATGCGAAACCCGTCGAAGGGACCGATCCGAGACGAATCCGAGACGTGGTAGCGCGCGGGTGCTGTCCGGCCCCGTGACCAGCCACCTCGCCCAGGTCACCGCCACCGCGGCCGGTCCTGGCGGGGCGCACCGGGGACAGTCGCGGACGAGCCGGGCGTTTGCCCTGTTCACAGCTCCTGCCGGTACGGGTCATACTGTGTCTCCTGGCCGGTTTGGACTACCCACCACGCGGGCGAGCCGCCTACCAAGGGTAGGCACGCAATCACTCGTCCGAGTCATATGGGTCTAGACAACGCCGCGCCCGAGCGTCAAATCAACTTCACGAATGTCATGTGCTTCCTAACTGAACGCGCCGAGGCTGACAGGACCGTTCTTGTTCGCTACCTTGCGCTGAAAGTTGTCCGTACGAGCTGGGTCCCGTACGGGGGGAGCCGCTTAGCTCTGATCCGGGGAGTGTTCACGTAGTGCCCGATCAGCCCGGCAGGATCGCGTCCCGCAAGGGTGCCCCGAACCGGTCCACCGCACCCGCCGACGGTCTCACCGGCGCCGGGGACAGCGGCGACCCGACACTGTCGCGCCCCCGGCGGCGCACATCGCCGGCGTCGGAGTCCACCCCGACCCCGGACCACCCCGACCAGCGTGACGACTCCCGCTGGCGGTTGCGGAACTGGCGGCTGCGCAACCGGATGGCCGTCGTCCTGCTGGTGCCGACGATCACCGCCCTGGTCCTGGGGACCCTGCGGGTGCAGGACGAGCTCGGCCGCGCGGACCAGTTCCAGCGCACTGTCACCCAGGTCGACGTCGCCCGCAAGGTGACGACGGTGATCCACGAGCTGCAGAAGGAGCGCACGCTCGTCGTCGCCAGGGTCGCCGCGGGCCGCAGCACCGACCGCAAGCCCATGGTCGACCAGTTCGAGACCGTGAACACCGCGGTGAACGAGCTCAACCGCACCCTGGAGTCCCTGGAGTACGACGACGCCGCGAGCGAGGAGCGCTACCGCCGCGGCCTCCAGCGCCTCAGCGCGCTCAACCCGCTGCGCCTGGTCGCCGACACCACCTCCTACGCCGACATCGCCGTGCACGCGGCGTACTCGTCCATTCTGGACTCACTGGTGCAGCTCGGCCGCGAGGTCAGCGCCTCGGTCTCCGAGCACGCGCTGTCCAGGGCCTCCACCGCCATCCAGGCGCTGACCCAGGCCAAGGAGCGGGTCGCACAGCAGAACGCGCTGATGCAGATGGCCGCGACGCACAACGAGTTCCGCGCGGGACAGCTCGACGAGCTGCGCGCGGCGAACTCCGGTTACGACGCCGCGGTCTCGGACTTCCAGGCGGTGGCCACCCCCGCCGAGCGGCAGCTGTTCCTGGGCACGGTCAGCGGCAGCGACGTCGACACCCGGCAGCGGATCAAGCAGATCTCCCTGATCAAGGGCGCCAACGGCGCGTCACTGGACATCCCCGGCGAGGAGTACAACCGGGTCGCCGGCGTCACCAGCGACCTGCTCAGCCGGATGGAGAACGCGCTGCTGGAGTCGCTGCGCACGCAGGCGGACGGCCTCGCGGCGGCGGCGGTCGGCTCCGCGACCAGGGACGCCGCGCTGGTGCTGGTGGCGCTGCTGGTGGCGCTGCTGCTGATGACCGTGGTCGTGCGCTCGCTGCTGACCCCGCTGCGGGTGCTGCGCACCGAGGCGCTGGACGTGGCCAACACCCGGCTGCCGGAGACGGTCAAGCGCATCCTCGCCGACCCGAACCCGGCAGAGGCCGCCAAGACCGCCGTCCAGCCGGTGAAGGTGTTCACCCGCGAGGAGATCGGCCAGGTCGCCCGCTCCTTCGACGCGGTCCACGAGCAGGCCGTGCACATGGCCACCGAGCAGGCCCTGTTGCGCGACAACGTCAACGCGATGTTCGTCAACCTCTCCCGGCGCAGCCAGACGCTGGTCGAGCGCCAGCTGTCGGTGCTGGACCAGCTGGAGCAGGACGAGCAGGACCCGGACGCGCTGTCCAGCCTGTTCGTGCTCGACCACCTCGCCACCCGCATGCGCCGCAACAGCGAGAACCTGCTGATCCTCTCCGGCAGCGGGCTGGGCAAGCGGCTGTCCGCCCCGGTGCCCGTCGCCGAGCTGATCGGCGCCGCGGTCTCCGAGGTCGAGCACTACGCCAGGATCAACCTGACCTCCGCGCCGGACGTGCTGGTGCAGGGCAGGGTGGTCAACGACCTCATCCACCTGACCGCGGAGCTGCTGGACAACGCCACGGTGTTCTCCGACCCGCAGAGCCAGGTCGACGTCAGCGTCGCGCAGCTGCGCTCCAAGGACCTGGCGATCCAGATCACCGACCGCGGCGTCGGCATGAGCGACGAGGAGCTGGCCGAGGCCAACCAGAACCTGGCCGAGCCGCCGGAGATCGACGTCGCGGTGTCCCGCCGGATGGGCCTGTACGTGGTCTCGCGGCTGGCCAGCAGGCACGACATCAAGGTCCGGCTGCACAGCGGGGAGTACATCGACGGCGGCACCAGGGCGATCATCACCGTGCCCGCCGAGCTGGTCGTGCTGCCGTCCGCGCTGGAGCAGCCGATGTTCCCGCAGGCGCCGCCGCAGTTCCCGCCCCAGCAGATGCCGCAGCGCCAGCCGCAGCAGAGCCTCCAGCAGCCCGCGCAGCAGGAGTGGTTCACCTCCACCAACCCCGCCGTGGAGCCCGAGCCCGCCCCGCTGCCGCAGCGCCCGGCGCGGGCCAAGCCGGAACCCTCGGCCCAGCCGGAACCCGTTGCGCAGCAGGCACCCCCGCCCGCGCCCGCGGAGCTCAGCGGCCCGCACACCGGGGAGCAGCCGCGGGTCGGCGGGCCCAGGATGCTGGCGCGGCGGCTGGCGCCGTCACTGGTCGAGCAGACCGACGCCGGCCAGTTGGGGGTGGACACCCAGGCCACCGACCAGTCCGATGTGGACGGCGGGGACCTGTTCGCGGCCCGGCACGACCAGGCCGCGTACGAGCCGTCCGCGCCCACCCCGGCCGAGGGCAACGGCTCGGCCCCGGTCAACCCCTTCCCGAGGACCGAGCGCCCCGAGGTGGACGCGCCGACCGAGCGGCTGCCCATCTACGAGGAGATCCTCTCCCAGTGGTTCCAGACGGTGGAGAACCCCGACGGCGAGTTCCCCACCCCCGCGCCGCGCCCGGTGGCGCCCGCCGAGCCCACCGCCCCGGCCGAGCGCCGGGAGCCCGTTCCCGCGGCGGAACCGGTCGCGGAGAAGGCCGCAGAGCCGACGCCCGAGCCGGTCGCCGAGAAGGTCGCCGAGAAGGCCGCTGAAGCGGCGCCTGACAAGCCGGCCAAGCCCGCGGAGCCGGTGGAGCCGGTGCTGCGCCGGGAGACCATCCCCGCCCCGCCCCGCGCGGCCACGTGGCGCTCCGCCGGCGACGAGGGCTGGCGCGCGGTGGAGACGATGCTCAACACCCCGGCCGAGGAGGAGCTCACCGCCGCGGGCCTGCCCAAGCGGGTGCCGAAGGCGAAGCTGATGCCGGGCTCCATCGCTCCTGCGACCCCGGCAAGGCGCGGAGCCGGCGCCCAGCCGGCGCGCGTCGGCCAGGCCCCGGCCCAGGCGGTCCAGCCCGCCCAGCCCGCCCGCTCCGCCGAGGCGGTGCGCGGCCGGATGTCCAGCTTCCAGCAGGGGCTGCGGCGGGGGCGGCACTCCAGGATCGACGAGCTGGCCAACGAACGCGCCGGTGAGGCAGTGTCTAACGGGTCCGACGGTGACGCGTCGCACGGCGCCGCACCCCGCCAGGAGGAGGACAAGTGACCATCCCGCAACAGCCGAGCGGCTTCGGCTGGCTGATCACCGAGTTCGTGCAGCGGGTGCCCGGGGTGGCGCACGCCGTCGTGGTCTCGGCCGACGGCCTGCTGCTCGCCGGCTCCGAGGGCCTGCCGCGCGACCGCGCCGAGCAGCTGTCCGCGGTCTCCTCCGGGCTGGTCAGCCTCACCCAGGGCGCCGCGCGCTGCTTCGAGGCGGGCAACGTCGCGCAGACCGTGGTGGAGATGGAGCGCGGCTACCTGTTCCTGATGTCGGTCTCCGACGGCTCGTGCCTGGCGCTGCTGGCCGCGCCGAACTGCGACATCGGCCTGGTCGCCTACGAGATGACCCTGCTCGTCGAGCGCGTCGGCCAGCAGCTGACCCCGGAGCTGCGCGCGCAGCTCCAGGGCCGGGGCATGGGCTGAGCGGGCGCGAGCTGACGTGTGGGACGACATGCCGGTGACGGAGGTGGCGACGAGATGACCACGGGTTCGCACGGACCGGACAACCCCGGTGACGACTGGTCACAGCTCTACACCCACGGCGGGTACGGGGCCGACTACAGCGGCTTCGCCGAGCAGCCGGAGGGCAGGCACGAGCTGCGCGCACCGCTGGCCGAGACGGGTATGCTCGCCCGCCCCTACGCCCGGACACGCGGCCGGACGCGACCCGACTACGATCTTCCGATCGAGGCTCTGGTCCGCACCAGCGACCACGCCGCGGGTGACAGGGAGGCCATCGGTCTTCCCGAGCACCGCTCCATCAGCCGGTTGTGCATCGAGACCCGGTCGGTGGCGGAGGTCGCGGCCCGGATGCGGCTTCCGCTGGGTGTGGTCCGGGTACTGATCGGCGACATGGCGACGATGGGGTTGGTCCAGGTGCACCAGAACGGCCTGGTGTCCGGCGACCAGCCCTCGATCGCGTTCCTGGAAAGGGTGCTCAGTGGGCTCCGCAGGCTTTGATCCCCACGCTCCGGACACGAGCCGGGCGACGACCTCGGCCAAGATCGTCGTGGCCGGGGGGTTCGGTGTCGGCAAGACGACCTTCGTGGGGTCGGTGTCCGAGATCGTGCCGCTGACCACCGAGGCGGTGATGACCGAGGCGAGCGCGGGCGTGGACGACCTGTCCGCGACGCCGAACAAGGTCACCACCACGGTGGCGATGGACTTCGGCCGCGTGTCGCTGGACCAGGACCTGATCCTGTACCTGTTCGGCACCCCCGGTCAGCACCGGTTCTGGTTCATGTGGGACGACCTGGTGCGCGGCGCCATCGGCGCGGTCGTGCTGGTCGACACCCGCAGACTGGCCGACGCCTTCGCCTCCATCGACTTCTTCGACGACCGGCAACTGCCCTACATCGTGGCGCTCAACTGCTTCGACGGCATGCTGCACCACCGCGTCGAGGACGTTCGCGACGCGCTGACCATCGACGACTCGGTGCCGATGGTGATCTGCGACGCCCGCGCCAAGGAGTCGACCAAGCAGGCGCTGATCACCCTGGTCGAGTACGCGATCCAGCAGTCCATGACCGCCAAGCCCCTCGTCTGAGGCGACCCGCGTCGGGGGTGGTGGGGCGGTGCGGGTCAGGGCGGTGAGCCCGGACGGGCTCGTCCGGGAGATCGCCGACCGGGTGCTGCCGGCCGGGCGGGACGAGTGGGTCCGGGTGGCGGTGGACGGGGCCGAGGCCGCCGGGACCGCCGCGCTGGCCGACGCGCTCGTGGAGCCGCTGCGGCTCGGTGGGCGGGCCGTGCTGCGGGCGTCGGCGGGCGGGTTCCTCCGGCCCGCCTCGCTGCGGCTGGAGCACGGGCGCACCGACCCGGACGCGTTCTACCAGGACTGGCTGGACGTCAAGGGGCTCACCAGGGAGCTGCTGGCCCCGTTGTCCCCCGGCGGCTCCGGGCGGGTGCTGCCGAGCCTGTGGGACGCGGAGCGGGACCGCGCCAGCCGAGCGTCCTATGTGGACATTCCGCCCGGCGGCGTCGTGGTGCTCGACGGACCGCTGTTGCTGGGCCAGGGGCTGCCGCTGGACCTGGTGGTGCACCTGTGGCTGTCCCCGGGGGCGCTGGCGAGGCGCACCGCGCCGGAGCGCCGGTGGACCCTGGACGCCTACGCCCGCTACGAGAACGAGGTCGATCCGGCCGCGCTCGCCGACATCGTGGTGCGGGCGGACGACCCCCGGCATCCCGCTGTCGTCGACCAGGGCTGAGGGGCGCCGGGGAACGCCCCTCAGCCGCAGTGCGGGTCAGCCGACCCGGTAGGCGCGGACCAGCGTCTCGGTCACCGAACTGCCCGCCGCGTCGACGGCGGTCGCGCGCAGCGACACGAAACCGTTGGCGGGGTTGGTCACCTTCGCCGTCCAGCCCTTGCCGGAGGGCAGCACCGGGGCCGCCGCCCAGGTGGCGCCGTCATCGGTGGAGACCTGCACGGTGACCGCCTTGGCACCGGAGCCGGTCGTGCCGGACTGGTACGGCGCGCTCACGCCGAAGGAGTACTCCCCCGGCTTCGCGCGGTTCGCCGCGTCCAGCACGAGGTCGTAGCGGATGTCCAGCAGCGCCAACGGAACCGACTTGTCCGTGTGCCCGCTCTGGAACGTCCACTCGGCGCTCGCCCTGGTGCCCAGCACGGTGCCGGGCATCGCGTTGGCGGCCTCGGCCCGCAGCTCGAACGGCAGCCGCTGCTTCGGCACGTCGAAGGTCGCGATGCCGGGCACATCACTGCCGCCGACCTTCTTGCCCGCCACGGTGAGCGTCGTGCTCCCCTTGTCGCCGGACGGGGAGAACCGGCCCCAGGAAGCCTGGCCGCTCTGCGAGAACATCGGCAGCTCGACCCGCAGCTTGTCCCCGTCACGCGTCACCGCAGGCCGGGACAGTTCGGGGTTGAACGGCGCCTTGAACAGGTCGACCCGGTAGGACCGACCGGCTCGGTAGGTGACCGGATCGGTCTCCTGGACCCCGTAGGGCTCCTGCTTGGCGTCCACGCCGACGACGATCCCGTTGAGCCATGCCAGGTCCGGCGTGTAGAAGACGTCCAGCTCGGCGGGCGCCCGAACCGGCACCCTGGATCCGAACCACATGCCGCCGACCTCGGCCGCTGCCTCCAACGCGGTGCTCAGCTGAGCGGCACCGGGCTGGCGCACGGTCGTCCGGACCTTGGCGAGATCGCGTGCGGAGTGGTGCCACGCGACACCGTCCGGCAGCGCCCCGACAGCGCGGTCGTGCAGGACGTAGGCGGCCGGAGCGTTGGCGATGCCGCGCACCCGCACGGTGACCGGACCGACCTTGAGCGCACTGCGCAGCACGGCGGCTTTGTTCTCCGCCAACGAGATGGTCGGCCCACCCCAGGCGGGGTCCACGTTCGGATAGGCGCTGTCGGTCACCACACCCACCGCACCGGCGGCGTACGCGGCGGCGACGCGCTTGGTGACCTCGACGGTGGGCAGGCGGCCCGGCGCGAGGAAGGCCAGCGCACCGCGCAGGTCGACCTTGACCAGCTCCTCCGGCGTCCCCGTCCCGGCGTCCACGACCTTCGCGGCGACCTCGCCCCGGTAGCCGAGCGGGTCGGAGTCGGCCGGTTCGAGCTCGGTCGGGTTCGCGCCCTCGATGACCGCGGAGACCAGCCGCCGGTTCCATGACGTGTTGCTGTACAAGGAGAGCCCGGGAATCGGCTTGCTGGGCACGACGAACTCCTTGCCCGGCTTGGACAGCATCGAGATGCCGCTGACCGACTTGCCCGGCACCTCGGAGAGCAGGCCGACCACGTGCCCGAGCTGGAGCGGCGTCTGCACCGCATCGGGGTCGTCGACGCGGACGTCGATCGGCTTGGCCTTCCGGCCGTCCAAGACCAGGTCGGTGTCGCCGGCGACGGTCAGCTCCTGCGCGAACCGCACCCGGTCGGTGTAGACGCCGTACGGGTAGCCCTCGCCGTACTCCAGGTCGATCACCTGGCCGAGCACCCGGTAGCGCCCCTCGGGAACGCTGTCGCTGCCGGAGCGCAGCAGCCGCGACTTGCCGGTGTCCACGTTCTGCAACACGACGCTCGTGCTGGCGTCCTTGGTTCCCTTGTGGCTGAAGGATTTCACGGTCACGACGTGGGTCTTGGCGCCGACATCGGCCGCGACCGTCGTGCGCAGCACGACGCCGTCGCCGGTCGCGGTGAGGCGGACCCCGAACAGCCCGGTGGCCTCGCGGAAGTCGGCAGTGACGGTGGCCTCGGCGGAGACCTTCGCGGGGACGACGAGCTCCTTCTTGTCCACAGTGAACAGTCCGCCCTGCTGCGGCAGGTCGAGCCGCAACGTGACCGGACGGTCGGAGTCGTTGCTGTAGCGGACCTTCTTGCTCACGGGCGCGGTCGTACCGGCGGGAACGCTGCCCATGGACAGCGATGCGGGCTCGACACGGACCTGCTGCTGGAAGCTGCGGGCCAGGTCGAGCCGACCAACGCCCTGCCCGAACGCGGTGGCACCGTTGAGCGGGGTCGCCGCACCCATCACCGCGGCCTTGAGCTGCTCGCCCTTCCAGTCCGGATGCCGTTGCGCGAGAATCGCGACCGCGCCCGCGACGTGCGGCGTCGCCATCGAGGTGCCGGACAGCCGCGCGTACGACTCGTTCACCGCGCCCTGCGACAGGGTTCCGGACGCGCGCGCCGCGACGATGTCCACACCGGGTGCCGTGATGTCCGGCTTGGCGGCGTGGTCACCGAACCGCGGTCCCCTGCTGGAGAACGGCGCGAGCTGGTCGGTCTTGCTGGAGGCCGCGACCGTCAGCGCGGCGTCGGCGGAGCCGGGGGACTCCACGGCCTCGTCCAGCCCGGAGTTGCCGGAGGCGATCACGAACAGCGCCCCGGACTTCACCGACAACGCGTTCACCGCCTGCGACAACGGGTCCGAGCCGTCGGTGGCGCCACCGCCGAGGCTCATGTTGACCACCTTGGCCCCCTGGTCGACTGCCCACTGCATGCCCTCCAGGATCGCGTCCTCAGGACAGCCGTTGTCGCCGCACACCTTGCCGACCATGAGCTCGGCGTCGGGTGCGACGCCCCGGAACCGCCCGCCGGAGGCCGCGCCCGATCCGGCGATGGTGGACGCGACGTGCGTGCCGTGCCCGTGGGTGTCGGTCACCGGCTCGTCCGGCAGGAAGCTCTTCGACGCGCTGACCCGGCCGCTCAGGTCGGGGTGCTTCTGGTCGTAGCCGGTGTCCAGCACGGCGACCTGGACCCCGGCGCCGGTCCCCCCGGCCCGCCACACCGCGGGCGCCCCGATGACACCGGCGCTCTGGTCCAGGCTCGGCTTCAAGCGGCGGTTGAGCCACACCTTGGCCTGGGGAGCCCGCAACGCCGGGCCGTTCAGCGACGCCCAGAACTCCCCGGCACGCTCCCGGGGCTGCGAGACCGCGGTGATCCCCAGGCCCGGCAGCTCCCTGGTGACGGTCCCGGTCGCGGGCACGGAACGGGTCGTCCGCTGCTGGCGCGTCAGCAGCACCGGGAGCACCGGTGAGGAGGCGTCGTCGAAGCCCTGGCCGATGAGCTCGGTGACGTTGAACAACGTGGCGTCGAGCCGGTTCTCGCGCACCAAGGGCATCGCGTCGGCCGGGTAGACGTACCGCCTGCCGTCGAGCACCAGGCTGTGGAAGGCCATCTCCTCCCGCCCCGGCCCAGGGCGAACGTTCACCACGTCCGCGCCGCGCACCACGACCTTGTCGCCGGTGAGCAGCGTGACGACCCGCTCCCGCGCATCGGCTCGCTCTGGCTGGTGCGGCTGCGCGACGGCGACACCGGGCGAAGCCACCAGCGACGCGGATAAGGCGACTAGCGCCGCGACCGGCGCCCAACGGCGCCGAGGACTGGAATACGCCCGCATGCACGCTCCCTCGTCGACGGAGGCACGGCGCCTCCGTTCCGGAGAGACCTACGCACGCTCACAACCGGCGGGTTGGTTCCCCCCAAGAACTTCGAACCCCCCACCTCACTCCGCCCCCCACCTCACTCCGCCCCCTCCCTCTCCACCCCCTCCCCCCTTCCCCCTCCCTCATCCCCCCTTGCGTGGCGCCAGAACTCGCGTTTTGTAGGCATAATGCGAAAGAGAGCGCTCCCAATTCGCATTAAGCCTACAAAACGCGAAACCAACCCACGGGTGCGGCGGAGTGCGGTGCGGCGGAGTGCGGGTGCGGGTGCGGGTGCGGCGGAGTGGTGCCGGGGTGGGGCTCCGGAGCAGCGCGGGGGTGGGTCAGAACTTGCGGGTGGGGGCGGGGCCCCGGTTTCCCGGGAGGGGTGGGCGTCGGTGGTCGTCCACGCGCTTGGTCTCCTCCCCCAGCGGGGACTTGCCCGGGGTCTGCTGCGGCGGGCGGGCGGCCTTGCCCAGCTGGGACTTGTGGATCATCGTCGTGACCGGGCCGTCCTGCTTGAAACCGCCGCGGTTGAGCCAGGTGCCGACCTCGCGCTCGATGGTGGCGAGGGTCGGCCTGCGGGACGGGTCGGGCTGCAGGGCCGCCGCGAGCATGCCGCGGTGCGCGCTGCCCTCCGGCAGGTGCAGCTCCCCGCCGCCGCGGGCCGCCGCCAGCAGCGCCGAGGCCGGGTCGCCCTGGTCACCGCGCGGGGGCTGGCCGCTGAGCGCGTAGTTGATGGTCGCCGCCAGCTGCCAGGCGTCCGAGGCCGGGCTGGCGCTCTTGCCAGCAGCCACCTCCGGGGCGATGAAGTCCGGGGTGCCCAGCATGAAGCCCGCGGCGGTGAGGGTGGAGTCGCCGCGCTTGCGGGCGATGCCGAAGTCGATCAGGTGCGCGATGGCGCTGTCGTCGACGATGACGTTGGAGGGCTTCATGTCGCGGTGCAGCACGCCCTTGGTGTGGGCGGCGCCGAGCGCGCCCGCCATGGTGACCCACAGCCGGGCCGCCATCACGTCGTCGAGCAGGCCGTCCTCCTTGATCACGTCGCTGAGCGAGCGGCCCTCGATGTACTCCATCACGATGGCCAGCCCCTCCCCCTCGTTGACCAGGTCGTAGACCCGGACGCAGTTGGGGTGCCGGATCGAGGCCAGTGCGCGGGCCTCGCGCAGCATGCGCTCCTCGGCCTCGGCGTCGGGGGCGTGCGCGAGCTTGATCGCCACGGTGCGGCCGAGGTTGGTGTCCATGGCCAGCCAGACCTTGCCGAAGCCGCCTTCGCCGAGCTGGCGGATGCGCCGGAAGCGCCCGCCCGCCTGCGGCATCTCCGACTTGCCCGAGCCCGCCATCCCCGCGGCGGCGGCCATGGCCGCGGCCCCGGCCGCCATGCCCATCGAGGCCGGGACGCCCGACGGGCCGGACGGCGGTGGGCCGCCGAGGGCGAAGGGCAGCGGGCCGGGGGTGTTGGCGAGCTTGCCGGGACCGCCGGGTGGCGGGCCCTCGGGCGGCATCGGCGGGCGGCCGGCACCGGGGCCGGGGTAGGGCGGCTGCGGGGAGTGCTGCACCGGCTGCAGGTCCACCCTGGTCGGCGGGTGCTGCTGCTGGTTGCGCTGGACCTGCTGCTCGACCCTGGTGGGCGCGGGAGCCTGCTGGGGCCGCGCTGGGGGGATGGCCCGGTGGTCCACCTTGTTGTCCACTCCGTCTTCTGCTGGTGCGGACTTCGCGTCGGGTCTTGCCGACCGAAGCTCGGGAGAACGATCTTCCCGTGCCGCCTCCCTGCGCGCGCGGGCGGCATCCGACGCGCGGTCGATCGCGCGCTGGCCGGGCCCGCCGATCAGCCAGATCAGGATCGGTCCGACGATCGCGGCGAGCAGGAACCCGCCCCAGAGGAAGCCCATCGCACCGGCCTTCTTGCTGAGAGTGAGAAAGAACAGAGCCGCGAAGGAGCCGGTGAACAGCCACACCGGGAACCGGGCGCCCTTGCGGAAGGCGAGCATGCCCTGCATGAACACCGACACCAGGATCAGCACCGGGATGCCGACCAGCGCCGGCCAGGCGATCCAGCTCTTCCAGCTGATGTCGGAGAGCACCGTCTGCACGCTGTTGTTGCCCAGCAGCTCGCCCTGGGACGTCGAGACGAAGCAGAAGCCCTCGTCGAGGCGGGAGGAGTCGAGGCCGCGGGAGTAGCCCGCGTGCATCGAGGCGATGACGTTGGCGGTGCCGCCGAGGGTCAGCAGCGGCAGCACCAGGGTGCTGACGACGGCGATCAGCGCGAACGGGACCAGCGTGCCCAGCGTGGTCCGGTTGCCGGTGAACTTGCGGATGATCGCGATGGTCGCCGCGCCCGCCGTCGGGAAGAAGCCGAAGAGCGCGCCGGCGGCCACCAGGGTCCACGCCCAGTCCCCAGGGCACACGTTGAACCCGAACACGTTGTGCAACGCGCCGAGCACCGACTCCAACAGCCCCACTAACGTTCCCTCCTCGAACGTGGCGCTCTTGCCCGGTATCCGTCCGCGCGACCACGCTCCGCGACGACACCACCCTATTCGTTTCGGTGACCTTCGTGTCGCGCCACCGTGAGAACTGCCGTTTAGAAGTCACCAAGAGCACATAGGACTGGGTGAACCGCTAACCGAACGGGCCGCGCGGCCCAGGTACCTTCGCGCCGGTGTCGAGCTGCTCCCACCACCACGAGACGGTTGGCACGGCAAGAGGTTCCATGCTCACGCCGCGGTCGTCGCGCCGCACCGGCGCTCCGGAGCCCGCGCGGAGGTGCCACTCGGTGTTCCCGGCGACCGCGCGGCCCACCCCGGCCAGGTACCGCCGCATCGCGGGGCCGGACAGCGGCAGCAGCTGCGCGCGCAGGCGCAGGAACAGCGCGAGCGAGCGGTCCCGCACGTCGGCCGCCGCGGCGAGGGCCTCCGGCACGGACAGCGACGGTGTGTCCACCAGCAACGCCGAGACCACGTTGAGCGCGGAGGGCTCGGTACCCCGCCGGTAGGCGAGCAGGTCGTGGTCCACCAGGGCCGCCGTCCACGCCGCCTCGGTCGCCGCGCGGGCCGCCGGGCCGTTGAGCTCCCACTCCGGCACCTCCGGCCCGAGCGACACCTCGACCTTGACGCCCATCGTCGCCGCCGCCCCGCACTGCGGCCGCAGCACCATCCACTCGGCCAGCCCCGGCCGCAGGCCGCGCTCGGCACCCGCGCGCTCGGCCGCCAGCCCCAGCCACCACGCCCGGACCGCCTCGGTGAACCGGCGCAGCTGCAACGGTGTCACCGAGCGGCGGCACCGGCGCAGCAGGTCGCGCAGCGCGTCGGCGAACGGGTCGCCGACGAGCACCGGGACCTCGGGGGCGTCGAGCACGTGACCGAATCCGACCACTCGGCCGAGGAACCGCGCCGAGCTCACCCCCTCGGCGAACCGCTCCCGGCGGAACAGCGCCGCCCAGCAGGTGTACTGCGCGACCAGCTCGGCGCGGTCGGGCAGCGCGTCGGGCACGGTGCGCGCGGCGAACTCCACCAGCTCGGCCATCCCCTCGGCGTCGCCGCCGAGCAGCCCGTGACCGTCGAGCCAGGTCAGCGTGGCGTCGGCGAGCTCGCCCGCCCTCGGGTGGAGCACGGACGGGATCGGGCAGTAGAGGCTCGGCAGCTCGAACGTCGTTGTCATGCGCGGGCCTCCTCCTCACCGGCCGGTCTTCCATCAAATCGCGCTGCTCCCCACGGTCAATCCCGTGCCTGTCGGTTCACCCGAAGTGACGCAACGTGACCAATGGTTGTCCATTTTTGTCCAGAAATGAGCGCCCATTGTCATCAATCTCATTACTTCTGCTCGCTTCAGTGGCATGCTCGCAGGCCAGGGCTGGTATTGAGAGCTAGGCCACACCGGCCGCCCGAGCTTCGACTACGCCGTTGTACGAAGGAGCCGATCGCATGAACCCCGTTTCCAGCCGCACCCGCGGCCTCAGGACGGTCACCGCGCTGGCGGCGGCGACCCTGCTCACGCTCACCGGCTGCGCCAACCCCGAGGGTGGCCCCGCCGACCCCGGCGCGAGCTCCGGCGGCGGTCAGCAGGTCACCAGAACCCAGGACGCCGGTGGCCCCGGCTGCTCCCTGCAGCAGTACGGCGTCGAGAAGATCGACCTGAGCAAGGCGGTGGTCGGCTTCTCCCAGTCGGAGAAGGAGGCCAACCCGTTCCGCATCGCCGAGACCGCCTCGATCACCGCGGAGGCGAAGAAGCTCGGAGCGCGGCTGATCACCACCAACGCCAACTCCGACCTCGGCAAGCAGATCTCCGACATCCAGAGCATGCTCGCCCAGGGCGCGCAGCTGCTGATCGTGGCGCCGCTGAACTCCGAGGGGCTTGAGCCCGCGCTGCGCGCGGCGCGCGAGAAGAAGGTCCCGGTGATCACCGTGGACCGCAAGCTGTCCTCGGCGACCGCGTGCAAGGACTACCTGACCTTCATCGGCTCCGACTTCGTCGACCAGGGCAGGCGCGCGGGCGAGGCGATGGCCAAGGTGACCGGCGGCACCGGCAAGGTCGCGATCCTGCTCGGCTCCTCCGGCAACAACGTGACCACCGACCGCACCAGCGGCTTCAAGGACTACCTCAAGGCCAGCGCGCCCGGACTGCAGATCGTCGCCGAGCAGACCGGTGACTTCGCCCGGGAGAAGGGCCAGCAGGTCACCGAGCAGCTGTTGCAGGCGAACCCGGGCATCACCGCGGTCTACGCGCAGAACGACGAGATGGCGCTCGGCGCGGTGACCGCGATCCGCTCCGCCGGCAAGAAGCCCGGCCAGGACATCAAGATCGTCTCGGTCGACGGCACCCGCAACGCGGTGGAGAGCATCGTCGCGGGCGAGATGAACGCGGTGATCGAGTCCAACCCGCGCTTCGGCCCGCTGGCGTTCCAGACCGCGCAGAAGTTCTACGGCGGCGAGTCCATCGGCTCGACCGTGATCATCCAGGACAAGTCCTACGACAGCGCCAACGCCAAGGCCGAGGTCGCGAACGCCTACTAGAGGGGGCCGTATGTCTTCCTCGGAGGACGTGCCGGAGCGGACGGCACCGGTGGTGCTGGAGGCGTCGGGGATCCGTAAGTCCTTCGCGGGTGTGCACGCCCTGCGCGGAGTCGACTTCCGGCTCCGCGCGGGCGAGGTGCACGCGCTCGTCGGTGAGAACGGAGCGGGAAAGTCCACCCTGATCAAGGTGCTGACCGGGGTGTACCAGCCGGATGACGGGCAGCTGAGCTACCTCGGCGAGCCGGTGTCCTTCACCAGGCCCGCCGCAGCGCAGGAGGCCGGGATCAGCACGGTCTACCAGGAGGTCAACCTGGTGCCGTCGATGTCGGTGGCGCACAACCTGTACCTGGGGCGGGAGCCGAGGACCCGGCTGGGGCTCGTCGACTTCCGCCGGATGCGGCGCGCGGCGGCGGAGCTGCTGACCGACCTCGGCATCGACGTCGACCCCCTGCGACTGCTGGGCACGCTCGGACTCGGTGTGCAGCAGATGGTGGCGGTGGCGCGCGCGGTCAGCACCGAGGCGCGCGTGGTGATCATGGACGAGCCGACGTCGTCGCTGGAGCCGCGCGAGGTGGAGACGCTGTTCGCGCTCATCCGCAGGCTGCACGAGCGCGACGTCGCGGTGGTCTACGTGAGCCACCGGATGGAGGAGCTGTTCCAGATCTGCGACGCCGTCACGGTGCTGCGCGACGGGCGGCTCGTCCACAGTGGACCGATGTACGAGATGACCAGGCTGGAGCTGGTCTCGACGATGCTCGGCCGGCCGCTGACCGAGGTCCGCAGGGAGGGGACGACGGCGTTCGGCGGCGAGCACGAGACCGGGTCGACCGCGCTGCTGCGGGCCACCGGGCTGTCCCGGCGCGGCGTGCTCGGCGCGGTGGAGCTGTCGGTGAAGCCGGGCGAGGTGCTCGGGCTCGGCGGGCTGCTCGGGTCCGGGCGCAGCGAGACGGTGAAGGCGTTGGTGGGCCTGCAACCCCTGGACTCCGGGGTGATCGAGGTGGACGGCCGGACGGTCCGCAAGGGCTCCCCCGCCGCCGCGATCCGGGCCGGGATCGTGCTGGTGCCGGAGGACCGCAAGGCGGAGGGCATCATCCCGCACCTGTCGGTCAGGGAGAACATCGTGCTGGCCGCGCTGCCCCGGCTCTCGCGGGCGGGCATCGTCTCCCGCGCGCGGCAGGACGAGGTGGTCGCGACGTTCATGGAACGCTTGCGCATCAAGGCATCCAGCCCGGAGCAGAAGGTCAACGAGCTCTCCGGCGGCAACCAGCAGAAGGTGATGCTGGCCCGCTGGCTGGCGATGAGCCCGAAGGTGCTCCTCCTGGACGAGCCCACCCGGGGCATCGACGTCGGCGCCAAGGCCGAGGTCCAGTCCCTTGTGGACGATCTGGCCGCGCAGGGGCTCGGCATCGTCCTGGTCTCCTCCGACCTGGAGGAGCTGGTCGAGGGCGCCGACCGCGTCGTCGTCCTCAAGGACGGCTCCTCCGTCGCCGTCGTCACCACTCCCTCGGTGGACGCCGTCATGACCGCGATCGCCGAGGAGAACGCGCCATGACGGCCATTCGCGGGCTTATGGACCCTTTCGAGGCGGAGAAACGGTCCTTTCGCGGGCTTATGGCCGTCGGGGAGCCGGAGGGTGAGCGGGATGAGTGAAGTGGTGGCGGGAATGCGGCCGGGGTCTCGGGCGCACGTGGTGGGGCTGGCGCGGGACTACGGGGTGTACGTCGCGCTGGGGTTGCTGGTGCTGGTCAACCTGGTGCTCACGCCGAACTTCCTGTCCGTGGACAACCTGCGCACGCAGGCCGTGCAGGTGGTCCCGGTGCTGGTGGTGGCGCTGGGCATGGCCCTGGTGATCGGGACCAAGGGCGTGGACCTGTCGGTGGGGTCGGTGATGGCGCTGGCCGCCGCGGTCCTGCCGCTGTACCTGGGCTACGGCCCGGTGCTGGCGGTGGTGATCTGCCTTGCGGTTGGCGCGGCGGCCGGGGTGCTCAACGGCTCGCTGGTCGCCTTCGTCGGCGTGCAGCCGATCGTGGCAACGCTGGCGCTGCTGGTCGGCGGGCGCGGCCTGGCGCTGGTGATCTCCGGCGGCCAGCTGCGCGAGGTGCGCAACCCGGAGGTCCGCGAGCTCGGCTCGGGCTCGGTGCTCGGGGTGCCGAACACGGTCCTGGTCGCGGTCGTGCTCGTCGTGGTGGTGGCGCTGCTGGTCGGCCGCACCACCTTCGGCCGCCAGCTCGTCGCGGTCGGCGGCAACCCCAAGGCGGCCGAGTTCGCCGGCCTGCCGGTGCGCCGGGTGCTGGTCGGGGTGTACGTCATCTCCGGGGTGCTCGCCGCGGTCGCGGGCGTGCTGGCGACGGCACGCCTCGGCGCGAGCGACCCGTCCCGGCTCGGCGAGCTGGTCGAGCTCTCCGCGATCACCGCCGTGGTGGTGGGCGGGACCCCGCTCACCGGCGGCCGGGTGCGGGTGCTCGGCACGGTGGCGGGCGCGGTGCTGATGCAGCTGATCACCGCGACGCTGATCAAGAACGACGTGCCGGCCTCGGTGGCGCAGATGGCGCAGGCGCTGATCATCGTGGCCGCGGTGCTGGTACAGCGGGAAAGGGGCGCGGCGTGAGCGCAGCACAGGACACCGCGGCACGGTCGGGCCGGTTGGCCGGGCTGGTGCAGCGGCACGGCGCGCTCGGCGTGCTGGTGCTGCTGCTGGTGGTCGGCGGGCTGGCCTTCGACACCTTCCTGACCGCGTACAACCTCGGCAACCTCGCCGTGCAGGCGTCCTTCCTCGCGGTGATCGCGCTCGGCATGACGATGGTGATCGTCTCCGGTGGCATCGACCTGTCCGTCGGATCGGTCTACGCGCTGTCCGGGGTGCTCGCCGCGTACGCCTCGCGCTGGGGCCCGCTGGCGGCGCTGCTGGTGCCGCTCGCGGTGGCCGCGGCGATCGGCCTGGCGCAGGGCCTGTTGGTGGGCAGGGCGAAGCTCGCCCCGTTCATCGTCACCCTCGGCGGGCTGCTGTTCGCCCGGGGACTGCTCCAGTTCATCACCACCGAGGGCAGCGAGACCTACCTGGTGCCGAGGGAGTCGGCTTTCCTCCAGCTGGGCCAGGGCACCGTGCTCGGCGTCGGCATGCCCGTGTTGATCGTGGTCGTGCTGTACCTGCTGGGTGGCACGGTGTTGCAGCGCACCAGGTTCGGCATGCGGTTGTTCGCCATCGGCGGTGGTGAGGACGCGGCGAACCTGATGGGCCTGTCCGTCACCTCCACCAAGGTCGGCGTCTACGTGCTGTCGGCGACGCTGGCCGGGCTCGCGGGCACGATGAACGCCGCGCAGCTGGGCTCCGGCGTGACCGTGATCGGGGTGGGCCTGGAGCTCAACGCGATCGCGGCCGTGGTGATCGGCGGGACGCTGCTCACCGGCGGCTCGGGCAGCGTCAGCGGCACGCTCGCGGGCGTGGCGCTGCTGTTCGTGATCCAGGACCTCATCAACCAGGTCGGCGGTTTCAACTCCAACCTCCAGGCCGTGGTCAGCGGGGCCGTGCTGGTGACCGTGGTGGTGCTGCAGACGCTGTTGTCAAGAACGAGACGGTAGGAAACGGCGGGGACGTTTCCGCTTCAAAAAGCGTGAACAAGCGAACAAGTAACGGACAAGCGATGAGAGAAAAGCTGGCAATCCCTGCTCATGTCCGGAGGTTCCGATGGAAGGCACTCCTTCGCTCGACCGCCGTTCCCTGTTCCGCACCATGGCCGGTGTCGGCGCCATCGCCGCCGCCGGGCAGCTGGTCACGGCGGGCTCCGCGCTCGCGGCGCCCGCCGCCCCGCGCATCTACAGCTGCGCGGAATGGGGCGCCAAGGCCGTCAGCGGCATCACCACGCTGAACAACAAGCCCAACCGCATTCTCGTGCACCACATGGCGAACCCCAACAGCACGGACTACAGCCAGGCGCACGCCTTCCAGGTCGCCAGGAATTGCCAGTCCGGCCACATGGGCCAGGGTTGGGCGGACACCGGCCAGCACTTCACCATCAGCAGGGGCGGCTTCATCATGGAGGGCCGCAAGGGCAGCCTTTCCACGCTCAAAGGCCGCAAGCAGATGATCAAGGCGGCGCACTGCCCCGGCTTCAACGAGAACTCCATCGGCATCGAGAACGAGGGCACCTACACCAGCGCCGTGCCCACGACGGCGCAGTGGAACGCGTTGGTCAACCTGTGCGCGTACGTCTGCTACCAGTACGGCATCCCGGCGAGCAACATCAGCGGTCACCGCGACCACTTCGCGACGGCCTGCCCCGGGAACCAGTTCTACGCCAAGCTCGCACAGCTCCGGAAAGACGTCGCGGCCAAGCTCTGAGATCGGAGATCACCATGGACGACCGTTCTCCGCTCGGCCTCGACCGCCGTTCCCTGCTGCGCGGCATCGCGGGCGCGGGCGCACTGGCGGCGGCGGGCCAGCTCCTGACGCCGGGCAGCGCGCTCGCCGCCCCCGCGACGCCGCGGATCTACAGCTGCGACGAGTGGGGCGCGCGCACCGTCAGCGGGCTGACCACGCTCAACAACAAGGCGAACCGCATCCTGGTGCACCACATCGCCAGCGCGAACAGCACGGACTACTCGCTCGCGCACGCCAAGCAGGTGGCCCGCAACGACCAGGCCGACCACATGGACAACAACGGCTGGGCGGACACCGGCCAGCACTTCACCATCAGCAGGGGCGGTTACATCATGGAGGGCCGCCACGGCAGCCTCGCGGCCCTGCGCGCCCGCAACCGGATGATCCGGGGCGCGCACTGCCCCGGCCAGAACGACAACGCGATCGGCATCGAGAACGAGGGCACCTACACCAGCGCCGACCCGCCCCAGGCGATGTGGAACGCGCTGGTGAGCATGTGCGCCTACGTCTGCTACCAGTACGGCATCCCGGCGAGCAACATCAGCGGCCACCGCGACCACTACGCGACGGCCTGTCCGGGCGAACGCTTCTACGCCAAGCTCGCGCAGCTGCGCAAGGAGGTGGCGGCCAAGCTCTGACCGGCTTGCGAATAGTGACCGCACAGTCATAAACTCGCCGCCATGACGGCGTCGCGCACGGGTCCGGGTCGTCCTCGGGAGTTCGACGAGGACGCGGTGCTCGACGCCGTCGGCGAGGCGTTCCTGCTGCGCGGCTACCACGCGACCTCGCTGACCGATCTCACCACGGCGACGGGCCTGCACCGCGGCAGTCTCTACGGTGCGTTCGGCGACAAGCACAGCCTGTTCCTGGCGGTGCTGCGCAGGCACGCCCGGCTGGCCATCGACGCGCTCGAAGCCGACCTCGCGGGTGCGGCGACCCCACTGGAGGGCATCCACGCCGTGCTCACCAGGCAGGCGCGGAAAGCTTTGCAGCAGAAGGGAAAGTGTCGCGGCTGCCTGCTCGCCAACACGACGCTGGAGATGCTGCCCGGTGACGAGCAGGTCGCCGGGGTCATCGCCGCGCACCACCGCTGGCGCGAGGACCGGCTCACCGAGGTGCTGGAGCTGGCCCGCGCCAGCGGGCAGAGCACGGCGGCCCCGTCAAGGGCGTTCGCGCGCTTCACGTGCGCGGTGGTCGAGGGGCTGTGGCAGCTCGGCCGCACCGCGTCCGACCCGCGCCAGCTCACCGAGGTGGTCGATGCGACCATGCGCGCGCTGCGCTGATTTTTTTTGCCGCAATTCATGACCGATCAGTCACTATTTGGAGGCGATGATGAAGGACCGGTTGGGCCGGGTCGGCATCTGGACGATCGCGCTGGCGTGGGGCTCCGCCGCCGAGGCCAGGGGGTTCGCGGCGGAGGCCGAGGAGCTGGGCTACGGCGCGCTGTGGTTCGGCGAGGCGCCCAGCGGCAAGGAGTCGCTGAGCAACGCGGCCGTGCTGCTCGCGGCCACCCAGCGGATCACGGTGGCGACGGGCATCTCCAACATCTGGGCGCGGGACGCGACGGCGATGCGGGCAGGCGGCGACACGCTGGCCGAGGCGTTCCCAGGCCGTTTCCTGCACGGGCTCGGCGTGAGCCACCTGGACGCGGTGTCGATGCGCGGCCACGACTACGGCAAGCCGGTCTCGACGATGCGCGCCTACCTCGACGCGATGGACGCGGTCGACTACACGGCGGCGGCTCCGGCCGAACCCACTCCGCGTGTCCTGGCGGCGTTGCGCCCCAAGATGTTGGAGCTCGCGCGGGACCGCACCGCTGGCGCCCACCCGTACTTCGTGCCGACCGAGCACACCAGGCGCGCCCGAGACGTGCTGGGCGCCGACCCGATCCTGGCACCGGAGCAGGCCGTGGTGCTGGAGACCGACCCGGTACGGGCACGGGAGATCGCCAGGGAGCACATGTCGCGCTACCTGGCGATGCCGAACTACGTGAACTCGTTGCTGTGGCTGGGTTTCACCGAGGACGACGTGGCCGGTGGCGGCAGCGACCGGCTGGTCGACGCGCTGGTCGCCTGGGGCGACGCCGACGCGATCAGCGCGCGCGTCCGCGAACACCACGACGCGGGCGCGGACCACGTCGCGGTGCAGCCGCTGGGATCGATCAGCGACGCGCGAAATCAGATCCGCGAGCTCGCCCCCGCGCTCCTGGCCGACTAACGCCGAACTCGGCTCTCTCCGAACCGGCTCGCCACCCCGAAGGACGTGTGGGCGAACAGCACGGCAGGCGCCCGTTCGGTGCCGAAACCGCCCTGCTTCGGTGCCGGAACCGCCCGCCGCCCGTTCGGTGCCCGAGCCGCCCGGCACCCCACGACACCACGCACACGACACCCCACCGAACACGACGCCCCGGAACTGCGGGCTGGCGTGGTCAGGACTCGCGTTTTGTAGGCATAGCGCGATTTGGGAGCGCTCTCTTTCGCAATAAGCCTACAAAACGTGAAAACCCGCCCGCCGAGGTCCCAGGTGCGTCGGGTGGAGGTCCCGGGTGCGTCGGGCCGAGGTGGCGGGTGCGTCGGGCCGAGGTGGCGGGTGCGTCGGGCGGGGGCTGAACGCACAACACGCCGGGCACTTGGGGGTGCCCGGCGTGTTGGGTGGAACGGGAGGGATCAGGCGTTGCGGACCAGGAACGGGGGAACCGTGTTGCCGCGCAGCGCCTCCGCGTCGATGGACTCCGGGCGGTAGCCGCACCCCGGCAGGGCGGAGATCATCTTCGCGGTCGGGTCGGCCACCACGTCGGCGCGGCCGAACAGGTAGGCCCACTCGTGCTCGTCGGAGCCGTAGTAGGCGACCGTGTCGAACACCTCGGAGAAGCGCTGCCAGGAGCGGATCAGCGTGGTGTTGCGCCACATCGTCTGGCAGCCGGCCTGGCAGATCACCACGCCGCCGGGGGCCAGCACCGAGCGCGCCATGCGGAGGAACTCCTCGCCGTAGAGGCGGTTGTGCTGCGCGTCCTCCTCGCGCTCGTCCGGCAGGTCGACCAGGACGATGTCGTACTCCTCGCCCGCCGCGACCGCGTCCACGAGGAACTGCCAGCCGTCGGTGAGGTGCAGCTTGACCGGCCCGTCACCGGCGACCGCGGCGTTGACCTCGTCGGGGGTGTAGCCGTACGGCAGGTGCTGGGCGCAGGCGCGCACGCACTCCTCGTCGATGTCCACGTGGTCGACCCGGGACGCGCCCGCCGCGACCGCCATGTGGCAGACCACGCCCTCGCTGGAGCCGACGACCAGGACGCGGTCGACCTTGTCCGCCAGCAACAGGCCGGGGACCATCAGCGCCTCGTGGTAGGTCAGCTGGCTGAACTCGGTGCTCTGCCGGTCGTTGTCGCAGAACAGGGAGACGCCCTGGGCGGTCTTGCCGATCACCACGTGCTGGAAGGCGGTGTCGCCCTCCCAGATCACGTCGTCCATCCGCCAGCGGCGGACCATGCCCTCGGCCAGCGGCTCGGTGATCCAGCGCGCGCCGTCGTCGAAGTCGCTCATCTTGTCTCCCAGGTCATGCTCGCGCCCGCGACGGCCCGCTCGCCGCCGCGGTGGATGGTCTTGGACTGCACCGCCGTCGTGCCGAGTGCCTCGGCGAGCAACCGCACCGCGAGCTCGGGCTGGGCCCGGTCCCCGCAGGTGAACACGTCGACGAACAGCGCCCCGATCTCGGGGTAGGTGTGGATGGAGGCGTGCGACTCCGACAGCAGCGCCAGCACGGTCACGCCCTGCGGGTCGAACTGCTTGGACACCACGTCGCAGACGGTGGCGCCGGCCTGGTCGAGCACGTGCTCCAGGGTTCGGCGCAGGAACAGTTCGTCGTCGAGCAGCGCCGCGTCGATGCCGTCCAACTCGGCGAGGACGTGCTGCCCGGTGAACAGACCCACGACCGGGGTCTGGGTTTGCACCGGCCCTGAGGCAGTGGACACCTACTCAACCTCCTGACTCTTCCAGCGGACTCGGGCTGGAGCTAGTTCTTGTGCGCCCCGATGACGTGCGTCGTGAGGGGCGGGAAACCGTTGAAGGACACCGAGGAGTAGCTCGCCGTGTAGGCGCCGGTGCACGGGATGTCGACGTGGTCGCCCGCGGCGAGCGCGAGCGGCAGCCGGTACCGGGTGCGTTGGTAGAGCACGTCGTCGCCGTCGCAGGTGGGTCCGGCGATCACCACGGGGCCGTCGGGGCCGCCGTCGTGCGCGGTGCGCAACCGGTAGGCGATCGCCTCGCCCTCGCACTCCGCCATCCCGTTGTACCGGCCGACGTCAAGGTAAACCCAGCGGTGGGTGTCCGCGAGCGACTTCCTGGACACCAGCACGACCTCGGAGCGGATCATCCCCGCGTCGCCGACGAGGGCCCGGCCGGGTTCGATGATCACCTCGGGCCGGTTGTCGCCGAAGTGCCGGTCGAGCGCGGCGTCGATGACGGCGGCGTACTCGGTGAGCTCGGGCACCTTCTCGGTGTAGACGGCGGGAAAACCGCCGCCGAGGTTGACCAGGCTCACCGGGACTCCGGCGGCGGCCACCTCCGCGGCGCGGGCGATGCCGAGCTCCCACGCCGACGGGTCCACGTGCTGCGAGCCGACGTGGAAGGAGATCCCGCGCACGTCCAGGCCGAGCTTGCCCGCGTCGCGGAGCAGCTCGACGGCCAGCTCCGGGGAGCAGCCGAACTTCTTGCCGAAGGGCGTGCGAGCGCCGTCGGCCTCGACAAGGACGCGGCAGAACACCGACGCCCCCGGCGCGTGCTCGGCGAGGTGCGCCACGTCCTGCGCGCTGTCGAGCACGAAGAGCCGGACCCCGCGCGCGTGGGCGTAGGCGATGTCGGCGGCCTTCTTGATGGTGTTGCCGTAGGAGATCGACTCCGGCGCCGCGCCCTGGGCCAGGCACAGGTCGATCTCGCCGGTGCTGGCCACGTCGAAGCAGGCGCCGAGGCCGACGAGCAGCCGGACGACGTCGGGGTGCGGGTTCGCCTTGACGGCGTAGAAGATCCGCGCGTCCGGCAGGGCCAGGCGCAGCTCGCGGTAGCGCCGCTCGACGACGTCGAGATCGATCACCAGGCAGGGGGTCGGCGGGCGGTGGGTGTCCAGGAAATGCCTTATGCGGGCGCTGGGGTGGTTCGTCTTCTCCGCAGTTTCCGCGGTGGCAAGGCTCTCGGACATTCCGCTTGTTGATCTCCCATCACTCGGCCTGACGGCGACGCCGCCGCAGAACTCTAGGTCATGGTGCCCCCGGGAGCCGAGTCGCGGTGCCTCGCGAGGGAGGTGATCTGGCCCACGGGGTGTTCGCCTAGCTCATCGCGCGGCGGCCGGCGTTAGTTAGCCGCGTGGACCACACGTTCGAGTAGTCGTGTCAACTGCTCCCGCTCGGCGGCGGAGAGCACGCCGAGCAGGCTGTCGTCGGTCTCCACCACGCAGGCGTCGAAGCGCCGCAGCGCGGCGGCCCCCTCCGGGGTGAGCGTGACCTGGTTGCGGCGCCGGTTCGCCGGGTCGGGGGCGCGGCGCACGTACCCCGCGTCACCGAGGTCGTTGAGCACGCCGACGAGGTCGCCGCGGTCGATGCCCAGCCGCCGGACGATCTCCGCCTGGGTGATCGGACCGGCCTCGGCGACGACCGCCAGCACCGCGTAGTGCCACTTGCGGATCCCGTGCCCGGCAAGGCGTTCGTGCAAGGACTGGGACGCGCGCAGCGACGCCCGCCCCAGCAACCACACCACCGTGTTGCCGAGCCGGTTGTTGGCGGGATCCGGCTGCGCGCACGGCTCGGCCTTGGCCACGGTTGCCAGGGTACCGCCCCCGTGCGCTATGTTGGCTTCACCAACATTGGTAGCACCAACATAGGAGCCTTCCCATGCGACGTGTGCGCTTCCACGAGTACGGCGGCCCGGAGGTCCTGCGGGTGGAGCGGGCCGAGGTGCCAGCGCCCGGTCCGGGGCAGGTGCTCATCCGCGCCGAGGCGATCGGAGCGAACTTCGTGGACACCAAGTTCCGCGCGGGGACCGGCGGCGTCTTCCAGCGGCCGTTGCCCGGGGAGCTCACCGGCGACGTGGTCGGCGTCGTGGAAGCCCTGGGCCCCAACGTGGTCACGGTGCGGGTCAGCGACCGGGTCGCGGCGCTGGCCGACCCGGCGTTCGCCGAGTACGTGCTCGCCGACGCGGACTGGCTGGCCCCGGTGCCCGACGGGATCGACGACACGACGGCGAGCATGCTGCCGATGGCCGCGCCGGTCGCCTTGCGGGCACTGCGCGTCGGGCGGGTCGCGCCGGGGGAAACCGTTGTCGTGCACGCCGCGGCGGGCGGAATCGGACATCTCGCCGTACAGCTGGCGCAACTCCTCGGCGCGGGCACGGTCATCGCCACCGCCAGCACGACCGCCAAGCTCGACTTCGCCCGCTCGTACGGCGCGGACATCGGCGTCAACTACACCGAGGGCGACTGGCAGGACCAGGTCCGGGCAGCCGCGCCCAACGGCGTCGACGTCGTGCTGGACTCCATCGGCGGAGCCATGACGCAGCAGAGCATCGACCTGCTCGCGCCGTTCGGCCGCACGGTGGTCTACGGCGCGGCCAGCGGCGAGATCCCCGACATCCCCGCCACGAGCCTGTTCGGGCTGAAGTACGTCGCCGGGTTCTCCTTGCTGGCCTGGCGAACCGCCCGGCCTGAGCAGGCGCGGCAGGAGATGACGGAGCTGTCCGAGCACGTCCGCGAGGGACGGTTGCGCGCCGCCCTGCACTCGACGTTCCCGCTCGCCGACGCGGCCAAAGCGCATCAGCTGCTTGAGGATCGCGGTCAGCTCGGCCGCGTGCTGCTCATCCCCTGAACGTAAACGACAAGACGGAGGTCCTCGGCGCCCGAGACCGCAAGGCTCTCGTAAGCCAGGTGCAGGTCACCCAACATCGGGTGCTTCCACTTCTGGGCTCCCGCCCCGGACGGCAGGACCGCCGCGTTCGCGAAGCGGCGGCTGAACTCCGCGCCCACCGTGATCGACAGCTCGTCGGCGAGCGCGGCGGCCGGCAGCGTCGCGGCGTGCTCGTCCGCCACGCGGTCCCACTCCGGGAAGGCCGCGGCCGAGTTCCACCGCGGCTTCCCCGCCGACTGCATCGCCGAGTGCGAGACGAGCCCCTTCGTGTTCGGCGACACCGCGACCAGGATCGGCTGAGCTACGTCCTGCGTGCGCGAGGTTTGTCCTTTGTGGAGGGTTGTGGGCCGGTGACGTCCTTGGCCAGCCCGCCGAAGATCCGCTCGAAGTCGGAGTAGCTGGTGATGTGCACGGGTCGGTCGGCAGGACCGCGCGGCGCGGGCCCGACGAACGCGGCGACCGAGGTCGGCACGCCGGTGATCGTGCGCACCGCACTGGGCAGTTCCTGGATGTAGACACCCGGGTACGTCGGGTTCACGGGCACTGGGATCACCCCCGCGCGTTCTGCGGGACGGCCTCCGCGATCGCCTCGCTGACCGCCTTCTTCAGCTCAGCCGCGTCGAGGCCCTGCGCGGTGCCCACCGCCTCGGCGAGCTTCTCCACTGCGGCACGCAGCCCGGCGATCTCCTGCCGCGCTTGGTAGGCGTTGGCGTCGGCGAAGCGGGCGAAGTCGAAGCGCCGGATGTCGGTCTCACCGTCCACAGCGGACTTCTCAAGGCCGTCGAACCACGTGCCGTCCGCGGCCCGCCACGCGCCCATGTTCGCGCCGACCAGCCACACGGCCGCGGAGTGCAGGACCTCGGGCTTGTCGAGCTGGTTCAGCTTGAAGTCCCAGATCCGGCGGATGTCGTCGTCACTGATGGGCATCTCGTCCTCCATATACGCGCGTACCGTGTCGCGGAAGCCGTCCATGTCGCCGGGCCACCCGGCGGGGTCGATCTTTCGGCGCGGAGCCCATTCCTTGTGCCCCAACGCCCGGTCGGCGCCGAGCCCGACGTGCGCGAGCAGCGCGGCGACGCCCCTGGGGTAGGACTCCAGCTGGTCCTGGGTCCAGTCGCCGTGCCCGGTGGACTCGGCCTCGACGCCGATCAGGTGCGGGTTTCCCTCGCTGCCGCACCAGTCCACGTGGCCGGGACCGGCGTGGTTGGCCCGCCCCGCGGCGACGACGACCCACGTGCCGTCCCTGGCCAGCCCGAGATTGCACAACGGACCGGCCAGGTCGGGACGGCCCCGCAGGAGCACGCCCCTGGACGGAAAGTCGCCGTTGGCGGGACCGGCGGTGTGGTGCAGCAGGACACCCCGGACCTCGCTCATGCCGCCGCCCGCCCCACGGCGCTGCCAGCCGTCGATCTCCTCGACGCGCAGGCCCGCGTCGCGCAGCACATCAGCAAGCCATGTCAGATAAGGCATTCGGACCCCCACGGCCAGGCCACGTGGTACTCGACGTGGCTCGACACCGAGAGTCGGGCAGATTCCCCGTGGCGACAAGGAATCCGGAAACGCGCTGCCCCTTCAGGAAGCTCCCGCGCCTCTAGGTGCTAACACCTCCAGGTGTCGCCCCGCGCGGAGCGACACCGCCCCACCGACCACCCGCACCCCCCACCCGCACCCAAGTTCGCCCCACCCGCACCCCCCAAGTTCGCGTTGTGGAGCCTTAACGCGAAATGGGAGCGCTCTTTCGCGCATTAAGGTGACAAAACGCGAATCCCCGACCACGCCAGCCCGTGCGCGCTGCGCCGGGACGACGGCGCGACGCCGGGTCAGGCCAAGTCGGCGCGACGCGGCGTCGGGTCGGCGCGGCGCGACGCGGCGTCAGGTCGGGTCGGCGCGACGTCAAGTCGGGTCGGGTCGGCGCGGCGCGACGTCAGGTCGGGTCGGCGCGACGTCAGGTCGGGTCGACGCGACGTCGGGTCGGTGCGGTCGGTCAGCCGCGAACCTCGATGCGGTCGAGCAGCGCGCCGCGCACGGGGTCGGTGACCACGCCGAACAACCGTTTCGACCAGTAGAGGTGGCCGTGCGGGCTCCACAACGGCGTCATCGGCAGCTCGCGCAGCGCGGTGTTCTCGGCGAGCCGGTAGAAGCGGGCGGCCTCCGCCGGTCCCGGCGCGGCCGCTCCCTCGGCGAGCATTCCGTCCAGGTCCGCGTTGGCACCACTGAGCAGCGGCTCCATCAGCGCCTGAGGACTCGGGTACCCGGCGTCCGCGCGCAGCACGTAAGGGCCGTCGAAACTCTTGGCGGCCAAGGCTTTGCGGTACTCCTCGGCCGTCATGCCGCGCGCGGTGACCTCATCCAGCGCCAGTGCGGTGCGCAGCTGCTCCGCGACCCGGAACGCCCAGCCCTGCTGGCCGGCCTCCTCCGCCTCGTAGTAGATCGTCAGCCTGCCGAGGTCCACCCCGCCCTGCCGCAGCAGCACTCCGGCGGCCTGGGCGTCATGCGTGCACGGGCGGCACGCGCCCTCGCGGGTCTCCGCGGTCAGCGCGGGCGGCACGAAGGACGCGGCGGCGTTGACCTGGTGTCCGAGCGGCCCGGCGGCCAGCGCAGCGCGGTCGATGGCTAACGAGATCGCGTGGCGCACCGAGGGATCGGCGAAACGCTTGTCCGCCAAGGGAAATGCCAGGTAGGTCATCTGCGGCGCCGGCCAGCTCCAGCTCCGGTCGGCGTACTCCTGCTGCATCGCGGCGTGCTTGGCGGCCGGGACCTCCGTTGCCAGGTCGAGCTCGCCGGAGCCGACTCGGGCGAACTGCTCGGCCGAGTCGTTGACGACCCGGAAGTCCACTCTCCGCGCCTTCGCCCGCACCTCGCCGACATACCCGTCGAAGGGCTCGGCGCGCGCCCCCTCGCCCTTCACCCACGCGCCGGTCAGCCGGAACGGCCCGTTGCCGACAGGGCGTTCGGCGAAGCGGTCCCAGTCCCGCGAGGCGAGCACGGACTCCGGCAGCGGCAGCAGCGCCGGGGAGGTCAGCGCCCTGGGGAACTCGCCGAGCGGGCGGTGCAGGCGCACCTCGATCGTGCGCTCGTCCACCGCGCGCAGACCGGCCACCCGCAGCTGGTCGGTGAGCACGCGGGCAGCGGGCCAGCCCTCCCGGGTGGCCGCCTCCCACGCGCCGACGTAGGAGCGGGCGGTGACCGGGCTGCCGTCGTGGAAGCGCCACCCCTGGCGCAGCGCGATCGTCCACACCAGACGGTCGGGGCTGGTGACCGACTCGGCGGCCAGCGGGGTCGGCGGCAGGTCGGCGGCGCCCAGCTCGGTCAGCGGGGTCCAGAGCGCGCCGGTGACCTCGCGCCCCGCGAGGTCGGTGACGCGGCCCGGCAGCAGGCTGGCGGGCTCGCGCAGGCCCACCGAGAACGTCCCCGGCTCCGGTGTGGTGCCCCAGGAGCAACCCGAGACGGTGATCAGCACGGCAACCAGCCCAGCCAGCATGCGACGCATGGCCTCAGCCTACGAAAGACGCTTGAGGTAACTCGTTAACGCTTCTAAGTTCTTTCACGAACATCAGCAACGGGGGTGCTCTGGATGTCGAAACCTCGCCGCGTCAAGAGATCCGGCCTGCTCACGGCGGCGACAGCGCTGCTGCTCGCCATGGGCGTGCCCGCGTGGGCCTGCGGCGACGCCCCGGCCTTCGGCACCGCGCCGCAGTCGGGCCACGCGCACTCGGCGGGCGCGCCGAAGGCGGCGAAGAGCTCCGCGGTGCGCAACGTCGAGCTGCTCGGCACCCTGCCGGAGGCCCAGGGCGCCATCTCGGTGAACTTCCTGCAGTACTCGCGGCCGTTCCGGGACGTGATGATCGTGGCAGGGGAGTTCGGCCTGAAGTCCTACGACATCACCGCCGACCCCACCAAGCCCCGGCTGCTCAGCGAGATCTCGATGCCCGGCATGTGGGAGATGGAGGACACCGAGCTCGACCCCGAGCGCAAGCTGATCTTCCTGGCCCGCGACCCGCGCGCCTTCGGCGGCACCACCGACACCGGCAAGTCCGGCGTCTACATCGTCGACGCGGCCGACCCGGCGAAGCTGACCACGCTCACCTTCGTGGAGATCCCGGCAGGGCACACCACCAGCTGCGTGAACGACTGCCGGTACCTGTGGACCGGCGGCCCGGCCAAGGCCAGCCACATGCCCGCGGACTGGGGCGGCAGGCCGGTGTGGGTCACCGACGTGCGCGACCCGCGCAACCCCAAGGTCTTCCCCAACCCCATCGACACCGCGCGCAACGACGGCAAGACCGACTACGCGCACGACGTGCAGGTGGACGCGGACGGCGTCGCCTGGGTCTCCGGGCGCGGCGGCGTCCGCGGCTACTGGACCGACGGCGTGCGCTTCGACCCGGTACAGCGCAAGCTCCGCAGGGCGACCGCGGTGGACCCGGTCCCGCACGCGGGCGGCGGCATCTCGGAGCTGTCGGCCACGAGCAAGTTCCTGCACAACAGCTACCGCCCGGTCGGCGCCCGCACCCCGGACGGCCCGGACGTCGGCGCGTGGGGCTACGGCCAGACGCTGTTCGCCACCGAGGAGAACTTCGCCGACGGCTGCGCGGCCGACGGCGTGCTGGTGATCTCCTCGCTCCAGGGCTCCTACGGCGGCGAGGGCTGGCGCTCCACGCCGGAGAAGCCGTACCGGCTGCGCACGATCGGCACCTGGGGCGTGGCGGGCCAGGAGGGCAGCGACCCGGACAGCGGTGACTGCTCCGCGCACTACTTCGACGTGCGCGGCAAGATCCTCGCGCAGTCCTTCTACGGCCAGGGCACGCGGTTCCTGGACATCAGCGACCCGAGCAACCCCAGGCAGGTCGGCTACTTCCGCCCGGCCGACGCCCGTTCCTGGCAGCCGCTGTGGCACCGTGGCCTGCTCTTCCTCGCCGACAACGCACGCGGCGTGGACATCCTGAAGTTCACCGGGGGCAGGTGATGGGCAGCAACGCGGTGGTGACCGGCGGGTCGCGCGGCATCGGCAGGGCGATCGTGCGCAGGCTGGCGCGCGACGGCGCGCACGTGGTGTTCGCCTACGCCAGCAACGCGGAGGCGGCGGCCGAGGTCGAGCGCCTGGTGGCCGAGGAGGGCGGCAAGGCGCACGGCGTCCGGGTGGACCTCGCGGAGCCGGGGTCGGTCGCGCGGCTGTTCGAGGCGGCCGAGGAGCACCTCGACGGCCTGGACATCCTGGTCAACAACGCCGGGACCGCCATGCCCGCGTCGATCGCCGACACCACCGAGGCCGACTACGACCGCGTGATGGCGCTGAACACCAAAGCGGTGTACCTGGCCATCCAGCACGCGGCGCGGCACATGCGCGACGGCGGCCGGATCATCACGATCTCGACGATGAACGTGCGGCTGCCCTTCCCGAGCACCTCCGCCTACGGCGGCAGCAAGGCGGCCGCCGAGCTGTTCACCCAGGTCGCCGCCCGCGAGCTCGGAGCACGGCAGATCACCGCGAACGTGGTGCGCCCCGGCGCCACCGAGACGGAGCTGCTGCTGTCGTCGAACAAGCCGGAGGTGCTGGCCATGCTCGGTCAGATGACCTCGCTCGGCAGGGTGGGGCAGCCGGAGGACGTCGCGGACGTCGTCGGCTTCCTCGCGGGCCCCGACGGCCGCTGGCTCACCGGCGAGGTGCTCAACGCCAGCGGCGGCCTGCACGGCTGACCGCGTCGCCGCTGACCGAGAGTAGTCACTGGTAGTAACGGGTGACCCCGGCCCCTCGCACTCGTTTGCATGCGCCGAACCGAGTGCAACATGCATTACGCTCGCTCCAGATTCACGCAGAGCGTCGTGCGCGCTACCGGAGGTGACCCGAGGAATGGGCAGGAACGAGCATCCGCACGGGGTACGGGGAGCGTGCCGCGATGGGTCTTGAGCTCACCCTGCCGCCCCTGCTGATGCTGACGACGCTGGCGGTCCTGCACCGGCTCGACGTCCTGAACAGGCTGTCGTTCCTGGAGATGAACCGGGTGCACCCCGTGCGGGACCTCGTCGTCGCCTGGCGGACCCGGCGAACGGCCGAGGCGCTGCGCTCGTCGAGGCAGCCGGTCGTCAGCGTGGCGAAGGCCCCTGCCTACCACGGCAGGCACCGCCACCGTGGACCCATCGTGATCGCCAGGGAGATCGCCCCGCCCACCACGCCCTTCGCCGCGATCGACCACAACGCGTCACGCCGTCGCCGTCCGCGCAAGCAGCCTCGGCTGGGGACGCGCGGCGTCCGCCGCAACCCGGTCCGCCCCGGAAGCCGTCACTCCACCGCGGCGTAGCCACTCAGACCGCCTCTCCGGCGAGGAAGCCGGTCGCGAGCCCGTAGTAGGTGGCGCTGGCGGCGACCAGCTCCTCGTGCGTGCCGACGGCCTCGACCCGTCCCGCCTCCAGCACGACGATGCGCTCGGCCGCGCGCACGGTCGACGGCCGGTGCGCCACGACGAGCAGCGCGCACTCCTTGGCGACGCTGCGCAGCACCCGGGTCAGCGCCGCCTCGTTGACGGGGTCCAGCTGCGAGGTGGGCTCGTCGAGCAGGATCACCGAGGGCCGGGTGAGCAGCGCCCTGGCGATGGCGATCCGCTGCCGCTCCCCTCCGGAGAGCCGCACGCCGTGGTCGCCGACCTCGGTGTCCAGCCCGTCGGGCAGCCGCGACACCAGATCTCCGAGGTTCACCACCTTGACGACGCGGTCCACCTCCTCGCGGGTGGTCTCCGGCGCGGCGTAGACGATGTTGTCGAGCAGGCTGCCGCGGACGACGGGATTGTCTTGCAGGACAAGGCTGACCCGCGTGCGCGTCTGCGACCGGCTCAGCTCCCTGACGTCTCGCCCGTCGAGCAGGATCTGCCCGCTGTCGGGTTCGTAGAAGCGCTCCGTCAGCGCCAGGATCGTGGACTTGCCCGCCCCGGAGCCGCCGACGAGCGCGACGTGCCCGTGGCGGGGCACGGTGAAGGAGACCCCGCTCAGCACGGGCACCCGGTCGTAGCGGAACCACACGTCGCGGAACTCCAGCGCGGGTCGCTCCTCCTCGGGCTCACCTGCCGCGTACGGGTCGGGCCCTCCCGCGTACTCCGCCCGGTCGATCTCCTTCGGCAGCGCCATGAGCTCGCCGACCCGGTTCATCGCCCCGAGCCCGCGCTGCACCGTGCCCAGCGCCTGGAACACCTCGGTCAGCGGCATCACCAGATAGGTCGCGTAGAGCAGGAAGGCGACCAGCTCCCCGAGGGACGACCCGCCCTGGGCCACCCTGATGCCGCCGAAGAGCAGCACCAGCAACACCGACCCGTTGGCCGCGAGCTCGATGGCGGGCCCCACGATCGACTCCAGCTTGGCCATGCGAACCCCGGCGGCGTAGGCCTCGTCGGCCCGGCTGCCGATGCGCTCGGTCTCCGCCTTCTCGGCCCTGCTGGCCTTGACCATCCGGATCGCCGCGAGCGCGCGCTCCAGGTCGGCTGCCATGTCGCCGACCCCGGCCTGGCTGCGCTCCGAGGCGTTCCTGATGCCGGAGAGGAAACCGAGCAGCAGCAGCCCCGCGACCGTGACGGTCCCCAGCACCATCAGGAACAGGTTCGGGTCGATCCACATCATCAGCGCAATGGCCCCGACCACGGCGATGCTGCCCGCGATCAGGTCGACGAAGCTGTATGCGACCGCCTCCCGCACCAGGGTGGTGTCCGCGTTGGTCCGCGAGATCAGGTCCCCCATGCGCTCCCGGTCGTAGATCCGCACCGGCAACCGCAGCAGGTGCGCGATCATCGAGCGGCGCAGCCCGCGCACCACCGACTCGCTGGTGCGCTCCATGAGGTACCTGCCGAGCGTGTCAACGCCCGCGTGCAGCACGAAAAGGCCGAGCAGGATGAACAGCACGGCCGCGGTCACCGGTTGCCCGCTCTGCGCCACCTCGATGATGTCCTTGACCAGCAACGGTTGCAGCAGTCCGATTCCGGTGCCGACCACCGTGAGCAGCACCGCGGCCACGATCGCACGCCAGTGGCCGGACAACAGGCCGAAGAGTGCGGTCACTCCCTTCTTCCTCCGCCGACCGTGTTTGTTCTGGGTGCTCATCGCCGACCTTCCGCTCTTCCTGTCGTCACCGCGATCAGATGTCCACACATACGGGTGCGGCGATGGCCGTTCGCCGACCATCGCCGCACCGTGGAGGGAACCGGTCTGCTACGGACCGATTACCAGTGCCGGCGACCGCGCCAGCGGCGGTCACGACGGCGGTAGCCATGGCGACCAGTGGCGGTGGCGAAAGTGCCCGCCTCGATCAGCTTCGGAGCTTCGTATGCGCTCTTCATCTCTTCCCTCCTTTCTCCTCTTTGTCACATCGCTTCCCGGGCCCGTCTTTACAGTGGCGCAAGGAAGTTCAACCGAAGTTCAGCAGTGGTTCACGAAACCGGACGCACCGCGAAAAGCGTGCGGTAGTAGTCGTCACGGAATCGTTCACCGACAACACGTCCCTGCGCTTCGATCCACGCGTGCGCGTTGAACGGACCGACCGTCCGGGCTCCCACACACCATGACGGCCAGGTGCCGAAACAACGGCACAGCAACGCGACTGCGATCGAACGCGGCAGGCAACCCTCCGGTCCCCTGCACCACACACTCACCGCCATGACATCGTCGAAAGCGGTTTGGGCCCGGCTGTACCCCGCGGGACGGGCGCGGCCGCGAAGACGACGCAGCACCGCCTCGATCCGCGCGGGAGACCGGGTCGCGAGCACCCTCGCCACCAGCACCACGAGCCGGGCGAGCAGCATGCGCGGCAACGGCGGGCGTGGTGGGCGCGGGCTCAACGTCATGGGAGCGCTCATGTCCGCCTCACTCGGCCAGCAGTCCGGCGGAGCGGCACTGTTCGAGGATGGCGAGCACATCCCTGGTCGCGGTGTCGGCGTCGACGTCGTAGTTGTGCAGGACCGCGTCGACGGCATGCCGCTCGTCACCGCCCTCCAGCACCGTGTTCAGCACGAGCGCGCCAATGGGATTCAGCGCCCAGTACTGACCGGAGAGCCGGTCGAGCAGTACCGCCCCGTAGTCGGTGTCGACTACCGAGACGTTTTCCCGCAGAGCGGTCACGTTGTGCTCCTTTCGCGCTGTGACGCGGTTTCCCGCGCCCGCAACCACACCTCACAACTGGCGGTCTGTTGAATGGACTCGTGGCTGCCTCCCCGGTCGTAGGAGAAGCGCAGCGAGCCTCGCAACATCTCGGCGTCGATCAGGCCGTGCTCGGCGAGCAGGGAGCCCTCGCACAGCGCGAGCAGATCCGTCTGGTTCTCGCGGAGCCCCGCCTCCTCCTCCGCCGACCCCTCCGCCTTGGTGGTCCGCGCGAGCAGGTGCGCGGGCACGAGCCCGCGCAGTGCCGCGGCCGCGAGCGGCTTGTACGCCAGCGGCGAGTTCCGCTCGTGCCTGCGCACGGAGAGACACGCCTCGATGACGCGGTCGTCCTGGAACGGCGCGGCGAGGGTGATCCCCAGTGGCTCCGCGATCTGGTTCTCGGCCCTGGTGAGGCGGCCACCGCTCCAGATCCCCATGAGATCGGAGTGCACCGCGATGTGGCCGACCGGAGCCACCTCCCGCTCGGCGGCGTCGAGGATGGCGGAGCGGACCAGCTCCACGGCGCGGTCGCTGGCCCACGGGGGTAGCCGGGGCGGCGCCTCCCACTCCATGACGGGACTCCGCATCGCGGGCCGGGGTTCGGTCAGCGAGTGGGCCGTCCGGACCAGCCAGTCCGAATAGGACTCCCGCCGGGCCAGCACCCGCAGCGTCGCACCGAGGGGCCAGCGGCCCATGGCGCGGTAGGTGCGGAGGTGGGCCAGCGCGGCCAGGGGCCTGGTCCGGACGATCTCGAACAGGCCCTCGATGCCGCCGGAGAGCACCTCGTCACCGCCGAGCCCGGTCAGGTGCGCGCGGGAGCCGCGTGCGGCCAGCCTGCGCAGCCCGATGAGCAGCTGGGTGCGGTCGATGGTGGCGGGGCTCGGCGCGTCCAGCAGGTCGTCCGCCGTGGCGATTCCGTCGTAGACCAACGGCATCTCCTCGCGCGGGAGCACCTCGTGCCACACGCCGGGGAGGTCGAGCACGGCGCGCATGCTCCAGTCCGCGTCGTCGTCCGCGGGATCACGGCCGAGCGCGGTGTAGGCGATGACGTCGGCCTTTCCCCGCGCGGCGAGGAAGCAGATGGAGGTGGAGTCCATCCCTCCGGAGAGGTCGCAGCTGACCAGGCCGCCCGCGGACACCCGCGCGTCGACCGCGTCCAGCAGCGCCCTGCGCACCATCGGCGCCGCCTCGGCCAGCGGCACCACCGCCTCCGGCGGCGTCCACCAGCGGACCGCCCGGGAACCGCCGTCGTGGTCGAGGCGCAGGTAGTGGTCGACCGGCACCGCTCGCACGCCCCGCCACACGGGCCGGTCGGCGAGCGGGTGCGGGATGCCGGGGTCGAGCAGGGACAGCGCGAGCACCTGGTCGTCGAGCTCGGCCCCGATGAGCGAGGCCAGCACGTCCGCCCGGTCAGCGGCGACCTCCACACCGTCGAGCTCGGCGTGGTAGACCCGGCGCATCCCGGACACGGTGCCCTGCAGCCGCTGCCGCCCGTCCATCGTCGCCAGCAGGTGGGCGCTGCCCGGCAACGCGCGCGCGAAGTGGTCGAGCTGGGCGACGTCGGTCATCCGGGAGGCCGCGGCGCGCAACGCCTCCTGGCGCACCGGGCAGGTGCCCAGCACGGCGAGCACCCGCGTCCCCGCCCTTCCGACGACGAGGTCCTCCTCGGCCCAGTCGCCCACCAGCCATGGTCTGCCCGACTGGTACGGCACCATCCGCGTCGCCGCGCGGACCAGGCCCTGCGCGGCGGGAAGCTCGGTGTCGGGAAGAGCGGTGAACCAGCTCGCTCCCTGCGCGATAGGAATTCCCACGCGGCAAGAGTGTCCCGGCCGGGTTCAGGATCGGTTCACCTCATTCTTTGCTGAGGCAACAATCGGAAGCAATTCCAAAGCAGCACCTCGCAGGTGGCGATACCGCAAATGGACCCCCTCAACTGGACCAGCGCCTTGCATTTCCAGACCGCACCTTCCAATCTTGGGTGCCGGACAGAGCAAGGAGGCTTCATGTTCAGGGCATTGGGGACACTCCAGTTGGAAACAGACAGCGGAGAAACAATCCGCATTCCCGCCCGAAAGCCGAGGACCCTGCTCAGCGCGCTCGTGCTGCACGCCAACGAATGGACACCGGTGGACCAGCTGGTGGAGACGGTGTGGCCGGGACACCGACCCCCGTCGGCGCGCGGCAACCTCAAGACCTACGTGCACCACCTGCGGCGGATCCTGCCGAAGCTGGGTGCTGGCGGGGCCAGGCTCAGCAGCAGGCCGGGTGAGTACCGGCTCTCGGTCGGCAGGGGCGAGCTCGACACGTGGGTCTTCGAGGACCGCGTCGCCGAGGGCAGGCGGGCGCTGGCCGCGAGCGGGCCGGAGCAGGCGGTGGAGCCGCTGGAGGCGGCGTTGCGGCTGTGGCGCGGCAGGCCGTTCGACGAGCTGGGCACGCCCGCCGCGGCGGCCTACGTCGCGCGGCTGGAAGAGCTGCGGTGGAGCGCGCGGGAGGACGTGGTCGAGGCCAGGATGGCGCTCGGCCAGCACCGGGAGTGCGTTGAGGGGCTGCGCGAGCTGATCACCGAGCAGCCGCTGCGCGAGCAGCTGTGGTGCCAGCTGCTGCGCGCGCTGCACCGGTGCGGCAGGCGGGCCGACGCGCTGGCGGCCTACCGCGACGTCCGTGAGCTGCTGGTCGGCGAGCTCGGCATCGAACCGGGCGCCGAGCTCCAGCGGACCCACCAGGAAATCCTGGTACCCACCCAGCGACAGGCATGGCCGAGCACATCAATCGGAGCTTTGTCTCGGGCAACCGCCACACACATTCCGGAGGCCACCACCGAATCTGCCCAGGATCGCGCCGTCAGCCACGGCGACGCTGCTCCTCAGCAAGGAAATGCGCAATTCTGCTCGTAGTGGTATAGAGCTCGCGGTAGTTCTGGTAATACCGCTCATAACGTTCGTGCCGTAGCTGGTCGGGCACCACCACCGACGCCACCGGGTTCCACGCGTCGGGCTCGGTCACGGCACCCGTTGCCACGCCCGCGAGCAGGGCGTCACCGAGACAGGCCCCGACGGTCTCGGCGGGGACGTCCTGCCGCTGGCCGGTGATGTCGGAGACGATCTGCGTCCACAGCCCGCCCTGGGTCCCGCCACCGACGGCGACCAGCCGGGTGGCCTCGCCGCCCGCCGCCGACATCGCCTCCAGGTTGTGCCGGACGCCGTAGCCGATGCCCTCCAGCGCCGCGCGGTAGAGCTCTGCCCGCCCGTGCCCGAGCGTCAGCCCCGCCACGACGCCGCGCGCGTCCGGGTCGAACAACGGGGTGCGCTCCCCCGCGAAGTACGGCAGCACCAGCAGGCCCCCGCTGCCGGGTGGCACGGTGGCCGCCTCGGCGACCAGCCCGGCGAACTCGCCGCCGACCAGGCCGCGCAGCCAGTCGGTCACCGAGCCGGACGTCGCCATGCCCGCCGCGAGCGTGTAGGTGCCGGGGTAGGCGCCGCAGGTCCCCCACAGGCCGGGGTGCGGGCGCGGGTCGGTCAGCACCTGCACGAGGAACATGGTCGTGCCGTACATGACCATGACCTCACCGGGCTCGCGCACGCCGACGCTGACCGCCTCCGCCCACGCGTCGATCGTGCCCGCCGTGACGGGAAGCCCCTCGGGCAGACCGGTGAGCGCGGCCGCCTCGGAGCTCACCGCGCCGACCACCTCGGTCGGCCACGCCAGCTCCGGCAGCGGCAGGCCGGGGGCGACCGCCTCCGCCCAGTCGCGCGCCCAGTCCCGCGCGCCGAGGTCGTACATCGGCGTGCACTGGCTGGCCGAGTGGTGGTCGAGCACGTAGCGGCCGGTCAGCCGGTGCACCAGGAACGAGCTCGCCATCAGCAGCATCCTGGTGCGGGCGTGGACCTCCGGCTCGTGCCGGGCCAGCCACCGCGCCTTCGGGCCGACCGCCTGGCTGGTCAGCGGGGAGCCGCAGCGCGCGAGCACCGCCTCCGCCCCCAGCTCCTCGTTCAGCTCGGCGATCTCGGCCGTGGCCCTGGTGTCCACGCCGTAGAGGATGCCGGGGCGCAGCGGGGTGCCGTCGGCGTCAGCGGGCAGCAGGCAGGGGCCGATGCCGCTGACCGCGAGACCCGCGAGTGAACGTCCGTCCAGTTTGGACACAAGTTCCCGGGTGATCTCCACGAAGTCCTGCCACCACACGGTCTCCGCGTCGTGCTCGAACCACCCCGGCTGTGGTGACGACGTCCTGTGTGGACGGTCCGCGCGCGCGAGCACCTGTCCGTCAACCGTCGCCACAACGCCTTTGGAGCTTGAGGTGCCGATGTCCACCCCGAGCAGCAGCTCGCCCGTCACGGAAGTCTCCCTACGCCTGAGGTCCCGAGTTGATCCCCGCCGCGAGCCGCTCGGCCAGCTCGCGGTCCTGAGCCCGGGGGCTCACCCCGATCCGCCAGGTGCCACCGGGATAGCGGCCCGGCGAGAGCGAACCGCCGCCCGGTCTCCACACCGGCTGCCAGCAGATCGCGGCCTCCCCGTCGGAGTACCAGCGGTTGGCCTCCGCCCACGCCGACCCGCGCCGGTAGGCGGCGGCCAGGCTGACCGACAGCCCGGAGGCCAGGGACCACCGCGAGAAGCCGGGGGCGTCGCCGCGGCGCGGGTACTGCTGGTCATCGCCCAGTGTGCCGAGCCAGGTGTCCAGCGAGAACGCCAGCTCCCACAGGGGGTTGCGCATCGGGGCGCGCACGTTCCAGGTCAGTGAGCTGTCGAAGCAGTCCTGGTGGAAGTCCAGCCGCCAGTCCACAGTGGTCTGTTCGAGCCCGATCGGGATGCCCTCCAGCAGCAGCGAGGCGTCCCGCAGCACCACCTTCGGCGTGGCGCGCGCCTTCTCCGTCGCCCCGAACATCCCGACCCCGAGGTAGGGCCCCGAGCCGCGGTGGTTGTTGTCCAGCAGGTTGCGCCAGCTGCCGTCGCGCATCCGCACCGACAGCTCCTTCAGCTCCGTGGTCGGCGAGGTCCGCACGTCCAGGCGGTAGTCGGGCGCGGTGACGCGGACCCCTCGGCAGGTCGTCCGCCACTCCAGCGGAGCCAGGTACACGCCGCGCTGGCCCCAGCCCGCGTGGGTGACCCAGTACCGGCCCTCAGCGAAGATCACCTCGGCGGCGTGCGAGGGGATGTTGCCCACCCACGAGTCCACGCCGAAGTGGAACGGGTCCTTGCTGCGGAAGACGTCGGTGCCCACGTAGCCGCGGCGCGGGCCGATGAACAGGTACCAGTCGGTCCCCTTGCGCACCAGGAAGGGCGACTCGGTCATCACCCCGCCGAGCGGCTCGGTGTAGGCGAGCCCGCGCTCGCTCCAGCGCACCAGGTCGTCGCTGGTGCGGTAGGCCACGACGAAGTTGCCGCCGTCGGGGTGCACCGTCGCGGTGTAGTAGAGGACCCACCGCCCGTCGACCCTTGTCACGAAAGGGTCCCTGGCGTCGAAGCCGTCGCGGAACAGCGGCCCGCCGGGATGGCGGGTCCAGGTCCTCAGGTCGGGCGAGGTGGCCAGGTTGATCGCGTAGGAGCTGTGGTCGGCGTCGCCGCCGCAGTAGAACATGTAGTAGAGCCCGTCGTGCCGGACGACGTGCGGCGCCCACAGGTGCGCCTCCCCGTGGTAGCCGGGGTCGTTGTCCAGCGCGAAGGGCTGCTTCGCCCACGGACCGTGCAGGCTGGGCGCGGTCGCGTGGGCGAAGTGCTTCTCGTCCAACGGGTTCAGCGGTTCCGCGTGGGTGATCCCGAACATGTGCCAGGTGTTCTGCGGATCGCGGACGAAGGTGTGGTCGTTGAGGTACCAGTTGCGGTCCTCGCCGACGGACGGGTCGTAGAGGTGGCGCCAGTCGCCCGCGCTCACCTCGTCCCGAACCTCGGTGTAGGACTGGCAGGAAACTCCGTCCGGCAGCGCGGGCATCGCCGCTCACCCCCTGGTGAACTCGTCCAGCTCCACTCCGAGCAGCTCGCAGGCGGCCCTGACCTCGGCGCGGTGGTCGCCGGGGACCGCGTGGATGTGGTTGGCGCCGAAGCGCGAGAGGAAGTCGTCGGCCTTCGCGTCGAGCCGGGCGAAGGCGTGCGGCCACTCGAAGGTCGACTGGCGCATCAGCCGCGTGTTGGTCTCGTCGTCGTAGGTCTCGAAGTCCCCGAGCATCAGGTGCATCCGGTAGTCCCCGCCGCGCCGGGTGAGCCGGGCCAGTGTCATCTGCCCGGGGGCGGCGAGGTGGTGCACGGACGCGCCACCGGCGGGGAAGAAGAACACCTCGGGGTAGAAGTGCACCTTGGACAGGTTCTCCGCAGGGTCGTCACTGCGCGCGGCGTACCAGGTCGCGTGCTGGCCGGAGTTGCACAGGTCCCAGATGTCCCGGTCGGCGTGGTAGTGCCGGACGTCGGCGAAGAGCACCGGGGTGCCCGCGATGTGCTTGAGCAGCTGCATCGTCAGCGCGCCGTCCATGTCCGCCTCGGTGGCGCAGACGTGGGTCTGCTTGGGACCGTTCCAGTCGTAGGGGTCGTTGAGGAACGCCTCGACGATGTCCATCGTGGCGAAGTACTGGGTCATCTCGGGCTGGCCCTTGATGCCGGAGAAGTCGAGGTTCCACTCGTCGATCAGCTCGCGCATCGCCAGGTACGAGCGGATCTGCCGCTCCAGCAGCTCCGGCGTGAGCTTCTTGCCGTCGTAGTGCACCCCGGCGGCGTTGGTCTCCAACCATTCCCGCGCCCTGGTCACCTCGGCCTGGTCGGCGAGCTCGGAGCGGCGGACGATCTCCCACTGGTCGATCTCCTCGACGTCGACGCCGAAGACCCGCTGCCACTGGTCGGTGTTGGCCACGGCGGTGTTCATGCCCATGGGGCGCCCGCCGATCCGGCCGAACGTCGAACCGCGCAGCGCCGCGACGGCGGCGGCAGCGGTGGCCCGCACCCCGATCTTGTCGATCAGCGCGCGCTCGTCCGGGTCGCCCCACAACCTGGTGTGCACCCTGCCGATCTGGTCGAGCGCGCCGCCGCCCGCGAGCATGCCGACCATGCCGGGCTGCACCGGGTCGATGTTGGACAGCAGCAGCAGCGGTCCGGGTGTCGCCCCCGCGGCCAGCATGGTGAAGTGCGGGAAGGCCCAGACGGCGTAGTGGAAGACGGTGAGGTCCACCCCGGCGGCGGCGACCTGGCGGGCGACCGCGCTCGCGCCGGTGTTGGTGGCGACGATCTCCTTGCCGCGCACCACCTCGTGGCCCGCGGCGGTGAGCCGGTCGACCAGTTTGTCCTCGGTGGCGGCGATGAACTCGCGGATGCCTTCGTGGACGTAGTCACGACCGTCGGAGAAACTGATCACGCCGATCCGGGCCACGGTCCCCTCCAGGGTCACGATTGGCGACAACTGCCGACAGAACACGAGCAATCGTTTTCTCGGAAGCTATGCTCAGCGCTGACGGCTGTCAATAGGCCGATGGCGCACGAGGAGCCTTGCGATGACGACGATCAGCGATGTCGCGGCACGGGCGAACGTATCCACGGCGACGGCTTCCCGTGCCCTCAATGGGAAATCCTCGGTCGACCCGGTGCTGGCCGCCAGGGTGGTCGCGGCGGCGCGCGAGCTGGACTACCGCCCGAACGGGTTGGCGCGCAACCTCCGCAGGCGCGAGACGGCCGTGCTCGCGCTGATCATCTCCGACGTGGAGAACCCGTTCTTCACCGCGATCGCGCGCGGCGTCGAGGACGTGGCGCAGGCGGCGGGCTACTCGGTGGTGCTGTGCAACACCGACGAGGAGGCGGCCAAGGAGCGCCGCTACGTCGAGGTCGCCATCGAGGAGCAGATGGCCGGGGTGATCCTGTCCCCCACCGGTGTGGCCTCCGCGGTGGACCTGTTGCGGGACAGGCAAACCCCGATGGTCGCGGTGGACCGCCCGCTGCCGGGGGCGGCGACGGACACGGTCCTGGTGGACAGCCGCCAGGCGGCGCGCCAGGCCACGGTGCACCTGGCGGAGCAGGGTTACGAGCTGATCGGCTGCCTCACCGGCCCCTCCGGCGTGCGCACGGCGGACGACCGCCTCGCGGGCTACCGCGACGGCCTGCGCGCGACCAAGCGGCGCAGCGCGGCGCGGCTGGTCCGCCGCACGGAGTACCGCTCGGCGGGAGCGCACCAGGCGACACTGGACCTGTTGTCGCAGCCGTACCCCCCGGACGCCCTCCTGGTGGCCAACAGCGCGATGGCGGTCGGCGTGCTCCAGGCCCTCGCGGAGCTGGACCTGCGCCCGGGACGTGACGTCGGCGTGGTCGCCTTCGACGACGCGCCCTGGGCGGCGCTGCTGGACCCGCCGCTGACGGTGGTGGCCCAACCCGCCTACGAGATCGGCTCCCTTGCGGCGCAGCTCCTGCTGAACCGCCTCACCGGCTCGCACACCGACCCCACCACCACGACCCTCTCCGCCCAACTCGTCATCCGCCGCTCCTCCACCCGCCACCCCTGACCCCATACGGCCATTCGCGGGCTTATGGACGCCTCAGCGGCCCCTCTGAGGTCCATAAGCCCGCGAATGGCGGGAAAGGAAGGGGGTGGTGATGAGGGCCCAGAGGGTGGTGATGAGCGCGGCGGCGACCAGGAGGTAGAGGGGCCAGGGGCCGAACAGGTCGAGGACCGAGCCCACGGGCTTGGCGTTGAGGAAGCCGTAGTTGGCGTCCACCAGCCCGTTGAACATCATCATGATGACCGCCCAGGCCGCCGTGACGACCAGGGTCACCCGGTAGCCGTGCCAGTCCGGGCGGATGCCGACGCCCCACGTCAGGTAGATCGCCGCCCACATCGTGCAGAGGTGGATCCCCCAGAACATCAGGAACTGCCAGTCGGGGAAGTCCGGGCCGCGGTAGGCCGGGGTGAGCAGCGCCTGCGCCGTCAGCGTCAGGCCCCAGTAGTAGGTCAGCGCCGTCGCCGCCGGGCTGTGCGTCCACAGCGCGCAGACCGCGGCGATCAGCGCGAGGTCGCACAGCTGCAACGGGAGGGAGTACGCCACGTCCCACTGCGCGGGCAGCATGGTGTGGATCTGGAACGGCAGCTGCACCGCCACGACCAGCAGGGCGAAGACGCGGCTGGTCGTCTGTGTGGCGGGGAGGACGAGCAGCAGCACGGTCACCACCACGAACACCGTGGCGACGATGCCATGGGACAAGCCGTACGGCTGGAACACCCACGCCACCCTAGCCCAGTGCCCACGGCCTCACAGCGCCGCGGGCACTGGGTGAAGGGTCAGCGGCCCACCTGGCCTTCCTTCGTCGAGACCGGGTCACGCGGCCCGAGCACCTTGGGACCGAGGTCCGGGACCGTCCAGTCGAGCGCGGGCGGGTCGATCTTCGTCGGCACCGAGCGGCCGTTGTCGTACGGGTCCACCCACGAGCGGATGTGGTAGTCCGACGCCGACCACGGTGGCGCCCCCGGCACCGGCTCCAGGGTGATCGCCAGCGAGCGCTTCCCCGCCGTGTTCTTGGCCGGGACCAGGAAAGAGTCCTGCAACCACCGTTGATGGACGTTGCCGGAGGTCATGAACCAGTTCCCCACGTACTGGCCGTCCACCAGGACGCGGACCTGCTGGTAGGACTGGACCTGGTCGGCGGTGCGGACGATCTGCACGCCGGAGTTGTTCTGGTCGACGGCGACGGTGAAGCTGACCGGCCCGGTCGTGGCGGTCACCTTGCCGCGCGCGGTGGCGTAGTCGTCGTCGCCCTCGAAGACCGACGTGAGGTCGGCGACGCTCTCCCCGGTCGACCGGTAGTTGTGCTGGTCCCGGCTGGCGTTGTCGGTCGGGTTGACCCCGTCCGTGCTGCGCAACGCCCACCGGGGCTGGCCGTACCAGTAGGCCGTGGAGCTGTAGTCCGCGGCGATGTCGGCCAGCGGCCCGTGCTCGATGCCGAAGCGCAGCCCCGTGTGGAAGGTGACCGCGTCCGGCAGCATCAGCCGGTACGCGCCGGTGCAGTCGAAGCGGCAGCCGGCCTTGCCCTCCTCGTGGGCGGGGTACCCGGCGAGCGGCATCCCGTACGTCCCGGTGCGGAAGTACCACCCCGACTCGTAGAAGTCCTCCGTCCCGGTGCCGTACTGGACCGGGGTGAGCAACCCGTCGGCGTAGACCCGTTCGTCGCCCTCCAGGTAGAACCTGGGGATCTCGGCGTTGAGCGGGGTGCGGCCGCGCATGGAGTGGGTGACGCCGTAGAACACTCCCCTCCCGGGGGTGTCCACGAAGATCCAGTCCTTGGTGTGCTCGGTGGGCCCGCGCCGGTGGGTCGCGTTGAAGTAGCCGAGGGAACCGTTGGGGCGCAAGCGGTCCGTGACGGAACGGTCGGCCGCCCATGTCACATCGACCGTGGCGTCCGGGATCCGCACCCCGCTGCCGTTGACGATCTCCACGACGGCGCGCTCCGCGAAGGGCATCGGCCACCACGAGGTGTACCAGCCGTCCCTGGTCGCGTCCATCGAGAACATCAGCGACCGGACGTCGTACTCGCCGAGCCCGGACCCGAAGAACTCGCCGATCGGCGCGTCCACCGTGGTGCGCCCGTCGAAGGTGATCCGCAGCCGCGCCCCGTCGAGCACCGCGTCGGAGGCGGTGACCGCGTTCGGGTCGGTCGGGTAGACGGAGTACCGCCTGCCCTGCCACTTCTGCTGCTCGATGCGATAGCCGTGGGCGAGCTCCTCGTGGGGCCGCTCTGGGCCGATGTCCATCACGTCGGTGCGGATCCAGGTGCCGCCCACGAGACTGTGCACGTCGTACCGGAACTCGTTGTAGTCCACGGAGGACGAGACGAACTCGTTGCGGATGGTCAGCTTCGACTTGCCCGAGGTGAACTGCGGACCGATGTCGATCGACTGGTCGGCCCACTCCCCCGCAGGGGCCTTGGGCCCGTGGTACCAGTCGCCGACGTGGGCGCCGTCCACGAGCACCCGCGCGCGCTGCTCCTCGATGAACGGGTCCAGCCGCTTGGTCAGCCGGACGCCCTCGTTGCGCGGGTCGACCGCCACCTGGAAGGTGCTCGATCCCCCCGCGCCGAAGGCCCTTCCGTCGTCGCTGACCGACGGACCGGCCTGGACCTGGGGGAGCCGCAGCTTCAGCTGGGTGATCACACCGGGTCCGGTGAGCTCCGCTGCCCGCGTGGTCGCTCCCGGGTTGACCTCCACCGTGGACCGGTTGGTCGTGGCGCCGCGCCGCGCGGGCTTGGGGTCGGAGAGACCGAAGGAGCGCAGCTTGGCGATCACGTCGTTGGCCTGGTCGGCGCGGTTGAACGTGGTCACCCCGTCGGCGTCGGCGAAGCTGCGATAGGCCACGTGGTAGAAGAGCGGGTTGTTCTGCGTGGTGATCCGCATGGACTGCCGGTAGGGCATGGGGACCTTGATGACCGCGCCACCGGAGGTGTCCTCCCGGTTGCCCACCAACGGCCACACGAACGGCGCGCCGAGCTTGCCGTCCACCACGTCCTGCAGCGGGGCCTCCAGGACGGTGGTGCCGTCGAGCTCGATCCGGATCCAGCCGGTCTTGGTGACGATGCCGTCGTCACGGGTGAACCAGATGGACGAGATCTCCCCGGCACCCGCTCGTTCGGCGATGACGCAGTTGGGGCCGACCATGCGCAGACACGAGGAGAAACCGTCGAAGCCGTCGTTGTTGCCGCCGGTTCGGTCGTAGCTGGAGAACTGGCGCGTGTCGGTCGCCCCGCGCAGCGCGCCGATCGAGTCGAGCTGCCGGTAGGTCGCCCAGCCGAGCGGGCCCTTGCCCGACGGCAGCCCGGTGACGGCCGGTTCCTGGGCGTGGGAGGGCACGGGCTGCGCGGCGACGGCGCCGAGGGTCAGCGCCCCGACCGACGCCAGCGTCGTGAGCAGCCGGAGCGTCCGGTGCTGCGCTCTCCGGCGGTGCCGTGGCCTGGTGGGGTCGAGATGGTTGACGTGTCTGCGCATTATTGCCCCCTCACTGCCGTGTGTCCTTTGAGGACATTTCAGGGACTAACCGTTCGCCTCTCGGTACACCCGCTCGGCGTTCTCCTTGGTGATCAGCTGCGTTGGCAGGGTCTGCTTCTTCTCAACGTGCTTGCAGTCCACCAGGAGAGTCTTGGCGGCCGCGATGGCCTCCTTGCCGCCGGTGGGGTAGGTGAACGTGGCCGAGATCCGGCCCTGCTCAACGGCTTTCACCCCACCGGAGGGAATCGGCAGCGCGTCGATGCCGATGAACTTGATCTTGGATTCGCGGCCGGCCGCCTTGGCGGCCAGGTAGGCGCCCTCGGCCATCGGGTCGTTGTGCGAGTACACGACGTCGATCTCGGGGTTGGCCTTCAGGATCGCGTCCAGCTGCTGCTGGCCCTTCTCCCGCAGCCAGTCGCCGACACCGGTCGCGACGGTCCGCACCTTGGAGCCGAGCGTCTCGTGGAAGCCGTCGCTGCGCTCCTGGGCGGGTGTCGAGCCGGGAAGTCCCTTGAGCTCGACGAGGTTGCCCCCGTTGGGCAGCAGCTGCTCGGCCACGTACCGGCCGGCTTGGCGGCCGATGTCCTTGTTGTCGGCGCCGATGAAGCTGGTGTAGGCGTCGCCGTCGACCTTGCGGTCGAGCACCAGGACCGGGATGCCCTTGTCGTAGGCCTTCTTCACCACCGCGGTCAGCGGCGTGGCCTCGTTCGGGCTGATGATCAGCAGGTTGACCTGCTGGGTCAGGAAGTTCTCCACGTCGGAGACCTGCTTGGCGTTGTCCTGCGCCGCGTCGGCGAACTTCACCTCGAACTGCGGAACCTTGGCCGCGGCGGCGCGGATGTCGTCGTCCATCCGCTGCCGGTACGGCTCGGCGACGTTGGCCTGGCTCATCCCGATGACGTACTTGCCGCCGGGGCCGTCGCACTTCGCCGCGGTGGCCTTTCCCTGGCCCTTGCCGCTGTTCTCGCTCGTGGTGCCACAAGCGGTGACGGCGAGCAGCAGGCAGAGCGACGCCGCGGCTGTGCCGATGACTCGTCCCCGCGAGCGGGTCGCGTGCTTCCGGTTCATCTTCACGTCCTTGTTCCCTTCCCGTGGGCGGTTCAGGTGGTCGGCCGCAGCCGCTGCAACGCGGCGGCCGCCACGATCACCAGTCCCTTGATCAGGAGTTGCACGTTGGCGTCGATGTTGTTCAGCGCCAGGATGTTGTTCAGCACGCCCAGCAGCAGCGCACCGGTCACTGTGCCCACCACGGAGCCCCTGCCGCCGCTGAGGCTGGTGCCGCCGATCACCACAGCGGCGATCGCGTCCAGCTCGTAGCCCGCGCCGTCGTTGGGGCTGCCCTGGTTGAGCTGCCCGGCATGCACGATCCCGGCCAGCGCGGCCAGCAGACCCGAGATGCCGAACACGATGATCTTCACGCGGTTCACCGGGACACCGGAGAGCCGCGCGGCCTTCTCGTTGCCGCCCACCGCGTACAGGTGGCGGGAGAACGCGCTGGTGCGCAGGAAGAGCACGGCCAGCACCGCCAGCCCCGCGAAGATCAGCGCGGGAATCGGCACCACACCACCGAAAGTCCGCTCCCCCAGCAGGGAGAAGGTCAGCGGGGCCTCGTTCGGCCCGTCCCCGTATGCGATGGCGACGCCCTGCCCGTCGGACCAGATCCTGGCGAGGCCCCTGGCTATCTGGAGCCCGGCCAGCGTGACGATGAACGCCTGGATGCCGAACAGCGCGCTCGCCATTCCTTGCAGCAGACCGAAGACCAGGCCGATCGCCAGCACGGTCAGCACGGCGGGCAACACCCCGAGGTCGTCGTTGACCAGCAGCACCGCGGAGCCGACCGCGGAGAGCCCGACGACCGCGCCGACCGAGAGGTCGATGCCGCCGACCAGGATCACGAAGGTCATGCCGATCGCGATGATGCCGATCTCGGAGACCGCGCGCACCACGTTGAACAGGTTCTCGCTGCTGAGGAAGAGGATCTCGCCGTTGCGCCTCGGCGAGAACGCGATCGCGGCGACGAAGACCGCGATCAGCCCGAAGAAGCTCTGGAAGGAGAACAGCAGCTCCCTGACGTCCTTGCGGCCGCTCCGTTCGACGGTGTGCTCCGCGGTCATCGCGCACCCCCCACTGCCGTCTCGCCCATGGTGGCGGCCAGCAGCTCCGCCTCCCCGATCTCACTGGTGCGCAGCTCCCGCACGTTCCGCCCTCCCCTGAGCACGACCACCCGGTCGCAGACGCCGATCAGCTCGGCGAGCTCCGAGGACGCCAGCAGCACCCCGATGCCCTGTGCGGCGATCTCGCCGAGCAGCTGGTAGATCTCGGCCTTGGCGTTGATGTCCACGCCGCGCGTCGGCTCGTCGAGCAGCAGCAGCTTGGGCTCGGTCAGCAGCATCCGGCCGAAGACGACCTTCTGCTGGTTGCCACCGGAGAGCGTGCCGACCGGGTCCGACAGCGAGGAGAGCTTGACCCGCAAGCGATCCGCGCTCTCCTTGGCGCTGGCCAGCTCCGCGCGCCTGGACACGACCACGCCCGCGGTCCGCAACTTGTCCACAATGGACAGAACGGTGTTCGCGAGCACCGAGTGCTCCAGCACCAGGCCGCTGGCCCGCCGGTCCTCCGGCACGAACGCGATGCCCCCGGCCAGCGCGGCGCGCGGACCCCTCGGCCGCACGTCCACCCCCTCCAGCAGCACACGGCCGTCCCGGCGACCGGCGGACCCCGCCCCGTACAACGTCTCCAGCAGCTCGGTGCGGCCGGACCCGAGCAGACCGGCAAGCCCGACGATCTCGCCGCGCCGCACGGTCAGGCTGATCCCAGCGGGCTCCCTGCGGCCGGGACGCGGGCGGCGCGGGTGCACCACCAGGTCCTCCACCCGCAGCAGCTCCGCACCGACTTCCCCGTGCGAGGTGTGGAAAAGCGTTCGCACCGGCCGGCCGACCATCGCCTCCGCGGCCTGGTCGGCGGTCATCCGCCTGGCGTCGAACTCCTCGACGACACGGCCGTTGCGCAGCACCGTCGCGCGGTCGGCGACGCGGCCGATCTCGTCCATCCGGTGCGAGATGTAGACCACGCCCGCCCCGGAGCGGCGCAGCTCCTCGATCACCAGGAACAGCCGCTCCACCTCGGCGCTGGAGAGCGCGGAGGTGGGCTCGTCCATGATGAGCACCTTGGCGTCGAGCGACAGCGCGCGGGCGATGGTCACCAGCTGCTGCTCACCGACCCGCAGCTCACCGACGGGGCGTCTGGGGTCGAGGTCGATCCCGATGCGCCGCAACAGGTCCCGGGTCCAGCCGCGCATCCGCGCCGCGTCGACGGTGCCGATCCGGGTGCGCGGTTCGCGGCCGAGGTAGAGGTTCTCGGCGACGGAGAGCCCCGGCACCAGGTCGAGCTCCTGGTGGATCATGCCGATCCCGGCGCGCTGAGCGTCGACGGGGCCGCCGAAGCGCACCGCCGCGCCCTCGACGGCCACCTCGCCGGTGTGGTCGGTGATGTCCCCGGAGAGGATCTTCATCAGCGTGGACTTGCCGGCGCCGTTCTCACCGAGCAGCGCGTGCACCTCGCCGGCGCGGACGTCGAAATCCACGTCCTGACAGGCAACTACGCCGCCGTACCGCTTGCCGATGCCGGTCAGCCGGACCAGCGTCGGGGGGTCGTTGGCCATAACCTGCTCCACCCGTGAAGTAAACAGGCCGTTAACGGGAAAACGATTACTGCGGACGCTAGGACCGGCCCCGGTGTGTGTCAAGCGTCACTCGGTCACAGCGCGGGCGCGGCCCGCCTTTTCCACCGTTCGTCTCAGCCAGGCTGCTCCCGCATCACCAGCACGTCGCCGTGCCCGCCGTAGCCGAGGACCCCCTCGGCGTACTGCGTCCCGTCGAAGGTCACCAGCCACCAGCGCGTTCCTCCCGGCACGGGCACCTCCACCAGCTGCGGGTGCGGGATGTTGGTGCGGTACGGCGCGTCCAGCGCGCCGAGGTGCTTCATGTCCGCGAGGTCGTAGACCCGGTACTGGCGGGCGTCGCCGTCGCTGGCGAAGAGGTACCACCGCCCGCCGACCCGCTGGATGATCGTGCCCTCGGCCTGGTCCAATGTGGTGTCCGCGCCGCGCAGCACCAGGTCCTGGTGGTACGCGCCGCCGCGAGGGCCGACGGCGAGCGCGGGGTGGAACTCGAAGGTCGGCGACTGTCGCGGGCTCTCCACGAACGCCACGTGCCACCGCCCGTCGATCTTGGTGAGGGAGGGGTCCCACGCGCTGACCGCCGTCGGCAGCGGGAACCGTTCGGTGCGCAGCACGTGCACACCGGAGAGCACGTTCGCCGAGGTCTCCACGTGGCGCACGTGAACGCCGTTGAACGCGAAGTCGCCCCAAGTGCTCATCGCCACGATGTACCGGTTTCTGCGCTCGTCGTACACGACCTGACCGGCGTGGTCGCCGACGATCACCCCATCGCGTAGGAAAAACAGCTGCGACACCTGTTCCAACCGACTCGGGTTGGCGATGTCCATCGCCCACACGCCCCAGTGCGCCTGCTGGAAGAACCCGAGCCCGGCGCTGGTGAAGGTGAAGTAGATCTTGTTGTCGCGGATCAGCGGGCGGCCGTCGGCGGTCTGCACCAGGTGCCCGTCGCGCAGCCCCGCCTGACCGAAGTAGCCCGCCTGGACCCGGCCGAGCGCGCTGGACCCGGAACCGCCGAAGGCGTAGCGCAGCGAACCGAGCCGCTCCGGCCTCCGCAGGTCGACCAGGGCCGAGACCTTGTCCCGTTCGGTGACCAGCGGCACCCACCCGGTGCCGCTGTTCGTCGGGTCGGCCAGCACCGTGACCGCGTTCTCGTTGAGCACGAACGCCAGCCGGAACGGCGCGGACAGCGGACGGCTCGCGCTGTCCACCACGGTCCTGGTGCCGCCGACGGTGACCTCGATGGTCGCCCTGCCGTCCGCGCTGTACCGGACGAGCACCGAGTTTCCCTTGTCCGAGGCGATTCCCGCGACGACGCTCGCACCGGCGTCGAGCGAGGTGACCTCGACGAGCACCGAGCAGAACGGCGCGCGGGGACCCACCGGGGTGACCAGCAGGGTGTCCCCCGCCAGCCCCACGGTCCCGTCGTCACCGATCCGCGCGCCCCGCGCCCGGAGCCCGATGCGGTCCCGTCGCGTCGCGGTGTCGAACTGGCCGAAGCCGGGAGCGATCAACGCGAACGGCCGGAACTGGTCGGTGACCCGGAACGTCAGGTCGAGCGGCCCTTTCTCCCGCTCCGCGACCGGAGCCGCGGACGCGGGCAGCCCGCCGAGGAGCGCCAGCGCCCCGAGGCCACCCAGCCCCATGACCACACCGCGTCTGCCGAGCACGGGATTCTCCGGAGTCATGCGGCCTCCTCGGAGTCCCCCGGCGGCGTTGCCGGGGAATGAGGTCTGTTTCTCGCGGACGGACACATCGGTTGGAAATCATGCAACCGCGCGATCCTGGGCCCAGTCAACGCGTCCGATCGGGCATAACGGTCACGAACCACGGTCCGCCGAACAGCCGATACTCCACAGTGGACACAAGGCGTGAGGCCGCGGGATAGGCCGAGTGGATGCCGACGACCCCGAACAGACCACTGGGGACACTGACCGTCCCCGTGCTCCCGTTCGCGACACCCCGCGTGAGGATTACGCCGTGCCCCAACAGACCAACGCCAACACCGAAGAGACCGGAGCCGTCCGGGCCACCACCCCGCGGACCGGTGAGCACTATCTGGACCACGCTCGCTTCGGCCCACCGCCGCCGGAGGTGCGCGACGCGCTGCTGGACGCGGTCCGGCTCGCCGCGACCGGAGCGCCAGGGGTCGTCGACGAGCTGCACGACCGCGAGGGCAGGGCGGCCGAAGTCGCCGCCCGGCTGACCGGCTTCTCCAGGGAAGGCGTCACCCTGGTGCCCTCCACGAGCGCGGGGCTGTTCCACGTCGCGTTCGGGCTGGACGGGCCCGGCCGGGTGCTGGTGCCCCGCCACGACTTCCCCGCCAACGTCTACCCGTGGCTGCGCGCCCAGGAGCGCGGCGGCCTCACCGTGGACCTGCTCGACAACCCCGACGGCGACGCGTCCCCGGAGCGGGTGGCCGCGGCGCTGCGCCCCGACACGGTCGCGGTCACCGTCAGCGCCGTGGACTACCGCACCGGCCGCCGAGCCGACCTGCCCGGCCTGCGCGAGGCGGTCGGCGACCGGTTGCTCGTGGTCGACGCGATCCAGGGCTTCGGCGTGAGCGACCAGCCCTGGCACCTCGCCGACGTGGTGGTGGCGGGCGGCCAGAAGTGGCTGCGCTCCGGCTGGGGCGCCGCGGTGTTCGCCGCGTCACCGAAGGCGCTCGACCGGCTCACCGACGGGCTCACCGGGTGGTCCGGCGTCCAGGACCGCGCGGTCTTCGACGCCACGCAGCACCCGGCCGTGGACGACGCGGGCCGCGTGACCATGACGATGCTCAACCCGCTGGCGATCACCGGCCTGCTGGCCTCGCTGGAGCGGCTGGAGCGGGCGGGCCAGCGCGAGGTCGCCGAGGCGGTGACCGCCAACGCCGACCTGCTGGTCGACCGGCTGCGCGCGGCAGGAGCCGACCTGCTCACCCCGGACAGCCCCGGCGGGCGGGCGGGCATCGTCTCGGTCCGGCTCGACGGGCCCAGGTGGGAGTCGGTCACCGCGGAGCTGGCCCGGCGCGGCGTGGTCGCCACCGCGCGCCCCGGCTACCTCAGGTTCTCGGTGCACGCCGACACCGCCGCCGACACGATCGAGCTGGCGGCGACGGCTCTCTAGACCACCGGCGAGGAAAGGGCAACAGTCCAGTCCGGAAAATTGGCATCGAATCGCGATCCAATTCACCGGATGCGGCAAACATGAACCGCCCGCCGAATGATGAAGATCGACTCCACCGACGCATTAGCGGCGCGGACCGGGAACGTCCCGCGCGGCGCCCGGCGACATAAACCAGGCGACCCGTCCCGCCGCTTTCCCGTTCTGTTCGAGATCGAAGACCGGATCGCCGCCGCCGGGTCGCAGCGCGATGCTCGCGGGCGGGCTGAGCTCGACGTACCTGCTCAGCTCCGCGCGGCAGCCCAGCGGCACGATCCCGCGTTCCGTGTAGGCAAGTGCCTGGCGCATGGCCTCGAACACCAGCATCCCCGGAACGTGGTCGAGCGGATGATCGAAGAGCACCGGATGATCGCGGTCCACTCGGATTAACCACCGGGACGGCACGCCACCGGGACTGATCACCACGTCCTCCGCCCGGTACCGGCCAACCCGGCGCGGCTCGACAGAGGGGAGGTCATGATCTGGCACTTCACCTGGGGAAACGCTGCGGGCCCTGAGGTTGCGGTAGAGCTCGGGCGGCAGGCAGGTCATCTCGCCGAAGCCCGTGCCGAGCACGTCGCCGCCGCGGGCGATCCGGGTCAGGACACCCAGCCGGACGGCTCCAGTCGGGCGACGCCGATGCACCTGACAGGTGACGTCGATCGTCAGGTCGGCGGGCTCGCGCCCGAGGCGCAACAACCCCGGATCCACGTCGTAGCCGATTGCATGCATGACGAAGTGATGACCGAGCGGCACCTCGGCGCCCACGTGCGCGACGAGCAGCCCGACCTGTCGCACGGTCTCCAGCACCAGGAGGGGATCGTGCAGGTGAGGCAACACGGGACGGTAGAAACTATGGTCTCGTGGCCACTGGGCACCGATCATGTAGCGATCCCGGTCGACCCGGGCCCAGCAGGTCGGCAGGACCTCGCACACCGCGGCGCGGTGCACGAGCCTGCGGTCCACGGTGCTGTGGAATAGCGCACTTGGCGGGTCTGGTATCGATTGGAGAAGGTCACTACGGCAACCCAGCACGTTCTCAGCGAAAGACGTCATCGAATAGCACCTCAGTCCCTGGCGGGGGACGCGTCCGGGGTCGTTTAGCATACCGGCCGGTAGGTATGCGAGCTTTCCCCGATTAGCATGATGGAGAGCGCCAATGCGCAAAAAGGAACGGGCTGAGCTGACCCGTGCCAAGCTGATCAAAGCCGCGGCGACGACCTTCGACGACAAGGGCTTCCGGGGAACGAGCCTGCAGGACGTGTGCGAGGCCGCGGGCGTGACCAAGGGCGCGCTCTACTTCCACTTCCCGTCCAAGGACGCGCTCGCGCTGGCGGTCATCGAGGAGCACTACCGCGGCTGGCCGCCCTCGGTGGAGAGCCTGCTCGTCGGCAGCGACGGCCGCGCGCTCCAGGCACTGGTCGACCTGTCGTTCCAGTTCGGCAGCCAGCTCGTGGGCGACCCGGTCATCCGCGCCGCCGTGCGCCTGGTCTTCGAGTCCGAGTTCGACGAGCCCGAGCCGCGCCGCGCCTTCTCCGGCTGGATCAGCGCCGTCGACACGCTGCTGGAGCAGTCCCGCCAGCAGGGCGACGTCCGGGAGGGGCTCGACCTCGCCGCCACCGCCGAGCTGCTGGTCGGCGTGTTCACCGGGATCCAGCTCGTCGCGCAGTCGCTGACCGGCCGCAAGGACATGATCGACCGGATAAGACATCTCTGGGTGTGCTTCCTGCCGGGCATCCGCCCCGACGGCGCCGGGCACGACCTGCGGCTGGACCCGCCTTCTCTGGAGCGGCCGAGGATGGTCAGCCCCGCCGGCTGAGTCCCCGTTCGGGCAAGGCCGTGACCACGTCCGCGTCGCGGTGACGAACCGATCACTCACGCACGGTGATTGACACGGGAGAGGTCTTGGCGTTTGGATACCGGTTGGTCGGTATCTGATGCGCCGAGTGGCGCCGAGCCACTAGGCCGGTGGCCCGGTCGCGTGGGAGAGGTGGGCTATGTCGACGCGCAACACGACGTTGACGCTGGTGAGGCGTGCGGGTGGGGGCCCGTGCCGCGCGATGACGACGACGCTGTCGGTGCCGCTGCCGGCACAGGCGGGCCCGCGCGGAGGTGGGTCCCGATGAGCCGCCCGATGGACGCGATGGCGCGCAAGGACAACACCCCCGTGCTCGACGAGCCCGCGGTGTACCGCCTGCTCGTCCACCTGATCACCCACGGCCCGGTGGCCGTCTGCGTGCGCGACCCCGACGGCAGGTACCGCTGGGTCAACCAGGCCTACGCCGCGCTCTACGACCGGTCGGCGTCGGACATGATCGGCGCGCCGATGGACGAGTTCGGCCCGCGCGCCCTCGCAGGCGAGCAGCAGTGGCTGGACGCGGAGATGCTGACCAGGGCCTGCGAGACCACGATCATCCGGCCGCACCGGTTCGCGCTGCGGCTGAACAGCCGCAGGACCCGGCACGTCGCCGGCTACCTCGCGGCGGTCCGCTCCCGCAACGGGCGGGCCTTCGTCGCCGGGTTCTACCTCGACCTCACCGAGCAGATGCGCGCCAAGCGCGAGCTGTTCCAGATGCGCGAGCGGCACCGCGCGGTCGCCGAGCGCTCCACGATCCCGGTGCTGGTGTGCGACCCGGACGGCACGGTCAGCGACGCCAACCCGGCGCTGTGCGAGCTGCTCGGCCGCCAGTTGCACGACCTGCGCGGCGCGACCGCGGGCACGCTGCTGTTCAACCGGCACAACCCGCAGTGCGGCGCGTGGTGGGGCGACCTGCTCGGCGGCAAGATCCCCAGCCACCGCGCGCGGGTGCTGCTGGACCGCAAGACCGAGCCGCCGGTGGAGGTCCGCTTCACCGCCTCGGTCTCGCGCAGCCCGGACGGCCAGCCCGCCTCCGTGGTCTTCGCCGTGGAGGCCGTGCGGCAGATGCGCTGGGCCACGATGGCCGGGTCCACCCCGCTGCTGTCGGAGGTCCAGGCGCGGGTGCTGGAGCGGGTCGCGATCGGCGACTCCAACGCCGCGATCGGCCGGGCGCTGAACCTGTCCCGGCAGAGCATCGACTACCACCTGGCGGTGCTGCGCCGCCGGCTGCGGGCGCCCAGCAGGACCGCGCTGGTCTCGCACGCCTACGCCCTCGGACTGCTCGACGCGGAGGAGTGGCCACCGACCGTGCACGCGGCGGCCCGGCCCGCGGAGCCGCGCTGACCCCACCCCGACCACGAATGCCAGCACCCCCGGCCGGTCCGGCCGGGGGTGCTGGCATTCGTGTTTCTCGGGGCACGGCCGACCGAGGTAGCACGGACTAGGTCGAACGGCCGCAGTTTTCCCTCACTCCGGCGGCGGTTCTGGCGAGTGCCTTCACAGAGCACGATTAGGGGATGCCAGGCCGAGGAATGGGCGGCCAACCCGAGGCCACCCTCTCGCCTGGTACGCAATTCAATTTGGAGTTGTGGTCCGTGATTTCCCCGAATACATCGCCAGCCCGTCGTGTTCCTGCGACGACACCGCTCGCCACAGCGGTGCTTAGCTGCGCAAACATCCATCCCCCCGCCTCGGAGCGCATCGGAGCGGCGGGGGCGCGCGGATGACGACGAACGCCATGAGGCGTCCGAAAATGCTCACAGCTCCCGCAGGCGCATCCCCTTCCAGAAAGGCACATCCATATCTTTTTCATGTTTGGTGGGCGCCGCTTTCCCACCGCACAGTCGGGAAAACCATAAATAGCCATTGCGAGATGCAAGAGACAGTCGAGGAACCCCGGTGGACGATCGGCTCGGAGCATGCGAGTCCCGACCGGTGACCCGCATCACCGCCGCACTGGTCACCGGCGCGACGGACGGCATCGGCAGGGCGACCGCGCGCCGGCTGGCCGGACTGGTCGACACACTGCTGATCCACGGGCGTCGATCCGACGCGCTGGAGGCCCTCGCCAGGGAGTTGGCCCCGGCCAACCCCGGCACCTCGGTAATCCCGCTGCTGGCCGACTTCGCCGACCTCGCGCAGGTCGAGCGGCTGGCCGAGGCGGTGCTGGACCGGCTGGAGACGCTGGACCTGTTGATCAACAACGCCGCCATCCCCGGCGGTCACCCTGGCGCGAGCAGCCACGACGGTCATGAGCCGGCCTTCCAGGTGAACTACCTGGCACCGGTGCTGCTGACCGCGCGGCTGTTCGGCGCGTTGCGCGCGAGCGACTCCAGCAAGATCGTGAACCTGTCCTGCGCGCAACACCGCGCGGTCCGGTTCGCGTGGCCGAACATGTGGCCTTCGGTGGCACATCACCCGAAGATCGCCTACGCCAGGTCCAAGCTGGCGCTCGCGGTGCACACGTGCTCGCTGGCCACGGCGCTCGCCGACACCCGGACGGCTGCCGTCAGCGTGGACCCCGGCGCGATCGAGACGAAGCTGCTGCGGGCCACCTACGGCTTCTCCGGCGCGCCCCCGACGGCGGGCGCCGACCACGTGCTGCACGCCGCGACCACCCAGCAGGACGTCAACGGCGCGTACTTCGAGGGCAAGCGCCGCGTGCGCCCCGCCCAGGACGCGCTGCGCCGGGACGCCCAGCACCAGCTGGACGCGGTGACCATGCGGCTGCTGTCGCTGCGGCTGCCGTGGCTGAGCCGGAGCTGACCGGCATCCGCCCCAGGCGTTAACCCGTTCGACGCACGCGGCTGGGACGGGTGAGGCCGTAGAAAGGGTGGCGTCAAAGCCGCCACGGGCGCTGACACGAGAACTGGGCCGGCACCGGGCTTTCTGGGAGGAAAACCCTGGTGCCGGCCCAGTTCGAGTTCGGGTCGCCGTCAGTTCATGAAGCTCGGGGCCGCGGGCGGGAGCTCCTCCCGCTTCTTGTCCTTGTGGATCTTCTTCATCGCCTCGAACCAGGTCCGCGCCGGGACCTTGCCGCCGTAGATGTTGCCGCTGCGGCACAGGTACGGCTGGGCGCCGTCGCAGATCGGGCGCGGCGAGTCGCTGTCGCTGAAGGTCAGCACCGCGCCGGAGTACTGCGGGGTGGCGCCGAGGAAGCCCGCGGACTTGTGGTCCTGGGTGGTGCCGGTCTTGCCGAGCATCGGGCGGTCCCAGCCCGCCGCTCTCGCCGCGGCGGCCGAGGTGCCGTTGCCCTGGTCGTCCTTGCTCAGCGCCTGCGCCATGCTGGCGGCCAGGTCGGGGCTGATCACCTGCTCGCACCCGGCCTCGGTGAACGGCACCGGCTTGCCGGAGCGGTCGAGGATCTGCTCGATGGGGCTCGGCGGGCACCAGACCCCGCCGGAGGTCAGGGTCGCGCCGACGTTGGCCAGCTCCAGCGGGCTGACCGGGGTGACGCCGAGGGTGAACGAGCCCGAGTTGTCCTGCTTGATCAGCTGTTCCTGGGTCAGCTTGTACTGCCGGTTCTTGCTGTCCGGGTTGGGCTTGGTGCCCGCGTTGTTCACGCCCTGCATGCTGTTCCGCAGGCCGAGCTTGATCGACATGTCGACCACGTTGCCCAGCCCGGCCCGCTCCTCCAGCCAGATGAAGCCGGTGTTCGGCGACAGCGCCAGCGCCTGCTGCAGGGACATGGACTCGCCGTACTCACCGGCGTTCTTCACGGTGTAGCCGCGGCCGCCGTTCTTGTACACCGGCGAGGTGTAGGTCGGCGGGGTCGGGATGGAGGTGTTGATGCCCGCCTTGCCCTCCTCCATCGCCGCGGTGGCGGTGAACACCTTGAAGATCGAGCCCGCGCCGAACTTCGCCACGTCGCTGGGCAGCCGGTAGGAGGTCTGGCCGAGGTCCTGCTTGATGCCGTAGTCCCGGTTGGCCGCCAGTGCCACCACGCGGTGCTTGTCCTTGCCGGGCTGCACGACCGCGATCACGTTGGCGATGCCGTCGGTGGTCTTGGAGACCTCGCCCTCCGCCGCGCTCTTGGCGGCCTCGGTCGCGACCGGGTCGAGCGTGGTCTTGATCGTGTAGCCGCCGCGCTTGATCTGTTCGAGCGACATACCCGCCTTCTGCAGGTAGTCCACGACGTAGGCGCAGAAGAAGCCGTTGACGTTGCCGCCGCCGGTGCCGACGCAGCCGTTGGACAGCGTGCGCAGCGGGTTCTGGGTGCCCAGCTCGGTGGCCTTGAGGTTGTCGACCTCCTGCTTGAGCTTGGCCGGGTCGGAGATCGGGAAGGCCTTGTTCTCGGCCATCTTGTCGATCACCCAGTTGCGCCGCTTGACCGCGCCCTCGGGGTTGTTCACCGGGTTGAGCCGGCTCGGCTGGTTGGCGAGACCAGCGAGGAAGGCGGCCTGCGGGATGGTCAGGTCCTTCGGCGAGGTGTTGAAGTAGGTGCGGGCCGCGCTGGCGACGCCGTAGATCTGGCCGCCGAAGGGCACGATGTTGAGGTAGCGGGTGAGGATCTCGTCCTTGTCCTTGACCTCGCGCTCCAGCTGCAGCGCGATGCGGGCCTCGCGGAGCTTGCGCGCGATGCTGCGCTCCGTGGCCTTGCCGCGCTCGTCGTCGGTCCTGGCCACGACGTAGGCGAGGTAGTTCTTGACGTACTGCTGGGTCAGCGAGGAGCCACCCCCGCCGTCGCCCTCCTGCACCACGTTGTCCACGGCCGCGCGGAAGATGCCCTGCCAGTCCACGCCGTTGTGGTCGTAGAACCGGCGGTCCTCGACGGCGACGATCGCGGCCTTCATGTTCGGCGAGATGTCCTCGCTGCGCACGATCGTGCGGTCCTGCTCGAACAGCGACGCGATGACCTTGCCGTTCTTGTCGAGCACCGAGGTCACCTGCGGCGGGTCGACGCTGACCAGGTCGGAGGAGATCTGGTCAACGGATTCGCTGGCGCGGTTGGACATCAGGCCGACTCCCCCGACTACGGGGAACAACACCGCCGCGACCAGGACCCCGGCCACGACGCACAACCCGAGCAACTTCGCCAGTCCCGTCACACGGGCGGCAACCACTTCTCGACAACCCCTTCCAACGACTGCTGGCCGAACAAGGACCACGGGCTTCGCGTCCTCGCGAAGGGCGCGCCCGGTGACGGGCGGCGCGGATCGACTCTCCCCCTGTGTATAGGTCGTTGCAGGTGGCCCGAAGGTTGCTTCGGAAGGTCGACCAAGTTCCGATGTCACCACACTAGGTCACGACACCGACAACCGACTGTCGGTGGGGCGGCGCACAATCCGGGACGTGCGGGTGGCGCTGGTGGTGGCTTCGGACGGTGGCGGGCTGTTGTGCCCGCTCACCGAGGACGGCGAGGCGGCGGGGGCGGTGGAGCGGGTCCCCGACGCGGTGGCGGCCGTGCGTGAGCGCGAACACACCGAGCGGCCGCGCTGGGTGTGGGCGAGCACGGCCGAGACCTACCAGAAGCTGCTGGCCGGGGGCGTGCGGGTGGACCGCTGCCACGACGTGGAGCTGACCGAGGCGCTGCTGCTCGGCCACGCGGGCCGCTGGGGCGAGCCGAGGGGGCTGGCCGCGGCGCTGGCGCGGCTGCGCGGCTGGCCGGTGCCGAAGGACCCGCCGCCGAGGACCAAGCAGCTCCAGCCGATGCTCTTCGACACCGGGGAGGCGGCGCTGCCGGGTGGGGTGGACCCGATGGCCGCGCTGGTGGAGGTGCACGCCGACCAGCAGCGGCGGATCGCCGGGGTGGCGCTGCCCGGCCGTTTCCGGCTGCTGGTGGCGGCGGAGTCGGCCGGCGCGCTGGTCGCGACCGAGATGGGCGGGACCGGGCTGCCGTGGCGGGCCGACGTGCACGACGCGCTGCTGGTGGAGATGCTCGGCCCGCGCTCGGCGGTGGGCGCTCCCCCGCGCAGGCTGGGCGAGCTGGCCGAGCGGATCAGCCAGGCATTCGGCGACCACCGGCTGCACCCGGACTCTCCCGCGGAGGTGCTGCGCGCCTTCGCCAAGGCGGGCTTCAAGCTCAGCTCGACCCGCTCCTGGGTGCTGCGCGAGGTAGACCACCCGGCGGTGCCGTTGCTGCTGGAGTACAAGGAGCTCTACCGGATCCACGTGGCGCACGGCTGGTCCTGGCTGGCGTCCTGGGTGCACGGCGGCCGCTTCCGCCCCGAGTACGTCCCGGGCGGTGTGGTGTCCGGGCGGTGGGCGACGCGCGGGGGCGGGGCGCTGCAGATCCCCCGCAAGGTCCGCGGCGCGGTGATCGCCGACGCGGGCTGGAAGCTCGTCGTCGCCGACGCCAGCCAGCTGGAACCGAGGGTGCTGGCGGCGATGGCGGGCGACCACCGGCTCGCCGCGGCGGCCGGTGACGGCGACCTGTACGCGGCACTGGCCGCCGACGCGTTCGAGGGCGACCGGGCCAGGGCGAAGCTGGGCATGCTGGGCGCGCTCTACGGGCAGACCTCGGGTGGCATCGGCCCGCTGCTGGCGACGCTGCGGCAGCGGTTCCCCGCCGCGATGGGCTACGTCGAGCACGCGGCACAGCTCGGCGAGAGCGGCGCGCTGGTGCGCTCCCACCTCGGCCGCACCTGTCCCCCGGCGTCGGTGTCGGTCGCGCTTGAGGGCTCCGAACCCGCGTTCGCGGTCGCCGAGGGCGCGGCGGAGGAACGCAAGGCCCTGACGGCGGCGCGGGCCCGTGGTCGCTTCACCCGCAACTTCGTGGTGCAGGCGACGGCGGCGGAGTGGGCACTGGCGATGCTGGCCAGCCTCCGTGCGACGCTGCACGACATGGGTCGGGCGGACCTGGTGTTCTTCCAGCACGACGAGGTGATCGTGCACTGCGCCGCCGAGAACGCGGAGAAGGTCGTGGTCGCGGTGCACGACGCCGCCGTCACCGCGACCCGCCTGCTCTTCGGCGACACCCCCGTCCGCTTCCCGCTGGAGGCCAAGGTCGTCGACTGCTACGCCGACGCCAAGTAGCGCCGGTCAGGTCAGGAGCTGGCGTTCGTAGGCCGCCGCGACCGCCTCGGTGCGGCTGCCCGCCCGCAGCTTGGACATGATGCGGGTGAGGTGGACGCTCACCGTCTTCTCGCTGATGTAGAGCTTCTCGCCGACCTGGCGGTTGGTGTTGCCCTTGGCCACCAGGGTCAGCACCGCGCGTTCGCGGGGGGTGAGCGGGTTGAGCGTCGGGCGTTCCGGGGTGGTCGCGCCGTCCAGGGTCAGCCTGCCGCGCTTGGCGAACTGGCGCAGCGCGTCGCGGAACGGGACCGCGCCGAGGCGGTCGGCCACCGCGTGCGCCAGGCACAGCTCGACCCCCGCCGCGTCGCGGTCGCCCGCGAGCAGCAGCGCCTCCGCCAGCCGCCAGCGGGCGATCGCCTCCTGGTAGACGTGGCCGTAGCCGAAGGCCTGCACCACCTCGCGCCACGCGTCGGGGTCGTTCTCGCCGCGCAGCCGCAGCGCCTCCGCCTCGGTCCTGGCCACCCACGCGCGGCCTTCCGGGCCGAGCTCGCCGCTGCGCGGCCTGCCGAAGCGGACCGTGTCGCGGACGAACTCCAGCATCTCCATGCCGTTGGCCACCGCGTCCTGTTCGGCGGCGGTGTTCTTGTTCCGCCGCGCCTGCCTGGCGAGCTCGGTGTGCGCGACGACGCCGAGCGAGCCGAGCCAGATCCCGCGCGCGCCCCACTCGTCGTACTCGCGGTGCACCCGCAGCGCGCTGGCGATGCGGCCCGCGGCTTCGGCCGGGCGGCCGCGCCAGAGCTCCATCTCCGCGACGCACGGGTCGGTCAGCACCGTGGTGAGCGGGTCCCGCCGCCACTGCTCGCCGAACTGGCGCAGCATCGCGCGCACCTCGGCGTAGTGGCCCCGGCCGACCTGGACGTGCAGGCCCGCCGCCGCGACCTCGGCCGCCGCCAGGTCGGGGACCGCGCGGCCGGGCAGCTCGGCGGCCGCCTCCGCGCCGTCCCAGTCGCCGAGCATGTAGCGGGCGACCACCTGGAGCAGGCGCGTCTCCAGGCCGTAGGCGCTCCAGGTCAGGCCGACCTGCTCGGCACGGGCGACGGACTTGTCGATCAACGCCAGCGCCGAGGACAGCTCGCCCTGGTCGTAGAGGTTGACGCAGAGGTTGTACCAGGCGCGCAGCTCCACCGAGAGCGCGCCGACCTCCAGCGCGCGGTCCCGGGCGATCAGCTGCCGCTCCCTGGCCTTCTTGGGCCGGGCCGCGTACTCGTCGAAGATCGCCAGCGAGATCTGCGCGTCCGCCTCCGCCCCGGACGCGCCCGCGGCCTTGGCGACCCGCAGCGCCTCCTCGGCGTAGCCCATCGCGATCTCGTCCGGCATGTCCAGATGGGTCGCGATGCGGCAGCGCACCGCCAGCACCCACGCCTTGACCGGGGTGTCCGGCTCGCTCTCGACCAGCTCCCAAGCGCGCTCGATCAGCTCGGCCGCCTTGGTCAGCTTGTGGTCGGCGGAGAACAGCAGGTACTGGGCGTATATCCGGAGCGAGTCCGCGGTGACCGAGCGGTCGCCCTGTTCCTCGCTGAGCCGGGCGAGCGCGCGGGCGAAGGCGATGGCGCGGTCCGCCTCGCCCGCCTGGTAGGCCATGTAGGCGGCCTTCCTGGTCAGGCTCAGCTCGTCGACGCCGGCGACCTCCGTCGGGTCGGGCACCGCCTGCCACAGCTTCAGCGCCTGCTCGTAGTGGTAGAGCGCCTCGGCGAAGGCGCCGGAGTCCTTGGCCTCCTTGGCCGCGAGCACCGAGGCCGACAGGGCGCCGGGCAGGTCGTGGCTCTCCAGGCTGTGGTGGGCCAGCGCGGCGGCTGACCCCCGCGCGCCCAGCGTGGTGGCGGCGTGCTTGGCGTAGGCGCCGTGCACGCGCACCCGCTCACCGGGCAGCAGGTCGCCGTAGACCGCTTCGCGCAGCAGGGCGTGCCGGAAGACGTAGCGCTCCTCGCCCTCGCTGAAGACCAGCACGTGGTGGGCGACGGCCTCGCGCAGCGCCGCCTCCAGGTCGGCCTCGGCCAGGTCGGAGACCTCCTGCAGCCGGGAGTGCCGGACCCACCGGCCGGCGACCGACGCGGTCCGGACCACCTTCTGCGCGTGCGGGCTGAGCGCCTCCACCCTCGACAGCAGCACGTCGGCCAGGCCGGTCGGCATGCCGTTGCACCGGTCGGCCCACGCGGCGACCAGCTCCTCGGCGAAGAAGGCGTTGCCCTCGGACTTCGCCGCGATCTCGGCGATGGTCTCCTCGGGCAGGTCCCGTTCGGCGAGCTGCGCGACGAAGGAGCGGGCCTCCTTGGCGTCGAAGGGGGCCAGGTCGAGGCGTTCCACCGCGGGCAGTCGGACCAGCTCGGCGAGCAGCGGGCGCAGCGGGTGCCTGCGGTGCAGGTCGTCGGTGCGGTAGGTGGCCACGACCAGCACGCGCTGCGAGCGCAGCCGGGAGAGCAGGAAGGAGGTGAGGTAGCGGGTGGAGCTGTCCGCCCAGTGCAGGTCCTCCAGCACCAGCACGACGCACCGCTCGGTGGCCAGCTCGGTGATCAGGCCGTGCATGGCGTCGAAGAGCTGGAGCTGCCCCAGGTCGGGGTCGAGCCTGCGGTCGGCGCCGGAGACGTGGCGCGGCGCCTCGACCAGGTCGGGCGCCAGCTTGCCGAGCGCGGGGCGGGCCTTGACCAGGTGCACGTCGTCCTCGCCGAGCTGACCGAGCAGCTCGGCGTACGGGAGGTAGGGCAGGCCGGTCTCGCCCGCGTCCAGGCAGCGGCCGATCAGCACCCGGGCGCCCTCGGCGTTGGCGATGTCGGAGAGCTCGGCGACCATCCTGGACTTGCCGACGCCCGCGTCGCCTGCGAGCAGGACGGCGGCGGCCGTCCCCCGTTGTGCGTGCTGGAGGGCGGAGCGCAGTCGCCGTAGTTGCGAACTGCGCCCCACCAGCGGAATCCCGGACCCTAGGCGTGACACATCCAGGATGCTTGCACAGTGGTCAGACACTGTGCGGCTGAATTGTCGGCGAACCCACCTGGTCTGTTCGTGACTGTTGTCGCCCTCGGGTGCGTGCCTCCGCCAGGTGCTGCCACCAGCTCTCGAAGGTGGTGCTCACCGCGCGCCGCCGGGCGGTGACGAGCCGCTCGCGGCGGTAGTCGATCTCGGCCTGTACGGCGTCGGTGGTCCAGTCGCTGGTCATCGCGTTTTCCTCTTCTCCCTGGTGTCGGGATCGAGGTTCGCGGTAAGGCCGGGGCGATCACATCAGATGATCACGTGAGTTCCCGCCCTGGACCCCTTACTCGGACGCCGTTACTCCGGACGGGCCCCTTACCCGGCCCCCTGAGGCATGCATTTCGTTCGCGTTTTGTCACCTTGTTGCGAAATGAGAGCGCTCCCTTTCGCAATAAGGTGACAAAACGCGATAACCCCGACCACGTCGGACCGAGGCGGCCGGCCTAGCCGCAGTGCTCCAGCGGACTGTCGTAGGTGGCGTTGCCGACCGAGCCGCCCCACCGGACGCACTTGCCCGCTGCGGTCTGCTTCACCGGGCCCGCGTAGTAGGAGAAGTCGCCGGAGTTCGCCTCCCGCTGGCCGCCTTCGACCTCCAGGTACGCCGAGACCGGCGACGCGGTGCCCACCGAGGTGCTCTTCATGGTGACCACGCAGTTGGTGCCGCCGCCGTAGAGCAGGTAGACGGTGCCGCCGGTGCCCGCGGGGGCCTGGTCGATCACGCTGAAGCCGGTGCCGCACGCCGCGTCCGGGCTATACGGGTTTCCACCGGTTCCACCGCAGTTCTTCGAGGTCAGGGTCTGCGTCGGGTAGCCGAAGGTGGTGCCGTTGAACACGGCCTTGCGGATGTTGCCGGGGTAGCCGGTGCCCTGCCGGACCTCGAAGTGCAGGTGGGCGCTGATCGCGTTGCCGGGACGGCTGGTCTTGCCGACGGACCCGATGCGCTGGCCCTGCGCCACGGCCTGCCCCGCCGTGACGGAGCGGACGTTGAGGTGGGCGTAGTAGGTCATCCAGCCGCCGCCGTGGTCGATCGTCACGAGGTTGCCGTAGCCGTTGACCGAACCCTGGTGGGCCGAGGTCACCACGGTGCCCGCCGCTGCCGCGACCACGGTGTCGCCGAGGTCGGCGTCGGGGCTGCTGCCCCGGTTGAGGTCGAGCTCCCAGGCCCGGTGCGCGCTGCTGTTGCTGGAGTTGCCGGTCCAGGTCTGACCGCAGGGGAACGGCAGCTGGAAGTTGGTCGCGGCTTCCGCGGCCGGGGGCGCGCAGACCAGGAGTCCGGCGCAGAGGATCATCGTCGCGACGAGTGCTCGCACGAACCTCACGTCCTTTCAAGCAGGGGAAAGGGCAGGGGGACGACGCGCGCGAAGTGAACTGTCGGACGCTTGTGCCACGCTGGTGTGACCGAGGCCGCTAGGCCAGGTGGTGCATCCTGTGCTCAGCCGAACAGGACAACGGAAAAGCACTGTGGGAAAAGGTTTACGACCAAGCAGCCAGAAGGAGCCGTGACGACGTACAAACCGAGTTACGAACATCGGCAACCGGAGCCTGGGAGCGGTGGGGCCATGGGTACGACCGAGATGAGCTTCCGGGTACTCGGGCCGCTGGAGGTCGCCGCGGGCGGGCGCGTGCTCTCCCTCGGCGGAGCCAAGCCTCGGATGCTGCTGGGCAGCCTGCTGCTCAACCCCAACCGGCTGGTCTCCACCGACCTGTTGGTGGAGGTGCTGTGGCCGCACTCGCCGCCGCGGTCCGCGGTGGCGAACCTGCGCACCTACGTCAGCACGCTGCGGTCCGGGCTGCGCGGGGACGGTGACGGCCACGAGGACCGGATCCGGGCGCTGACCTCCGGCTACAGCCTGCACGTCGAGCCGGAGGAGCTGGACCTGCTGCGCTTCGACCAGCTCGTCGAGCAGGCGCAGCGGGAACGCGCGACCGGGCGGCCGGAGCGGGCGCTGGAGCTGTTGCGGCAGGCGGGGTCGCTGTGGCGCGGGCGGCCGCTGGAGGGCCTGCCCGCCAGCCCGGGGTGGCAGGCGGCGCTGGGCAGGCTGGCCGAGCGCAGGCTGGCCGCGACCGAGGAGCGGCTGGCGATGCAGATCGCCACCGGCGAGTACACCAACGCCATCGCGGAGCTGCACGGGCTGCTCGACGAGCACCCGTTCCGCGAGGAGCTGTGGCGGCAGCTGATGCTGGCGCTGCACGGGTGCGGGCGACGGGCCGAGGCGCTGCACGCCTACACCGTGGTGCGCGGGCGGCTGGCCGACGAGCTCGGCGTGGAGCCGGGCCCGGAGCTGCGGCACGTGCACCGGCTCGTGCTCTCCGGGGAGCGGGCCGAGGAGCCGAGCTCGGTCAGCGTGATCGAACCGAGGCAGGTGTGCCAGCTGCCGCCGGACACCCCGGACTTCACCGGGCGCGCGCCCCAGCTGAGCGAGGTGCTCGGGGTGCTGGCGGAGCCGGGGCGGATGCCGGTCGCGATCGTGGTCGGCGCGCCCGGGATCGGCAAGACCACCCTCGCGACGCACGCCGCGCACAAGGCGCGCACCCGGTTCCCGGACGGCCAGCTGCACGTGGACCTCGGCGGGACCTCGCGCGCTCCGCGTGACCCCGGGACCGTGCTCGCGGAGTTCCTGCGCGCGCTCGGGGTGCCTGGCGCGGCGGTGCCGGAGGGCACGCACGAGCGGGCCGCGCGGTTCCGGTCGATGCTGGCCGACCGCAGGATGCTGGTGGTGCTCGACGACGCGGCGAACGCGGCGCAGGTGCGGCCGCTGCTGCCCGCGACCGCCGGGTGCGCGGTGCTGGTGACCAGCCGCTCGCGCATCGCGGAGCTGCCCGGCGCGCACCAGGTCGAGCTCGGCGTGTTCACCCCGGCGGAGGCGGTCACGCTGCTCGGTTCGATCGCGGGCCAGGAGCGGGTGGCCGGCGACGACGAGTCGGCCGACCGGCTGCTGCGGGCCTGCGGGCACCTGCCGCTGGCGATCCGGATCGCCGGGGCGAAGCTGGCCGGGCGGCAGGGCTGGCCGCTGCGGGTGCTGGCCGACCGGCTCGACGACGAGTCGCGGCGGCTCAACGAGCTGCGGCTCGGCGAGCTCGGAGTGCGGGCCAGCATGGACCTGAGCTACCGCGGTCTGGACCCGCAGGCCGCGCGGGCGATGCGGCTGTTGGGGCTGCTGGAGGGCCCGTCGCAGCCGGGCTGGGTGGTCGGCGCGCTGCTGGGCACCGAGGACTACGACGACGCGCTGGACGCGCTGGTGGACGCGAACCTGCTGCGACTGGCCGGGGTGGACTGCGCGGGACAGCCCCGTTACGCCATGGCCGACCTGCTGCGGGTCTACGCGCGGGAGATGCTGCGCGCCGATCCCGCCGCCGAGCGCGAGGCGGCGGTGGAGCGCGTCGCGGGCGGCTGGCTGACGCTCGCGGAGCGGGCCTGCGCGCACCTGCCGACCAGCATCTTCGCCCCGGCGACCGGGGCAGCGCCCCGGTGGAGCCCGGAGGCGGCCGTGCTGCGGCTGGTGACCGCCGACCCGGTCGGCTGGCTGACCGCGGAGACGCAGGCGCTGGTCGCGGCCGTCGAGCACGGGCCGCGCGGGGCCGCCCAGGAGCTGGCCGCCTGCCTGGTGCCATGGTTCGACCTGCGCAGCCACTTCGACGAGTGGCGCCGCACCCACGAGGCGGCCCTGGCCGGGGCGCTGGAGGACCACGACAGGTGGGGCGAGGCGGTGCTGCTGCGCGGGCTCGGCCAGCTGGCGCTCTACCAGGACCGCTACCCCGAGGCCGTCGAGCAGTTCCAGCGGTCGCGGGGCCTGTTCGACTCGGTCGGCGACGAGCACGGCGCGGCGATCGCGGTGTCCGGGCTCGCCGCCGTCGACCGGGTGCTCGGCCGCACCGAGGAGGCGCGGCGCAACTGCACGGCGGCGCTGCGGATGTTCGTCAACGCCGGGGACCGGCACGGGGAGGCGTACGCGCGCAACGTGCTCGGCGTGATCCACCTCGCCGAGGGCAAGCACGCGGCGGCGCTCGGCGAGTTCTCCTCGGCGCTGCGGCTGTCCAGGGCGTTGGCCGACCGCCACCGGGAGGCGCACGTGCTGCACGAGCTCGGCAGGCTGCACTTCACGCTGGGCCGGACCTCGGCGGCGGTCGCGGAGACCGAGCGCGCGCTGGGCATCTTCGAGGCGATCGGCGACACCCAGGGCGAGGTCTACGCCCGCCAGCAGCTCGGGGACATGCACGCCCAGCTCGGCGACGAGGCCAGGGCGGCGGCGCTGCTGCGGACCGCGCTGGAGGGGCACCGGCGGATCGGCGACCGGCGGGGCGAGGCGAGCACCGCGCAGGCGCTCGGCGAGCTGCACCAGGCGGCGGGCCGGCTCGACCCGGCGCGCACGCACCTGGCGCTGGCCCGGCAGCTGTGGCGGGAGCTGGGCGCGGAGGAGCAGGCGTCCGAGCTGTCCACGACACTGGCGGCCCTGGGCTGACCTCAGGCAACAAGCGGGGCACAAGCGGACTGCGGCAGGGTTGGGCCGGTCGGTCCTCCGGCGTGCGCCAACCGCAGGACAACTGTTTACAAGCCTTTCGCTGATCAAGAAAATCACTGACAATTCCCGCAGTCGGACTCGGAGGGTCCCGCATGGGCTGGCGCCGCACCACGCTGACAGCACTGCTGAACGCGTTCGCACTCGCGGCGACGCTGGCCGTCCCCGCATCCGCCGCCCCGGAGCAGCCGCTCGGCGGGTGCGCCGCACCCCAGGCGCAGCAGGGCCTGCGCGGCCTGTGGCTGGCCAGCGTCGGCAACATCAACTGGCCGAGGCAGCAGGGCCAGCCCGCCGACCAGGTCCGCGCGGAGTACCGCGAGCTGCTCGACGGCGCGACCCAGATCCGGGCCAACGCGGTGTTCGTCCAGGTCCGCCCGACCGCCGACGCGCTCTACCCCTCGCCGTTCGAACCGTGGTCGCACTGGCTCACCGGCGAGCAGGGCAAAGACCCCGGCTGGGACCCGCTGGCCTTCGCGGTCCAGGAGGCGCACGCGCGCAACCTGGAGTTCCACGCGTGGTTCAACCCCTACCGCGTCAGCAAGCAGGCAGACATCACCAAGCTCGCGCCGAACCACCCCGCGCGCCTGCACCCCGACTGGGTGCTCCGCTACGGCGACGGCCTCTACTACGACCCCGGAGTGCCCGAGGTCCGCGAGCTCGTCGAGCAGGTCGTCCTCGACGTGGTGCGCCGCTACGACGTCGACGGCGTGCACTTCGACGACTACTTCTACCCTTATCCCGTTGCGGGACAACAACTCGACGACGAACAGACCTACAAGAGACACGGGGCAGCGACGTTCCCGGTGAAGGCCGACTGGCGGCGGGACAACGTCGACCGGCTGGTGAGCGAGCTCGCCGCGCGGATCAAGGCGGCCAAGCCGTGGGTCGTCTTCGGCGTGAGCCCGTTCGCGGTGTGGCGCAACGGAAAGACCGACCCGACCGGCTCCGACACCAATGCCGGGATCGAGACCTACGACGACCTCTACGCCGACACCAGGAAGTGGGTCAGGCAGCGCTGGATCGACTACGTCGCACCGCAGACCTACTGGAACATCGGGTTCCCCGCGGCCGACTACGCGAAGCTGCTCGACTGGTGGAGCCGCGAGGTGCGCGGCACCGGCGTCTCGCTCTACCTCGGCCAGGCCGCCTACCGCATCGGCACCGGTGTCACTCCACAGTGGATGGACCCGGAGGAGATGCCGCGCCAGCTCCGGCTCTCCTCCGCCGTGCCCGAGGTCGCCGGACACATCTACTTCCAGATCCACAGCGTGCTCGCCAACCCGCTCGGCTTCCGCGACCGGCTGGCGACCGACATCTACCGCACGCCCGCGCTGGTTCCGCCGCGAGCCGCCGTCCCCGGCTGGGGCCAGCCGGTTCTGCCGCCGGTGGTGGAGCGCGCGGACGGCGGCCAGCGGGTGCGGATCCGGCCCGTCGGCTGGCCACTGCCCGAACCCGCCTACTACGCGGTCTACCGGGCGGAGGGTCGCGGCTGCCCGGCCCTGCTCGCCACCGTGCGCCCGGACACCAGCGGCAACGCGGTGTTCCTCGACCGCACAACGCGTCCCGGCACCACCTACACGTACCTGGTGACCGCTGTGGACCGCGGGCACCACCAGGGCCCGGCCGGCAGGACCCGGGCCGTCACCACCTGACCGACGACACCACAAGCGACTCCGGGAGCTCCCGATGCCCAACCACCCGATCCGCTGGCTGCGGCTGGCCCTCGCAGGCCTGACCGGGACCGCGCTGCTGACCTCGATGACGGTGACGCCCGCGAGCGGATCGCCGGAGCCGTACACGCGGCCGGGCAACTCCGCCACCGACTTCCACGAGTGGCGCTCCCCGCACGCGTGGCGCTCCGGCCAGCTGGAGGGAGTCGCACTGCGACCGGGCGGCGGACTGGTCATCCACCGTCCACAGGGGACGATCGACTACACCGACCCGCACACCCAGACCACCAAGAAGTACGAGTACTCGCGGTGGACCTCGCCGAGCTACCGGCAGGGCTTCGCCGCCACGGAGCTGGTCGCGTCGTGGAACGCGACCACCCCGGCGGGCACCTGGCTGCAGGTGGAGATGCGCGGCAAGACCTCGGCGGGCACCGAGACGAAGTGGTACGTCATGGGCCGGTGGGCCTCCGGCGACGGCGACGTGCACCGCACCAGCGTGCCCGGCCAGGCCGACGCGGACGGCAGCGTCGACGTCGACAGCTTCCAGGCGAAGTCCGGCAGGCAGCTGAGCTCCTACCAGCTGCGGGTGACCCTGTACCGGCTGCCCGGCAGCAAGGCCAGCCCGCACGTGCGCATGGTCGGCGCGATGACCTCAGCGGTCCCCGACCGGTTCACCGTCCCCATCAGCCCGGCGGGCGGCGCGTGGGGCGTGGAGCTGCCGGTGCCCAGGTACTCGCAGAACGTCCACCGCGGCAAGTACCCGGAGTACGGCGGCGGCGGCCAGGTCTGGTGCAGCCCGACCTCCTCGACGATGGTGCTGGAGTACTGGGGCCGCAAGCCGTCACGGCAGGACATGGCGTGGATCGAGCCGGGTTACGTCGACCCGGCCGTTGCGCACGCGGCGCGGTTCACCTGGGACTACGACTACAAGGGCGCGGGCAACTGGCCGTTCAACACCGCCTACGCCTCCAGCTACGGCCTGGACGGGCACATCACCCGGCTGTCCTCGCTGCGGGAGCTGGAGCGCTACATCCTCCAGGGCATCCCGGTGATCACCTCGCAGTCGTTCCTGGCGAGCGAGCTCGACGGCGCGGGCTACGGCACCTCGGGCCACATCATGGTGGTGGTCGGCTTCACCAAGGACGGTGACGTGATCGCCAACGACCCGGCCTCGCCGAACAACCAGGCGGTGCGCCACGTCTACAAGCGCGCCCAGTTCGAGACGATCTGGCAGCGCACCAAGCGCCACCTGGCCGACGGCACCGTCGCGGGCGGCCCCGGCGGCATCGCCTACATCATCCGCCCACCCCACTACCCCCTCCCCCACTGATCCCCTCCCACCCCCAAATTTCGCCATTCGCGGGCTTATGGACCTCCCCATCACCCCGGACACGTCCATAAGCCCGCGAATGGCCAGGGTTGTGGCCCCCGGTTCGTGCTCGTAGCGGGGAGTCGGAGCGCGCTGCGACAGTGCTGGCGTGGTCGGGGTTTTCGCGCTTTGTCACCTTGTTGCGCAAGAGAACACCCCGCCATTCGCGGGCTTATGGACCTCCTCGCAACCCCGGGCACGTCCATAAGCCCGCGAATGGCCGAGGTTGGCGCGCGGGTGGCGTGGAGTGTCAGACCTCTTGCGTAGCTTCCGGCGGGCGAGGCACGGACGAGCGTGAGGGTGGAGTGGTGGACGAGAACACGATGTGGCGGCTGGTCGAGGAGGCGGCGGCGGGCGCTTCCGGCGTGGACGAGCAGGCCGAGCGGCTGACCGACCGGCTCGCCACGGTGAGCCCGCGGGAGGTCGTGGAGTTCCAGCGGTTGTACGACGAGCAGGACCAGCGGGCCAACCGATGGGATCTGTGGGCCGCCGCGTACGTGGCGCTCGGCGGGTGCAGCGACGACGGGTTCGACTACTTCCGGTCATGGCTGATCTCGTTGGGGCGCAAGGCTTTCGAGGCCGCACTGGCGGATCCGGACGCGATCGCCGGGCTGGGCTTCGACGACGAGGACTTCGGCGACGGCGAGTCGCTGATCTACGCCGCCGGCAACGCCTACGAGCGGTTGACCGGCCAGCGCGAGATCCCGCTGGTGCCGGTCGGCGACCCGGAACCGGCTGGGGAGCGCTTCGACGGCGACGACTGGGACGGCCTGGTGCGGCGGTTCCCCCGGCTCGCGGCGCGCTTCGACGTGGACTGACGACTCGCACCGCAACGGATGGGGAGTGCCGCGCACGGCACTCCCCATCCGTTCACTGCACGCGGGAGAGGAGCTTCTCCGTGAGCCCCTTCGCGATGTCGCACGCGGTTGCCTTGTCGGAGAAGCGGCCGTTGCGGACCTCCACACCGGCTCCGCCCTTGGCGAGCGGGACGACCACGAAGCAGTACGGCTCCTTGGCCGCGCCGAAGGTGGACTCGCGCATTCCGCCCGCCTTGCCCGCGATGGTGACCGGGACGCTGTTCTTCAACGACTGCGGACCGAACTCCGGCCCCCACACCACGTCCACCACGAACAGGACCTTGCCCTGCGGCGGGGCGTCGCTGTCGGGGTTGAAGGTGATCGTGCCGCTGTTGTCGAACTGGCAGTCCGTCGTGTACGGCAGGGTCGGCTCCACTGCCTCCAGCTTCGGTGGGGTGCCCTTGGGGTTGCGGGTCGCCTCCGGGAAGTCCTCCCACTTCAGGGTGGTGCAGTTGTCGAACGGCGCCCCCGCGGCCTTCCAGTCCTTCACCGGGTACTGGTCACCGAGCTGGATCACCGGCCGCTGCGGCTTCGGCGGCGCGGGCGGTCCTGCGGCCGCACCGCCCCCGGGGCCCGCCTGTCCCGGCGCGGACGCCGAACCCACGATCGTGCTGGTGCACCCGGACAGCAGTGCCGCGCACAGCAGCGTCCCCACCATGGCCGTCTTCCTCACAGCGCCCCCTTGACCACGATCTCGGCGGCCGGTTCCGCCACCTCACAGGTGGGGGCGGTCACGGTGATCACCTGCATCTTCCGCTTGGTCGGCTCGGTCGCGAACCGCTCGGGGATGGTCGTGGGGTCGTACTGCACGTCCACCTGACACGACCGGCTGATGGGGTTCATGGTGACCGCGGCGGGCTTGCCCGCGACGGTGGCCGCGCGGAAGGAGGAGTCCTTCACCGATGTCAGGTACACCGGGTTGGTCGACCAGCCGAAGCTGATCCCGAGCCGGGTGCTCGGCGCCCTGGTCTCCGGCTTGTACTCGGTCAGCGTCATGGTGCAGGAGTACGGCGCGATCACCTCCTGCCTGGGCTGCTCCCCGGGAACCGCGAAGCGCTTGGCGAGCTCGGGCAGCGCGGCGCACGGGTTCTTGGTGCCCAGGACGAGCTCGGGCTTGGTGGCGCCTTCCCCACGGAGTGGGGGAGTGATCCAGTACGGCGCGAGCGGGACCAGGTACTCCTTGGCCAGGGCGCAGGGCGGCTTCGGTGGCTGGCCGGTGCCCGACCAGCTCACGTTGAGGCTGATGGCGAAGCTGTTCCTGCCCTCGGACGTGGGCATCATCCACGTGCAACTGCTCACCGGCCGGCCCCCGATCGGCTCGGACTCCTTGCCGGTGAAGGTCCTGCCGTGCAGTTCGAGCTTCTCGCTGTCGGGGTCCTCGCGCATCAGCTGCGAGGACTCCACCGCGATCCTCCAGCCGTCGACGGAGCTGCTGCTCAGCTCCACCGACATCGAGCACCCGTCGAGGTCCTGCGGCGTGACGTCCCTCGGCACCCCGCCGAAGATCGCCTTCACCGAGCCGGGGTCCAGCAGCGCGCAGGCGTCGATCTGGCGTGCCCGCGCCAGCGCGGGCAACCGCTTCTCGTCCTCGGGGCGGATCGCCACCCCGTCAGTGACCTTCGGAGTGGGCTGCTGTGCCCGCAGCAGTCCCTCCCCGCTGGCCGATCCCGTCGAGACCGCCAGGGTGAGGCAGACCAGCCCCACCACGACGGTTCGGTTCGTTCTCATCGGAGTACTCCATATCCCTTGTGGACTCGACCCGGCGCTCGTGACACCGGGCCCAACGAACACGGCGCGGAAATCCCAGCCGTGGTTGGGATTTCCGCGCCGTCATCGACGAATCACTGCACCCGCGACGCCAGCGTCTCGGCTAGTTTCTTCGCGGTCTCACAGGTGTTCATCGTGTTCTTGAAGCGGCCGTTGCGCAGCTGGAGCCCGGCGGAGCCGTTGCTCAGCTTGATGACCACCGTGCAGAACGGGTCCTTGACGGTGGTCCCGCCGACCTGGGTCTCCTTGAACGCGACCGGTTTGCCCGCGAGCGTCGCCGAGGTTCCGCCTAGCCCCTCGACCGAGAACTCGGTGCCCCACACGACGGTCACCTCGAACATCGGGCTCCAGCCCGGCGGCCGCTGCTCCGTGGTACTCGGCGGCGGGGGCGGGGCGGGGTTGTTGGGGTCCGGCGGCGTCGGCGCCTCGAAGCTGATCTTCTCGTTGCTGCTGAAGCGGCAGGCGGTCTTGTACGGGTCACCCTTGCGGACAACCTGCAGCTCCGGGGGCTTGGGCTGCTTCGGCCTGGCCTCCTGCGGGAAGTCCTCCCACTTCAGCGTCGTGCACGTGTCGAAGGGCGCGCCGACGCTCTTCCAGTCCGGCGGCGGGACCTGGTCGCCGAGCCGGATCTTCGGGCGCTCCGGCCGCGGTCCGCCTGGGGCCTGGATGAGGATGTCACCCGCTGAGGGGGCGGCCCCGGGGCCACCGACGGGCTCGGCGACGCCCTTGACCTCCGGGCTGCAGCCAGCGAGCACGGAGGCGCCCAGCGCCGCGACGGCCAGTGCGGTCGGTACCGATGATCGACCCCACGAGCGGATCTTCGTCGTCTTCCTCATGCCAGCGCCACCTTCGTCACGATCTTGGCCGCTTCCTCGGCGGTCTGGCAGTCGGGGGCGGCCACCTGGACCACCTGCACCCGGTCGACCGCCGGGACCTTCATCGGGTCGTACTGCACCCGCACCATGCAGGCGCCGAGGGCGCGGGCGGTGTGGTCCTCCACCTGCGCCGGCTTGCCCTCGACCTGGATCGGGCGCGTCGACGCGCCACCGCTGAGGCCCTCGGCGGGGTCGATGCCCCACTTGTAGTCGACCGAGATCTGCGGCTTGCTCTTCTTACCCGGGGTGTACCTGGTGCTGAACGACAGGGTGCAGGTGTTGGGGGACGTCCCGCTCACGATCGCCGACGGCTGCTCGCCCTCGACGGTCATGGACTTGAACTTCTCCACCAGGTCCTTGAGCGGGGCGCACGGGTCCTTGCTCGCCAGCGGCAGCTGCGGCTCGGTCTGCGCCTCCGAGCGCAGCGGCGGGTTGGCGAAGAACGGCGCGACCGCGGTCACGTACTCCTTGGCCAGCGCGCAGGGGTCCTTCGGCGGAGTCTCCGTGGACATGCCGCCCCAGGTGACCTGGAGCGAGAGCACCTTCGTCTTGCTGGTCTGCATGTTGTACTCGCAGCCCGGCGTGCTGGAGGAGCTCTTCTTGCCCTGGAGGAACTTCCGCCCCGCCGCCTCGACCACGGCGCCACCGGCGGCCTCGTCGTCCAGGAGGGGAGAGCCGATACGGGTGTAGATCCGCCAGTTGCGCGAGCCGGTGCGGTCCAGGTTCACCTTCAGCAGGCAGCTGTCGAAGTCGCTCGGCTCGATCAGGGAGACCGCGTCGCCGAAGATCCGCGACGCCGACGCCGGGTCGTGCAGCGCGCACGGGTCCCAGGTCCGGTAGATGGCCATCTCGGCCATGTTCCTGAGCGACTCCGGGTCGGCCTTGAGGCTGCCGAGGTCGGTCGTCGCGGGCACTGGCGCCGCGGCGCCGCCGTCCTGCGCCGGAGGCTGCGACGGCGGAGGTGCAGGGTCACCGCTGCACCCGGTCGCCAGCATTGTCAACGCGAGCGTGCCGACAACCACGCGCCGCACGCTTGTTTGGATTGAGGACGAACTCACCAGATCCCCCACAGGTCGTGGATCCACAGTGGACAGACAGCGGTAAGCCGCTGTCACACAGCGGACAGGCCCATGCGATCGTCCCCTCGCGGCTGCCGCCGAGAGCACTCTAGCCCAATGGATGCCGCCAAATGCACGAAACCCCACGTGGCTGGACCACGTGGGGTTCGCGCGGGAGCGGGTCAGGCGCGCAGCGTGGCGCCGGTGCGCTCGGCGGCGAGCGCGACGGCGGCGTCCCGCGCCTCGGTCGCCTCCTCCACCGTGAGGGTGCGGTCCGGGGCGCGGAAGCGCAGCGAGAAGGCCAGCGACCGCTTGCCATCGCCGAGCTGCTCACCGGTGTAGACGTCGAAGAGACGGACGTCTTCGAGCAGGTCACCGCCGCCGGCGACGACCGAGGCGGTGACGTCGGCGACCGGAACGGCCGCGTCCACCACCAGCGCGAGATCCAGCAGCACCGGCGGGTACGGCGAGACCACCGGAGAGGGTCGCTCGTCGGTCAGCGGCAGCGCGTCGAGGTCGAGCTCCATCGCGCAGGTGCGCACGGGCAGCCCGAGCGCCTCCACCACCTTCGGGTGAAGTTCGCCCGCGTGCCCGACGACGGTGTCACCGACCCGCAGCTCGGCGCAGCGGCCCGGGTGCCACGGTGCGAGCTCGCCCGCGGCCACGGTCAGCTCGACCCCGGCGGCGTGCCCGACGGTCCTGGCCGCCTCGACCGCGTCCGACCAGCTCGCCGCGCGGCCCTTGCCCCACCAGCCCGCGCGCTCGCGCTGGCCGGTGAACACCGCGGCCACGTGCAGCGGCTGCTTGGGCAGGGCCGCCAGCAGCGTGGCCAGCTCCGCGTCGGTCGGCCTGCGGTCCACCGGCAGCTCGGGCGCGGGCACCTGCCGCTCGTCCGGCAGCACGACCTGGCCGAGCTGGTAGAGCGCGAGGTCGCGCATGCCCCGGGAGACGTTGCGCTGCACCGCGTCGAACAGGCCGGGCAGCAACGTGCCCGCCAGCTCCGGCCGGTCGGCCTCCAGCGGGTTGAGCAGCGAGACGGTCCTGCGGCGCGGGTCGTCCTCGGCAAGGCCGAAGGCGTCCCAGGTCTGCGGGCTGACGAAGGGCATCGGCAGCACCTCGACGTGCCCGGTCGCGGCGAGCGCGCGGGAGACGGTGCGGCGGCGGCGCTGCGCGGCGGTCAGCCCCCGGCCCGCGGGCGCGGGCGGCAGCACGGACGGGATGGTGTGGTAGCCCTCCAGCCGCAGCACCTCCTCCACCAGGTCGGCGGGCAGGTTGAGGTCGCTGCGCCAGGTCGGCGGCTCGGCCACCACGACCGCGGTGCCGTCCTCGGAGCTGCCGACCTCGATGCGGCAGCCGATCTGGCTCAGCCGCCGCGCGGTCACGCCCCGGCCGTAGTTGACCCCGGCAACCCGGTCCGGCAGCGCCAGCGGGATCGTGACGGCGGCGGGCAGCAGCGGGCGGCCGACGTCGGTGCGGCCGCGCTCGATCTGCGCGTCGCCGTAGCGGACCAGCAGCTGCGCGGCCAGCTCCAGCGCGGCGGGAGGCAGCGCCGGGTCCACCAGGCGCTCGAAGCGGCGGGAGGCCTCGCTGGGCAGCTTGTGCCGCCGCGCCACCCGGGCGATCGAGGCTGGCTCCCAGTTGGCCGCCTCCAGCAGCACGTCGGTGGTGGCGTCGCCGATCTCGGTGGAGGCGCCGCCCATCACGCCCGCGAGCGAGATCGGCCCGGAGTCGTCGCAGATCACCAGGTCGTCCGGGTCCAGCTCCCGCGACGCACCGTCCAGTGTGGACAGCTTCTCGCCCGCGACGGCCCTGCGCACGACCAGCGCGCCCTTGAGGGTGGTGGTGTCGAAGGCGTGCAGCGGGTGCCCGGTCTCCAGCATCACGTAGTTGGTGACGTCCACCGCCAGCGAGATCGGCCGGATCCCGGCCAGCATCAGCCGGCGGCGCATCCACCACGGCGTCGGCGAGGTCGGGTCCAGCCCGGTCACCCTGCGCAGCACGAAGCGGCGGCAGCCATCGAGGTCCTCGACCTGCACCGGGTACACCGCGTCGTCGGCCTCACCGACGTCGATCAGCGCGGGGTCGCGGTAGTCGGCGTCGAAGGCGCACGCCAGCTCGCGGGCCAGGCCGCGGGCGGACAGGCAGTAGCCGCGGTCCGGGGTGACGGCCAGCTCGATCACGGTGTCGGCGAGGCCGAGCACCTCCATGGCGTCGTCGCCCGGCTCGGCGGTGCCCGGCGGCAGCACCAGGATGCCGGAGTGGTCCTCGCCCAGCGCCAGCTCGGCGACCGAGCAGATCATGCCCTGGCTCATCCGGCCGTAGGTCTTGCGCTCGGAGATGGCGAAGCCGCCGGGCAGCACGCAGCCGGGCAGCGCCGCGACGATCGTGTCGCCCTCGCGGAAGTTCCGCGCGCCGCAGATGATCATCTGCGGCCGGGGCGTCTCGCCGTCCTCCTCGACGTTGCCGACGTCGACCTTGCAGTAGCGGATCGGCTTCTTGAACTCGGTGAGCTCCTCGATCTCCATCACGCGGCCGACCACCAGCGGGCCGGTCACGGTGGCGAGCGGGTGGAGCTCCTCGACCTCCAGCCCGACCCGGACGAAGGCCTCGGCGATCTGCTCGGGCGTGGTCCCCTCGGGCAGGGCGACGAGATCGGCCAGCCAGGACACTGGGATACGCACGGGCTTACGCCTCCGTTCCGAAGGGCAGGGTGAACCGGACGTCACCCTCGACCATGTAGCGCATGTCGGGGATTCCGTTGCGGAACTGCAGGGTGCGGTCGACGCCCATGCCGAAGGCGAAGCCGGAGTAGACCTCCGGGTCGACCCCGCTGGCCCGCAGCACGTTCGGGTGGACCATGCCGCAGCCGCCCCACTCGACCCAGCCCGCGCCGCCCTTCTTCTCCGGGAACCAGACGTCGACCTCGGCGCCGGGCTCGACGAACGGGAAGTAGGCGGGACGCAGCCGGGTGCGCGAGTTCTCGCCGAACATCGCGCGGGCGAAGGCGTCCAGGGTGCCCTTGAGGTGGGCCATGGTGATGCCCTTGTCCACCGCGAGGCCCTCGATCTGGTTGAAGGCGGGCAGGTGGGTGGCGTCGGGCTCGTCGGAGCGGTAGGTCCGCCCCGGTGCCACGACGTAGACGGGCAGCTCACGGGTGAGCAGCGCGCGGATCTGCACCGGCGAGGTGTGCGTGCGCAGCACCAGCCCGGAGTCGGCGGGCGCCACGTGGAAGGTGTCCTGCATGGTGCGCGCCGGGTGGTCCTTGACGAAGTTCAGCGCGTCGAAGTTCAGCCACTCGGCCTCGACCTCGGGGCCTTCGGCGACCTCGTAGCCCATCGCCACGAACACGTCGGCGACGTACTCCGACAGCGTGCTGACCGGGTGCCGCGCGCCGGGCTGGACCCGGTCCCACGGCAGGGTCACGTCCACGGCCTCCTCGCGGAGCACCCGCTCGTCGCGCTCGGCCCGCAGCACGGCCAGCCGCTCGTCGTAGGCGGACTGGACGGCGACCCTGGTCTCGTTGACCCGCTTGCCAGCCTCGGACCGCGCCTTGGGCGGCAGCGCGCCGATCTCGCGACGCGCGGTCATCAGCGGCGACCGGTCGCCGAGGTGCGCGGGCTTGACCGCCGCGAGCGCGTCGAGGTCGGTGGCGGCCGCGAAGTCCTTGGCGGCCTGCTCGACGGCTGCGGTCAGGGTCGCCGGTGACAGCGCGGCGACTTCCTTGGGGTCGTAGGGGTCGTTGGCTCCGGACATGGGTGAAGGACGCTCCTGAGGTCCGTGGCGGCCAGATGACGTGCAGAGACCCGCCGACGTGCACGGCGGGTAACAGACCGATCCTAGGCGATCCGCTCAGCCGGGTCTCACTCAGCGCTACGAGCGGACCCGCTGTGCCCGCGCGCTCGCGTACAGGCAGACCGCGGCCGCGGTGGCCAGGTTGAGGCTCTCCGCGCCGCCGTAGATCGGCACGCGCAGTGACTCGTCGGCGGTGTCCAGGACCTCCTGGGGCACACCGTGCGCCTCACTGCCGAAGAGCCAGGCGGTGGGCTCGTCCAAGGTCCCGCGCACGGCGGCGGTGTCCAGATCGTGCTCCGCGTAGCCGTCGGCCGCGACCAGGCGCAGTCCCGCGGCGCGGCACGCGTCGAGCACGGCGGTGAGGTCGCGCTCCCGCGCGATGGGCAGGTGGAACAGGCTGCCGGTGCTGGCGCGCACGCACTTGCCGTTGTGCGGGTCCACGGTGTCCCCGGCGAAGAGCACGGCGTCCGCGCCCGCGGCGTCGGCGACCCGGCTCACGGTGCCCGCGTTGCCGGGGTCGGCGACGCCCACGAGCACGGCGACGAGCTTCGGCCGCCCGGCGAGCGCCTGCTCCACGGAGACGTCGACGGTGTCGCAGACCGCGACAACGCCTTGCGGCGTCACGGTTTCGGAGAGCCCGGCGGCGGCGCGCTCGGTGATCTCGCTGAGCGGCACACCGGCGGCGCGGGCCGCGTCGAGCAGCTCGGGGTTGCGCTCCGCGGCGGGCGCGGTGAAGAACAGCTCGTGCACCGTCCCCCGGCCCTCGGCGGCCCAGCGCAGCGCCTCACGCACGGCTTGGGCGCCCTCGGCGAGGAACCGCCCGGCACGGGTGCGGCCGGCGCGGCGGGCGAGCTGTCTCGCGGCGGCGACCCGCGGCGTGCGTTCGGTGCACACCACGGGTCGCGCGGAGTCGTGCCGGGTGCTCAGGCCGCGGCCTGGTTCTTGTCCGCCGGCAGCGCGGCGCGGGCGGCCTCGACCAGCGCGGTGAACGCGGCCGGGTCGGAGACGGCCAGCTCGGCGAGGATCTTGCGGTCCACGTCGATCTCGGCCAGGCGCAGGCCCTGGATGAACCGGTTGTAGGTCATCCCGTTCTCGCGCACGGCGGCGTTGATGCGGGTGATCCACAGCTTGCGGAAGTCACCCTTGCGGGCACGACGGTCCCGGTAGGCGTACCCGAGCGAGTGGAGCATCTGCTCCTTCGCCTTGCGGTACAGCCGGGAGCGCTGGCCGCGGTAACCGCTGGCGCGCTCCAGGATCGTCCGGCGCTTCTTCTGGGCGTTGACTGCCCGCTTGACGCGTGCCACTGATCAGTCCTGTCGGTCTAGAGCGGGCGGCTTGGCGGCCGCCCGGAATGTGCTTGGGATGCGGAAGGAGCGCTCAGCGGCCGAGCAGGCGCTTGATGCGCGGCACGTCGGCCTTGGCGACCGCCTCGGTGCCCTCGAGGCGCCGGGTCAGCGTGCTCGGCTTCTTCTCCAGGATGTGCCGGCGACCGGCCTGCTCGCGGCGCAGCTTGCCGGAGCCGGTGACCTTGATGCGCTTGCTCGTGCCGCTGTGCGACTTGTTCTTCGGCATTGTGTCCTCAGTCTTGTGCGGTCTCGTGCCACCTGGGTGGCCGTGGTGCTCAGCCCTGCGGCGTGTCGTCGTCGCCCGAGTCGTCGGACGGGAGCGGCCCACGGGGGCGGGGCTTGATGTGCTTGTGGGGCGCCAGCACCATGATCATGTTGCGGCCGTCCTGCTTCGGGTTGGACTCGACGACACCGAGGTCGACGACGTCCTCCGCCAGGCGCTGCAACAACCGGTAACCCAGCTCGGGCCTGGACTGCTCGCGGCCACGGAACATGATCGTGACCTTGACCTTGTGACCGTGTTCGAGGAAGCGAACCACGTTGCGCTTCTTGGTCTCGTAGTCGTGCGAGTCGATCTTCGGCCGGAGCTTCTGCTCCTTGATGACCGTGAGCTGCTGGTTCCGGCGGGACTCGCGGGCCTTCTGCGCGCTCTCGTACTTGAACTTGCCGTAGTCCATGAGCTTGCAGACAGGCGGGCGCGCCTGCGGGGCGACCTCAACGAGGTCGAGATCCGCCTCCTCGGCAAGTCGCAGCGCGTCCTCGATCCGGACGATGCCGACCTGCTCGCCCGCCGGTCCGACAAGACGGACCTCGGGCACCCGGATGCGGTCGTTGATGCGAGTCTCGGAACTGATGTGGCCTCCTAGGTTCGTGTGGTCCCCGTCGCATTCGGGGGCGCTGGAAGCGCCGAACCCAGGAACGAGTTCGGCCCCGTCACGCGAAACGCACGTGCGGGGCCCGCTGTTCCTACCGATCACGCCACAAGTGGCGCACTCCACCCTGGAACCGCGCTGCGGTGGCGGGTGGGACCGGACCCGGCCATCGAGGATGACTCAGGTGGGAGCGGGGCTCCACTTTCCGCCCCCACGTACGCGGGGGCTGGTCGCTCGTGGAAGGGTACCAGGCGTGACTCAGGGACCCCGAATCGAGCCCGACCAGCAGGTGCGTGACCTGGCCGACGTCCCGGCCATCGAGGTGATCAGCCGCTCGGCGGTGCTGCTCATGTCGGCCGCCGCGGAGAAGCTCGGCCTTGCCGAGAACGCCTCCTCGGACCCGGACCTGGACGAGGCCCGCAGGCTGATCACGGCGCTGGCGGGACTGGTCACGGCCTCCGGCGAGTACCTCGGCCCGCACGCGGCCCCGATCAAGGACGGCCTCCAGTCCCTGCAGCGCGCCTTCCGCGAGGCCTCGACGGTGCCGGACGAGCCGGGCAAGGGCCCCGGCGAGAAGTACACCGGCCCGGTCTACTGAGCGGCGCTACCGGCGCATCCGCGCGGGGCGCAGGCCGAGCCGGACGAGCTCCAGCTCGGCCAGCGCGTCCACCGCTCCGGGCTCACCCCTGCGCCACGCCGCGGCGATGTCGGCCGGCCCGGCGAGCCGCTTGAGCGGCAGGTTGGCGATGGCCCGCATGGCCAGCAGCTCCCGCACGTCACCGAAGCGCAGCAGCGTGACCGCGGCGCTGGCCTCGCGGACGAACCGGACCCGCCACGGCAGCCAGGTGGCGAGCAGCAGCACCAACGGCAGCAGCACCACCACGAGCGCGAGCCAGAACGCGGTCTGCTCGATGGCGTCGACCTGCCTGCCGCCCGCGGCGATGAGCTGGTTGCCCGCGTCGACGCCGGGGGTGAAAGCCTTCGCCAGCGACTCCCCGACCAGCGGGATCCGCCCGGCCCACTCGGCGGCCCCGGCGAAGACGCTCCGCAGCACGGAGCCGGACTCGGTGAGCTTGTCACCGGGCATCCGGAGCTTGAGCACGTTGTCGTACAACCGGCTGGCGCCGTACACGGCGAGCACCACGACCACAACGGCCGACACATCGGCGAGCAGCTGACCGACCCGGCGCCCCGCCTGGTCCGCGTAGAGCTTCACCCCGCCAACGTATCGCCCCGCCCCCACCCCACCCCCACAACATCAAATTTCGCCATTCGCGGGCTTATGGACGGGTTCAGCGCTCCGGAAAGGTCCATAAGCCCGCGAATGGCGGGGATCGGGGTCAGGAGAGGACGGCGAGGGCGTCGATCTCGATGAGCAGGCCCTCGGGGAGGCCGACGTAGACGGTGGTGCGGGCCGAGTAGGGCTCGCTGGTCATGAACTCGCCGTAGGCCTCGTTCATCTCCGCGAAGTGGGACACGTCGGTCAGGTACACGCGGAACATCACCACGTCGTCCAGGGTCGCGCCCGCCTCGGCGAGGACGGCCTGCACGTTCTTCATCGTCTGCGCGGTCTGCTCGGCGACGGTCGTGCCGACGATCGCCCCGGTCGCCGGGTCGAACGCGACCTGCCCCGCGACCTGCAGGATGTTGCCCTTGCGGACGCCCTGGGAGAACTTCGCCACCGGGGTGGGCGCGTTCGCGGTGCGGATCTCCTGCTTGGCCATCTAGCCGTCCTTCCTGGTTCGGTGCTGGGTGTTCTCCTGGGCCTCCTGGCGCCACCCGCAGTCCGCCGACGCGGCTCTCGCCGCTCCCAGCAGGTCGGGCAGCAACCCGAGCAGGCCCTCGAAGTCGAGCAGCATCTCCGGCACGGACAGCGACATCGCCGCCAGCACCTCCCCGCGCGGCCCGCGCACGGGTGCTCCGATGCAGTGGATGAAGTCCTCGTGCTCCCTGCGGTCCACGGCGTAGCCGCACTGCCGGACCTGGTCCAGCTCGGCCAGGTAGGCGTCCGCGTCGGTGATGGTGTTCGCGGTGAGCCTGGGGTACGGGATGGAGCGGGCCACCGCGCGGCGTTCGGCCTCCGGCAGCGCGCCGACGAGGATCTTGCCGACGGCCGTGCAGTGCAGCGCCGCCTGCTTGCCGATGCGGGAGTACATCCGCACCTGGTGCCTGCTGTCGTACTTGTCGATGTAGATGACCTCGCCCGCCTCGTAGCTGGCGAGGTGGACCGTGTGCCCGGTGCGCGCGTTGAGCTCGCGCAGGTGCGGTTCCACGGCGCGGCGGACGTCGCGTTCCTCCAGCGCGCGGAAGGACAGGTCGAACAGGGCCGCGCCGAGCCGGTGGTGGCGGGCGCCCTCGCGCTGCACGAAGCGGTGCTTCTCCAAGGTGCGCAGCAGCCGCAGCACGGTGGACTTGTGCACGTCGAGCTTGGCGGCGAGGTCGTCCAGTGTTCGCGGCCCCTCGCCGAGCTCGCGCAGGATCACCAGTGCGCGGTCCAGGCTCTGACTCATCCCAGCCTCACCCCTTCAGTGCTGACACGAGCGCCGCGCCACGCGGGCTCGTCGGCATCGAGCAGGGCCGACACCAGCTCGGCGGGCAGCGGGTCGCCGACATCGTCGTGCGTGAGCAGCGTGCCCGCGGCGCTGAGGTGTCCCGCGCGCAACCGCCTCCCCGCCGCGTGTCCGTCCAAAGTAGACGCCAGGAAACCCGCGGCGAAGGCGTCCCCCGCGCCGACCGGCTCGACGACGTCGACGGCGAGCGCGGGCTCGAACACGCGGCGGTCGCCCTCGATCAGCGTCGCACCGTCCGCCCCCTGCTTCACCACCAGGGTTTCCGGGCCTGGCAGGAGTAAGCGGATCGCGCCGGGGTCGTCGGTCCCCCACAGCACCTCCGCCTCGTCGGAGCCGACGAGCACGATGTCGGCGGCGTCAGCGAGCTCGCGCAGCAGCTCCGGCCCCCTTCCGTTCTCCCACAGCGCGGGCCGCCAGTTGACGTCGAAGGACACCCGGTAGTCGCCGCGCCGGTCGCGCAGCACCGCGCGCAGCAGCTCCAGACAGCTCGGCGACAGCGCGGCGGTGATGCCGCTGACGTGCACCAGGCGGGTGTGGTCGAGGCGGATCCGGTCGAGCAGTTCGGGCCCGAGCGCCGATGCGGCCGAACCGCGCCGGTAGTAGGTGACCGCGCTGCCCGCGGCGTCGGACTCCTTGATGTAGAGCCCGGTCGGCCGGACCGGGTCGATGAGGACGTCCGTGGTGTCCACACCCGCTCCGCGCACCCGCCGCAGCACCGCGCGACCGAGGGAGTCCTGGCCGAGCGCGCTCACCCAGCGGCTGCGGAACCCGTGCCCCGCCAGGTGGCAGGCGACGTTGGACTCGGCGCCCCCGACCGCCCTGATCCAGCTCCGCACCTCGTCGGCCGGCCCCGGCTCACCCGGCACGAACAACGCCATGGATTCGCCGATGCAGACCACATCGCCGTCGACCGCGTCCACCGCGCTCCTCACGTCACCCGATCCTGGCTTTCCCGAGCCCGCCCGGCGGTTCGTTATGCACTCGCGCCCCGGAGCGTCTTGCGTTGACCGCCCAGCCCGGCGAATGCTACACACCCTCGCAGCACATAGCGCAATTACTGTTGCACCACACGCAACGAAGGAGCGGGTGCCCGTGACGTCAGCGACCATCGACCGCGCCGCGATCGAGGCGAGCCGTGCCGAGCGCATCGACTGGCGGTTCAAGGGCCTCCCAGCCGCACTGCACGGCCTGACCCTCGCGGAGGCGGCGGCGCGGCGGCTGGACCTCTTCGAGGACGGCTTCTGGGGGCCGGTGGTGGTGCTCGACGCCCCGGCGATGCGGCACAACCTCGACACCATGTCGGCGTGGTGCGCGGACAACGGGCTCCGGCTCGCCCCGCACGGCAAGACCACCATGGCCCCGCAGCTGTTCGCCGACCAGCTCGACGCGGGCGCGTGGGGCATCACCGCGGCCAACGCCAGCCAGCTGCGGGTCTACCGCGCCTTCGGGGTCGGCCGGGTGCTGCTGGCCAACCAGCTCGTCGACCCCGCAGCGCTGCGCTGGCTCTCGGGCGAGCTGGACCGCGACCCCGGGTTCGAGTTCGTGTGCTGGGCCGACTCCGTGCGCGGAGTGCGGCTGATGACCGAGGCGCTGACCGCCGCTGGCGGCTCCCGCCCGGTGGACGTGCTGGTGGAGCTCGGCGGCGAGAACGGCCGCACCGGCGCGCGCGATCTGGACACTGCGGTAGCGGTCGGCGAGGCCATCGCGGCCAGCCCCGTGCTGCGACTCGCGGGCACCGGCGGCTACGAGGCGGCTGTGGCCCACGGGGACCTGGCAACGAAGACGTCCACTGTGGACGAGTACCTGGCGAGGCTGCGCGAGCTGACGGTGCGACTGGCGGGTCACATCGACGGCCAGGTGATCGTCACGGCGGGCGGCAGCGCGTACTTCGACCAGGTCGCCGCCGCGATCACCGAGCCGTGGCCGGACGGGCTCGACGTGCTGCCGGTCCTGCGCAGCGGCGCGTACCTGACCCACGACGACGGCTACTACCGCCAGTACTCCCCCTTCGGCCGCGAGCACCGCCTCGGCGGCGGCTCCCCGTTCCGCTCAGGTCTTCGGGCGTGGGCGCAGGTGACCTCGCGCCCCGAGCCCCGGCTGGCGCTGCTGACGGTCGGCAAGCGCGACGTGTCCTTCGACGAGGGCTTCCCCGAGCCGCAGCTCCTGCGCTCCGGCACGTCGACGACCGCGTTGGCGGGCTGCGAGATCAGTGCGCTCAACGACCAGCACGCGTTCCTCCGTCTCGCCAGCGACAACCAGGTCGAGGTCGGCGACTGGGTCGGGCTGGGGCTGTCCCACCCGTGCACCGTCTTCGACAAGTGGCAGCTGCTGCCCGTCGTCGAGGGCACCACGGTCGTCGACTACGTGCGGACGTGGTTCTGATGCTCGTCTTCCGCGGCGCGACCGTCGCCGACGGGACCGGCGGCGAGCTCTACCGCGCCGACGTCGCGGTGTCTGATGGGCGGATCGCGGAGATCTCGCGCTCGGAGCGGCTGACCGGGACGCGGGTGATCGACGCGGACGGCCTGGTGCTCGCGCCGGGCTTCATCGACATGCACTCGCACTCCGACCTCCAGGTCCTCGCGGAGCCCTCGCACGAGGCGAAGGTCTGCCAGGGCGTGACCCTCGAAGTGCTCGGCCAGGACGGGCTCTCCTACGCACCGGCCGACGACGCCGTGCTGGCGCAGCTCCGACAGCAGCTCGCGGGGTGGAACGACGACCCGGCGGGGTTCGACTGGAACTGGCGCAGCGTCGCGGAGTACCTCGACCGGCTCGACGGCGGCATCGCGGTGAACGCGGCGTACCTGGTGCCACAGGGAACGGTGCGGATGATGTGCGTGGGCTGGGAAGACCGGTCCCCCACACCGTCCGAAATGGACGCAATGAAAGAACTGGTCGCACGTTCACTGCGCGAGGGCGCGGTCGGCATGTCCTCCGGGTTGACCTACACCCCCGGCATGTACGCCGACACGGTGGAGCTGGTGGAGCTGTGCCGGGTCGTCGCGGAGCACGGCGGCTACTACAGCCCGCACCACCGCAGCTACGGCGCGGGCGCACTTGAGGCCTACGCGGAGATGGTCGCGGTGTCACGCCACTCCGGCTGCCCACTGCACCTGGCGCACGCGACGATGAACTTCCCGGTCAACAAGGGCAGAGCGGGCGAGCTATTGTCCATTGTGGACAACGCGGTGGCCGGCGGCTGCGACATCAGCCTCGACACCTACCCGTACCTGCCCGGCGCCACGTACCTGTCGGCGTTGCTGCCGAGCTGGGTCTCCGAAGGCGGACCCGACGCGGCACTGGCCAGAATGTCCGATGTGGACACGCGCGAGCGGATCAGGGTGGAGCTGGAGGAGACCGGCTCCGACGGCTGCCACGGCGTCCCGGTGGACTGGACGACCATCGAGATCAACGGGACCCGCCGCGCGGAGAACGCCCACCTGGTCGGCCGCAGCGTCGCCGAGTCGGCGCTGGCGGCCGGGCTCGCGCCGAGCGAGCTGTACTTCGACACACTGATCTCCGAGCGGATGGGCACCTCGTGCCTGATGCACGTGGGCCACGAGGAGAACGTGCGGGCGATCATGCGGCACCCGGCGCACACGGTGGGCAGCGACGGCCTGCTCGTCGGCGAACGCCCGCATCCGAGGGCGTGGGGCACCTTCCCCCGCTACCTCGCCCACTACGTGCGCGAGCTCGGCGTGCTCAGCCTCGCCGAGTGCGTCGCGCACATGACCGGCAACGCGGCGCGCAGGTTGCGCCTGTCGGAGCGGGGCCTGGTCCGCGAGGGCCACCGCGCCGACCTCGTGCTGTTCGACCCGGAGACGGTCGCCGACACCGCCACCTTCGAGCAGCCACGCAGCCGCCCCACCGGCATCCCGTACGTCTTCGTCAACGGGGTCGCGGTGGTGGACGACGGCGTGCGGACCTCGGCACTGCCCGGCCGGGCGGTGCGCAACTGCGTCAAGTCTGGAGTCGTGGCGTGACTGGGTTCCTCAACTGGTTGCAGCACTCCACGGGCGGGTTGCTGACCCTGTCCGGGGTGGGCATCGCCGTCCTGCTGCTGATGATCATCAAGTTCAGGGTCGAGCCGTTCATCGCGCTGCTGATCGCGGGCCTGCTGGTGGCGCTCGGCGCGGGCCTGTCGATCGAGGCGATCGTCGGCTCGGCGCAGAGCGGCAAGAACTCGCTGCTGGAGAGCGGCTTCGGCGGTGTGCTCGGCCACGTGGCCGCGATCATCGGCCTGGGCACGCTGCTCGGGTCGATCCTGGAGGCCTCCGGCGGCGCCGAGGTGCTGACGCGCAGGCTGCTCGGCCTGTTCGGGGAGAACCGCGCGCCGCTGGCGATGGGCCTGTCCGGCCTGATCTTCGGCATCCCGGTGTTCTTCGACATCGGCATCTTCGTGCTCGCCCCGCTGGTCTACGTCGCGGCGCGGCGCAGCGGTCGCTCGATCCTGCTGTACTGCCTGCCGCTGCTGGGCGGCCTGTCGGTGATGCACGCGTTCCTGCCACCGCACCCCGGCCCCGTCGCGCTGGCGGGCCTGCTCAAGGTCGACCTCGGCTGGTTGATCATCATGGGGCTCGCGTGCGCGATCCCGGCGTGGCTCGTCGGCGGCGTGCTCTTCCCGTCGTGGATCGGCAAGCGCATCGACATCCCGGTGGCCGAGGAGTTCGTCGAGGCGGCGAAGGCCGCGGCGGAGAAGAACAAGGGCCGCGAGGAGCCCTCGCTCGGCCTGGTCAGCTTCATCATCGGCCTGCCGCTGGTGCTGATCCTGCTGGCCACCTTCGGCAGCATCATGCTGCCCAAGGGCACGCTGCTGTCGGTGTTCACCTTCTTCGGCAACCCCGCGGTGGCGCTGACCATCGCGGTGCTGCTGGCGTTCTGGCTGCTGGGCACCCGCCGCGGCATGACGGCCAAGGACATCGGCGAACTGTCCGGCGCGGCACTGCGCCCGGTCGGCATGCTGCTGCTGGTGATCGGCGCGGGCGGCTTCTTCGGCGCGGTGCTCTCGGCGACCGGCGTCGGCAAGGCGCTCGCGGGCACGCTGGCCTCGGCGGGCCTGCCGCTGATCGCGCTGTCCTACGTGATCGCCTGCGGCCTGCGCATCGCCCAGGGCTCGGCGACGGTGGCGATCGTGACCACGGCGGGCATCGTCGGGCCGCAGGTGGTCGAGGCGGGCCTGACCCAGCCTCAGCTGGCCCTGATCGGCGCGGCCATCGCGGCGGGCTCGATCATCGCCTCGCACGTCAACGACGGCGGTTTCTGGATCGTCTCGCGCTACTTCGGCATCTCCACGAAGGACACGCTCAAGACGTGGACGGTGCAGGAGACGATCCTGTCGGTCGTCGGCTTCGCGGTCGCGGCACTGCTGATGGCGGTCATCTAGGACAGATCCTGGCACCTGTCGGTCCTACTGTCCCGGACATGACGATCTCCGAAAGCACCGAGCTGACGCGCACGCTGGCCGAACTCCGCGCCGGCGTGCGCGTCACCGTCCGCGACCTCTCCGACGCCGAGATCGCGAAGCGCACGACGGTGAGCGAGCTGACCCTGGGCGGCGTGGTCAAGCACCTCACCCAGGGTGAGCGCGCCTGGACCCACATCCTGAGCGGCCGTCCCGGAGTGCCGGACCGGATGTTCGACACGAGCCAGTACCACCTCGCCGGCGAGTCCCTGTCCCACCTGCTCGCCGAGTACTCCGCCGCTGCCGCCGCGACGGACGCCGCCGTGGCCGCGCTGCCCGACCTGGGCGTGACCGTCCCGCTGCCGGAGGCGCCGTGGGAGCCGGGCGTCGTCCACCACTGGACGGCCCGCCGCATCCTGCTCCACCTGATCAAGGAAACCGCCCAGCACGCGGGCCACGCCGACCTCATCCGCGAGTCCCTCGACGGCGCCCAGTCCACCGGCGCGGCCTGACCCCCGTCGTCTTCTTCGCGCTTTGTAGGCATAACGCGAATAAGAGCGCTCCCATTGCGCAATATGCCTACAAAACGTGACGTTCCCACACGCCGACCACCGCGACGGCTGTCCCACGTGTCACTGCGCCTCACCGGTGTCCGGCCCCGCCAACTCTCGCTCCGAGGGGCATCGGAGTGGGGTTTGGTTCACCACGCACCGGTTGTCCCGGCGGCGCTCCGTCAGTACCCACAACGCCGCACTGCCCCGGGTTGGTGCGCCCGGGGCAGTGCGAGTGGTTCGGTGAGGGTCAGCGGGCGGCGGCCACCTTGGCAGCCTTGCGGGTGCGCTTGGCCGCGTCGGCGCGCTTGGCGGTCTTGGCCGCCGCGGTCTCCTTGGCGGGAGCCGGCTTCCCGTCGCCGAGCAGCGGCTTGAGGAACTTGCCCGTGTAGCTGGCCTTGACCGCCGCCACGTCCTCCGGCGTGCCTTCGGCGATCACCGTGCCACCGCCGGAGCCGCCCTCGGGGCCCATGTCCACGATCCAGTCCGCCGTCTTGATCACGTCGAGGTTGTGCTCGATCACGATCACCGTGTTCCCCTTGTCCACCAAGCCGTTGATCACGCCGAGCAGCTTGCGGATGTCCTCGAAGTGCAGGCCGGTGGTGGGCTCGTCCAGGATGTAGACGGTCTTGCCGGTCGAGCGCTTCTGCAGCTCGCTGGCCAGCTTGACGCGCTGCGCCTCACCGCCGGAGAGCGTGGGCGCGGGCTGCCCGAGCCGGACGTAGCCCAGCCCCACCTGCACCAGGGTCTTGAGGTAGCGGTGGATGGCGTTGATCGGCTCGAAAAACTCCGCGGCCTCCTCGATCGGCATGTCCAGGACCTCGGAGATGGTCTTGCCCTTGTAGTGCACCTCCAGGGTCTCCCGGTTGTACCGGGCGCCCTTGCACACCTCGCACGGCACGTACACGTCGGGCAGGAAGTTCATCTCGATCTTGATCGTGCCGTCGCCCGCGCACGCCTCGCAGCGGCCGCCCTTGACGTTGAAGGAGAACCGGCCCGGCTGGTACCCGCGGACCTTGGCCTCGGTGGTGGAGGCGAAGAGCTTGCGGATGTTGTCGAACACGCCGGTGTAGGTCGCCGGGTTGGACCTCGGGGTCCGCCCGATCGGCGACTGGTCGACCTGCACGAGCTTGTCCACCTGGTCCAGGCCGTTGACCCGGACGTGCCTGCCCGGCACCTGGCGCGCGCCGTTGAGGCGGTTGGCCAGCACCGTGGCCAGGATGTCGTTGACCAGCGTGGACTTCCCGGAGCCGGACACGCCGGTCACGGAGACCAGGCAGCCGAGCGGGAACGTCACGTCGATGCCGCGCAGGTTGTGCTCACGGGCGCCGACCACGGTCAGGTTGCGCTTCGGGTCGACCGCGCGCCGCACCAGCGGCAGCGGGATCTCCTTGCGACCGGACAGGTAGGCGCCGGTGAGGGACTCCTTGTTCTTCAGCAGGTCCTTGTACGGTCCACTGTGGACGACGTTGCCGCCGTGCTCGCCCGCGCCGGGCCCGATGTCGACGACCCAGTCCGCCGCGTGGATGGTGTCCTCGTCGTGCTCCACCACGATCAGCGTGTTGCCCAGGTTGCGCAGCCGGGTCAGCGTCTCGATCAGCCGGTGGTTGTCCCGCTGGTGCAGGCCGATCGACGGCTCGTCGAGCACGTAGAGCACCCCGACCAGGCCGGAGCCGATCTGCGTCGCGAGCCGGATGCGCTGCGCCTCACCGCCGGAGAGCGTTCCGGAGGCGCGGTCGAGCGAGAGGTAGTCCAGGCCGACGTCGAGCAGGAAGCTCAGCCGCTCCTGCACCTCCTTGAGCACGGCCGCGGCGATCATCTTCTGCCGCCGGTCGAGCACCAGCCCGTTGAGGAACTCCGCGCACTCGCCGACGCTGAGCGCGCACACCTCGGCGATGGACTTCTCGCCCCGGCTCTTGTGCTCCAGCGTGACCGCGAGGATCTCCGGCTTGAGCCTGCTGCCCTGGCACGCGGGGCACGGGATCTCCCGCATGTAGCCCTCGTACCGCTCGCGCATGTAGTCGGACTCGGTCTGTTCCTGGCGGCGCTCCAGGAACGGGATCACGCCCTCGTAGTTGGCGTAGTAGGCGCGCTCGCGCCCGTACCGGTTGCGGTACTTGACGTGCACCTGCTGCGAGACACCGTGCAGCACGGCCTTCTGCGCCTTGGCGGGGAGCTTGCGCCACGGCGCGTCCATCCGGAAACCGATGTTCTCCGCCAACGCCTCCAGCAGGCGCTGGAAGTACTCGGCGGTCTGGCCGGTGGCCCACGGCGCGATGGCCCCGTCGGAGAGGGAGAGCTCGTCGTCGGGGACGACCAGCTCCGGGTCGACCTCCTTGCGGACGCCGATACCGGTGCACTCCGGGCACGCGCCGTAGGGCGAGTTGAACGAGAACGACCGCGGCTCCAGGTCGTCGACGGAGAGCGCGTGGCCGTTGGGGCAGGCCATCCGCTCGGAGAACCGGCGCTGCCGCTCGGGGTGGTCCTCCGGCTGGTCGACGAAGTCGAGCACCACCAGGCCGTCGGCCAGCCGCAGCGCGGTCTCCACCGAGTCGGTGAGCCGCTGCTTGGCGCTGGACTTGACGGTGAGTCGGTCGATCACGACGGAGATGTCGTGCTTCTCCTGCTTCTTCAGCTTCGGCGGGTCGGTGAGCTGGTGCACCGCGCCGTCCACCATCACCCGGGAGTAGCCCTGGGTCTGGAGCTGGTCGAACAGGTCGACGTACTCGCCCTTGCGCCCGCGCACGACCGGTGCGAGCACCTGGAACTTCACCCCGTCCGGCATGGCGAGGACCTGGTCGACGATCTGCTGCGGGGTCTGTCTGCTGATCAGGTGGCCGCAGGTGGGGCAGTGCGGCTTGCCCGCACGCGCGTAGAGCAGGCGCAGGTAGTCGTAGACCTCGGTGATCGTGCCGACGGTGGAGCGCGGGTTGCGGCTGGTCGACTTCTGGTCGATGGAGACCGCGGGCGAGAGGCCCTCGATGAAGTCGACGTCCGGCTTGTCCATCTGACCGAGGAACTGCCGCGCGTAGGCCGACAGGGACTCGACGTACCTGCGCTGCCCCTCGGCGAAGATCGTGTCGAAGGCGAGGCTGGACTTGCCCGACCCGGACAGGCCGGTGAACACGATCAGGCTGTCCCTGGGCAGGTCGAGATCAACACTGCGCAGGTTGTGTTCGCGCGCTCCGCGAACAACGAGGCGGTCGGCCACGGGGGTCCCTTCGAGGCTGCATGGGTGGCGGCGGGAGGCTCGCCCGGGGGCGGGGGGCAAACCTCCACAACTGGCCGGGTCCCATGCTAGGTGGGGGGTCTGACAATCTCCGCTCCCCCGCCTGTTCGCGCAGGTCAGACGCTGTCCCGAGGCGTTGCGTCCTCGAGGACGACGTCCTTGGTCTCGCGAGCGGTGAGGAACACGACCAGGCTCACCAGGCAGAGGACCGCGATGTACCACGGGTAGAGGTGCACCAAACCGACCGCGCCGAGCTGTTCGACGACCAGCGGCGCCGTGCCGCCGAAGATCGCGACGGTCAGCGCGTACGGCAGACCGATGCCCGCGGTGCGGACCTCGGTCGGGAACAGCTCGGCCATAGCGGTCGGTGCGACCGCGCCGTACAGCGCGAAAAGTAGCAGCCCCAACGTCATCGCGATGAACAGCGACCACGCCGACGGGCCCAGCATCGCGAAGATCGGCACAACGAACAGGACGTAGCCGACGGCGAAAGCGATCAACAACGGCCGCCTGCCGATCCGATCCGACAACGCGCCGAACAGCGGCAATGCCACGATCATGAGGACCTGCGCCGCGGTCGAGGCCCACAGCGCGGAGGTCTCGTCGACCTTGTGCGCGGACTTGGCGAAGGTGGGCAGATATACCGCGAACGTGTAGTACGCGATGGTCGCACCGGCGGTGAACCCGACGACCCTCAGCGCGGCGACCGGGTACCGGCGCAACACCTCCAGCGTCGGCCGGGCGACCTTCCGCTCCCGCCCCGCGGCGAGGTAGGCCTCGGTCTCCTCCAGGGTCCGCCGGAGGTAGAGGCCGTAGACGCCGAGCAACGCGCCGACCGCGAACGGGATCCGCCACCCGCCGTCGATGAGTCCCTGCTTGCCCAGCAGCCCCACCAGCACCGTGGCGAGCAGCGTCGCGGCCAGGGTGCCGAGCACGTTGCTGACGTAGATGAAGCTGGAGTAGAGGCCGCGCCTGCCGGGCGGAGCGAGCTCGGCGAGGTAGGTCGACGCGGCGGCGAACTCACCTCCGGTGGACAGCCCCTGCGCGATCCGGCCGAGCAGCAGCAGGGCGGGCGCGAGCACCCCGACCTGCTCGTAGGTCGGTGAGACGGCGATGACGAGGCTGCCGCCCGCCATCAGCAGAACGGACAGGGTCAGCCCGGCGCGGCGGCCGTGCCGATCGGTGAACGCGGCGAGCAGCATGCCGCCGAGCGGCCGGAAGAAGAAGCCCACCGCGAAGACCGCGAGCGTGCTCAGCGTCGCGGTGACGCCGTCGCTTCCCTTGGGGAAGAACTGCGTGGAGAAGTAGACCGCGAAGATCGCATAGGCGTTCCAGTCGAACCATTCCAGTCCGTTGCCGATGGACGCGGCCACCAGCCCTCGGCGTCGCTTCGCGGTGTCCATGGTGGACGGTGCTGCTTCCCTGCTCACGGGCGCCTCCGCGGTCTCGGTGCTGGCTGCACCAGCATGGAACGCGAAGTCGAGCACGGATACTCCCGCCACCACGGATCGGTTTTCCGGACTTCCAGCCAATGGGACGGACAAATCCGGCACCATCCACGAACGGGCGGTACCCGAACGAGGAAGTCCCACCTAGGCTGGCTACTCCCGTCCGAGCACCCTCCACGCAGGGAGGTACGCCATGGCAGGCACCGAGACCGGATCGAGGATCCGTGCCATACGGCCCAGAGTCCCGAGGCCGCGGATGAGTCTCTCGGAAGCCACACAGCGCGCAAACGATGGCCTCTCAGCGCTGGAAGACGCCACGGAGCGCCTGCTGGACGTCGTGGCGGGGCTGGACGAGACCACCATCCGCGGCAGGAGCGCACTGCCAGGCTGGAGCCGCGGGCACGTCATCGCGCACCTGGCGCGCAACGCCGACGCGCTGCTCAACCTGCTGACATGGGCTCGGACGGGGGTCGAGCACCCGATGTACACGAGCAGGGCCGACCGCGACGCCGACATCGACGAGGGCGCCCGCCGGTCGGGCCGGCTGTTGCGGGAGGACCTGATCGCGGCATGTGAGCGCTTCGCGGCCGCCGCGCGCTCGCTGCCCGCGACGGCGTGGCAGGCGGAGGTCGTCGTCGGCGACGGCTGGCCGCTCACCGGTCACGAGATCCCCTGGTTGCGGGTCCGCGAGGTGTGGATCCACCTGGCCGACCTGACGTGCGGCTTCGACCTGGTGGACATCCCCGACGAGGTGCTGGAGGAGCTGATCGACGACGCGGTCGCGCACTACGACGGGATGGCCGGGGTGCCGTCGTTCACGGTGCGCGTGGACCTGCCGAACGACACTCAGCGCGAGTGGATCGTGAACGGCGCCAACGACTCCTCAGCGGGCGCGGTGCGCGGCGACGCGATCACGGTGCTGGCGTGGTTGACCGGCCGCGGCGACGCGAGAGCCCTGTCGGGAGAGGCGCCGAGCCTGCCGGACTGGATCTGATCCGCGACGCCGGTCCGGACGGCCCACCCGAGCCGGACGGCGAGCGCGAGCCGCATCGTGCGCAGCATCTGCACGCGCGCGGCGCGGCGCAACGGCGGAACGGCAGCGGTGAGCGCGTTGTAGACGGGCTGCTCGACGAAACGCGTCAGCAGCCACCCGAGGCCGATGGCAACGCCCACGACGAGGAAGAAGCGGGTCCACGGTCCGACACCGATGTCGACGAGCCTGCGCGCCAGGATGTAGCCGAGCTCCTGGTTGACCAGGTACACACCGTAGGAAATACCGGCGAGCCACTTGATGGGCCGCTTGAGGGCACGGATCGGCGCGATGTCCCAGTCAGGCCCGAGCGCGGCGAAGCACATGAGCACGACCATCACCCCGACGCCGATGGCGGAGGGAACGTCGTCACCGAGCTGGATGACCTGGGCGACCGCCGCAGCTCCAAGCAAGGACAACGCGTGCACCGCTCCGATACGCGCGGTCGACCACAGCCAGATCGTGATGCCCACGGCGAAGAAGTGCACGTGGTGCAGCACAAGCGCACCGAAGATCTTCGCGATGAACGGGTTGTCCAGGAACGAACGGAGCCCGATCGGAACGAGGATGATCACCCACGCGAGCACGGGGACCGCACGGCCGCGAACCAGTCCTGACCCGGCCAGCGCCGCCGCGGCGATGAACGCCGGGATCTGGATCGTCAGCGTCCAGTAAGAGAAGTCGATGTAGGGCACGCCGGGGATCCACGGCTGCATCAACAGCATGTTCGGCAGGATCGAGTCCGGTCCGACGTCGTCCTTCCAACCCGCGGGCGCGACGAGCTTGATCGCGGCGTAGGTGAGCAGGATGGCCACCAGGTAGACCGGGATCAGCCGGGCGAGGCGGTGCTTGAGGAAGTAGATCGGTGGGCGCCGGGCCAGCGTCACGCACACGAAGTACGCGGAGATGATCAGAATCGAGTTCGCGCCGATGAGCAACGTGAACGCCCAGGGCAGACCGCCGAGCTCCGGGTGGACGAACGGCCCCGTGTTGGTGGCGTGCTGCACGACGACGGCGAGGATGGCCACGACGCGGAGCACGTCCCAGCTGATCCGTCGACCGGACCGCTGCCGGGGTCGCTCTGAGGCGGTTCGCGAGTTCAGCACGGCACTCACTGGGGCTGGAGGGAACAAGATCTACCCGGGTAAGGGTAGAGCCGGTCCCTGAAGCGGAGCTGAGGGCCGCCTCCCCTACCGGCTACCGTGTGCGTCCGTGGACGTACTTGACGAGTACACGGGGCATGTCGACGCTGGTGGAGCCGCCGCGCGGCGCACGCTGGACCGGCTCACGATCACCAAGTTGTCCGTCGGCCCGATGGACAACAACGCGTACCTCCTGGTGTGCAGGCAGACCAACGACGCGGTGCTGATCGACGCGGCCAACGACCCGGAGCGCCTGTCGGACCTGCTCGGCCACGACGCCGACCGGCCCCAGCTGCGCACGATCATCACCACTCACCGCCACGGCGACCACTGGCAGGCCCTGGGCGCGGTGGCGGGCGCCACGGGCGCCAAGACCGCGGCGCACCCGCTGGACGCCCCGGAGCTGCCGGTCCCCTGCGACCTGCTGCCAGAGCACGGCGACACCCTCAAGGTCGGCGCGTGCGTCCTGGAGGTCATCCACCTGCGCGGCCACACCCCGGGCTCGATCGCGCTGCTCTACCGCGACCCGGCGGGCCACCCGCACCTGTTCACCGGCGACTCGCTCTTCCCCGGCGGGGTCGGCAAGACCTGGTCGCCCGAGGACTTCGAGTCGCTGATCGCCGACGTGTCCTCGCGGATCTTCGACTACCTGCCGGATGACACGTGGTTCTACCCCGGCCACGGCGACGACTCGACCCTCGGCAAGGAGCGCCCCTCGCTGGCGGAATGGCGCGCCCGCAGCTGGTGATCTGCAGTCGCACGGGGCCTCCTACCGACGTTGTAGGCGGCTCCGTTCGCTGTTCCAGCAGCGCACGGAGCCTCGATCGGATGCAGGAGGTCCGACTGTGCGCACATCGTGCCGCATGACTCTACGATCCTGCTGACCGAGACGGGCTGCCGCAGGTTCGACCCGACCCTGGAGAAGCAGGCGATGTTCGTCGCGGGGGAGCTGCTGGTTCCGTGGAAGGCGGCGGTGAAGGCAGCGTTCGGCGACTGGACCAACGAGCAGGTCTCCCAGCAGTTCGGAGTGAGCCAGCAGTTCGCGCAGATGCGGATGTACGGTGCCCGTTCCTTTGCGCGCAACGCGCGGACCAAGCAAGGTTCACGTAGTCGATCTTTGGCCGCCACGCGGCAAACAGAATACCGACATCAACCACTCCGCGCGAAAGCCCAGCGCGACAACGGGATGGACGCAGCCAGCGGCTGTCAATGCTCTGTCATGCCGCATATCACGCGTTCGGGAACGCAGTGCTCGCCAATCGCTCGCGCGATAGCCTGTTCCACTTGGTGCTTAGCACCCGCCCGCGACCTCCTCGCGGAACTTCTCCCGCTGCCGCAACGCTCCCGAAACACCCGCGTCACACGCACGCCGCAACGACTGCTCGGCACCGCTCAGATCCCCGGCGGACTGCTGGACCCGCGCTAGCTGGAGCAACGCACGGGAGTACCCACGACCGACCAGGTCGTCGAGCAAACGCGAGGCGTCTGCGTAATTACCGCTTTCGGTGCACAAGCTGGCGAGAAGCTCCGTCGCGCAGGAGCCCGAGCGGACGGCGAGTTGCTCGGCTTCGGCGAACCTGCCGGTTCTCGCCAGCACGCGGATCAGACCGCGCACCAGACCATCGGCCAGAGAATGGCCCGACGCGGAGCTGTTCGTCTGCCGTAAACGCCTGCGGTAGAATCGCTCGGCGCGTTTCAGGTCACCCATGCGCTCGTGGAGTTCGCCGATTTCCAGCAGTACCCACTCCTGTCCGGTGTTGTATGCCTGCCAAAGGGCACCGCGCGCACTAGCGAGATCACCCCTGCGACCGCGTATCCTGCTCAACAGGCACAACCCGCTGATGTCACCGTATCGCGCGGCGAGTTCGCCGAACTTTTCCGCCAGCCGAAGGTCGCCGCTATGCTCGTGCACGATCGCGAGTTCACGGAGCGCGTTGCGGTCCCCTGCCAGCAAGGCTTGCCTGAGGACTTGGACGGCGCGTTCGTGGTCGCTTCCCACGTAGCACCACGCGAGCCCGGTGAACGCCTCGCTGTTGCCCGCTGCGAACGAACGGCAGGTCAGCTCCAGCGCGAGCTCGTGGTCTCCCCGACTGGCGAGCTCCCGGGCCTGGTACTCGACCGCTCGGGGGCCGCCGTCGTCGCTGAGAGCCTCCTCGTACAGGTCGATGGCCGCTTCGTGCTCACCGCGCGCCCACAGCACGGACCCGAGCCCGACCTTGGCGTCGTACTTCTCGCTGCTGGAGAGCGCGGCGCGGAACATCTGCTCGGCCTCGTCAAGCCTGCCCCTGTCCTCGTACCGAAAGCCGAGCTTCACCATGGCGAGTTCGCTGCCGGCCCGCGCGGCACGTTCGAAGTACGGCAGCGCGTCGAGGCCCTGCTCCTCCGCGTGCGCGCCGAGACGCTCCAGCCCCCGCGGATCACCGAGCGCGGCGGCACGATCGGCCAGGCGTTCGGCTGCGGCGAGCCGACCACGGGTGAGAGCGGCGGACACGAAGGCGACCCGGTCGCCCGCGGTCGCGGCGAACCGTTCAGCCACGGTCCAAAACCAGTCGGCAGGGCACAATGTGGCCCGTTCGCGGGACAGCTTCTGTTCCAGGTAGTCCGCGAGACGCAGCTCCGGCTCGTGTTCGACGTCCGTCAACAGCGACGGTCGCACGCGACCCAATGCTCCGCGCGCGCCACGACAGGGCGCGCCGGTGTAGGCGATTACCGCGGCGAACCAGTCGTCCGGCAGCAGGTCGCGTTGCAGGCTCGTGAGTGACGCATCACCGGCGGCGGCCAGAAACTGCTCGGTGAGCCGGATGCCGGGAGCGAGCCTGCGCGCGTCGGCGGCCGCGTCGAGAACCGCGCGTGCGAGCGGAGGCGCGTTCTCGTACCGTTCGAGCTGCGCTGGACCACCTGCCAGGTACTGGGTGACGTGTCCGCCCTCGGCGTGTTCACCCGCCTCTGCGAGCCGCGCGTCGTTGCTGGTCCGGAGCGGGCCGATCTCCTTCTCCTCAAAGATTTCCGGCACCACGATACGACGGCCCACGAGCAACATACGCCGCTGCTTGTACTCGTCTTCGCGACCGGGTGGACGAGTCATCTCGATCCAGTCCTCGTGCCACGCAGTGCCGAGGACGAGCACTGGTCCGGCAATGCGATCCCCGATCAGGCCGCCGAGAGCGACCGCCACCCGTTCGTCCGCTGCGTGGTCGCCGGACAGCAGCAGGCGCTTGATCTCGTCAAGCCACAACACGGTTCGCGGCCCGATCCGGCCGGGTGCGTTGAGGATCTCGGCGCCCCTGGCCGGCTGCCAGACGCGCCACCCCACCGGCAGCGCGCACACCGCTTCCCAGCACGCCCGCGTCTTACCCGTGGACGAATCGCCCACCAGAACCGCTACTGCGCTCTTCCCCGCACACGCCCGCCGGACCACCTCCGCCAGCTCGGCGTCGAACGGCCGCCGCACGTAGGCAGGCAGCGCTCCAGCCGCGCCATATGCCTCGATCGCCTCGTGCACACCGAGTGCGAACGGGTCCGCACCCGCCAGCTCGGTGCCGAGGAGCGCCGTCTGTCGCTGCGGGGCCATGTACCCGGCCAGCACGTCGGCGTCGCAGAAGCGCCACGCGACGTGGTCGCCGAAGTACCGGCCCACGATCCGGGGCAACCGACGCAGGCGATTGCTGATGTACTGGGCGTCCCATACCAGCTCGAAACTCAGGCTCGGGTGAGCGCTCCGGTAGGAGTGGATGAGATCGCTGGCTTGCGTGCGGGTGCCTTCCGACGTCGTGGCGATGACCAGCCTGCTCGCGCCGAACGGCCTGCGCCCTTCCACGAACGCGTCAAGTGCGGCACGCACGTCGGATTCGGTCAGCCGGTCGACCTTTTTGGCCTGGTAGGCGTACCAGCGGCCGTTGGACGAGCGACCCGCCACGTCGATGCCGGCCTGCGCCTGCCCTGCCACGCCGTATCTGCGTGCTTCCGCCACATCGTCCTCGGCCTGCGCGAAGTCGAGCAGAAGGCGTTCGAAGTTCTCCCACAACAGGTCGCGCAATGGCAGCAGCGCGATCTTCGGGTCCGCGACCACCGGCTGGTGACCCGGCACAGCGAGGTCATCCAGCTCGACGGGCTGGTATCCCTCCGCATCCCAGGCCACCCGGTTCCCCCATTACGTCGGCGCTCAAGCCTAGTCACGGCGTGCCGGAGGCGTGCGCGAAGCCTGCTAGTCCGGCGCGCGAAGGCAGCCTGTCACCGTCGACCAACCGTCGTTCGGGTGTCGGCTCGACGTGATGCATGTGCATGTGGACGCGGTGGTGGCTTCAGTCGTCGGCTGGGGGTCGAAACTCGCGCGCCGTTGAAATCAGCAGTTGGCCGTCGAGCTCACCTATGCATCGTCCGGCCACCTACGTGGAGTAGCACCCAGTAGCACGTTGTGCCACATTCGGATAGGATCCGGTCATGAGCGTCCAGCCCGAGATCACGCAGCGCGATCTGCGCAGCAGGTCGAAAGAGATCATGGACGCCGTCGAAGGGGGCAAGGCGTTCACGGTCACGCGTGACGGCCACCAGATCGGCGAGCTGATCCCGCTGCGCCGACGCAGGCGCTTCGTCGCGCGCGCCGAGTTCGCCGCTATGTCCCGCAACGCGGCACACGTCGACGTCGATGCGTTCCGTGTCGATCAGGAAGCCGCGATCGACCAGGACCACGGTGACCCCTATGAGCGGTAGTGGGTACCGGCAAGGCCTGCTCGACACCAACATCCTGATCCTGCGCCACTGGGTCGACCCGGCGGAACTACCGGACGAGATGGCGATCAGCGCGATCACGCTCGCCGAACTCTCGGCGGGACCGCACCAGGTTCGCCGGAACGACGAGCAGAGCACCTACGACGAACACGTTGAACGCGCCCGTCGGCTCGACGTCCTCCAACGCACGGAGAACGAGTTCGACCCCATCCCGTTCGACGCCGAAGCCGCAAGGGCCTACGGCCGAGTGACCGCGGCCGTGATCTCCGCCGGACGCAAACCACGGCGCCGGATGACCGACCTAATGATCGCCGCTACTGCGATCGCTGAAGGTCTCCCCCTGTTCACCACCAATCCTGATGATTTCAAGGGGCTGCAGGATCTCCTGACGGTGGTACCGGTGACTCGTCCCCGGGTGCCGCACGAAACCCCGTAACACCGCAAGAGCGGCTGTTCACCGCTGTGACGACTCCGCGTTCCGGGTGGGGTAGGCAAACCCTGGCCGTAGGAGGACTTCGAGTCACTGACCAACGACACCGAGACCCGGATTGTCAGTGAACAGCACCCGCACATGCGGGGTGGCGCGAACGAGGCGCTGACCATGGAGGTGGACGGCGATGACCACAACAGTCAACGGGCGTCTCGAACCGGATGAGCTGGCCGCACACCCCCGGAGGACGCAGCTCTGGTCGCGCCGAACGGAGCCCTGGTGCGCCTGCCCCAGCGGTCTACCAAGTGCTCACGCAGGTGATCACTGCGATGCGAGCCGGTCGCGCGCCCTGGCACAGCGTCTGACCACGCGGACACCGTCGACCGATCGCGCACGGAGACGCAGCGAATGACTTCCAGGACTTCACCGACCCGAGGATGAACGAGGCCCGGTGGCGGGCACAGCGGCCGACGCCCCCAGGCAACGTGCCTGGCCCGCCACCAGACAGCCCGCAGGGTCGTTCAGGGCCTGCGACCGTGAAAGGTGCGGCGCAGGTCGCTCACCCAGGCGTCGGGGTTCTCCCAGGGGATGAAGTGGCCGCCGTGGTCGTGGGCGTTGACGTTGACGTGGTTGAACCACCTGGCCTGCGGGCCGGTCTTGAACGCCCGGACGCGCTCGTCGGCGGTGTGGATGCCGGGCGGGTTCTCGTACGTGACGAAGGTGAGGCCGACCGGGGCCTGCACGACCGGGGTGCGGTCATGGGCGGGGGTCCAGGGGTAGCGGTTGGCATTGGCGTAGTAGCGCATCGACGTGGCGATGGAGTTGTTCACCCAGTAGATCGTGGCGTGGGTGAGCAGGTCGTCCTGGGTGAAGACGGACTCGACGTCGCCGCCGTTGTCGCTCCAGGCGTTCCAGCGCTCCAGCAGCCAGGCGAGCAGTCCGGCGGGTGAGTCGCTCAGCCCGTGGGCCAGGGTGGCGCCGTCGAGCATGTGCACGGCGAGGTGGGACGCCGAGCGGTGGTCCAGCTCGATGACGCGGGCGCGGACGTCGGCGGGCTGGTCGTCGGTGAGGGGCCGGTTCCGGGCGAAGTCCCAGGCGCGGGGGCCGGTGAAGAAGTCGAGCGGCAGCCCGGAGCCGATGTGGATGCCGTACAGCTCGTCGGCGTACTTGTGACCGAGCTGGCTGGAGATGATCCCGCCGATGTCGCAGCCCCCGGCGGCGTACTTCTCGTATCCCAGGGTCTCGGTCATCAGGGTGTGCCAGAGGTCGGAGACCTTCCAGAAGTTGACGTCCGCAAAGCCGGTGAGCGGGCCGGGGAAACCGAAGCCGGGCAGGGACGGCACGACGACGTCGAACGCGTCGGCGGGGTCACCGCCGAACGCGGCCGGGTCGGCGAGCGGGTCGATCACCTTCGACCAGTGCCAGAACGTCCACGGCCAGCCGTGGGTGAGGATCAACGGGATCGGGCGAGGGCCGCGGCCGGGCTTGCGCATGAAGTGCACTGGGACACCGGCGACGCTCACCTGGTAGTGCTCGTGGGCGTTGATGGCGGCCTCGGCCTTGCGCCAGTCGTAGCCTTCCCTCCAGTAGGCAACCAGCTCGCGGAGATAGCTTTCCGGGACGCCGTAGGACCAGTCCTCATTCCCCTCGTCCAGTGGCGGACGGGTCAATGTGAGACGGGCGCGCAGGTCATCGAGGACCTTGTCGGGCACATGGATCGGGGTGGGTTCCAGGGGGAAGGCGTGCGGGGTGGTCATGGCGTTGGTCCTTGTTGGGTAGCGAAGCGGTGTCGTCGGCCTGTTGGGTGGTCGGGCGGCGAGCCGGGCCATTTCAAGGAGTGCGGGCAGCGACGCGCCGCCATGCTCGCCGAGCGAATACATCCGCGACCGCACCCTCGAAGGCCACGAGTCCTCCCGCGAACGCGGTAAGACCATCGGCGGCACCGGCGACAACGACATGCTGGCCATGACCCTCCACTTCCGCAACCAGGAATTGAGCCCGCGTGACATCGCCAAGCGCCTCTTCACCACCACGGGCGCAAAAGGGGCCAGCAGCCCTTGCCCGCCACCGTCATGCGGATGTTCCGCGAACACGACGAGCAGACGGCCACCGCGGCGAGTTCGTGATCCCCCGCTGCTTCGCGGCTGGTGTCTGAGCTAGGACACCGGGGATGTAGAGCGGCTCCGGGATTTCCGGCAGCGCAGCGGGGTCCAGCAGCCCCAGATCGAGGTGGGCACAGGGGTCACCCACGGCCGAACTCCCGCTGGCTGATGACCTTCACATCGTGACTGTGGTCCCGCATAGCTATCGCTACGCCGCTCCGGGGATCGCGGCGACCAGGCCGCCGTCGATGATCAGGTCCTGTCCGTTGACGTAGGACGCCTCCTGGGAAGCGAGGAAGGCGACCGCGTCCGCGACGTCGTCGGCGGTGCCGAGACGACCGGAGACCACTTCGGGGACGACGGCGGACTTCTCCTCGTCGGTGAGGGCGTCGTGGAACATCGCCGTCTCGATGTAGCCGGGGCTCACGGAGTTGACCCGGATTCCCTTGGGCCCCAGCTCCGCCGCGAGGGTGTGCGTCAGGTTGTGCACCGCCGCCTTGGTCGCCGAGTACAGGGAGGCGGCGGGCAGCCCTCGGTGCAGCGTCCACGACGCGTTGATCACGATCGCCGCGTTGTCGGACAGCAGCGGGACGGTCTTCTGGATGGTGAAGAACACCCCCTTGACGTTGATGTCCATGACGCGGTCGAACTCGGCCTCGGTGACGTCGCCGATCGGCTGGAACGACGCGACGCCAGCGTTGGCGAAGACCACGTCCAGCCGCCCGTGCCGGTCCTGGACCGCGGCCGTCAGCGCGTCGAGGTCGGCGAGGCTGGCCGCGTCGCCGCGCATCGCGAGGACCCGGTCACCGCCGTCCAGTTCTTCGACCGCGGCGTCCAGCCTGGTCTTGTCGCGCCCGGTGATCACCACGTGGGCGCCCTCGGCGAGCAGCCTTCGCGCGGTCGCCAGGCCGATACCGCTCGTACCACCGGTGATGAGCGCGATCTTGTTGTCGAATCGGGAAGTCATGGGACTCAGCGTGGCCACCGGCGCGAGGGACGAACAGGGCGTGGTTATCCGGGGAGTGGCACCACCACGTTGGGCGGCGCTCAGACCTGAGCGGTGAGCCCGGCGCGCAGCAGCTGTTCGATCCGGCCTTCTGTCCCGGTGCCGGGACGCGGGTTGTACAGCTCCAGGCGCCAGTCCGGGCGGTCGGCCACCGCCAGGGACGTCTTGTCGAAGACCAGGTCACCCGCCTCGGGGTGGCGCACCGCCTTCACCGCCTGGGTGTGGGTGCCCACGTCGTGGCGTGCCCACAGCTCGGCGAACTCCGGGCTCACGGCGCTGAGGTCGTCGACCACTCTGCCGAACTCCGGGTCATCGGGGGAATGCGCCGCGTCAGCGCGGAAAGCGGCGACGACATCCGGCGCGACCGACGCCCAGTGGACGTGCATGTCGCGGTACCGGGCATTGGTGAAGAACGTGATCAGGCAGTTGTGGTCGGTGTCGCCGTAGCCGAACACCGTCCGCGCCGCGTCGTTGACCGCTAGCAGGTTCCAGTAGCGGTCCTGCAGCATCGCGGGCCGCGGCGTCCACGCGTCGAGCAGGTGCTGGAGCTCCGGGGTGACCGCGGCGGCACGGGCAGCTCCGACCCGTGGTGGGTTGAGACCGGCCAGCAGGTACAGGTGCGCGCGCTCGGGCTCGGTCAGGCGCAGCGCCCCACCGATCGCGTCGAGCACCTCGGCCGAGACGGTGATCTCGCGGCCCTGTTCGAGCCACGTGTACCAGGACACGCCGACCCCGGCCAGCACGGCTACCTCCTCGCGCCGCAGCCCTGGAGTCCGACGCCTTCCCCCAGCCGCCATGCCGACATCGCCGGGCGTGAGCCGCGCCCTGCGGGTGCGCAGGAAGTCGCGGAGCTGCTCGCGGCGACTCCGCGTCGCCGCCGGGGACTCGCTGGTCATAAGGCACGGTAACAACGACCGCTGACCGCTGAGGGTGGAGACGACGCCAGTTCGGACCACCCTGTCCAGGTGAAGCGCCCGATGCCGCCCAGGGCTTGTGATGCCAGCGACAAGCACGAGCACAAGCAGAGCGAAGGGCGACCCATGGCTACGTTGACCATCTGGCGGTTCGGGACAGCCCACGGCGCGGATCGCGCCGCGGAGACCCTGGAGTCCTTGGCGAAGAGGGAGCTCATCACGGTGCACGACGCGGCAACCGTGTCATGGGAAGCGGACCGGAAGAAGCCCATGACTCGGCAGCTGCACAACCTCGCCGGTCGCGGAGCGCTGGGCGGCGCGTTCTGGGGCCTGCTCTTCGGCTTGATCTTCTTCATACCGCTGCTCGGAGCGGTGATCGGCGCGGCAACCGGTGCCGTGACCGGGGCGCTGTCCGACGTCGGCATCGACGACAACCTGATCAAGCAGATCCGGAGCCAGATCACTCCTGGCACGTCGGCCCTGTTCATCCTCAGCTCAAGCGCCGTGATCGACAAGGTGCGGGAGGCCTTCACCCAGCAGGAGAAGCCGGAGCTGATCTTCACGAACCTCTCCGACGAGCAGGAACGGGCGCTCCGCGAGGTCTTCGCCGAGGAACACCCGAAGACCAACGGCGAACACGTGTCGTGAGCGGTGCCGTGGTGCTCGCCGTCCAGCGGCGAGCACCACGCGACCGACCGGGCTCGGGCCTCAGGCGACCTCACCTGGCCGCGATCGCCGACGGTCTCCGCCATCGCGTCGGTGATCGACCGGATCAGGCGCGCGGGCACGTCCTCGACGGCCAGGGCCGCTTCGCGCAGGTTCAGCGTGACGGCGGTGGTTGCCCTCGACGGGCGCGTCCGCAATGCCCCAGCAGCGCCGAGGGACGCCGAAGCGGGCTCCTCGCTCTCGCTGCGATCACCCAACATTATCGGAGCGTGGCGCGTGTCGACCCTGGGCGAGCAGCCGGACCGGTCCGACCTGAGCGTCGAGGACGACGTCCGGGCACTGCTGGTGCTCATGCCCCGGCTCGTCGGGCGGGCGAAGCGGCTCAAGGTCCCCGACGAGCTCCAGTCGCTCGCCCTGGCGCCCCGGCACCTGTCGCTGTTGTCCCACCTGCTCTTCGACGGGCCGATGGCGGTGAACGAACTGGCCGAGCGGCTGGAGGTGGCGCCGACGACGGTGAGCCTCATGGTCGGCGAGCTGAGCAGGAAGGGGATCCTGGAGCGCCGGGAGGACGAGACCGACCGGCGACGCCGGATCGTCAGCATCGCCGACGCCAAGCGGCAGTCGATCGACGACTGGCTGGCACGAGGGGCCACCGCCTGGCGTGACGCGCTCGCGCCGCTGACACCGGAGCAGCGACGCATGTTCGTCGACACGTTGCGCGCCTACGAAGCCGGCGTGCACGACGAGGCACCGCCACATCAGTGAACCGAAGCTCGAAATCCCTCCCGAGGCGCTTGACCCGAGGCCGGGCACGCATCGGCGAGAGCGGCCGAAGCACCGAAGACTGATCACTCTGTGTCATACGAGGCAGGACCGCGCCAGCGCCGACGGGATGATTCCTGGCGTTGAAACACCAGTGTTGACCGCGACATCGTGACTGGTCAGGCTAGGAGGCGCGCCACGATCGTGTGAAAGTCAGCTCCGTCAACCCTGCGGCGGGGCACGCACGGTCGTTGGTGGCCCAAAGGAGCCAACACGTGCGTCCTGTCAGCAGAAGCATTGTCGTCCTGTCGGCCGCAGCCACCCTCACCGGACTGACTCTCAGCACCGCGACCGCCGCCCCGCAGCACGAGGCACCGGTCCTCACCACCACCGCGTCGGCCACTGTGCAGCCGGTCAAGGACTCCTACATCGTCCTTCTCGACCAGACGAAGGCGAACGCGCGAGGGCGCCGTCGCCGCCGCCGCGAACGTCGTCCCCACCGCCGTGTACGACTCGGCTGTCTCCGGCTTCTCCGCGAAGCTGACGCCCGCCCAGATCAGCACACTGCGCCGCGACCCCGCGGTGAAGAGCATCGAGCAGGACGTCATGGTCACCGACGCGCTCGACGCCACGCAGCCCAACCCGCCGTCGTGGGGCACCGACCGCGTCGACCAGAAGAACCTGCCGCTTTCCAAGAGCTACACGTACAACGTGAACGGCTCCGGCGTGCACGCGTACATCATCGACACCGGCATCACGCCGAGCCACCCGGACTACGGCGGGCGGGCCTCGTTCGACTACAACGCGATCGACAGCGACAACACCGACTGCCACGGCCACGGCACCCACGTCGCGGGCACCATCGGGTCGAACACCTACGGCATCGCCAAGGGTGTGCGGCTGCACGGCGTGAAGATGATGAACTGCTCGGGCAGCGCCACCACCACCTCGGCGCTGAACGCGATCAACTGGGTCACCAAGAACGCCCAGAAGCCCGCCGTCGCCAACACCTCGTGGAACTTCAACCAGTCCGCCGCGCTGGAGACCGCGATCCGCAACATGATCTCGTCGGGTGTCTTCCTGGCCACCTCCGCGGGCAACACCAGCGGCAACTCCTGCGACCGGCTGCCCCGCAAGGTCGAGACCGCGACCGTCGTCGCCTCGTCTGACAGCAACGACGCCCGGTCGTCCTTCTCCAGCACCGGTTCGTGCGTGGACCTCTACGCGCCGGGCGGCAACATCCTGTCCACTGTTCGCACCGGTGGCAGTGGCACGATGAGCGGCACCTCGATGGCCACGCCGCACGTGGCCGGCGTCGCCGCGCTGTACAAGTCGCGCTTCGGTGACGCTCCTTCCGCCACCGTGCACGACTGGCTCAGCTCCAACGCCACGCCGAACGTGGTCAACGGCGGCACCACCGGCGGCACCGTCAACCGCCTGCTGTTCACCGCGAGCCTGTAACAGCTCGTCCAGGAGGTCCCGCGCCCGGCTCACCCCGGGTGCGGGACCTTCTCCTTTCCTGGCGTTTGCCTGGGACACCGGGGTTTCCCGTCATGGCCGACCGTAGGCGCCGTTATAGAGCTGTCGATCGTCCAGCGCGGGGAGGCGGCAGGTGTTCGGAAGAAGAATCGGCGGCGACGGCGGGGGTTCCGATCCTGGCTCCGGAAAAAGTGTTGCGGCCGTGGCAATCGCGGGCGTGCTCATCGCCGGAGGCGGTGTCGGGGCAGGCGGAATCGGTGCCGCTGGCTCCTTGAGCAGCGGCGCGTCGTCGGCGGGGAGCGCGGTGGAGTCCGCCGCGCTGCGCAACATCAGCGCCAGGAAGGTTGACGGGAAGAAGGCCGCGAAGAGCGGAAACGCGAGGACTGCCTGGCAGCGCATGGGAATGCGCGAGCTCCGGCAGTCGGCACAGCAGCAGGTCAACTGTGTGGCGCACTCCTTCGGCAGAGTGCGCGAGTTCCTTGTCCGCACCCCGTGCAAGTCCTTGGACCGCAAGATCTTCGCTGTCGGTGACGACAAGGGCAATGTGGCCGTGATTTCGGTTGCATGGCTGGGTTTTCGCACCGCGGCTCACGCACAGGACTTCAAGCGGCTCATCGACGTCCACGGGAGCGGCGACATCACTCCGCTGGCCAGTGGGGTGCTGGGCATGGCCGATATCCGGTTCACGGCGAACCACTACGACTCGCGCATTGCGGGCAGCACCGTTGTCTTAGCCGAGGCAGAGGCCGCGACCGGACACCCCGGCGCAGAGCTGCTCGATTCCCTCGCCGAGGTCGCCGTCCTGCTACCGCGACCCTGATGCGGGTCATGACGAGTGCCCTGTCGTCAACACCTCGACACAGGCTTTCACCAGGTCATTCCCCGACGCACCATACGACGTCCGGGTGACCGCACCGCGTTCGCGACCGCAGGAGCGCGCTACGCCATACGTTGCGTGTTCGGGGTGATGAGTGGAGGGGTCGCGTGGTCCTGAGCAACCGTGTTCTGCGACAGGCACAGCAGAAGGCGAGCGAGCTGATCGCCACCAGACTCCCTCATATTGGGCAGTTTCCTCGCCGGGTGCTCAGCGCCTTGGTGGCACGCACGGCGGACGGCTGGCACGTGCTCGTCAGGCACGAACCGCACGACAAGAAGGCCGACGCGTTCCTGATCGGTCCGAGCGGTGTCTCCGCCGTGGTGATCTGCGAGCACCCGCCGGACGACGCGACCGCGCAGATCCTTTTGCGCCAGGCAGAACAGCGGTGTGCGGGGATCAGGAGCTCGCGCGGCCAAGTGCTCGCGCGCACCGCGGTGCACCTGGTGGCGATCCTCCCTGGCGCTCACGACGCGAGATCCGACGGGCTGTACCGGGCCTTGGCGGAAAAGGACATCGACAAGCTGTTCCGGCGCGACACGACTCATCTGGAGCGCCGCGAGGTTGAAGGAATCGCCGAGCAGGCAAGGGATCGACTGCCCGGCTACCTGCCGTTGCGGGTGAGCACGACCGAGCGCACGGCCGAACCAGCGGGCCTGCTGGACGTCGAGGACCTCACCGAGGACCAGCTCGCCGCCGCCCAGCAACGCTCGTTCGAGTCCTGGATGACCTTCCTCCACCCACAACAACAAGCGGTGGTGACTCGCAACTACAACGGCCCGGCGCGGATCAGTGGTCCGGCGGGCACGGGCAAGACCGTCGTCGCGCTGCACCGCCTTCGGCATCTGGCGCGTCGATCGTCCGGACCGTTGTTGTTCACCACGTTCGTTCGAACACTGCCGCTGGTGCACCAGCAGTCGTTCCACCGCCTCGCACCGGAGCTTGGCGACCGTGTGGAGTTCACGAACCTGCACGCTTGGGCACGCGGATTTCTCAGCTCCCGCAACAAGGAAGTAAATCTGGACTCGCGCCGGATCACCACGGCGTTCAGTCTCGCGTGGACCGTGCACCGCGAGTCGCTCACCGACCTGGAGCCGACGCACAGCTACTGGGAGACCGAAATCGACCGCGTCATCAAGGGGCGCGGCCTCCGCACGCTTGAGGACTACGTCAAAGTGACGCGGAAGGGTCGAGGCGTTCGGCTCGACTCCGGTCAGCGGGAGAGAGTGTGGCGGCTTTATCAGACATACCAACATAATCTGCATGATCGAGGACTGCACGACTACAACGACGTCCTCGGGATGGCGTTGACCGAACTCCGGCGCGAACCACTCGAAACTCCTTATGCCGCAGTGGTTGTCGACGAGGTTCAGGACATCACCCTGCTGGGCCTGCGCATGCTGAACGAGCTCGCCGGGGACGGGGCCAACCGGTTGCTGCTCGTCGGGGACGGCCAGCAGCAGGTGTACTCCGGTGGCTGGCGGCTGTCCGACGCGGGCATCCCGGTCCAGGGCCGAGGTGAGATCCTGCGGGTGAACTACCGGAACCGGGCCAAGGTGCTGGAGTTCGCGCAGCGGTTCGACGCCACGAACCGGGTGGACGACCTGGACGGCGCGGCGGGGGTCGCGCTCCGGGATGTCGAGTCCGCCAACACCGGTGGCACAACCCGGTCCTGGCAAGGGCCTGAGCTGGAGCTGCCCGACGCGCTGTCGGCCGCGCTACGGATCTCGCCGGTCCCACCGGGACAGACCGCGCTGATCGTGTTCAAGCAACGCGATCTCGACTGCGTCGCGTCGATCCTGCGCAAGGCCGATGTCCCCTTCCTGGATCTCAAGCACTACCAGGGGGATGACGACGGCAAGGTGAAGATCGGAACGGTGCACCGGGCCAAGGGGTTGGACTTCCAGGCCGTTCTGGTCGTCCAGTTCGGACAGGACGACGCCGGTGGCGAGGCCCCGGAGGACGAGGCGCGGGAGCTGCGGGGACGTCAGCACCTGGTCGCCGCCACCCGAGCACGGGACTTCCTGTGGTGGGGTGTTGTCGAATCCCCGGAACGGTAACCCCCTCATGCGCCGCCGAAGCGGGCGACGCAGTGCCACAGTCGTTTGAGCGACTGCTCGTCGTACTTCCGCGTGTGGGCAGCTTCGCCAATGATCCGGGCATCGACATACCCGTTCCGTGCGAGCGTTACGCCGAGCTCGACGATCTCACCACCTCGGTAGTCGGCGTGGCTGCGTAGCTCCTCGACATCGAGCCGAAACCCGTGATGCCACTCCACCGGGCACGGGAGCTTGTCAGCGAGCTGCTCAACGACGGTGTCACGGAAACACGGGTCCAGCACAAGGGCTTCGACGTCCTCGCCGATGCGGACCGGGCCGTGGACATGCGCTTCGACGTAGTCGTCAAGCTGGTCCTTGTCATCGGCTTGTGCCTTGTCCACCAAGGACATTCGCGAGGCGACCCCGAAGTCGACAGGTTCGAACACGCTGTCCGGATAGCAGAACGTGGTGCGACGCGTGGTCTCCCGGGTGAGCCGGAAGTGCGCCGACCCGAACCGCACGGCGGCCCCCGCGGCTCGCCGACGGAAGTTCAACGCGCCGTACTTCGGCCGTTCCGAGGCGGGTGCGTCGTCATAGGCCGCACCGAAGATCCTGCTCTCCCAACGCCATCGGTCGCCACCGGGATGCGCGGTCAGGCCGCCGTTGCTCGTCCCCGTCTCGAACTGTGAGCGGTAGACCCCGTCCTCGGCGAGCGCTGTCAGGATCGGGCGGTCACCGGCGATCCGATCAGGGTGGAAGTTCAAGTTCACCCGGAGGTCAGGCGTGAGCGGGCTGCCATCGGACCGCGCCGCCACATGCGCGATCGCCCGATTTTGGGGAGAGTTCACGCGGCCTGTCGGAGCGCGATGGCGACGGGACGGCGCTCGCGGCCGTACGGCATGTACTTCCGGGCGGTCCGCTCGCCCTCGATCTCGTCCCAGACGATCGCGATCCGCTCCAGCCACCTCGCCATCGTGAGCGCGGGCTCACAGCCGAGGTCGCCCATGTCGATCGGGCCGGGCAGCGCCGGCCAGGACGGGGCGACCGGCTTCGGCCGCTTCTCCAGGCCGTCGTAGACCGCCTGGAGCTCCTGGCACAGCGCCTCGAAGCCCCTGACGGTGGCGTCCGGGTCGATGTGGGCCGCTACCCGCACTCCGAGGCGGTGCAGCGCCTTCTCCCCTGCCGCCGTCGCGAGCACCCGGCGCCCGGAGACGAGCAGGTCGATCTTCTCCGCCTCGCGGACCGGAAGCACCCAGGCTCCGGTCAGGCGGGGCATGCCGGTGTCGAACCCGGTGTGCACGTGCCAGACAGCCACCTCGTCGCTCCGGGCGTCGACAACGCAGTCGGTGCGGGCGGAGCCGGTCATCTGTCCTCCATGCTCAGGTGGGCGGAACCCGTTCATACCAGAGCCCGGGAAGGCGGAGGCCGGTCAGGGCTCCGGCAGGTGCGCGGCGGTGACCGGGCTGCGCACAACCCAGCCGAGCGCACCGTAGAGGCCGAGACCGTCCTCGGTCGCGACCAGGACCGCGCGCAGCGCACCGAGCTCCGCCGCGAGGACGCCGAGCTCGCCCATCACCACTCTGCCCAGTCCGCGCCTGCGATGGGCCGGCTCGGTCACCACCTGGTCCACCACCGCCGCGGTGCCCCACACCGCCACCCGACCGCGAGCCGCGCGCTCACCGTTCCCGGAACGCACCAGGACATCGCGCACGGCTCCTTCACCAAGGACCTCGACGTGATAGGGACCCGGCACTGCGACGTTGACCGCACCGGCCAGATCCTTGCTCATCAAGTACTCCGGCTCACCGACGGTCCACCGCCGAGGGACGCTCTCGGGCGCGCCGCACACCTTCAACCAGGTTCCAGGAGAGGTCAGCGCGGCGCAACGATCATCCACAGTGGACGTGTTCGGCAGGACGTAGCGCACTCGGTGACCGGGCAGGCCGACGTCGATGCGGTAGCCGTCCGGCTCCCCCACGGGGGCAGGCGTGTTCCTGGAGAGCGCCCAGCCGTGGACCCACTCGCGCACCACGACCTCAAGGTCTCTGTTCGACAAGCAACTCATCCTCACATGACGGGCTGCGACCTACCGCAGAGCCTCTTCCAGGCGGTCCAGGAAAACCCGCTGACCCTTGACGAGCTTCTCGCGCGCCTCGGCGAGGTCGAACCAGGCGACCCGATCCACCTCGGGGAACTCGCGGACGACCCCGGAACCCTTGGGCCACTCCATCTCGAAGGTCCCCGGCACCACCGCCGCCGGGTCGAGGTCGCCCTCCAACGCCCAGACCGTGACGAGCTTGCCGCCGGACTGCTTGACCTCGCCGAGCGCGACCAGCTCACCGTCGGGTACCGGCAGCCCGAGCTCCTCCTCGAACTCGCGCCGCGCGGCGGCCTCCGGGGGCTCGTCCGGCTCGTACTCGCCCTTCGGCACCGACCACGCGCCCTCGTCCCGCCTCGCCCAGAACGGCCCGCCCATGTGGCCGAGGAGCACCTGCGTGCGTTCCCCGGCTCCACGGAACAACAGCACTCCCGCGCTCCGCCTCACCGTCACCGCTCCACCTAACCACCGCTCGCGCGCGACAACACCGGAAACCCAAATCTCCCTCGGCTTGCGACCTCCTGGGCAGACCGTGGTGTGGCACAAAACTCACCCAGGTCACCACGATTCAGTGAGGGGAATTGTCAAGCACGCGCCGCGAGCCCGACGATCGGTGTCCGGCGGCCCGAGGAACAGGAGAGCAGTTGTTCAGCACCATCGACCACGGTGAGGAGTGGGCGCGGGCCTACGACGGGCTCTACGAGGACCGGGACCACATCCCGACCCTCGTCGACTTCGTCAGGACCAGGACCGACCCCGCCGTGCTGCTCGAACTCGGCGTCGGCACCGGGCGCCTGGCAATCCCGCTCGCCAAGGCCGGTGTGCGGACCTACGGCGTGGACAGCTCCCCCGCGATGCTGGCGCGGCTGCGGGCGAAGGACCCGGACGGCCTGGTCACCACGTTTCTCGCTGACATGATCGAGCCACCGGTGAACGCCGCGTTCGGCTGCGTCCTGATCGCCTGTGACACGCTCTCGTTGTTACCGGACCGGTCCGCGATGGCGAGGTGCTTCACCGGTGCCGCACAACGCCTCTCCGCCGACGGCCGGCTGATCGTCGAGGGGCTGCTGCCCGATCCGGACCGCTGGACCGAGCAGGCCACGTCAGGGCGGGTGCTGCGCCCCGACGAGCTCGACCTGTTGGCGGGCAACGCGACGCTGCGGCTGACCGAGAGGTACGAGGACTACGCGCAGCGCCCGCTCACGCCGGGTTCGGCCACGTGCGTCTCGGTGTACCAGCGCGTGCTCTGAGGTCGCCGGGGATCGCCTTCGAGCTGCCCGGCACAATCACGCTGTGTCCACGACCTGCCCTTGCGGGCTCGACAAGTCCTACGAGCAGTGCTGCGGCGCCCTGCACAGCGGCGCGGCGGCCGCGTCGACGGCGGAGCAGCTCATGCGCTCGCGCTACAGCGCCTTCGCCGTCTCCGACGAGGCGTACCTCCTGCGGACGTGGCATCCGGCCACCCGACCGTCCTCTGTGGACTTCGACAGGAAGCAGCGCTGGACGGGGCTGGAGATCCTCGGCTCCACCGGCGGTGGCGTCTTCCACACCGAGGGCACGGTCGAGTTCGTCGCCCGCTACAGCTACCGGGGACGGGTCGAGCAGATGTGGGAGAACAGCGCATTCGCCCGCGTGGACGGGCTGTGGGTGTACGTCAGCGAGGCCCCCGAACCGCGTGAGCGGCAAGGGGAACCTCGCTGAGGCGAGACGGCTCAGGGCCAGATCGACTTGACCCACTCCGGGTGGTCGATGAACGGGTTCCGGTTGTGCTGGAACCGGTCGAAGATCAGTTGGTTGCGGCGCTTCTCGAAGGCGTCCGGCGGGTCCTGGTCGTTCCACTGCTTCAACACCGACAGCCTGCCCATGTACGGGTTGGTGCCGTTGTTGACGCTGTCGTTGACCTCCAGGTCGGGGAAGCCGTCGCCGCCCTCGTACCGGACCGCCATGTAGAAGAGCATGCGGGCGACATCGCCCTTGGCGGAGTTCGCGGGCTCCCACGAGTCGCCGTCGGTGAAGTTGCCCGGCGCCTCGGCGACCGGCGACCCGCCCATGTCGAAGTCCTTGTTGCCGCGTTCGGAGTTCACCGAGACATCGGCCGGGCGCAGGTGGTGGATGTCGGTGCCGGGACCGGTCGCGGTGCCGAAGTTGCCGTGCGACTTGGCCCAGACGTGCTCACGGTTCCAGTCGTCGGGGTTGCCACCGTTGGAGTTCTTGCTCTGCGAACGGTTGTTGTAGAACAGCAGCACGTTCGCGGAGTTGTTCGGGTCCTCGTCAGTGACCTTGAGCGCGTCCCAGACCTGGTCGTAGGACAGCTTGGTGTTGTTCTTGATGATCTGGTGCAGCGCGGTCTTCAATGCGGGACCGGTCTTGCCGATCGCGTCCTTGTAGTAGTCGTCGCCGCCAGTGGGCGGGGGCGTTGTGGTCGGCGGCGGGGTCGTCGGAGGAGGCGTGGTGGAACCGCCGACGGAGATCGCTGTCGGCGAGGTCAGCCCGGCGTGGGAGAAGTACGCGCCGAGCTTGCCGGTGACGTCGAGCTGCCGCCCCATCAGCCCCGGGTTGGTCTTCAGGCCGTAGGACGCGCGGTAGTTCGAGGTGACCTGGACGTAGAGCATCCGCGACACGGAGGTCTCGCCGGGCGCGTCGGCGAGCGCGACGGCGGTGTCGGACGGGAAGTTCGAGCGGACCACGGTGCTGGTGGCGGTCGGCTGGCCGACCACATAGCCGCGGACCGTTGCCGAGGCGCCGTTCTGCTGACCGATCGCCTGCGCGACGGTGAGCGGCGCGGCCGCGCTCGCGGTGGTCGGGACCTGGATCAGAACGGCCGTCGTGATGACGCCGACCGCGACGGCTAACGAGCTCCAACGACTTCTACGAGTGGCAAGCACAGGTGGTGTCCTCTCCCCGACGATTGACATCTCCTGCTCGGCAAAAAGCACCGAAGTTGACGCGGAGTGTGCATGTCTCCCACTAACGGGGGAAGACTCCTATTGAATCTTCGCCGAAGAGTGAACAGATTGAGTCATTCAGTTGTCAGAGCGCCCACGACAACATGAAGAGTGCTCAGCACGTCGCGGGCAGCAGCACGAGACGGCGCGCGTCCCGCCCGGTATTCAGGCACCGCCCGGTCGCACGCGCTCGATCCCGCTCAGATCGCCACGAAGCAGGTCGTCGTAGTCGATCGCGAAGTCCCCATTGGGCAACAGTTTCTCGGTGAAGTCGGCACCGAGCACAGCGTCGGGCAGGAAGGCTCGCAGCTTCCGGCGAATCCGTCCGGAGTAGCGGACCTCCGCACCCCATCCAGGCTCCGCCTCGTCGGTGCCGAAGACGAGCCAGTGGTCCGTGCGGACGAGCGCGTCGAGATCCGGGACCGCGCCGGAGTGGCAGTCCAGGGCGGGCAACACCAACTGGTCGCGATCGACGGGCGGGTACCAGAGGAACAGCGGTTTGGCGCGCTGGGCGTCCGCGTTGTCGAAGCAGCACAAGGCAATCGCACGCCCAGGGAAGACGTCGGCGTAGAACTCGAACAGCTCTCGATCAAGCACCGGACGTTTGTGTTCGGGCACGCGGTGCAACGCGTCAGGGATCAGCGTCGGATCGCCCGCGAGGACAACGGTGTAGACATCGTGCTCGAAGACCTCGACGGCGGGGGAACCGTCCATCCAGCTCATCGCCGCAGGCTCGTCCGGACCACCGCGGAGGACCGGACGGGCGGCCTTCAGCATCGCGTCGAGCACGTCACCGTCGCGGCCGACTGGCAGGAAGCTGCCTTCGGTCAGCCACGGGACGGGCAGGTGCAGCACCATCGCGTTGGGGCCATCGCCGAGGTTGCGAACGGTGTTCTGGTAGCCGAGGACCTCGATCAGCCCGTGCCGTTCGTGCCGACGCCTGCCGAGGTAGAGCGTGGTGCCGACAAAGTCAGCCGGGCCGGTCGAAACGCACATGCGCGGACCCTAACCCGCCGCGGCGGCCGGACGGCAGACCTTGACGAACGCGAGCGCCGCTCAGTTAAATCGAGCCTTGAACTAAGGTGTGATGCAAGTCGCCGCCCTCGCACCACACACCACTGAGTCCCCCAACGGCGGGGGACCCGGCAGATGTGTGAGGTCACGCAATGCGCCCTGCACTGGTCAGTCTGGCGGCGGCGGTCACGCTCGCCGCCACCGCGCTCGTCGCCACACCAACTCCCGCACTAGCCGCCGGGGAGACCGTCAACACCTGGCTCACCACCACCTCCGACGATCGTGGCCGGGTGGTCACCAGGGGCCTGCAACCCCAGGCACCGATCCGCTTCGCGGCGGGAACCGGAGGCGGTGGAGCGACCATCACCGTCGACGAACGCCGTACCTATCAGCAGTTCGAGGGCGGCGGTGCGTCCTTCACCGACACCACCGGCTGGCTGATGAACAGCAGCGGCGCGCTGAGCGCGGCGACCCGCAACGACACCATGCGCAAGCTCTTCCACCCCACGGAGGGCATCGGCCTGTCGTTCATGCGCAACCCGATGGCGTCCTCAGACCTGGCGCGGTTCGACTACTCCTACGACAACACCTGTTGCGACGTAAGCGATTTCAGCATCAACCACGACCTCGCGGACATCCTTCCGCTGACCAAGCAGGCCAAGGACCTCAATCCCGCGATGAAGGTCATGGCATCCCCGTGGAGCGCGCCCGCGTGGATGAAGGACAACAACAACATGCACCAGGGCTGGTTGCAGTCGCAGTACTACGCGGCGTACGGCGAGTACTTCGCCAAGTACATCCAGGCATACCAGTCGCGCGGCGTCCCGATCGACTACATCTCACCGCAGAACGAGCCGACCTGCTGCGCGGGCTACCCGTCGATGCAGTGGAACACCGACGGGTTGATCTACTTCACCAAGAACGCGCTGTGGCCCGCCCTTCGTCGCGCGGGCATCACCAACACGAAAACCCTCGTGCTGGACTGGAACTGGGGCGACTACGACACGTGGGGCGCGAAGCAGCTCGCCGATCCGCAGATCACCGGCGACCCGCTGTTCGGCGGCATCGCGTGGCACGGGTACGGCGGTGACGTCGCCAAGCAGACCGAGGTGCACAACCAGTACCCCGACGTGAAGGCCTACGGCACCGAGCACTCCGGCGGGAACTGGATCCAGAACCAGCAGACCGAGGACATGCTCAACATCATCGACTACACCAGGCACTGGGGCCGCAGCGTGGTGAAGTGGAGCCTCGCGCTGGACCAGAACCAGGGTCCGCACAACGGCGGCTGCGGCACCTGCACCGGCCTGATCACCGTCCACAATGGAGACAACAGGCACGGCCAGGTCGACTACACCGTCGAGTACTACACCATGGGCCACCTGACGAAGTTCGTGAAGCCCGGCGCGACGCGCATCGACTCCACCGACAACTCCGCCGTGCGCAACGTGGCGTGGAAGAACCCGGACGGCTCGAAGGCGCTGATCGCCTACAACACCACCGGCGGCACGCAGAACGTCCGGGTCAACTGGGGCAACCAGTCCTTCACCTACGCACTGCCCGCGAAGACCTCGGCGACCTTCACCTGGAGCGGGGAGCAGGGCTCCGGAGGAACGCCCACCGGGCAACCGATCCGGGGCATCGCCGACAAGTGCATGGACCTGGTCGGCGGCAGCTCCGCGAACGGCACGGCCGTCCAGCTCTGGGACTGCACCGGGTCGGACAACCAGCGGTGGACTCGCGGTGGCGACGGCACGCTGCGCGCTCTGGGCAAATGCCTGGACGTCAAGGACAACGGCACGGCCAACGGCACCGCGGTGCAGGTCTGGGACTGCTTCGGCGGCGGCAACCAGCAGTGGGACGTCGGCGGAGCCGGTGAGCTGCGCAACCGCCAGTCCGGCAGGTGTCTGGACGCCACCGGGAACAGCTCGGCGAACGGCACCCGGCTGCAGATCTGGGACTGCACGGGCGCGAGCAACCAGCGCTGGGTCCTCGCCTGAGCATCCCCTAACCTGTCCCGACGCGACGGAGCGGAAGGAGCCCGAGTGAACCAGGCGGTAGCGCGGTACCAGCGAGCCATGTCGGAGTTCGACGCGGTGGTGCGGAACGTGCCGGACGACAGGTGGACGGCCGCGTCCCCGTGCCGGGGCTGGGACGCGCGCGGCATCGTCGGGCACGTGCTGAGCTCGCAGGACATGCTCTTCGCGTGGATCTCCGGCAAACGGCCCGCCATGCCCGAGGACGACCCGGCGGCCCGCGTCGGCGGTGACGCCGCGGGCGCATGGCGCGGGACCTATGCGGAGGTGCGCGAGGCGCTGGCCGCCCCGGACCTACCCGGCCGGCCGGTGTCCACCTTCCCCGGCGGACCGTCCACTGTGGACGAGATTCTGGACAGCGGGTTGGTCGAACCCCTTGTGCACGCCTGGGATCTGGCTCGCGCGGCGGGCGTCCCGTTCACGCTGGACGACGAACTCGCCACGGAGTGCCTGCGCGCCATGAGACAGCACGAACAGCGCGTGCGGCTGTCGGGCATGTTCGGCTCGGAGCACGCGGTGGGATCGGAGGCCACGGCCGGGGAACGCCTGCTCGCGTTCCTCGGCCGCGACCCCGCCGCCTAGCGCCCGTCCCGCAAGTCATCCCGCTACCCCCGCACCCCCGTGCACACGTGCACGCGTGGCCCGCCAGACGCGGTCGGTGTTTCGCGTTTTGTCACCTTGATGCGCGAAAGAGCGCTCCCACTTCGCATTAAGCCTACAAAACGCGGAACGAGGGGCACGCGGATGAGGATGAGGGTGCCAAGGGGTGAGGGGGCCAGAGGTGGGGGGTGAGGGTGTTACCCCTTGGAGGGCGCGGCCTGGCTAGGCCTGTGGGCCGGGAGCGGGCTGGTCCTGCTCCTGCTGCTCGCCAAGGGCGAACGCGACCTGCCCCCCGTCGGTGACCTCGGCGTCAAGGATCTTGTCGTCGAGGTACACCGCCGCGAGCGGGTCCAGGAAGACGTGGGCGCCCTCACCGGCGAGGACCTGGTCGTCCTCCTCCGGTCCTGGCGCGATGGACATCTGCAGCGCTCCTGGCTGCTGGTCGTCCGTTGCGGCGGCGATCCGCAGACCAGCACCATCCGGCACCCCCTCGGCGGAGGTGATGGTGCGAACGACCTCGATGGCCGTGGGGGTGAAGACGAGCATCTCGCGCTCCCTTCCGAGGCTTCCGGTGGTCTTGGGCGATCGAAGTCGGCAACGCTAGCCGGGTACCCAGAACCTCGCAGGGTGAACGTCGGGTCTTCAGCAGATTTCTCGATGCGGCCCCTACTTCCGTTGGCCCGCTTGGCCGACGGCCAGGACCGCGACCGCGCCGAGTGCGCCGACGATCGCGAAAGCGTAGAAGCCCCAAGGGTATGCGATTCCCGCGGTGAGCAGCGCCCCGCCGAGCAGCGGCCCGGAGATCGCCCCGATCCGCCCCACTCCCGCCGCCCAACCCAGCGCGGTTGCCCGATTGCCCGCCGCGTAAACCCTTCCGATGTAGGCATAAACAAGCACCTGCGCGCTGAAGACGAAGAACCCGGCGACGAGGACCGCCAAGTACACACCGACCTGGGGCAACCGCACGCTCAGCAGCGCGAGAGCCGCGGCGGCGACGGCGAACCACGCGACGGCGGGGCGGCGCACCCCGACGCGGTCGGCGATCGCGCCGGAGACGAACAGCCCCAGGATCGCGCCGAGGTTGAGCGTCAGCAGCAGGCCGAGCGCGTCACCGAGCTCGTAACCCGCCGCCCGCATGATCTGCGGCAGCCAGGTGTTGAGGCCGTACACCAGTAGCAGTCCCATGAACGAGGCCGCCCAGAACGCCGTGGTGGCACGGGCGGCGCCGTCGCGGAACAGCGACGCGATGGTCGACAGCGAGGACCCCGTGCGGTCGCGGGAGAACGACTCCGACTCCGGCAGGTGGCGAATCATCAACGGCACCAGCACAAGTGCGGGTGCGGCTCCGATCAGGAACATCGCGCGCCAGCTGAGCTCGGGGATCACCACGATGCCCAGCAACGCGGTCAGCACCGCGCCGACGTGGTAGCCGGTCATGATCGTCGTGGTTCCGCTGACCCTTCCCGGCCTGGCGTGCTCGGTGACCAGGGTGATCGCGGTCGGCAGGCAGCCGCCGAGGCCGAGCCCGGCGAGGAAACGCAGCAGCCCGAACACGAACATCGACGGCGCGACCGCGCACAGCGCGGTGCACAAGGAGAAACCCGCGACCGCGATCATCAGCGTCTTTCGCCTGCCGATCAGATCGGTCACCGTGCCGATGGCGAGCGCGCCGACCATCATGCCGAGCAGGCCGACGGTGGAGACCAGTGACGCGCTCGCCGGGGTGAGCCCCCACACCGCGCCGTCCAGCAGCGCGGGCAGCACCGTGCCGAGCACCACCAGGTCGAAGCCGTCGAGCAGCACCGCGCTCCAGCACAGCGGCACGACCCACCGCTTCGAGCCGGTCCTCGGGTGCCCGCCCGCTCGGGCTGCCGCGTCCTGGATCCGGTCCTGGGCGGGCATGAGACCTCCGGAGGCGTCGTCGCACGGCGGGGTGGGCAACGGCGGGCTTGCCGTCCGCCAAGCCTGGGGGCAAGACTTCCCCCGTGCCCACAGGTCTTCCGCTCACCGGAAGCCCGAGGGAGATCCGGATCACGACGGCGGAGGAGGCAGTCCGAGATGCCGAGGCTCACCACGCCCGCGCCCAGCGTCTCCGCGCGGCTGCTCAGCGTCTTGGAGGCGTTCGGCCCCGGCAGCACCCGGCTCACCCTCTCCGACCTCTCCCGGCGCACCGGGCTGCCGTTGACCACGACGCACCGCCTGGTCGGCGAGCTCACGACGTGGGGCGCGCTGGAACGCGATGCCGACGGGCGCTACCAGATCGGCCTGCGGCTGTGGGAGATCGGCGCGCTCGCCCCGCGCGGGCACGGCCTGCGCGAGACGGCCATGCCCTTCCTGGAGGACCTCTACGAGGCCACCCACCAGAACGTCCAGCTCGCCGTGCTCGACGGGCACGAGGCGGTGTTCCTGGAACGGTTGTCCGGCCGGGAAGCGGTGCACGTCTTCACCAGGGTCGGCGGGCGGCTTCCGGTGCACGCGACCGGCGTCGGCCTCGTGCTGCTGGCGCACGCGCCCAAGGCGGTGCAGGAAGAGGTGATCGCCGGGCCGCTCAAGCGCTTCACGGAGAAGACGATCCCGAACGGCCCCGCGCTGCGCCGCGTCCTCGCGGACGTGCGTCGCCAGGGTTTCGCGATCAGCAACGGGCAGATCGAGCTGGTCGCGCTCTCGGTCGCCGCCCCGGTGCACGGGCCGGACGACTCGGTGATCGCGGCGATCTCCCTCGTGGTGCCGTCGGAGGACAGCGACGCCTACGCGCTGCTGACCGCTGTGCGCGCGGCGGCCCGCGGCATCTCCCGGGCACTGGGCTCCCCCAGCGCCCGGCGAGTGCCGCGTTCGGTGCGCCGGGAGACGTTCAGCGCACCGGAGGGGCTCAGGAGACGGTGAGCTCGCTGCTGTACTCCGGCGCGCCCTGCTCGGACTCCGCCGCCACGGCGGCGCGGCTGCGGACCGGGCCGCTCACCCGGTAGGCGAAGGTGAACCGGAGGTTGGCCATGCCGGTCTTTCCACCGACGTTGACCGGGAACGCGCAGTGGCCCCACATCTCGTAGTTCTTGTTGCGGGAGTTGCCCGGCACCGACGAGTGCCACTTGTACGTCACCGCGATGTTGGCGTGGTGGTCGCTGTACGGCAGCTGCATGTGCCCGGCCTTGCAGGTCATCCGGCCCGCCGCGATCGCACGGACCTTCGGGGAGACCGTGAACGCCCATGCCACGGAGACCGGCCTGGTGGAGTTCCAGTCCGCCGAGACCTGGGCGTCGAAGGTGCCGTTGGAGTCGGTGCGGTGGTAGGAGGGCGACGGGCTGGCGAAGGTGTGCGTGTGCTGGCCGATCGCCTCGGCCGGCAGCGCGGCGCCGGCGAACGCGACGGCGGCGAGCGTGGTGACGAGGGCAGCGGAGGACGAGCGACGCATGAACGATCCTTGTCAGGTTTCAACCAGATGCTGCGAGTTCTCGACAAGTAATACCTTCACGGCCGGCCCCGACCTCCACCTTTGTCGCGGCCATCACACCAAGTAACCACCTTCGATTACTGTGAGTAGTAGCACTGGCGCGTCCCGTTCAGTTCAGGGCGTTCCAGAAAGCGAGTTTGTGCTCGGCGGCGTAGTCGACCGGCCGGATGCCGTTCTCCCCCGGCGCGAGGGACTGCACGAAATCACCGGGGGCGAATGACGGCCAGCTGGGCAGCCGCGTTCCGTTCGGGTCGGCAGAGCGAGCGAAGTTCGCCCAGTACCGCATCATGTCCGAGGACAACGTGCGCTGTTCCGGAGTGATTCTGCGATCGAAATCGGCATCCCGGAAAAGGTACGGGACATCGGCGGCGTGAAAAGCGCCCGGCGGGAAGCTCCTCGGCAGTGGCAGGTACATCGGCGCGTTCCGGTCGGCGAACTCGTAGACGAACGTCGGCGCCTTCCCGGCGAAGAGCCGAGCCTGCTCGAAGGTCCCCTTCGCCCACATCCGGTCGGTCAGCACCGCCGACCAGGCCAGGCTCGGCGAGGCGTAGTCCGACAGCGGGTACCGCGCGAGGATCTTGTCCGCCTGGCCGCCGAACGCCTCGGCGACCAGCTCCGGGTAGCGCTGGGCGGTGACCGGCCTGCCGACCATGTCGTGGAACAGCCCGACGAAGGTGCTGTGCTCGTCGCGCGTGGTGCCGGTGATCACCGGGACCGGGTGCGCCCTGCCCTCTCGCAGCACCTTCACCGGCAGCTCGGGCAGCACGGAGCTGCCGTAGGCGAACGGCTGGAACAGCTTCGTCTGCGTGACCAGCGTGGCGACCGGGACCGCGCGCAGGCAGTCGAGCACCCGCGCGGCGTCGGTGCAACCGAACTCCCCCGCCAGCCGCGCGCCGTCGTCTCGGGCCTCACCGATCGAACGCCAGCCGTACCACTCGATCGCGGGCAGCCCCGGGGTCATGGTGCCGGCGGGCAGGTCCATCATGCCGGGCCCGCTCTGCACGATCGCGCGCTGGAACAGCCCCTCCGAGCCCGGCGCGGTCAGGTGCGCGGTGACCGCCAACCCGCCGTAGGACTCGCCGAACAGCGTCACGTTGGCCGGGTCGCCACCGAAGCGGCGGATGTTGTCGCGCACCCAGCGCAGCGCGGCCTGCTGGTCCTGGAGCCCGTAGGAGCCGGAGTCGGCGAGCCCGGGATGGGCGAACCCGCCGAAGATCCCCAGGCGGTAGTTCACCGTCACCACGACCACATCGCCGGTGCTCGCGAGCTGCCGGGCGTCGAAGTAGCTTCCCGCGCCGACGACCCCGTCGCCGTGGATCCAGACCATGGTCGGCCTGGGGCTGCCCGGTGTCGCCGACCTCGGCGCGGTGACGTTGAGGAACAGGCAGTCCTCGGTGGAGCTCGTGGAGTCCGCGTAGGCGGTGGCCTCCTGCGGGCAGGGACTGCCGGGCTTGGTGGCATCGCGCGTGCCCGGCCACGGCTGGGCGGGCTGGGGAGGGCGCCAGCGGAGCGGGCCGACCGGGGCGGCGGCGTACGGGATGCCCGAGAAAGCGCGGTGCTCGGCGGTCACGGTGCCGCGCAGCGCCCCGTTCGAGGTGCGCACCAGGTCACGGTCGTCGTCGGAGAAGGTGGGCGTCGCGCATCCGACGGCCAGCAGGGTGAGGACGGACAACAAAGCCAGGGGAGCACGTCTGGGGGTCATGTGAATAGGAGTACCCAACCGCAATATCACCAGACAGGGCCGTTGGTCACCTTTTTCAACTGCTGTTTGTCACGTCTTTTTCATGTCATTTATCACGGTGTCGGAACATGCAGAGACACGTATCCACACCGAACCGCGACGAGTAGACCACAAATGAATGAGGAAAACTACCCCGATCGAGTTAACTCGCTCAAGGTCGGCCCGCTGCGCGCCCGCACGGGGACACAGCGCATGATGAACCCGGAACTGATCCCGAACAGCACAGGAGGACCAGGCATGGCCCTGGAGAAGCCCGAGGTCGACAAGTACGAGGGCGATGCGCCCGCCGACCTGGTGGTCACCGACCTCGTCGTCGGCGAAGGCGAGGAGGCCACGGCAGGCCGGGTCGTGAGCGTGCACTACGTCGGGGTGTCGCACTCCACCGGCGAGCAGTTCGACGCGTCCTGGGACCGCGGCGAGACCTTCGAGTTCCCGCTCGGCGCGGGCCGCGTCATCGCGGGCTGGGACCAGGGCGTGCAGGGCATGAAGGTCGGCGGTCGCCGCCACCTGGTCATCCCGGCGCACCTCGGCTACGGCAACCGCGGCGCGGGCGGCGTCATCAAGCCGGGCGAGACCCTGCTCTTCGTGGTGGACCTGCTCGCCGTGCACTAGGTCGTGTCCTGCAAGACCCCCGTGCACGTGTGGGCCAGCTGGCGTGATCGAGTTTTCGCGTTTTGTCACCTTGTTGTGCGAAAGAGCGCTCCCAAATCGCGTTAAGCCTACAAAACGCGAAATGAGAGTCATGCGGGTGAGGGCGCCGGGGGACGAGGTGGTGTTACCACCTGCGGACTCGACCTAGGCGAGACCGCCGTTGGCGGAGGTCCGGGCCGGTGAGCGGCTCGGTCCTCCGCCTGAGAGCGGGTCAGTGCTTGTACAGCTTCGTCTCGCGGCCGCATTCGAGCTTGTCGTCGCTGTTCTTGCGGCAGACGCGGAACCGCACGCCTTCCGGCGCGGGGATGCTCGTGACCGACATGACCACCGGACCGCGGTGCACCCGTGAGTACGACGGGCCGACGAAGAACCGCCAGTCGGTGTCGGGCAGGTTGTTGTAGACGACCTTCCACTGGACGCCGGTCTGGCCGTGCCCCTGCTTGGGGTCCGAGTGCAGCGTCAGCTCGAACCGCCACTTGCGGTACGGCCCCGTCGCGTCCTGTGAGGGCTTCCAAACGACCTTGCCCCAGCCGTAGCCGTCCTTGCTCTCGAACTTGTCGATGGTCTCGGCGAGCGCCGGAGTCACGACAGCGGTGGTGAGGACAGCGGCAAGCGCCGCCGACAGCGACACGTGCCGCAGGAATGAACCGTTCATCCTCGGGTGTTCCTTTCCAGCCCGGACCGTTGTCGTAGCGGGGCGGTCAGGCTCCGCTGGCGTAGAGCTTGGTCGGTTTACCGCACTTGTTGCTGCCGTCCATCAGCTTGCGGCAGACGCGGAGCCGGATACCGCTCACCGGGGCGCCGGTCTTGAAGACCGTCGTCTGCTTCCGGTGTCCGGCATGGGAGTCCGGGCCCACGAAGTACTTCCAGTCGAAGTTCGGCAGCCCGCGCAGAGCCACCTCGACCTGCACGCCGACCCGGCCGTGGCCCTGCTTCGGCCGGTAGTGCACGTCCAGCGTCATCGGGTAGTTGTTGAAGCTGAACTTCCCCCACGTCACCGAGCCCCAGGCCTCTCCGTCGGCGCTGGAGAACCGCGAGATGGTCGCGGCCGAGGCGGGTGTCGCCATTCCCACCGTGAGCACGGCGGCGAGGGCGACGGCAAAAGAAGCACGCTTCATGGTCGGGAGTTCCTTCCGCTCAATCGGCCGGAAACGCTGCCTCCACGGCGCTGGGTGCACAACTCGGTGGTTCAAGGTTTCTTGCCGATTCCGTGTCCACGGGCAGAATGTCGGCGAGGGTTCCTGAGCGGGAGGGTGACCATGACAGTTCCCCACGACGATGTGCCCAGCATCGACCTCGAACCCTGGTTCCACGGTGATGAGCGCGACCGACGCCGCGTGGCGTCCGAAGTGGACAGTGCGCTGCGCGAGTCCGGATTCCTTCTGGTGACCGGACATGGCGTGCCGACCGAGCTGCGCGATTCGGTGCGCGCGGCGGCACGGGAGTTCTTCGCCCAGCCGGAGCCGATCAAGCGGCGGTACGCGGTGAAGGTCGGCGAGCGCGGCTGGCTGCCACCCGGCGTGGAGGCCAACGGGCTCGCCGAGGGCACTGTCACGCCTCCAGATCTCAAGGAGACCTATTCGGTTGGCTCCGAACAGCCGACCGGTGACCCGGCGATCGACGGGTTCTGGTTCCCACCCAACGTGTGGCCTGCGGAGTCACCCGCGCTGCGGACGCACGCCGAGGACTACCTGAGCCGGATGCGGGCGCTCGCCGACGAGCTGCTGACCGTGTGCGCGGTCGCGCTCGACAAGGAGCCGGACTTCTTCACGCGGGAGACGCGGCACCCGTCGTTCACCATGAACATCAACCGCTATCCCCCGCTGACCGACGTCGGCCAGCCGGAGCCGGGCCAGTTCCGCATCGGGCCGCACACCGACTTCGGCACCGTGACGATCCTGGACCGCCAGCCCGGCCTCGGCGGGCTCCAGGTGCACACCCTCGACGGCAGGTGGGTGGACGCGCCGTACGAGGAGGGCGCGTTCACCATCAACATCGGCGACCTGCTCGCGCGCTGGACCGGCGACCGGTGGCGTTCCACCAGGCACCGCGTGCTGCCGCCGAGCCCCGACGCGCCGCACGAGGAACTGTTGTCGTTGATCTTCTTTTATGAGCTGTCCCCGAAGACGTGGATCTCCTCGCTGCCGCCGCCGCTGGGCACGACGCACTACGAACCGGTGCTCGCCGACACCTACCTGCGTGGCAAACTCGCCGAGATCACCGTGGACTAGCGCGTGTCGCTGTCCTCCGGCGTGGTCGGGGTTTTCGCGTTTTGTCACCTTGTTGCGCGAAAGAGCGCTCTCCATTCGCATTGGGTGCGCGTCTCGTTTGGATCTTGACGTGGCCCTCGGCGGTTGATGCCCGACGAGCTGTGAGCGGCGGCGGCGAGGGGCCGCGGTACCGGATGACCTCGGATCCCAGGGGTGATCGACCGGTCTCGGGCGGCAATGGAGGCGGCCGCGTGGGTGGACAAGGGGTCCGAACCCGACTGAGCGGGGCCGCCCTGTCCTCCCCGATGGCCGGGATGTCTGCGGTCATCGGGGTGAACCACCTAGCACCACAATCCCCCGCCGCACACCCCGGTCCATTTGAGACACCCCTGGACACCTGCCCGACTTTTGGCGATAGGGCCACGTTCACTGACAGCGAAAGAATCGATCCCCTATTTCACCCTATAGAGCCATGATCACTATTTGTGGCGAGATAGAATAGGAATATGACCCCCGACGAGACCCTCGACGCAATCGAGGACGCCTACCGCGCCGTGAATCACGCGCACGCGGTCCTGGCACGCTGTCTCGCCGATCTGGTGGTCAGCACGGATTTCGCCGAATACCCCTACCTCGGCGATGAGGTCGGCGCGTTGCTCTCGATTTCCTCGCGCAAGGCCAGCACCCTGATCAACCACGCCGAGAACCTCGCCTCCCGCCCCGCCGTCCTCACCGCCCTGGAAGAGGGCCGGATCGACCAAGGCAAAGCCCTGCTGATCGTGGACCAGGTGGAACCGCTCACGGCTGTGCAGGCGGAGATCGTGGAAGCGGTGCTGATCGAGTACGCCCGCACCCACCACTACAGCCGCATCCGCCAACACGCCCAACGCCTGATCGCCAAGCTCGACCCCGACGCAGCCGCTCGGCGGCATGAGGAGAAGAAGCGCACCCGGCGGGTGGAGAAGCTCAACCTCGACGACGCGATGTGTGCGTTGCGGTTCCAGTTCACCGCCCTCCAGGGCGCCCTGGTGTGGGATCGGATCGACCGCATCGCCCGAGGCCTCGATGATGAGCGCACCATGGACCAACGCCGCGCCGACGTCGCCCTCGACCTGCTCATGGGCAAGGAAACCGGAGCACCCCAGGGCGAGGTCAAGGTCCTGGTCACCCTCCCCGCCACCACGCTGATGGGAATGGACCAAGAGCCCGGGATGCTCGCCGGGTACGGGCCGATTCCCGCCGACGTGGCCCGGGATATCGCGGCCGGGGGTACGTGGAAGCGGATCCTGACCGACCCGGTGA
>NZ_JBHLZU010000040.1:0-9586 GCF_042429765.1 Allokutzneria oryzae | reverse complement strand
CACCACGACCGAAGATCAAAGCAGACCACCCGAACCCACTTTGAGGACAGGCCCTAGGCGTCCAGCTTCTTCTGCAGCTCCCGCATCCCGGACAGCCAGCGGTCCGTGTCGGAGCCCCGGTGCGCGTAGTACTTCGCGACATCGGCGTGCGGCAGGATCAGGAACCGCCCGTCGCCGAGCGCGTCCACGGTGATCCGGGCGACCTCGTCGGCCTCCAGTGCGTTCGGCTTGAGCAGCAGCTCACCCATCCGGCCGGTGTCCTCGATCATGTCGGTGCGCACCCCCTGCGGGCACAGGCACTGCACGGTGATGCCCCGATGCCCGTAGGTCGCCGACATCCACTCCGCGAAGCTGAACGCGGCGTGCTTGCTCACCGAGTACGGCGCGGCGCCCAGCGACATCAGCATGCCCGCCGCCGACACCGTGCTCAGGAAGTGCCCGCGCCCCCTGGCCAGCCACGGGTCGACCAGCAGACGCGCGGCCCGCACGTGCGACATGACGTTGATCTGCCACGCCCGTTCCCACTCGCCCTCCGCCGCGTCCGGCCCGCCGACCGGGGCGATCCCGGCGTTGGCGCAGTACAGGTCGATCTCCCCGAGCACCTCCCGCGCCCGGCTGACCAGGTGTCCGACGCCCTCCTCCGCCGCGGCGTCCCCGGGCACGGCGGTCCCACCGACCTCCTCGGCGACCCGGTGCGCGGAGGCCTCGTCGAGGTCGTTGACCACCACCCGCGCCCCACGCCCGGCGAGCTCCCGGACCAGCGCGGCGCCGATCCCGTTCCCGCCGCCGGTGACAACCACTCCGGCACCCTCGACCCGCATCCGTCCTCCATTTGTCGCAGTCGCTTTGGCATTTACCTGGTCGGCCGCGCCTGCGGAAACACTCGTTAGGGCCACCGATTGCCTATGGGACAACGGATCAAACCATGCGGCCGCGGGATAGTGCTGAGCTACTGTGCTGGTTTCCTGTAACGGCCGCCCGCCGCGCGGATATGGGCAAGGGGCGGTCGAATACCACCTGTGTGGCCGGGGACAGGGATTCGGGTGAGCGGGGATGAGCGGTGTGGAAGGCGCGCGGCACGAAGAGTCCACTGTGGATAACGTCATTTCCGGTGCTGTGCAAGGGCAGATCGTCCAAGCGGGCGTCGTGCACGGGGATGTGCACCTGCACGGCGCGGTGCCCAGCGCGCGGCCGGTTCCCCAGCAGCTTCCGTCGGAGCCGGTGGTCTTCGCCAGCCGGGAGCCAGAGCTCGCTCGGCTCGACCGGGTTCTCCGGGAGTCCGACGATCGGTTGACACTCGTGGTGGTCTCCGGGGCTGGAGGGGTTGGCAAGACCGCGCTCGCCTTGCGCTGGATGCACTCCGTCGCCGACCGCTTCGCGGATGGGCAGCTCTACATCGACTTGGGGGGCTTTTCCGGTGGCGAGCCGCTGGAACCCGTGGACGCGCTAGGGCAGTTCCTGCGCGCGCTCGGTGTTGCCGCAGAGCGGGTCCCGGTGGGGCTGGCAGAGCGGACGGCGATGTTCCGGTCGCTAACCGCGGATATGTCGCTGGCGTTGCTGTTGGACAACGCCTTCGCCGCCGCCCAGGTCCGGCCCCTGCTGCCGCGTTCGCCACGCAGCGCGGTCGTGGTCACCAGTCGTAAGCGACTGGTCAGCCTGACCATCGACGGCGCGGTTCCGGTGTCGCTCGCGCCGTTGAACGGGCGAGATTCCGTCCAGCTGCTCACCGGGATCGTGGGGAAGCGCCGGGCACAGGAGGAACCGGAGTCCGCCGATGCGCTCGCGCGCCTGTGCGGCGGTCTGCCCATCGCTCTGTCGGTGGTAGCGGCCCGGTTGCGCAACCGTCCACAGTGGTCACTTGCCAAGGTCGTAACCGATCTGCACGACGAGCGGCGCAGGCTGTCCAAACTGTCCATTGTGGATGAACTCTCGGTGACTGCCGTCTTTGACGCCTCCTACCGCAGGCTTCGCGAGCCCGACGCGACCCTGTACCGGCTGCTCTCCTGGCATCCCGGAGGGGAGTTCGACGTTGAGCTGGCCGCGGCCACAGCCGACCGTCCGTCCGACGAGGTGGAGGACTCACTCGACAGCCTGGTCGACGCCAGCCTGCTCAACGAGACCAGGCTGCACCGGTTCCACTTCCACGACCTGTTGCGCCTACACGCGCGAACCCAGGTGGACGACGAGGAGGAGGCGGTTCGGGAGCGGCGGGCGGCACGGATGCGGATGTCCGAGTGGTACCTCGACCGTGCTCTGGTCGCGGACCGGGTGCTGATGCCGAAGCGGTGGCGGGTCGGAACCCGCTACGAGCGGGTCGCCGACCGCACCGACTTCGCCGACGAGCAGGCCGCGCTGGACTGGTTCGAGACCGAGCTGGACAACCTGATGCGGGTGCTGCGCTACGTCCGCTATCACCGCGCCCACGACCTGGCCTGGCAGCTCTGCGAGGCAATGTGGGGTTTCTTCTTGTACCGCAAGCACTACCGCGACTGGATCAGCGCCTATGAGAACGGCATCCTGTCGGCGCGCGAGGACACCAACCCCCGTGCGGAGGCGCACCTTCGCTGTCACCTCGGCTTCGCTTATCTCAACCTGAACGACTTCGACCGCGCCGCGCAGGAGTGCACCCACGCCTTGGAGCTTGCCGAGCGCACGGGAGAGGACCGGATCATCGCCACCGCGGCCTCCCGGCTTGGCATGGCGGAACGAGCGAGGGGGCGGCTTGGCTCCGCGACAGACTGTTTTCAGCGAGCCCTCGCCATCGACGAGCGGACCGGGAACCGGCGTGGCGAAGCCCTTCGCAGGCGGCGCCTCGGCGAGATGCTGGCCGACGCCGGGCGGTTTCCCGAGGCCATCGCGGAGCTCGACCGCGCACGGGACCTGCTCGACCGGCTCGACGACGGTCCCACCGAGGCAAGGGTGCTGAGTTTCCTCGGATCGACATACCGCCGTGCGGGGCGCCTCGACGACGCCAGACGCGTGCTGAACGACGCGGTGGCCCGTCTGAGGGCGGCCGGGATGACCGTCTACGAGGCCGACGCACTGACCGCATTGGGGGAGGTTGCCGAGGACGCGGGCGACCTCCCCCAGGCGATCAAGCTGCTCTCCCGGGCGCGGGCGATCTACGCGAAGGTCAGCGACGCACCGCAGACCCGGCAGCTCGACGATCGCCTGGATCGGCTCCGGGCGAGCCTTGCCTAGAGGGCCAGTCCGTGGCGTCCCAGGGGAGTCCGGGCTAGCCCCAGTCACCCCGGAACCGCACCACACAGCCATTTCCGGCGCAGCCGACCGCGACCAGCAGGCATCCCGGGAACTCCGCGAGCAGGGCGGTGGCCCTGGCGGCGGCCTCGGCGATCGGGCCGTCGCAGGTCGAGACAAGCACGTCCGCGAAGGCGCGCCAGCGTGGCTCGGCCACCTCCACCATTACCGTCACCCAGCCGCCTCGCATGATCACTCCCGGGCTCACCTCGGGACCGGCCTTGGCAGGGGTACCGGCGACACCGGTACCGCGCGGACCGGCTCGGGAATGTCGAGCAGGCGGTACATGGTGCGGCGCAGGATCGCGCCGGACCTGCCGGGCGCGGAGCTCAGCAACGCGCCCGCCGCCCGCTGCCGCTCCACGTCGGTAGAGGTGGGCAGCTGTGGTTCGATCGGCTGGGTGAGGTCGATCCGCGCGGCGAGGTCGGCGAGCGCGCGTGCGGGTGCCGACGGGCGCACCTCCTCGGTGGGGAAGGCCGCCATCGCCACCGGGACGCCGAGTGCGGCCGCGTAGCGGGTGACCGACCCGTGGTCGCCGATCACGGCGTCCGATGCGACGACGGCCGCGCGCCAGCCCTCCTCCGGTGGCAGCAGGATCAGGCCGGCGCGCAGGCAGTCCGCCAGCCAGGCCCGCACCTGCCAGCGGCCGTGCACTGCCCAGATGTTGGGGTGCAGGATCGCGGCCACCCGGTCGCCCCGGCCGGTCAGCTCGGCCAGCAGACGAGCGAACAGATCGGGATGCCTGCCGAATGCGGACTTCGCGGTCCAGGTCGAGCTGACCGTGACCAGTCGCTGGCCGGAGCCGACACCCAGCGCCCGGCGGTAGGACTCGCGCAACGGCACGCTGGCAAGCATCCGGTCAAGACACGGATCTCCCGCGACGACCGCCCGCGGCACCGCCTCCGGGCAGGACTCCCGCAGAACCCGCAGCTCGTCGTCGTGGGTGAGTGCCAGCGCCGCCGGGACCAGGCGTCCGTCCCGCATCAGCATCTGCCGGTCCAGCCCGTGGGTCGGCACGGAACCGGCTCCGGCACTGCGCACGCGAAGCAGTGACTTGGTCGCCCCTGAACCATGCGGGAGTAACAGCACTGGTCCGTGCACCCGGTCCATCGCAGTGTGGCTGGCGACGAGCACGAGGTCGAACTCGTGCCGGATCGCCTGCTGCCACGGCAGGTACAGGCCGCCCTGGGCGCGGACGAACTCATCGGTCGCGTGCCAGCCGTCTCCGGTGTCCGGAACGGTGAACGTGACCTGGATCCGATGGTCTGCTTCCAGGAGCGGAAGCACGTCCAGCAACCGCGTGCCTGCCGCCATGTGCGCGACGACCACCAGCACCGTTCGGCAGCCGGTCCTGGTGATCCACTTGTCGGCACCGATCCCCAGGGGTGCCCTGATCCAGCGCTCAGCCATGGAACCCTCCCCGATCCCGGCGGGCGTCCGCCTCGCCGCTGTCCCGAGACTGGGGGCGGGCCCTGATCAGATCGATGACTCCGCGCTGGTGCCTCCCTTGCGTTTCGCTGGAGCCGACAGTTCTCCAGACCACTCAAGGTCACATTGTGGTCACGTCGAGCAATCGGCTCTGGCTCGATGAGGTGTGACCCAGGACACTGTGCGAGGCAATCGTCGGTACCAGCGAGGGGTGGCGCTGGTGGACTTCGCCTTCAGGATCCTTGGCCCTACACAACTTCGCGTCGACGGTCGCTTCGGCGGCGCACCGCCGAAGCTGTCCGGGATGCTCGCGGTGCTGCTGCTGGAAGCCGGACGGCGACTCTCGGTCAACGAGTTGATCAAGCGCGTGTGGACCGAAGACGAGGAATGGCCGGGCAAGCCGACGGTGCATTCCTATGCCTCGAAACTGCGCAGGCTCCTCGCTGTCGCGGGAATCGAGGCCGAACTCGTCGGGGGACGTGGTGACTACCGGCTCATGGTCCCCCAGACCGAGATCGACTTCTACGTGTTCAAGGAGACCCGCCAGCTCGCCGAGGCGGCGCTCGCGGACGGTGACCAGCAGGGTGCCTGCGACTTGCTGGACAGCGCTGTCTCCTTGTGGCAGGACCAGCCGCTCGCGGACCTGCGCACACGATGGGCGGACGCCCAGCGAGCTCGGCTGACCACCAACCACTACCTGCCGACCTGCTCGGCATTGATCGACTGCCAGCTCGCCCTCTGCCGCTTCGACGCCGCACTGGACCTCCTGGACTCGCTCCAGGCTGACGACCCGTTGAACCCGCGGCTTGCCGAGCAGCACATGCGCGCGCTCTGGGGACTGCGGAGGAAGCAGGACGCGCTCGCCTACTACGCCGGCTACCGCCGTCTGATGCTCGCCGAGGTCGGCCTCGAACCCGACGCGGAGCTGCGCGCGCTGCACGAGCGCCTGTTCCGTGACGATGAGTCAAAGTCGGCGGTGGCGGCGCACAGCGAACCCGACCGGTCCGCGACGGCAGTCGCCCCGGTGCTGAGCCAGCTGCCACCCGCGCCGCCCGACTTCGTCGGCAGGTACGACAAGCTCAGGAGCCTGGACTCGTTGATCGAGGGCCCGGACGGTGAACCCCGTTTGGGGGTGATCGCCCTCGTCGGTGAAGCCGGAGTGGGTAAGACCGCGCTCGCGCTGCACTGGGCCGAGCGGGTGCGGCACCGCTTCGCTGGAGCTGCTTTCGTTGACCTGCATGGCTTCTCGGCGAGTCGGCATGCTGGTCCGGCGGAGGTCCTCACCGTTCTTCTTGGCTCCCTTGGTGTTCCGCCGGAGCGCATCCCGGACCCACCGCTGCTGCCCGCGCTGCTGCGTAGCCTCCTCGGAGATCGGCGCTTCCTCATCGTCCTGGACAACGCGGCTGACTCCGAGCACGTTGAGCGGCTCCTGCAGTACCTGGCGGGCTGCGTCCTGCTGGTCACCAGCCGTCGACGGCTCAAGCACCTGGAGATCCGGGCTGGGGCGCGCTGCGTCACGGTGACCCCGCTGTGCTTCGACCACGCGGCACGACTGCTTGCCGATCGGCTAGGTGCCCGGGTCGACCGAGAACCCACCGCCTTCGCCGGACTTGTGCGGCTGTCCTCCAGGAACCCCTTGGTGCTGCGGATCATCGGCGAGTACGTCGACGCCAACGCAGGCGCCAGGCTTGCCGAAGCGGTGCGGCAGCTCAGCCAGCGGGGAGCGCTGCTGGACGTTGGAGACGAAGGCGCCGGCGAAGGTGCGACGCTGCGCGAGATCTTTGGTTGCTCTCTTCGTGTTCTCTCCGCCGCACACCAGCGGTTGTTCCGTCTGCTCGGCCTGAACCCCGGCCGAGACATCTCCCTCGGCGCCGCGGCCGCTCTGGCGGGGTGCTCACGGGAGGAAGCCACCCGTGGTCTCAACGCGCTTTGCGCGGCTCACCTGATGCGTAGAACCGAGGGGATCGACCGGTACGTGTTCTACGACTTATTGCGTGACTACGCGACAGAGTGCGTCAACCGTGATGAAGTCGAAGACGAGCGTCGAGCCGCGTTGAACCGCTTGTTCGACTGGTATCTCTATAGTGCCAACAACGCCGAGCGAGCCGCGTCGCCACACGCCCAGGGCATCCCTCTGTTGCCGTTGAGCTGGCCGATCACAGCCGAGGAGTTCTCCGGCAACGATGACGTCGTGCAGTGGTGCTCGAAGGAGCGCGCCAACATCGTCGCGATCGTGGCCGAAGCCTATGAGCAGGGCTTCACTGGCCACGCCTGGCGTCTGCCGAACACTCTCCGCGAGCTGTTCAAGTCCTACGGCTTCTACGAGGAAATCCTGACGGCGCTTCCGGTGGCGCTCCGTGCCGCGAGGGCCGAAGGCAGCAGTGAGGGCGAATCCGGTTCGATGAACAACCTCGGCTATGTCCACTCAGGACTGAACAACCATGTCGAGGCGGAGCACTGGTTCCGGGCAGCACATGATCTCGCGTCGCGGATGAACTGGTCGCTCGGTAGCACGACGGCCCTGCACAACGTCGCAACCGAGCGGGTGCATCTCGGGGACTATGACGAGGGCATTCGGTTGTACCGGCAGGTCATGGAGGTCGAACGGGAAGAGGGCGGGGACGGCGGTCTTGCGGACACTCTTCACCGGTTGGGCTGGGCGTTCCGGCGTCGCAAGCGTTATGACCAGGCTGCCACTCACTGCCAGCAGGCGTTGTTGATACGAGAGCGCATCGGTGACATGCGTGGACAGGGCGCGACACTCACTGAGCTGGCGATACTGCACTACGAGATCGGGGATCTGGCAACCTCGGCCGAGTACTGCGATCGGGCATACAGCGTGCACCGCGGGACGCGCGACTATGCGACGGCGGGCCTGGTTCGCACGGTGCAGGCTCGGATCGAGAATGACTTGTGCCGTTTCAGCAAGGCCATCGTTCACGCCAAGGTCGCGATCCGGCTGTGCCAGCGGACGCGAAGCGCGATCACCGAGGCGATCGCGCTGCAGTCCCTCGGTGATTCCTGCTGTGCCCTGGGGCGGACGGCTGAGGGATGTCGAGCCCGAGAGGAAGCGTTGACGATCTTCGAGGCGTACGGCGATCCGCGCGCCGCCGCGCTGGCGCCATTGCTCGACCGCTGACCCGCACCGGAAAATTCACCCAATCGAGTCGAGGCCTCGTCGGTTATCGAGTGAATGGCCTGAGCTGGAATTTTGGGAAGGCTCTGTTGGGTGCTTGACGAGGTGGCAAGGTATTTCAGCTGGTTGAGCTCGCAATGAGCTATAGAAAGCGCAGGTCATAAGTGATTTGATCTTGGGTTGTTGACCTTAATAGCATCCGGTCATGGTTGACAGATCCGAAAGGCGGCGTGACATCACCACCTCCCGCGGTGGTGTCGTGACCGCATGCGTGAAGCTCGCCGTCGCAGTGGTTGCCACGATCGGCGTCGCCGTGAGCGCATTGGCGGGTACCGCCATCGCTGACCCGCATCAGTCCGAAGTGCAGAACCCGGACTGGGTCTCCAAGCTGCAGACTCCCGAATGGGTCTCCAAGCTGGGGGACACCGCACGCTGAGGTCGTCAGCGGCCTGACCGCCCTGTGGGCCCGGCCCGTCTCTTGACGGGCCGGGCCCTTCTGGTGAATCCTCTCCTCCCATCCCGGCTGTAAAGGTTTCCAGTCCACCCGCCCGGCGCGGACTGTAAACGTTTCCAGCTCGATGTGGACCGGAGGGCAGCGTGGCGAGCACGGACGGCGGACCTGCGACGATCGAGACGATCGCGCGCCGGGCGGGGGTGTCCATCGCCTCGGTGTCGCGCGTGCTGAACGGGCTCGGCGGGCGGCCGGACACGGTGCGCAAGGTGCAGGCCGCCGCGACCGAGCTGGGGTACGTGCCCAACGCCATGGCGCGGTCGCTGCGCGGGGGCCGGTCCGGGCAGATCGCCTTCGCCATGGAGGACATCGGCAACCCCGTGTACGTGGCGATGGTGCGCCGGATCCAGGCGGTGGCCAAGGACGCCGGGTTCCGGTTGCTGCTGCACTCCACCGGCGCCGACCGGGAGGAGGAGCTGCGCGCGCTGCGCAGCCTCGCCGACCGGCACACCGAGGGCCTGATCATCTCGCCGATCCGGATCACCAGGGACCACCTCGACGAGCTCGGCAGGGCCGTCGCGCCGGTGGTGGTGATCGGCTCGCTGCCCGAGGGCGTCGCACTGGACAACGTGCGCGTGGACTCCAGGGTGGGGGCGGCGATGGCCGTCGCGCACCTGGTGGGCATCGGGCGGCGGCGGATCGGTTTTCTCAACGGTCCCGTGGACACCGTGCCCGGCCAGGCGCGGTACCGGGGCTATCTGGACGGGCTCGTCGCCGCCGGTCTCGCGGTGCGCGACGAGCTGATCGAGTTCGGTGAGTTCCGGATGGACGCGGGGGCCGAGTCGGCCGCGCGGCTGCTGGAGCGCGCCCCCGACCTCGACGCCGTGTTCTGCGCCAACGACCTCATCGCGGTCGGTGCGTTGCGGGCGCTGCGGGAGGCGGGGCGCCACGTGCCCGACGACGTCGCTGTCGTCGGCATGGACGACACCGAACTGGCACGTGTCACCTGGCCGACCCTGACCAGCGTGGGGCTGGGGTCGGCGCGGCGCGGGGAGCTCGCGGCAGAGCTGCTCGTCGACCGGCTCGGGGAGGGCCGGGACCGCGAACCGAGATGGGTGTCAGTGGCACCCGAACTTGTCGCGCGTGAGTCCACCCGCTCCTAGAGAGGTGCCCCCGTACATGATCACGACCGCCCTGTGTCGGAGCCCGCTGAGGGCTCGGATGTCGAGTTTCCGGGGAGGCGGCGCAGGATGACGATGACCGCCCCGTGTTGGAGCCCGCTGAGGGCTCGGATGTCGAGTTTCCGGGGAGGC
>NZ_JBHLZU010000009.1:0-378205 GCF_042429765.1 Allokutzneria oryzae | reverse complement strand
CCGATGGTACTGCACTCGTGAGGGTGTGGGAGAGTAGGACGCCGCCGAACAATCATTCTTGAGGGGCCCCGGTTTTCCGGGGCCCCTCAAGCTATTTCCGGACAAAGAAGCCGGAAGAAACGTCACAGGGTGGCGAGCAGCGTGCTCAGACCGGAGCGGATCCGGTCGACGCTCATGCCCCGGACACGCCGCTGATGCAGGTAGAGGTTCGTCGCCAACGGCGCGAGCAACGCATCGGCCAGGAACTCCGGGTCCACGCCCGCACCGGTCTCGCGGATCAACGCCACCAGGTGCGCGTGATGCGCCTGGTAGGTCGAGCACGTGAACCGCGCGTACGGCGCGGAGGTCTCCGCGACCAGCAACAGATCCGACTGCTCCTCCAGGCGGTCGAGCAGCGTCGATAACAGCGCCTTGATCCGGTCCTTCGGGGCCGCGCCCGGACCCAGCGGTGGCGGGCCCGAGGTCAACGCCTCCTGGAACCGGCGTTCGTGCTCCTCCAGCAGGGCGTGCGCCAGTCCCGCGAGATCACCGAACCTGCGGTAGACGGTGCCGACGCCGACCCGCGCCACCCTGGCCACCTCGTCCATGGACAGACCGCCCGCGCCGCGGGTCTGCACGATCAGACCAGCCGCATCCAAGATCTTCCTCCGGTTGCGCGCCGCGTCCGCCCGCTCGGCCACCGGGGCACGGCCCAGTACGGGGGCGGCGGCGGAATCCCTGGTCACGGCGGCTGAACCTCCCGGTGCGGTGCGATGGGCCTGACAGGGTATCGGAGCGTATTCAACAACCGCTGAGCATGATCTCAGAACTTCGTTGCAACGATGACTTCAGTGTTGAATGAAATTGAGCCGTGAAGGAAAGGACCCGCCACAGCACGTCAGCGGGCCCGTTCCGTTCCCCGTCACTTACCCCCGGGACAGCATGGAGCGCAGGAAGAACGCGATGTTGGCCGGACGCTCGGCCAGCCTGCGCATGAAGTAGCCGTACCACTCGTCGCCGTAGGGGACGTAGACGCGCATGCGGTGGCCCGCCTCGGCCAGGCGCAGCTGCTCGGTGGGGCGGATGCCGTAGAGCATCTGGTACTCGAACTCGCCGGGCTTACGTCCGGCCCGGGCGGCCAGGTCCCCGGTGATCTCGATCAGGCGCGGGTCGTGCGAGGCCACCATCGGGTAGCCGCTGCCGTTCATCAGCACCTTCAGGCAGCGCACGTAGGACAGGTCGACCTCGTGCTTGTCCTGGAACGCCACCGACTCCGGCTCCTTGTAGGCGCCCTTGCACAACCGCACGCGGGAGCCTGCCGACGCGAGGTCGCGGCAGTCGCCCTCGGTGCGCTTGAGGTAGGCCTGGAGCACCGCGCCGACCCACGGGAAGTCCATCCTCAGCTCAGCGAGGATGTCCAAGGTGGAGTCGGTCGTGGTGTGGTCCTCCATGTCCAGGGTGACCGTGGTGCCGACGACGCCCGCCGCCGAACAGATCCGGCGCGCGTTCTCCAGCGCGATGCGGTGCCCGCCCTTCGGCAGCGACTGGCCGACCGCCGACAGCTTCACCGAGACCTCGGCGTTCTCGGACAGCCCCGTCTCCTGAAGCAGCCGCAGCAGCCGCAGGTACGCCTCGACCGTGGCGTCGGCGTCGGTGGTCTGCACCGTGTCCTCGCCGAGGTGGTCGAGCGTGACCAGGCGGCCGCTGTCGACGAGCTCGCGGGTGATCCGGATGGCGTCGTCCACCGCGGCACCGGCCACGAAGCGGTCCACCACCGGCCTGGTCAGCGGGGTGGTCTCCACCAGAGTCCGCGCGGCAGGGGACCGCGAGGCGAACAGCAACGAGGAGCGCAGCATGGTGACTCCTATCCCTGGTGCGGGTGGCGGGAAGCGGTCGGGGCGACGAAGGTCTCCTTGATCGACCGCGGGCTGACCCAGCGCAGCAGGTTGTGCACCGCGCCGGCCTTGTCGTTGGTGCCCGACGCGCGACCGCCGCCGAAGGGCTGCTGGCCGACGACCGCGCCGGTGGGCTTGTCGTTGACGTAGAAGTTGCCCGCCGCGAAGCGCAGCTCCTCGGTGGCGTGGCTGATCGCGTAGCGGTCACGGGCCATGATCGAACCGGTGAGGCCGTACGGCGCGGCGCTCTCCATCTGCCGCAGCACCTTGTCGTAGTCGGCGTCCTCGTAGACGTGCACCGCGAGGATCGGTCCGAAGTACTCGGTGGTGAACACCTCGTGCGCCGGGTTGTCGCCGAGCAGCACGGTCGGCCGGACGAAGTAGCCGGTCGAGTCGTCGGCGGTGCCACCGGCGACGATCTCCAGTGAGGAGTCCGAGCTGGCCCGGTCGAGCACGCCGGAGAGCTTGTCGAAGGAGCGGCGGTCGATCACCGCGCCCATGAAGTTCGACAGGTCGGTGACGTCGCCGACGGTCAGCGACTCCACCTCGGCGATGAGCTCGTCGCGGATCTGGTTCCACAGCGAGCGCGGCACGTAGGCGCGGGACGCGGCGGAGCACTTCTGGCCCTGGTACTCGAACGCGCCGCGGACCATGGCGGTGCGCAGCACGGCGGGGTCGGCCGACGGGTGGGCCAGGATGAAGTCCTTGCCGCCGGTCTCGCCGACCAGGCGCGGGTAGGCGCGGTAGGTGCGGATGTTCGCGCCGACGCTGGACCACAGGTGCTGGAAGGTCGCGGTGGAGCCGGTGAAGTGGATGCCGGCGAGGTCGGGGTCGGCGAGCGCGACCTCGGAGACGGCGAGGCCGTCGCCGGTGACCAGGTTGATCACGCCGGGCGGCATGCCGGCCTCTTCGAGCAGGCGCATGGTCAGGTGCGCGGACAGTGCCTGGGTCGGCGAGGGCTTCCACAGCACGACGTTGCCCATCAGCGCGGGCGCGGTCGGCAGGTTGCCCGCGATCGCGGTGAAGTTGAACGGCGTGATCGCGTAGACGAAGCCCTCGAGCGGGCGGTGGTCGGTCCGGTTCCACACGCCGGGGGAGCTCTTCGGCTGCTCGGCCAGCAGCTGGCGGCCGAAGTGCACGTTGAAGCGCCAGAAGTCGATCAGCTCGCAGGCGGAGTCGATCTCCGCCTGGACCGCGGTCTTGGACTGGCCGAGCATGGTGGCGGCGTTGAGCTTCTGCCGCCACGGTCCGGCGAGCAGGTCGGCGGCGCGCAGCAGGATCGCGGCGCGGTCGTCGAAGGACAGCGCGCGCCACGCGGGAGCGGCCTCGCGGGCGGCGGCGATGGCGGCCGTGGCGTCGGCGGTGGTGGCGTTGCCGGTGCTGCCGAGCACGGAGCGGTGGTTGTGCGGCTGGACCACGTCGATGCGCTCACCGCCCGCCATTCGCTGCTCGCCGCCGATGGTCATGGTCAGCTCGTGGGGCTCCTTGGCCAGCGCGACCAGCTCACGCTCCAGCTCGGCCCGCTCGGGCTTGCCGGGGGCGTAGTCGAGAACCGGCTCGTTGACCGGAACCGGAACCTGGGTCACGGCGTCCATGAACTCTCCCTTGCTGTCATCGGCGCTGATGCCACGCACGTTAGGTCGCGCGGACCTGCTGTTTTCTGGCGGTTTGGCTAGAGTTCCCGCCTGAGGTTTGTTCGATCGGACAAAGGAGGTGGGTGTGTCGGACGAAGACACAAGGTCGGGACCGCGGCATCCCCCCTCGATCCCGCAAGCGGATCTTCGACATGGCGCCGGGATCCGGCAGCTGCTGCTCACCCTCGGCGACGAGCTGATCGAGCCGCTGATCGTGCCGCGCGACGCCGAGGTGCTGGACGTGGTGATCCTCGACCCGGACGACGAGCCGGGCGTGCGCTCCGGTGACCTGGTCCTGCTGATCGGGGCGCGGGGCCGGGCGGCGGTGCCGTTGGTGCGCTCCGCCGCCCGCCGGGGCGCGGTCGCGGTGGCGGTCAAGATCGACGAGCCTGACGACGCGGCGGCCGGGGTGTTGCGCGACGCGGCGCAGGAGGCGGGGATCGCGTTGCTCGGCGTGCGGCCGGGAGCGCGGTGGGAGCAGCTGGAGGCGTTGCTGCGCGGTGTGGTCAGCAGCGCGCGGGTTGCGGCGTCCACAGGGGACGGTCAGGTCCTCGGCGACCTGTTCGGGCTGGCGCAGACGATCGCGCAGCTGACCGGCGGCATCGTCAGCATCGAGGACCCGGCGTACCGGGTGCTGGCGTACTCGCGCTCCGACGACGAGGTCGACGAGCTGCGGCGCCTGTCGATCCTGGGCCGTCAGGGGCCGGAGTCCTACTTGTCGATGCTGCGCGGGTGGGGTGTCTACCAGCGGCTGCGCTCCGGCGAGGACGTGGTGCACCTGGACGAGCGGGTGGACCTGGGGATTCGGCGGCGGTTGGCGGTGGGCATCCACGCGGGTGCCCAGTACCTGGGCACGATCTGGGTGCAGCAGTCCGGCAGGGAGTTCTCCGCGGGCGCGGACCAGGCGCTGGTCGGCGCGGCCCGGGTGGCGGCGCTGCACCTGATCCGCCAGCGCAGCGAGTCCTCCGCCGAGGTGCGGCTGCGCGCGAACCTGCTGCGCGGGCTGCTCGACGGCCGGGTCGATCCGGCGACCGTGGGCGAACAGGTCGGGGCCGACCTGCGCCGCCCGTCGGCTGTGGTGATCTTCGCGGCGCGCGGCGCCGAGCGGGAGCTGCGGCTGACGGAGCTGACGAGCCTGATCTCCGTGCACGCCGCTGCCTACCGCAGGGCCGCGCTGGTCGCGCCGAGCGCCGGGCGGATCTACGCGCTGCTGCCGGAGCTGCCGTCCTCCGGCGCCCGCGAGACGGTGCTGACCCTGACGAAGGAGATCGTCTCGGCGGCCCGGCGCCGGGGTCCGGTGCAGGCGGCGATCGGCGCGGTGGCCGAGGACCAGCACCACATCGCCGAGTCCCGCCGGGTGGCCGAACGCGTGCTGACCGCGGCGGCGCAGCACCCGGAGATCGAGGTGGCGACGCTGGAGGAGCTGCGCTCGGAGGTCCTGTTCGGCGAGCTGGTCGAAGTGGTGGCCGAGCGTCCCGGCATCCGCGACCCCCGGCTCCGCACGTTGATCAACCACGACGCGGAGCACGGCAGCCGGTTCGCCGAGAGCCTGCGCGCGTACCTCGACGCGTTCGGCGACGTGGCGGGGGCGGCGGCGGAGATGCACATCCACCCCAACACGCTGCGCTACCGCGTGCGCCGGGCGGTGGAGCTCACCGGCATCGACCTGGCCGACCCGCGTCAGCGCCTGGTGACCGCCCTCCAACTCCACGTCGAGCAGCGCTGACTCGGCCATTCGCGGGCTTATGGACGTGCGGAGGGGCTCCGAGAGGTCCATAAGCCCGCGAATGGCGGGTGGGGGTCAGGGGTGGCGGGGGGAGCGGTGGAGGAGGGTGAAGTTGGCCCACTGGTCCTCCGCCGCTTGGACGGCGGCCCGGGTGTGGGACGGGTTGATCGCCGCGAGCTGGGCGACGATCGCGTTGGCCACCGCCGTTCCCGCCGTGAGGGAGGGGAAGAACGCCACGCCCTCGGCCGGGACGAGGACCACGCGGCTGGCCGCCTCCGCCAGTGCCGGGCTGGCCGCGTCGCTGAGCGCGTAGACCGTCGCGCCCCGGTCACGGGCCAGCTGGGCGGCTCGGACGGTGCTCTCGTAGAGGCGCCAGAAGCTGATCGCGATCAGGACGTCGTCTGCGGTGACGCGGGCCGCCGCGTTGGCCAGCTCGGTGACGTTGGTGAGCAGGGTGGCCGGGTAGCCGGCGAGGCCGATGTTGTGCGCCAGTGCCACTCCGACCGCGGCGTAGCTGCCCGCCGCGACGACGAGGGTGTTGCGGGCGCCCGCGATCGAGGCGGCGATCTCCTCGAACGCCTCGGGGGGCAGGCGGCGGGAGACGGCGAGGCCCTCCGCGTCGCGGCGCAGTGAGGCCAGGCAGGGGGCTTCGGAGCTCTCGCCGTGCTCGGCAGCCACCTCGGGGGCGGTGAGGGCGGAGAGGTAGCGGGCGCGGAGCTGTTGCTGCAGCGCGGGCCAGCCCGCGAAGGCGAGTGCCTGGGCGGTGCGGGTCACCGTCGCCACGTTCACCCCGGCCAGCTCGGCGATGTCGGCGGTGGAGCCGAAGGAGGCCCTGCGGGGCTGGCTGATCAGCACGTTGAGCACGGCCGTGGACTTGGCCGACAGTCCGGTCGGCGGGACCAGCCCGCGCAGCCAGGCCTCGAAGCTGTCCTCGTTCACCCGCACCCCCGTTGGTCGCGTAAACAGTCTGCAACGAACATTGCGAAAAATCGAGTTCGCAGTCTACTTTGCGGCAACTACTTAGCGCTGCGAACGAAGTGGAGCGCCGCATGTCGTTGCTCGCCCGACTGGATCGCTTACCCCTGTCCCGACCGCACCACCGGCTGCTGATGATCGGCGGCCTCGGCTACACCTTCGACGGGATGGACGCGGCCGTTGTCGCGTTCCTGCTGCCCAGCGTCCAGGCCGAGTGGGGCCTGTCGAACGCGCAGCTCGGCCTGATCGGCTCGGCGACGCCGTTCGGCTTCCTCTTCGGCGCCACGCTGGCAGGCATCCTCGGCGACCGCTTCGGGCGGCGCTGGGTGATGATGGGCGCGCTCGCCTTCTACTGCGTGTTCACCCTGGTCGCGGCGGGGGCGCCGAGCTTCGAGCTGTTCCTGGTCGCCCGGGTGCTCGCGGGCGTGGGCACCGGCGCGGAGAGCGCCATCATCGCGCCGTTCCTGTCCGAGTTCGTCCCGCCCGCGCGGCGCGGCTGGTTCGTCGGCGCGCTCGCCGGGTTCTTCTCCTTCGGCTTCGTCGGCGCCGCGCTGATCGGCCGCTTCGTCGTGCCGACCATGGACAACGGCTGGCGCTGGGCCCAGGTGCTGACCGCGCTTCCCGTGCTGATGTTGCTGTGGTGGCGGCGTTCCCTGCCCGAGTCGCCGCGCTTCCTGCTCGCCAACGGCCGGGCCGAGGAGGCCGAGCGCGTGGTCGCCGCCTTCGAGCGCGAGACCGAACGGGCGATCGGCCGCCCGCTGCCCCCGGTGCCGCCGGTGGAGGAGCAGCTCGCCGTGCGGCCCGTGCCGAAGGTCGGGCTCGGCTCCGCGTTGCGCTTCCTGTGGAGCGGGGCGATGGCGCGGCGGACCGCGATCACCTGGCTGCTCTGGTTCGTGATCACCTTCTCCTACTACGGCTTCTTCTCCTGGATCCCGACCTTGTTGATCCAGCAGGGGATCACCGTCACCAAGAGCTTCGAGTTCTCCATCGTGATCTACCTGGCGCAGGTGCCCGGCTACTTCTCCGCGGCGTGGCTGGGTGAGCGGCTGGACCGCAAGAACACCATCGCGCTCTACCTCGCGGGTTCGGCGGTCAGCGCGTTCTGGCTGAGCCAGATGACCGACCCGGTGATGATCATGGTTTCCGGGGCTGTGCTGTCGTTCTTCCTCAACGGCACCTACGCGGGGCTCTACTCCTACACGCCCGAGGTGTTCCCGACCTGGGTCCGCGCCAGCGGTACCGGCCTGTCCAGCGCCTTCGGCCGCGTCGGCAGCATCCTCGCGCCGTCGATCATCGGGTTCTTCGCCGCCACCTGGGGCTTCGCCGGGGTGTTCGGCATGACCACCACGGTGCTGGTGGTCGGTGTGCTCGCCGTGCTGGTGTTCGGGCTTTCCACGGCGGGACGATCCCTTGAGGAGCTGACCGAGGACTCGCTTGCGGAGTCGAGCGCCAACACAGAGGAGCGTTCGTCATGACCTCGCCCAAACGTGTGCTCGCCGAGTTGGAGAACGACTTCCGCGCCGAGGTGGGGGTGCGGTTGTTCACGGTGCTGGCGTGGCTGCCGGGGCGCCGGGTGCTGCACCGCGTGCACACCAGCCACCCCGCCCAGTACCCGGTCGGCGGTGAGAAGTCGGTTCAGGTCGCCGCGGGGTGGCTGGCGACGTGCATCGCGAAGGGGAAGCCCTACCTCGGTGTGGACCGCAAGGCCGTGCGCGAGGTGTTCGCCGACCACGTGGTGATAGACCGCCTCGGTTGCGGCGCCGTGATCAACCTGCCGGTACGGGTGGACGGCAGGGTGGTCGGCGTGATCAACCTGCTCGACGCGGAGGGTGCCTACGACGAGGACTCGGTGCGACGGGCGGAACTGCTGGTCCCCGCGGCCGTGCCCGCGGTGGAAGCGTTGGTGCACAAGCTGGAAAGGCGAAACGCATGAGCACTCCGGTGCTGTTGAAGAACGCGGTCCTGCTGGAACCGGAGACCGGTGAGTGCTCCGAGGGCGACCTGCTCGCGGTCGACGGCCGGATCGCCGAGACCGGTCGTGGCGTCCGCGCTCCGGAGGGAGCCCGCGTGCTGGACGTCGCGGGAGCCGTGGTGATGCCGGGCTTGGTGGACGCGCACGTGCACGTCACCGCCGCGACCGGTGACCTCGCCGCGATGGTGGGGTGGAGCCCGTCGTACGTGACCGCGCACGCCGGGCGGATCATGCGCGGCATGCTGGAGCGCGGGTTCACCACCGTGCGCGACGCCTCCGGCGCGGACTACGGGATCGCCGACGCACAGGCTGAAGGGCTGCTGAGCGGGCCACGGGTTCTGTTCTGCGGCAAGGCTTTGAGCCAGACCGGCGGGCACGGTGACTCCCGTGGCCGCGGCACCCAGGTGCGCGACGGGCACTCGTGCTGCGCCGGTCTCGGACGGGTCGCCGACGGTGTGGACGAGGTCCGGCTCGCCGCGCGTGATGAGCTGCGCAAGGGCGCGCACCACATCAAGGTCATGGCCTCCGGCGGTGTCGCATCGCCGACCGACCGCATCGACTCCACGCAGTACTCGATGGAGGAGCTGCGCGCGATCGTGCAGGAGGCCGAGGCGGCCAACCGCTATGTCGCCGCGCACGCCTACACCGCGCGTGCGGTCAACCGGGCGCTGGAAGCCGGGGTGCGCTCGATCGAGCACGGCAACCTGCTCGACGACCGCAGTGTCGAGCTCTTCGTTGAGCACCAGGCGTTCCTCGTGCCGACGTTGATCACGTACTGGGCGTTGAAGCACGAGGGCATGGAGTTCGGCCTCACCCCCGACAACTGGCGCAAGGTCGACGCGGTGCTCGACGCCGGACTGTCCGCTATGGACAGAGCGGCGCGCGGCGGCGTGCGGATCGTCTACGGCAGCGACCTGCTCGGCGGGATGCACCGGCACCAGAGCCGGGAGTTCTCCCTGCGCGCCGAAGTGCTGTCCACTGTGGACGTCATCCGGTCCGCGACGAGCACGGCGGCGGAGCTGCTGGGGCTGGCAGGGGAGATCGGCACACTGCGCGTGGGCGCACACGCCGACCTCCTCGTGCTGGACCGCAACCCCATCGACGACATCTCCGCCCTGGCCGAACCCCACAAACACCTCCGCACCGTCATCCAGTCCGGCACCCCCATCTAGTACTCCCGCCATTCGCGGGCTTATGGACGCTTTCGCGCGCTGCTGGACGTCCATAAGCCCGCGAATGGCCTAGGTCGTGTGTTGCGCGGGGTGGTGTCGCCTTGGGGCGTCTGGTGCCCTCATTTCGCGTTTTGGAGCCTTGGCGCGAAATGAGAGCGCTCTTTTGCGCGTTAAGTTTCCAAAACGTGAAAACCTCGACCACGCCAGCCAGTCCATGCGTGCACGGGGGTGCGGGGGTGGCATCGCCTCGGGGCGTCGGGACGACTTGCGGGACAGGCGCTAGGAGAGGGAGTGTTGGGCTTCGCGGAGGCGGACCAGGTCGGCGGCCATCGCGTCGAAGAGCAGCCGTTGTTCGGGGTCGGCGGCGTCGATCAGCTCCGCGAAGCGCTCGCTCTCGTTGTCGTCCTCGGACTCCAGCGAGGCCGCCAGCGCGCTCAACGCGTCGCGGGTGGTCTCCTCGGTCTCCGGCACCGCCGAGCGGTGCACCAGCAGACCCGCGATGCCGCTGAGCAGACCTGCGAGGGCCTCCCCGGCCTTGGTGACCGCGGCGCGCTCCGGCTCCGAGGCTCGGCGGCCGACGGTCGGCGGGTTCAGGACGTCGTTGATGCGGCGGACCAGCTCCCGCCTACCTCGGCGGACGGTGCGGTCTCCGTGCGCCGCCGCGGTGTTGGTGGTGAACGCGATCAGGCTGGAGCGCACCGCGTTCACCGCTTCGGTGACTCGTTCAGCTGGCGTGGGCTGGCGGGTCCCCGGCACGACCGCGAAGCCGAACAGCAGGCCGATCGCGGCGGCGAGCACGGTCAGCACCAGGTACTCCACGAGCACCGACGTCGGGTCGAGGTGCTTGGTGGAGGCGTACATGCCGACGAGCATCAGGACGGTGCACGCGTTGAAGACGATGGGCTGCGACTTCTGGAACGCGAAGCCGACCACCAGGGCGAGCAGGCCGATCGGCAGCAGCAGGTCGTCCGGGGCGAGCGCGAGCACCGCGAACATCGCCACCGCGCCGATCACCGACCCCGCCGTACGCTCCCACGCCCGCGTCGCGCTCGCCCGCCAATCCGGCTGCGTGATCAGGAAAACGGCCATCAGGAACGAGGTCATCAACGGGTCGTCCGGCCGTTGGGTGGCGAGGGTCAGCGCGACCAGGATGCCGAGCGCGCACCGCAGCGCGTGCCGGAACTGCGCTGAGCGCCAGCTGATCGCGCCCGCCAGGGCGTCGGCGAGGTAGCCGTTGCCGAGCTTGCGCCAGGACACCGGCGTCCGGTCGCGGTCGGCCAGCGCGGCGTGCACGCTGTCCAGTGCCTCGTGCATGCGCGTCACCAGGCGGCCGGTGCTGCCGGGAAGGTTCTTGAGCAGCGAGGGGCGTTGCGGCACAACGAGATCGGTCGGCGTCTCCTTCGCCTTGATCGCCTCGGCCAGTGACCTCGCCTCCTCACTCGCCGCGTCGAGGACTTCGCGGGCGTCCGGGCGGGAGCTCAGCACCGCGCTCGCCGTGCGGTAGCGCAGCGTGGCGTCGAGCACGAGACCGAGCCAGCGGCGCTGGTTGTCGGAGCGCCACGCGTGGACCGCGCTCTCGGGGTCGGTCAGCGTGGCCGTGGTCAGCAGGTTGGCGACCGCGGCACGGGTCGGCCCGTCGGGGTCGCGCATCCCGGCGAGCAGTCGCACGAGGACGGTCACGACGACGGCGACCACCGGCGCGGCGAGGATCTGCCACGGGGTGGTGGAGCCGGTGAGCTGGAAGGTGTAGCCGAACAGCGCCGCCATGCCCAGGCCGAGCGCGGTGGTGACGAAGCGCGGGCCGAGCGCGGGCAGCAGCGACGCCACGAAGATCACCACGGTCACCAGCGCGATGGCCGCGGGCACGCTGACGTGCGCGAGCAGCCTGGGCGCGGCCGCGGCGACCACGACCGCGGGGGCGAACCACGCCAGCAGCTTCAGGTCCGGCCACAGCGCCCCGCCGAACGCGGCCATCAGGCAGAACATCGCCGTCAGCGCGCCGAGCATCGCGGCGGGGCCGAGGCCGAGCAGCGAGCCGAGCCCGGCAACCGCGGCGACCAGCACCACGATCAGCAGGATCGGGGTCAGCGCGCGCAGGACGCCACCGGACCGACTCGCAGGGGCAGCAGGCACGGGATCGTCCTCCAAGATCTTCTCGAACTCCGCCGAAGTATGGAGCACTCGCCGACGACCTTCGCTCTCCGACCCGCTGAGCTGAACCTCATATGGCTTCTCGCTGATACGGCGGACTATGGTTCGGTCAGAACTCGAATCTGAAGGACGGTGTTCTGGTGGATCACGTTGACCGGGAACTCCTCGCGTTGCTGCAGGAGGACGCGACGCGGCCCTTCGCCGCGCTCGGCAAGGCGGTGGGACTGTCCACGACGGCGGCCCACGACCGGATTCGGAAACTGCGCGAGGCCGGTGTCGTCCGGCGCACCACCATCGAGGTCGATCCCGTCGCCTGTGGCCGGCCGGTCTCGGCGTTCGCGCTGGTCGACGGGAACGCGTGGATGGGGGAGCCTGTCGTCGGTCGCGCGCTGGCGGAGATCGCCGAGATCGAGCAGGCGCACATCGTCGCAGGGACCGCCTCCCTGCTGGTGAAGATCCGGGCGGAGAGCAACGAGCAGCTGCAGAAGGTGCTGCGGCGCATCCACGACATCGACGGCGTCACCTCGACCAAGACGATCGTGGTGCTGGAGACCTTCTTCGAGCGCGCCTTCGACCCCCGGGAGCAGGGATGACCCTCACCTACTGCGGACTGGAGCTCGACCGCGCCGCCGACCGCCGAGGCGACCGGGAGTGGGTCGACTCGGTGCGCGCGTCGGCCCGCGTGATTCCACTGTGGAGGGACAAGTGCCTGCTCGGTGCGACGCGCCAGACGCGGGCGGACGTCGAGGTCTTCCTCGGCCTCGACGGTGACACGGCCGTCTTCGCCGCCGATCTGTCCACTATGGACGAGGGCGATGCGATGCGTTCCGTTGGGGCGACCGAGGTGGCCGAGGTGCGGCGGCTGTTCGGCTCGGTCAGCGCGCAGGAGGCGGCGACGCTCGCCTACGCGCGCGGAATCCTGCACTGGCACCGGAACCAGCGGTTCTGCGGTGCCTGTGGTGGCGGAACCGACTCCCGCGAAGGCGGTCACCTGCGGGTCTGCCGGGACTGCTCGAAGCTGTTGTTCCCCCGCATCGAGCCCGCGGTGATCGTGTTGGTGGAGTCGCCAACGGCTCAGCGGGCCCTGCTGGGACGGCCGCCGAGGGGTGGCTTCTGCACGCTCGCCGGGTTCGTCGAGATCGGCGAGAGCCTGGAGGACGCGGTGCGGCGCGAGGTCTTCGAGGAGGCCGGGGTCGTGGTGGACGACGTGCGCTACCAGGCTTCTCAGGCGTGGCCGTTCCCGGCGGGGCTGATGGTCGGCTTCCGCGCCCGCGCCGTCTCCGAGGAGTTCACCGTGGATGGCGCGGAGCTGGCCGAGGCGAAGTGGTTCACCCCGGACGAGCTCCGCGCCGACTACTCGTCCACTGTGGACTCCATTGAGGGGTTCCTGGTGCGGAGCTGGCTGGCTACTGCTCGAACGGGACGGTGAGGCACGCCAGCCTGCCGCCCGCGGTCCCGGCCTCGCCGTGGTGCGTCGCGGTGGTCTCCTTCTCGTGCACGATGATCGACGCCGGTGCGCGGTCGGTGAAGACGAACGGCACGGTCGTCTTCGAGGTGCCCGCGCCCTGGGCGTCGGTGCGGACGTCCAGCCAGAACTCGTTGCGCGGGTTGGCGTATGCCGGATCGACGGAGGCCTTCTCCGGCGTCGCCGCCGGGTCGATGGTGTTCTGGTAGTGCGGGCCCGCGTCCGCGCCGGTCGCGCCGCACGGCTTGGTGTGCGCGTGCACGGCGTAGCCCCGTGAGGGCTGGAGCCCCTTGGCGCCGAACTCGACCGTGGTCGAGGTGTCGGCGTTGGTGACCTTCACCGTCAGCTCCGCGCCCACCGGGGCGGCGGGGTTGTAGCTGAACGCGGTGCCGGGGCCGCCGGGGGCGGCCAGGACACCGGTGTGGACGGTCGGCTCCGGCTGGGGTTGCTCGGAGCTGGGCACTGTGGACGTGGGCTTCGCCGGCGACGAGCACGCGGTGATCAGTGCGGTGGAGATGAGCATGGCCGTTGCCAGCATGCGATGGGACATCGCCGGTGGTCCTCCTAATGCGGGGTGCTTTCCCCACTAGTGTTCCCGCTCTGGCCAAGATCAACACCTCCGGGTGAGCGTCCCTGCCGCTACCCCATTCGGCCGCACTGTCCATCACGGACACTCCGAGGTCAGGGCAGGCCCCAGGGCGGGGGAGCGGAGGTGGCGGCCACGTCGCGGGGAGTGCGGGCCGGGCGGGCGCCTCGGCGGGTGAGCACCGCCGCCTGGCCTCGGCGGAGGGGGATCGCGACGCGGCCGGGGCTCACCTCCCGCCAGGGGAGCCTGCGACCGTGGTCGTCGCGGACGTCGAAGTCCCCGGGGATCCCGTGTTGCAGCACCAGGGGTTCACCCGCTTCGCTGTGCACGCGCACCCACTCGGTGGCACCGTCGCGGCGGGAGGCGTCCACAAGGAACGCACCCTGGGTGCGCAGCGCGGCCACCGATGCCTCCGGCCACGTGCGCGAGACCGACGGGAACACCTTCACCACGCCGTCCCCGCTCTGCACCAGCATGTCCAGCACCGACTGGGCGGCCGTCAGCGGGCTCTCGATCGCCAGGTTGGTGCCTTCGCGGTACATCGTGTTCGGGGTCAGCTGGGTCTCGTGAACCACAGAGCCGTCCAGGAAGCCCATGAGGTTCGCCAGGGCCTCCTCCGGCGAGTCCATCAACGAGCACATCGTGGACGCCGCGGCGAAGCTGTAGCCGTGCCAGTTCACCCGCATGCTCGACCAGTGGTCGTAGCTGGTGCGCATCAGCGCGCGGTCGGCGGGACGGTCCCACAGGGACTCTCGCAGCGGGTAGAGCCACAGCAGGTGCGAGAAGTGCCGGTGCGACTCAGCGAGCGGGACCCCGTCGCCGATGATCACACCGTCCGCCGTGCGGTGGTAGGGGACGAGCCGGGTCAGGATGTCGCGCCACACCGGCAGCCTGGAGTCGTTGACCCGCAAGCGAAGCGCCGTGTCGATCAGCGTCCGGCAGCCCCACCGGATCAGCGAGAGGTCGTAGGTGCAGTCGGCCGCGTCCGCGTACTCCGGGGACCGCGTCAACGGCAGGTGCAGACAGCCGTCGGAGCCCTCGACGAGGAAGTGGCGGTAGAAGTTGACCGCCTTGGCCAGCACGGGGAACAGGACCTCGCGGAGAACCCGTTCGTCCATGCTGTGCCGGTAGGCCAGCCAGACGTTGTGCAGACCCCAGATGAGGTTGCCGGTCTGGTCGGTCTTCGAGCTCGTGCCCGGAACTCCGACCGAGCGCGTCCCGCCCGGCCGGAGCGTGCGGTCGCCGGGGTGGGACAGCGCGTAGGTCTCGCCGTCGCGGTACGCGGGCGGCACCGACTGTTCGAGGTTGCGGTGGTAGCGGCGGAAGGTCGGGGTGACCGCGTCCAGCTCCGGGTGGTTGGAGCCGTTGACCATCGGGTAGGCGACCTGGACGTTGAGGTTCCACCACACGGCGGTCCAGCTGTTGCCGACCTCCGGGAACCACGGGCCCCACTCCGCCAGCACGGGCGCGTTGTCGCGCGTCGCCGCCGCCATCTTGTAGAGCTGGATCCAGTAGAACCGCTGGACGAGCTTGTCCGGTACCGAGACGAAGCTGCGGCGGTAGAACCGGTGCCACCACATGCGGTGCGCGGCGACCAGGACGTCGGGGTTCGCCGCGAGGGTGCGGCGGACGGTGGTGACCGCCTCGTCGAGGCCGGTGGAGTCCGGGTGGCCGTAGGCGATCGTCGCCACCAGCAAGCGGCGGGTGCCGACGCGCTTCTCCTGCCACGCGGTGGTGTAGCCGCCACCCGCGTGCATGGTCTGCTCGGTGTAGCCGATCCGGCCGGTGGAGCCCGTGGTCGGCTCGGGGTTGCCGGTGTAGTCGGCGGGAACCCGGACCTTGCGGGTGGTGTGCGACGGCAACGGCTGGAAGCCCCACGCCGCGGACTCCTCACCCGCCGTCGTGGTCAGCGACACCAGCAGCACGTCGCGGTCGTTGTGCACCAGGGCGGTGAAGGTCAGGCCACCGCGCGTGGTGGTGATCGTCCCGGTCAGCTCGGCGTTCCACAGGTCGAGCCGCCAGTCCACAGCGGTGATCGCGCCCGCCGTGGTGAGGGTCAGGTAGCCGATCGGCAGCCGGGACAGGCCGATGCCCGCCTCCCACTGGACCCGCTGGTCCTGGACCACGCCGTGGTTGAGCATGATCTTGAGGACGTTGGCCGCCGTGTCGCGGTAGACCTGCGCGCCGAGAAAGCCGTTGCCCAGGAACGGGGCGTTCTGCCAGCCGTCCGGGACGCGGCGCCACCGCATCACCGCGTCGCCGACGATCCGCTCGTGCTCGTCGGCGGCGCTGTGCGGCGCCGCCCACCCCGTCGCCCACGTCGTCGGGGAGCTGACCACGGCCAAGGTCGCCGAAGCGCCGAGGAAGGTCCTTCTGGAGATACCCGTCATTCGCCCCTGTCCTCACTGCGTCATGTCGGCGGCGGGGCGAAACATACGATGTTTACTGGCTCAGATCGAGTCCGCAGGGAAAAATATCCGCCATTCATCCGATGTCTTGATCGAGGCAGCACGCAAAACGACCCCCGGCCGAGTGGGCCGGGGGTCGTCGGGAGAGCGTGGGTCAGATCAGGCCGAGCTGCTTGACCGCGTCGCGCTCCTCGGTCAGCTCCTTGACCGAGGCGTCGATGCGCTCGCGGGAGAACGCGTCGATCTCCAGGCCCTGGACGATCTCGTAGCGGCCGTTGCGGGAGACCACTGGGAACGAGGAGATCAGGCCCTCGGGCACGCCGTAGGAGCCGTCGGAGACCACGGCCGCCGAGGTCCAGTCACCCTCGGGGGTGCCGTTGACCCAGTCGTAGATGTGGTCGATCGCCGCGTTCGCCGCCGACGCCGCCGAGGACGCGCCGCGCGCTTCGATGATCGCCGCGCCGCGCTTGGCGACGGTCGGGATGAAGTCCTCGCGCAGCCACTCCTGCTCGACCTGCTCCGCGGCGACCTTGCCGTTGACCTCGGCGTTGAACAGGTCGGGGTACTGGGTGGCGGAGTGGTTGCCCCAGATGGTCAGCTTCTTGATGTCGGTGACCGCGACGCCGAGCTTGGCCGACAGCTGCGACAGCGCGCGGTTGTGGTCGAGGCGGGTCATCGCGGTGAAGCGCTCGGCGGGCACGTCCGGGGCGTGCGCCTGGGCGATGAGGGCGTTGGTGTTGGCGGGGTTGCCGACGACCAGCACGCGCACGTCGTCCGCGGCACCGGCGTTGATGGCCTCGCCCTGCGGCTTGAAGATGCCGCCGTTGGCCGCGAGCAGGTCGCCGCGCTCCATGCCCTTGGCGCGCGGGCGGGCGCCGACGAGCAGGGCGACGTTGGTGCCGTCGAAGGCCTTCTTGGCGTCGTCGGTGATGTCGATGCCCTGGAGCAGCGGGAAGGCGCAGTCGTCGAGCTCCATCGCGGTGCCCTCCGCGGCCTTCACGGCCTGGGGGATCTCCAGCAGACGCAGCTTGACCGGGGTGTTCGCGCCGAGCAGCTGCCCGGAGGCGATGCGGAACAACAGGGCGTAGCCGATCTGTCCGGCCGCTCCGGTAACGGTGACGTTGACGGGAGCTTGGGCCATGACGATCTCCTCATTGAGCGTGGGGTTGCCAACCCTGGGGATGCTATCCATCCGGGTCCCGGCAGCGGACGGACGGGGGCGCACGTCACAGCGCCGGTTCACCGAACCGCGTAGTGCGCGACGCCGTCGATGGTCGTCGAGCGCAGCCGCCCGCGCAGCACGAGCAGGTCCAGGTGCGCCCCGGTCTCCAGCACCGCCAGCATCTGGTTGAACGGGTCGAGGTCGTCGAAGTGCCGTTCCCGTCGTGTCCAGCCGATCAGGCGCGCGACGTCGTAGGCGTTCGCCGCCCCCGCGTCGAGCGCCGCCGCGATCGTGTCCAGCCGCCGCTCGTGGTGGTCGAGCAGCTCGTCGACGCGGTCGTGCACGCTGTCGGCGACCTGGCCGTGCGCGGGCAGCAGGCGGAGGTCGGGCATGGCGCGGACGAGCTTCAGGGACTCCAGGTAGTCGCGCAGCGGGTAGTCGGGGATCACCGCCTCGAAGCCGATCGACGGCGTGATGTGCGGCAGCACGTGGTCACCCGCGAAGAGCAGCCCGGCCTTGTCGTCGACGAAGACCACGTGTCCCTGGGTGTGGCCCGGTGTCTCGACCACGCGAAGGGCGCGGTCGCCGATCTCGATGACCGTGTCGTTGGACAGCCACTCGTCCGGTTCCTCCCACACGCCCGGCTCCGGCGTGACGTCGAACGCGGTGGCGATGCGGTCCAGCACCACCTTCGCGCCACAGCTGAGCAGCTTCTCCGCGTGCTGCGTCAGCTGCGGCTCGTCGGTGAGCAGCTGCCCGGTCAGTGAGGGCTGTTCGCCGATGCCGAGCGCGATGCGGTTGCCGAACTCGCGCCGCAGGGCCACTGCCTGGGTGTAGTGGTCCCGGTGGATGTGGGTGACCAGGAACCGGGAGATGTCGCCGAGGTCGCGGTCGAGGTGCCGCAGCGCCGCGGCGAGGGAGTCCCGGCTCTCGCGCAGCGCCCAGCCGGAGTCGATCAGCACCAGCCGGTCGCCGTCCTCGATCGCGTAGACGTTCACCGCGTGCAGGCCGTCGTTGGGCAGGGGCAGCGGGATGCGGTGCACCCCGGGGGCGACGGTGATCGGGCCGGGCTCGGTCCAGGCCTTGCTCTGTGCCACGACGGTCCTCCTCGCTGCCGTGGCACAGAGCGTAAACCAAGCGATTGCTTGGTGACATTCGCGCTGGTCAGGTCAGCTTGTAGACGGTGAAGCCACCGTAAGTCCTCGGGGTGAAGTTCTCCTGCACCCAGGTGGCGATCTCGGTGCCGCCGCCCATCCCGCCGCCGCCCATGCCACCGGAGACGTAGTAGGCGACCTGGCCCCGCGCCACGTACTGCTTGAACTCCTCCAGGGTCGGTGCCGGGTCACGGCCGCTGAAGCCGCCGATGGCCATCACCGGCCTGCCGCTGGCCAGTTGCAGGCCGCCGGAGCCCTGCGCGCCGTTGGACGCGGCGGCCCAGGTGGTCGTTGTCGCCTTCAGCAGCTCGACCAGCTCGGTGTTCGTCTGCTCTCCGCTGCGCGGTCCACCGCCGCCGGGGCCGCCCTGGTCGGACCGCGGCCCGGACATCGGGATCGAGCCGGTGTGCGGAACGCTCGCGGTGACCGCGGCGTAGGCCGCCGTGCTGCTCAGGCCGCCGATCAGCGTCACAGCGAGCAGAAGCGCGCCGAGCCTTCGAGCGCCGAGAACGACTCCAGTTGCCGCGACGACGGTCAGTCCAAACGCGACCCAGCCGAGGTAGGTGTACCAGGAACCGTTGCGGCTCAACAGGATCGCGCCCCACACCCCAGTCACGACGATCATCGACGCGAGTACCGCGCGTGCCGACTTGTTCTTGCGCCCCAACCACAGCTGGCGTCCGGCGATCGCCACCAGCGCACCGATCGCCGGTGCGAGCGCGACCGTGTAGTACGGGTGCACGATGCCGCTCATGAAGCTGAACACCAGGCCCGACACCACGAGCCAGCCGCCCCACAGGATCAGGGCCGCGCGGGTGCGGTCGGTGCGCGGTGCCCTGCGGGTGAACCACAACCCGGCGACGAGCCCGATCAGCGCGGCGGGCAGCAGCCACGAGATCTCCGCGCCCATGCTGTCGCCGAAGAGCCGGGTGATCCCGGACTCCCCGCCGAAGCCGAGGTTCCCAGCCCCGCCGCCGCCCATCACGACCCGCTCACCGCCGCCTCCGCCGGGTCCGCTTCCGCCGGGTCCGCCTCCGGTGTTGCCGAAGATCCGGGAGAGACCGTTGTAGCCCAAGGCGAGTTCGAGCGCGCTGTTGGTGGTTGAGCCGCCGATGTAGGGCCGCGAGGACGCCGGCCACAGCTCCACCAGCGCGATGTACCACCCCGCGGAGGCGATCACCGCGCCCATCGCGCCCGCGAGCTGCGCGATCCGCTTGCCGAGCCCGGTAGGCGCCGCGATCAGGTAGACCAGCCCGAAGGCGGGCAACACCAGGAACGCCTGGAGCATCTTGGTGAGGAAGCCGAAGCCGATCGCCGTGCCGCACAGCAACAACCATCGCGTGCTGCCGTTCTCCAGCGCCCTTGTCAGGCAGTACCCGGCCGCGACGAGCAGCAGCACGAGCAGCGCGTCGGGGTTGTTGAACCGGAACATGATCGCGGCCACCGGCGTCAGCGCGAGGACCGCGCCCGCGAGCAACCCGGCCGCCGGTCCGAACCAGCGCCGCACCGCCGCGTACAGCAGCGCGACCGAGGCGACCCCGGCCAGTGCCTGGGGCACGAGCATGCTCCACGTGGAGAACCCGAACAGCCGCGCTGACAGTCCCATCAGCCACAGGGCCGCCGGTGGCTTGTCGACGGTGACGATGTTGCCCGCGTCCAGTGAGCCGAACAGCCACGCCTTCCAGCTCTGTGCCGCCGCCTGCACCGCCGCCGAGTAGTAGGTGTTGGCGTACTCGGACGAGCCGAGGTCCCAGAGGTAGAGCAGCGCTGTCCCGAGCAGCAACGCGGAGAACGATGCCCGCACCCAGCGGGGACTTTTGTGGTGTGGCGCAACGTTTGTGGCTTTCTCGGGAGCGGGGGCGCTCAGCGAGGTGGTCATCGGTTCTCCCTGTGAAGGTGGTGCTCCGTCAGGCACGTCGGGCGCGGAACACCCAGTGCCGCAACAACAAGAAGCGCAGTACGGTCGCGACGAGGTTGGCCAGCACCAGCACGCCGAGCTCGACGAGCTGGCCCGGTGCGGTCAAGGCGTGCAGCGCTGCCAACGAGCCGCTGGTCAGCGCGAGGCCGAGCGCGAAGGCCACCAGGCCCTGGAGGTGGTGCCTGGCCGCGCCGCCACGGCCGCGGACGCCGAAGGTGAACCGCCGGTTCGCCGCGGTGTTGCCGACGGCGGTCACCAGCAGCGCGACCAGGTTGGCCGCCTGTGCGCCGACACCGCCGCGCAGCAGGCTGTAGAGCAGGAGGTAGGCCAGGGTGCTGGCGATGCCGACCGCGGCGAAGCGCACGGCCTGGTTGGCCAGCTTCGGTGGCACGCCCGGCAACGGCTCCCGGCCGATGCCAGTGATCTTCAACGAGCCGGTCGCCAGCCCCTTGGCCAGCCGGGCGACGCCCTTGAGGTCGGCGATCGCGGTGGAGACGATGTCAACGCGGCTGTCCGGGTCGTCCACCCAGTCCACCGGGACCTCGTGGATGCGCAGGCCCGCCTGCTGGGCGAGCACGAGCAGCTCGGTGTCGAAGAACCAGCCGGTGTCCTCGACCAGCGGCAGGAGGCGGCCGGCGACGTCCTTGCGGATCGCCTTGAAGCCGCACTGCGCGTCGGAGAACCTGGCGGCGAGCGCGCCGCGCAGGATCAGGTTGTAGCAGCGGGAGATGAACTCGCGCTTCGGGCCGCGCACCACCCGCGCGCCGCGCGCCAGCCGGGTGCCGATCGCCACGTCGGAGTGCCCGGAGATCAGCGGGGCGATCAGCGGGAACAACGCGGCGAGGTCGGTGGACAGGTCCACGTCCATGTAGGCGAGCACGGGGGAGTCGGAGTCCGACCACACCTGCCGCAGCGCCCGCCCCCGGCCCTTCTCCGCGAGGTGCACGACGCTGACCTCGGCCAGATCGGCGGCGAGGCCGGTTGCGATGGCCAGGGTGCCGTCGGTGCTGGCGTTGTCGGCGACGGTGATGCGGAAGGAGTAGGGCAGGCGCTCGGAGAGGTGGGCGTGCAGGCGGCGCACGCAGGCCGCGAGGTCGGCCTCCTCGTTGTAGACCGGGACCACCACGTCGAGCAGCGGGGTCCGGCCGGTCGGATCGAACTGCACAGGGTGCGGACCGGCGTTGGCGCGGTCCGGCGGCAAGGTCGTGGTCATGTGATCGACGGTTCCGGTGTGGACTGTGCCGTCCATGTGGCGTTCCTGTGTTCGGCCTGTGAGCCCGGCACTCATCGCGTGAGGTCGTAGACGGTCACACCGTCCACAGTGGAGGAGTTGTAGGTCGCGGCGACCCACTCGGCGATCCTGCGGGACTCGTCGCTGCCGCTTTCGGCCTGCATTCCCGCACCGCCGAGGAAGTAGTGAATCCGTCCACTTCGGACATAGGACTGGAACTCGTCGAGTGTGGGGGCTGGGTCGGTGCCGTTGAACCCGCCGACGGCGAGCACCGGGGCCCCCGACGCCAGCTGGAAACCGGCCGCGCTGTTCGACCCGACGGCGGCGGCCACCCACGTGTACCCGGCGGCGCCGTTGACCAGCAGCGCGGTGAGCTCCGTTCCGGGGGTCCCCGCGTTGAGCAGGCTGCCCATGCCACCACCGCCCGTGCGGCTCATCCCGTTGGGGCCCATGGCTCGCCCTCCTTGGCTGGGGCCTGCGGATGGCAGGGCTCCGCTGTGCGGTGTCGCGGCGGTCGCCACTGAGTAGGCGGTGGGAGCGGCGAGGGCACCGACCAGTGCGGCGACGATCGTGCCGCGCACGAAGTTCTGCGGAAGGTGCCCGGCGAACAGCAGGAGCACGGCCGCGCCGAGGCCCACAACTCCCACTCCCACCGCGAGGGCGAACATGCTGCTGCTCAACAGGCGTGCCGACCACATGGCGGTGCCGCCGACCGCGAGGAACAACGCGACGGAGCCGCCGCGGTCCCGCTCCCTCCAAGCCAGAGCCGCGCCCATGCCCACCAGCGCGGCGATCGAGGGGGCCAGCGCGACCGTGTAGTAGGAGTGGATGATGCCGTTCATGTAGCTGAAGACCAGGCCCGTGACGGCCAGCCATCCGCCCCACACAAGGAAAGCGGCCCGCGTCCGATCGGTGCGCGGGGCCTGGCGGGTGGCGATCAGGCCGAAGGCGAGGAAGATCAGCGCAGCGGGCAGCAGCCACGCGATCTGCCCGGCCATCTCCGAGGTGAACAGCCTCCCGAGCCCGACACCGCCGAAGCCCCTGCCTCCGCCGACGCTGCCGACCTCGTCACCGGTGAGACGGCCCAAACCGTTGTAGCCCAAGGTGAGTTCGAGAACGCTGTTCGCCTGCGAGCCGCCGATGTAGGGCCTGGCGGACGCGGGGACCAGCTCGACGACCAGCACCCACCAGCCGCCCGCGACCACCATGGCGAGCCCGGCCACGAACAGCTGTGCGACTCTCCTGCCGAGACCGGTCGGCGCGGCGACGAGGTAGACGAGGGCGAACGCGGGCACGACGAGCAGCGCTTGCAGCATCTTCGTGAGGAAGCCGAAACCGATTGCCGTGCCGCACAACACCATCCACCACGTGCTGCCGTTCTCCAGCGCTCGCACCAAGGAGTACGCGGCGGCGACGAGCAGGAGCACGAGCAGGGCGTCGGGGTTGTTGAAGCGGAACATCAGCGCGGCGACCGGTGTGAGCGCGAGCGCGGCTCCGCTCAGCAGCGCCGCGCTCGCGGGGAACCACCTGCGCACCGTGGCGTAGAGCAACCACACGGACGCGATGCCCGCGAGTGCTTGGGGGACAAGGACACTCCACGAGCTGAGACCGAACAACCGCACGGACAGTCCCATCAGCCACAACGAAGCCGGGGTCTTGTCGACGGTGATCCCGTTGGCGGCGTCGGTGGCGCCGAAGAACCACGCGGTCCAGCTTTGTCCGCCCGCCTGGGCGGCGGCGGAGTAGTAGGCGTTGGCCCACCCCGAGTCGCCGAGCGCCCAGAGGTAGAGCACCGCCGTGGCGCCGAGCAGGGTGATCAGGGCTGGGCGCTCCCAGGAGCGGGCTGGTGCGATGGCCATGCGGCCAGCCTCTTTGCCGCCGCTGTGGCCTCCGTGTGCGCTTCCTGTGCACCACCTGTGCGGTTGGCGACCTGGTGTCTATTCTCCCTGTCGCCATTTCCGCTGTCGTGAAAAGGAGTCATGAATGTTTCGTCGTATCGCCGCCGTTGTCGCGCTGGTGTGCGTCGGCGCGGTGCTGCCCGCGGGTTCGGCCGCGGCCGACCAGAGAGGCGACTGCCGGGCCACCGCGTCAGTGCCCACCTACTCGGGCGGACAGATCTACGCGAAGGCGTCCGTCACCTGCAAGAACAGGCACGCCAACTTGGTGGTGCGAGCCTGGGTCGTGCGTGACGGGTCTCTGCAAGGGGTGGGTACTGACAAGACGTGCCCGAACTCCAAGACCTGTGAGGTGACCGCGACCAAGCCGAACATGAAGGGCGACCAGGAGTGGTGCACGATCGCCCGTGCTTTCAACTTCGGTTCTGGTTACGCCCGGGACGAGAAATGTGAGCACTGGGATTTCTAGTGGATTCTTGAAAAATGCTTTTGTCTGACTGCGACGTGCGCCACACAGCGTGGTGGCGGCGCTCGTCGTGGTCAGTCGCCCTGCCGGTCCTCGGCGTGCAGCGGCAGGACAACGGTCATGCGGGTGTGGCCAGGGCGGCTGTCCAGGTCGATCCGCCCGTGGTGCGCCGACACCACCGCCGCGACGATCGCCAGGCCGAGCCCGGTGCTCCCGGCGGCGCGGGACCGCGAGGTGTCGCCACGGGCGAAGCGCTCGAACACCTCGGGTTGCAGCTCCGCGGGAATGCCGGGGCCGTTGTCGGTCACGGTCAGCACCGCGGTGCCCGCCGACGTGCTCAGCGCCGTCGTCACCGTGGAGTCCGGCGGGGTGTGCGTGCGCGCGTTGGTCAGCAGGTTGGTCACCACCTGGTGCAGCTGGCTCGCGTCGCCGGTCACCGTGATCGCCTCCGGCGGCAGCTCCAGCACCCAGCGGTGGTCGCGGCCCGCGACGTGGGCGTCCGCCACCGCGTCGGCGACCACGCGGGACAGGTCCACCGGGCCGTGCACCACCGGGCGGTCGGAGTCCAGGCGCGCCAGCAGCAACAGCTCCTCGACCAGCGTCGTCATCCTGGCGGACTCCGACTCGATGCGGCCCATCGCGTGGGCGACGTCCGGCGGGACCTCGTCGTTGCCCCTGCGGGTCAGCTCGGCGTAGCCCCGGATCGAGGCCAGCGGCGTGCGCAGCTCGTGACTGGCGTCCGCGACGAACCGGCGAACCCGGCTCTCGCTCGCCTGGCGTGCGCTGAGCGCGTCCGCGACGTGGCTGAGCATGTGGTTCAGCGCCGCGCCGACCTGGCCGACCTCGGTCCTGGGGTTGGTGTCCTCCTCGGGAACGCGCATCGGCAGCACCACCTCACCGCGGTTGAGCGGCAGCTCCGCGACCCTGCGCGCGGTGGTCGCCACCCGGTCCAGCGGGCGCAGGGTGCGGCGGATGACCCACGCGCCGACCACGCCGGCGGCCAGCAGTCCGGTGACCGCGACGCCGCCGATGATCAACGCGAGCCGGAGCAGCGTCTCCTCGACCTGGCTCAGCGGTAGCCCGAGGACCTTCGTGCCGAACAGCCCCTGCGACGCCTGCACCCGGAACCGTCCGAGCGAGCCGAGGGACACCGTGTGCTGCTGGTTGTCGATGCGCAACGCCAGCAGAGGTGCCAGCGTCTCCGGAGGCAGGTTCTGCTGCAGCTCCTGGTTTCCGTTGGCGCCGAGCTGCCTGGCGAACACGAACCGGCCGTCGACGAACTCGGCGTTGATCGTGCCGATCGGGTGGCCGGGATTGAACTGCCGCACCGTGGACTCGGTGCCGCGCGGCGGAGGCGGCATGGGATCCCGTGGCAGGGGAGAGCGCGCGCTGTCCGCTGCGAGCTGCCGGTCGAGCTGGCTGACGAGGAAGGTGCGCAGCGCGAGCTCGGTACCCACGCCGACCATCAGCAGCACCAACGCCAGCAGCACGGCGACCTGCGCGACGAGCTTGCGGCGCAACGACCAGTCCGATGTGGACCATTCGAACAGGCGGTGCCACCGCCGCCGGGGCTCAGCCCGCTGGCTTGAGGACATAACCGGCGCCGCGCATCGTGTGGATCATCGGCTCCCGGCCGGCGTCGATCTTCTTGCGCAGGTAGGAGATGTAGAGCTCGACGATGTTGGCCTGGCCGCCGAAGTCGTAGCTCCACACGCGGTCCAGGATCTGCGCCTTGCTCAGCACCCGCCTGGGGTTGCGCATGAGGTAGCGCAGCAGCTCGAACTCGGTGGCGGTCAGCTCGATCTCGGTGCCCGCCCTGCGCACCTCGCGGCTGTCCTCGTCGAGCACGAGGTCGCCGACCACCAGCTCGGAGCCGTCTGCGGCCTTGGCGACGCGCGTCCTGCGCAGCAGCGCCCGCAGCCGCAGCACGACCTCCTCCAGGCTGAACGGCTTGGTCACGTAGTCGTCCCCGCCCGCGGTCAGCCCCGCGATCCGGTCGGCGACGCCATCTTTGGCGGTCAGGAACAGCACCGGCATCTCCGGTGCCTCCGCGCGCATCCGGGCGAGCACCTCAAGGCCACCGAGGTCGGGCAGCATGATGTCGAGCACCACCACGTCGGGGCGGAACTCCCGCGCGAGGCGCACGGCGGTCATGCCGTCGCCCGCGCTGCGGATCTCCCAGCCCTCGTAGCGCAGCGCCATCGACACCAGCTCGGCCAGGCTCGCCTCGTCGTCGACGACCAGCACCCGCACCGGCTGCCCGTCGGCGCGGCGCAGGTCGGAGCGGGACGTCTCAGCGTTCACCGTGGCCATGCTCCCAAGGTCGTCGGCGGGGTTGTGCCGGTGCTGTGCGGTTCCTGTGTAGCAGCTGTGCGTCCGGCGCACCCGGTGGTGGCACAGCGTGTCCCCACCCCGCGCACAGCTGGCGCACAGCCTCGGCGGTGACGGTGGAGCCAGAAGATCCACCACAGGAGGACTCCCATGACTGACCCGGTGCACGACCAGACCCAGGACCCCGGTTGGGGCGGCCCGCAGCAGACGCCAGCGCGGACGTGGTCGGCCCGCAAGACCGCCGTGGCCGCGGCGGTCGCCGTGGGCATCGCCGCGGCGGGCGGGGTCACCATCTACGCGATGGGCGGGGAGAGCGCGACGGCTCAGGGGCCGGGCGGTGTCCGGATGGGCGGCGGTCCCGTGATCCTCGGGCCCGGTGGCATGGGCGGCGGGCCGATCCGGGAGTCGCTGCACGGCGAGTTCGTGGTCTCCGACGGCAACGGCGGCTACAAGACCGAGCGCACCCAGACCGGTTCGGTGACCGAGGTCAGCGCCACGTCGATCACGGCGAAGAGCGTGGACGGCTACACCCAGGTCTACACCGTCGACGCCGCCACGGTGATCAACAACGGCTCGTCGAAGATCGACAGCATCACGAACGGCAAGACCGTCACCATCACCGCCGACGCCACCAACAAGGCCACCGCGATCACCGACGCCTCCACCACCCCCCGCCGCCGCGGCAACTGACGGCCATTCGCGGGCTTATGGACCTCTTCCAGCGCGCTGAAGCGTCCATAAGCCCGCGAATGGCCATATTTGGGGGGTATGGGGGGTGGGAGGGGATGGTATTGGACGTATGGGAGGGGTGGGGGGAGAGTGGGTGGGGTGAAGAGGTGGAGTGGGGTGGAGGGGCTGAGTGGCGTGAAGGGGCTGAGGCTGGCGGAGGCGGTTGCGGAGCTCGTGCACGACGGGGACTCCGTCGCGCTGGAGGGCTTCACCCACCTCATCCCGACCGCCGCCGCGCACGAGATCATCCGGCAGCGCCGCCGGGACCTCACGCTGATCCGGATGACCCCCGACCTCATCTACGACCAGCTCATCGGCATGGGCTGCGCGCGCAAGCTCGTCTTCTCCTGGGGCGGCAACCCCGGAGTCGGCTCGCTGCACCGGTTCCGGGACGCCGTCGAGCACGGTCACCCGCATCCGCTGGAGATCGAGGAGCACAGCCACGCGGGCATGGCCAACCGCTACGTCGCCGGGGCCGCGCGGCTGCCGTTCGCCGTGCTGCGCGGCTACGTCGGCACCGACCTGCCCTCGGTCACCCCGACGATCAGCACCGTGCGCTGCCCGTTCACCGGTGAGGAGCTGGCCGCGGTGCCCGCGCTCAACCCGGACGTGGCGATCGTGCACGCGCAGCAGGCGGACCGGCGCGGCAACGTCGCGTTCTGGGGGATCACCGGAGTGCAGAAGGAAGTCGTGCTCGCCGCGAGCAGGTCACTGGTCACGGTCGAGGAGATCGTCGACGAGATCCAGCCGCACCACGGGCAGGTCGTGCTGCCGTCGATCGCCGTCGACGCCGTCGTCCAGGTGGAGCGCGGGTCCTACCCGTCGTACGCGCACGGGTACTACGACCGGGACAACGCGTTCTACCGCGAGTGGGACGTGATCAGCCGGGACCGCGACGCGTTCGCGGCGTGGATGCGCGACCACGTTCTGGACGTCGAGGACCACGCAGCGCACCTGAGGAGCCTGGGGTGAACACGGACTTCACCACCGACGAGATCATGACCGTCGCGGCGGCGCGGGAGCTGCGCGACGGCGTGCTGTGCTTTGTGGGGATCGGCCTGCCCAGCGCGGCGGCGAACCTCGCCCGCGCCACCCACGCGCCGAACTGCACACTGGTCTACGAGTCCGGCACCATCGGCGCCAAGCCCGACCGGCTTCCACTGTCCATTGGGGACGGTGAGCTCGCCGACACCGCAGACGCGCTGGTCTCGGTGCCGGAGATCTTCAACTACTGGCTGCAGGCCGGTCGGGTGGACGTCGGGTTCCTCGGCGCGGCGCAGATCGACCGCTACGGCAACCTCAACTCCACCGTCGTCGGCGACTACGCCAACCCCGATGTCCGCCTGCCGGGAGCCGGTGGCGCGCCGGAGATCGCCGCGTCCGCCAAGGAGGTGATCGTGGTGCTGCGGCAGAGTCCGCGCGCGTTCGTGGAGAAGCTGTCGTTCGTCCCCTCCGTCGGCAACGGCGCGCGGGAGCAGTTGGGCTACCGGGGAGCCGGGCCGCGAGTGGTGCTGACCGACCTCGGAGTCCTCCGGCCCGACGAGTCGGGGGAGCTGGTGCTCGTCGCAGTCCACCCGAACAGCAGCGTCGAGCAGGCCAGGGCGGCGACCGGCTGGGACCTGCGCGTGGCCGAGCATGTCGAGGTGACCTCGCCGCCGACCTCCTCGGAGCTCGCCGCGCTGCGCGCGCTGCGTCAGCGGTCCGCCTCCTGAACCGTCCCGTCCTCGCCGACCACCAGGCGGCGGTCGAAGTCCGCAGCGAACCAGCGGTCGTGCGTCACCGCGATCACCGTGCCAGCAAAGGACTCCAGGCCGTCCTGGAGGGCCTGCGCGCTCGCCAGGTCCAGGTTGTCGGTGGGCTCGTCGAGCAGCAGCAGCGTCGCCCCGGACAGCTCCAGCAACAGGATCTGCAACCTCGCCTGCTGTCCGCCGGAGAGGGTCTCGAACCGTTGCGCTCCCGCTGGTGCCAGCTCGTAGCGGGCGAGCGAGGCCATGGCGTCGTTGCGCGTCAACGCGTGCTCCGACATGACGATGTCCGCCGGAGTGCGGCCGTGCAGGTCGGGCCGGGTGTGCGTCTGGACGAACAGGCCCGGTCGCACCCGCGCGCCGAGCTGCACGGTTCCGTTGTGCGGCAACGGTTCTCCGGCGAGCAGCCGGAGTAGATGAGACTTCCCGGTCCCGTTGGCGCCGAGTACCGCGACGCGTTCGCCGAACCACATCTCGAAGTCGAACGGCTTGAGCAACCCAGGCAGCTCAAGGTTTTCGCAGGTGACAGCGCGTTTTCCCGTTCGTCCACCGCGAAGGCGCATGCGGACGTTCTGCTCGCGCGGGGCGCGCTGCGGCGGCCCCGCGGCTTCGAAGCGGGTGAGCTTGGTCTGCGCGGAGCGGTAGGCCGCGGCGACGGCGTCGTTGTTGACCGCGCGCTGCCGCAACAGGTGCACCGATCGCTTGAGTCGCGTGCGCTCCTCCTCCCACCGCCGCTTCAGCTCGTCGAGCCGGTCGGTGCGGTCGCGGCGGGCTTGGGCGTAGCCGGCGAAGCCGCCGCCGTGCACCCAGACCGTGCGGGACTCGACGGTGATGACGCGATCAGCGGAGTTCGCCAGCAGCTGGCGGTCGTGCGAGACCAGCAGCACGGTCTTGGTGGTGGCCTTGAGCTGGTCCTCCAACCACTCCTTGCCCGCGATGTCGAGGTAGTTGTCAGGCTCGTCGAGCAACAGCACGCGGTCCGGCCCTCGGAGCAATGCCTCCAGCACCAGGCGTTTCTGCTCGCCACCGGACAATGTGGACACCGGTCGGTCCTTGGTGTCCGCATAGGAGAGGTTGAGTGCCGCGGTGACGCACGCGTCCCACACGACCTCGATGTCGAAGCCGCCCGCGTCGACGTGGTCGCTGAGCGCTCGGGCGTAGGTCAGCTGGCTGGGCTCGGTGTCGTCCAACCCGCGTTCGGCGCGCACCAGCTCTTCCGTCGTCGCTCTGATCCTGGGCGGGGCGACCGCGAGCAGCAGCTCTCCGACGGTGTCGCCGGAGATGAACTGCCGCATGACGCCGAGGCCGCCGGAGCTGGTCACCGTGCCGGACGCCGGCCGGATGTCACCGGCGACCAGTCGCAGCAGTGTGGTCTTGCCCGCGCCGTTCGGGCCGACGAGTGCGGCCTTCACGCCCTCACCGACCCGGAAGGACACCGCGTCCAGCAGTCGCCGCCCGTCCGGCAGGACGTAGGTGAGGGAGTCGACCTCGACGTGTCCCATGCCCCTCCTGGATCGATGTTCGAGCACTAGACCAACGTTCTAGTGCTCGTGCACTGTACTAGTGTCGGGGGTGTGAAGGACAAGCCGGTTTGGCAGCGGCAGCGCCGCGCCGCACGCGAAGCACCCCCGCTGACCAGGGAAAAGATTGTCGCCGAGGCGGTGGCGCTGCTCGACGAGGAGGGCACGGCGAAGCTGACCATGCGGCGGCTGGCGCAGCGCCTGGACGCGGGGCCGACCACGCTCTACTGGCACGTCGACACCAAGGACGACGTGCTGGACCTGGCGCTGGACGCGGTCTTCGGCGAGGTCGTGCTGCCAGAGCCGACCGGCGACTGGCGGGCCGACGTGCGCGCGCTGGTCACCGGCTGGCGCGCAGCGATGCTGCGGCACCCGTGGTCGGCGGCCCTGGTCGGGCGGCCGATGGTCGGGCCGAACGTGCTGGCGCGCACGGAGTTCCTGTACGCGGCACTGGTCCGCGCCGGGTTCACCAAGGCCGCACTGGCCACCGCCGCGCACGGGCTGGCGAACTACGTCACCGGCTCGGCGCTGACCCTGACCACCGCGCGGAGCGAGGACGGGCTGGTCGCGGCGGAGTACCTGGTCGAGCAGTGGGAGAGCTACCCGACCCTGGTGGACAACGGCCACCTGCGCGAAGAGGACTGGGACGCGGTCTTCGCGCAGGGGCTGGAGTCCTTCATGGACGGACTGGAGTCACTGCGGTCGTGACGCCACGAGCGTCTCGAAGTCGGGGAAGCTCTCCGCGATCGGGCTGCCGGTGAAGTTGCCGACCCAGCCCTCGTCGTCGTGGAAGAACCGCACCGACACGTAGTCCGGCCTGGTGCCCATGTCGAACCAGTGCGTGGTGTTGGCCGGCACGCTCAGCAAGTCGCCCGCCTCGCACAACACCGCGTACACCTGCTCGCCGACGTGCAGGTAGAACACGCCGGAGCCGCGCGCGAAGAACCGGTCCTCGTCGTCGTCGTGGGTGTGCTCGGCGAGGAACTTCGTTCGTGCGGCCGCGGCCTTCTCCAGCCACTCCGGGTCGTCCGACGGCGTCATGTGCATGGCGTCGACCAGGACGTAGCCCTCGGACTCCACCACGCGGTCCACGTTCTCCCGGTACGCCGCGAGGACCTCCTCGGAGGTCGGCGTCGCGGACAGCCCGTCCACGACCGCCCACCGCTCGAACCGCACACCGAGCCGCTTGAGCTCCGACTGGATCTCCGCGCCGTCCTCGGTGCGCAGCAGGACCGTGCCGGGGTCGTCGTCCGGCCAGACCGTCAACAGCGTCATCGCTCACTCTCCACCTTGAAGCGCAGCAACCATTCCAGGCACTCCACGCGGTGCCGGGCCTGGTACAGGTCCTTGCCCCACACGTACACCCCGTGTCGCGCCACGATCAGCGCCGGAGTGTCGGCGCGGTAGGACTTCTCGAACTCGTCACCGAGCACCCGCATGTCCTGCCCGTTGGCGATGACCGGGATCGTCACCAGGTCGTCGTGCGCCGCCCGCCCGAAGCCCTTCAACATCTCCAGGTCGACCAGCTCGACGCCGTCCGGCCACCGCTGCGCGGCCAGCACCGGTGCCATGACGTGGACGTGCACCACGGCCCCGGCCCCGGACACGGCGGCGATCCGCCCGTGCAGCCCGGCCTCGGCGGAAGGCACCTTCTCCGGATGCGGCTGCTCCGCGACGGCGTTGCCCGACGCGTCCACGACGACCACGTCGTCCTCGGTCAGCTCACCCTTGTCCAGCCCGCTGGTGGTGACCGCCAACCGCAGCGGCTCGTCCCGCAGCCGCACGGAGAGGTTGCCCGAAGTCCCGCGCATCCACCCCATGGCGGTGTACCGCGCCGACTCCGCCGCCAGCGCCCTCCCCGCTTCCCTCAACCCATCCACTCCACCCCTCCTCACGTCCCGTTTCCCGGCCATTCGCGGGCTTATGGACCTGTTCGGACCTCCAAAACGGTCCATAAGCCCGCGAATGGCGTTATTTGATCTCCAGGGGGGTGAGGGTGGGGAGGGTGGGGTGGGGGGAGAAGTCGGCGGTGGCGAAGGGTTCGCCCTCGCGGGCCAGGCCGACGGTCTGCCAGCCCGCCTCAGCGGCTGCGTGCAGCTCGGCGGGGACGTCGGAGAGGAAGACCGTCTCCTCCGGGGTTGCGCCGAGGGCCTTCGCGATCGCCCGGTAGGAGGGCGCTTCGCGCTTCGGGCCCGCGTTGACCGTGTCGAAGTGCGCGGTGAACAGGCCCGTCAGGTCGCCCTCGGTGGTGCGGGAGAAGAACGCGACCTGGCCGGGGACCGAGCCCGATGAGAACACCGCCAGGGTCAGGCCGGCCGCGTGCCAGGCGCGCAGCTTCTCCGCAACGTCCCCGAACAGCTGCGCGGTCAGGTCGCCGACCGCGTAGCCGCGCTGCCAGATCAGGCCCTGGAGGGTCTTCAGCGGGGCGATCTTCTGGTCGGCGTCCATCCAGCCGTGCAGCACCGCGACCAGCTCGTCGGTCGTGGCCGTCGGCGGCAGCTCGCCGAGCGAGCGGATCTGGGCGACCGCGTCCGCCACCACCGGGTCGTCGCCGTGCTCGTCGATCCACGGGCCCAGCCGGGGGCGGGCGTAGTCGTAGAGCGTCACGTGCACCTGGCTGGTGGGCGTCAGCGTGCCCTCGATGTCCACGACGACCCATCGGGCGGTCAGTGAGATCACTGGTTCTGCTCTCCTTCTCGGTAGTACTCGTGGACATCCGCGGGCGCGAACGCGCCTCGGTCGGTCACCACCGTGGTGACCAGGTTCGGGGGAGTGACGTCGAAGGCCGGGTAGAGCCCGCGCACGCCGGGGACCGGCCGCCCCAGCGCGGACAGCACGTCCGCCGGGTCGCGGTACTCGATCGGCACCGCGTCGGCGCTCGCCGCGTCCTGGTCGGGCGCCTGGACCAGCGCGTGGAACGGCACCCCGAAGGCGCGCGCGGACGCGGCGAGGCCGAGGGTGCCGACCTTGTTGACCACGTGGCCGTCCATGGTGACCCGGTCCGCGGCGGTCACCAGCGCGTCGACCCGGCCGTCGGCGAGCACGGCCGCGCCCATCCCGTCGGTGATCAGCGTGGTGTCCACGCCCATCTCCACCAGGGTCGGCGCGGTCAGCCGCGCGCCCTGGAGGTACGGGCGGGTCTCGGTGCACACGAAGCTGAACCGCTTGCCCGCGCGCTCCAACGCCGTGACCAGCTCGATCAGGTAGATGTCGGCCCAGCAGTGGGTGAGCACCCGCGCCCCGTCGGGCAGCAGCTCCGCCGCGGCCGAGGCCAGCGCCCTGCTGCGCGCGCGGTACAGCTCCTCGCCCGCCCGCGCCGCCGCGAGCACGCCGTCGACCGAAGTGTCCGATGTGGACAGAACTGCGTGCACGGCCTTGCGGAGGTGGTTGTTGGTGCGCCGGGTCCGCACGAGCAGCCGACCTGCCCGCTCCAGGTGGGCGCGAGCGTGCTCCGGGGACAGGCCGGACGCCTCGCGCGCGGCCAGCACCATCGCCGACAGCGCGGCGAAGTACGGGCCGGAGGACTGCGTGACCATGTCCTTGATCGCCTCAGCGACCTCGTCGACGGTCCCGCAGCGCACCCACACCCGCTCGAAGGGGAGCCTGCGGCGGTCCAGGACCAGCACCGCGTCCGCGTCGTCGGTCAGCCGGACGCTGTGCGCGATCTCCGGAACCATCAGCTGTACCCGGTGATCGGCGGGATCTCGCCGGTCAGCAGGTTCGCGCCCAGCTCACGGGCCTTGTAGCTCACCGGGTCGTGCAGCGTGATCGTGCGGGCGTTGCGCCAGAACCGGTCGAAGCCGTACTTCGACGCCGTCGCCCGTGCGCCGACGAACTCGAAGATCTTCGAGGTGACCTCGTTGACCACCCTGGTGGAGAACACCTTGGCCGAGGAGATCGTCAGCGCCGCCGCCGCGCGCAGCTCGGGGGTCAGCTCCGGTTCGGCCGCCGCCGCGTGGAGCATCGCCGAGGCGTGGTCGGCCAGCAGCCCGGCCGCCTCGGTCGCCGCCACCAGCTCGCCGTAGCCGACCAGCACGTACAGGTCGTCGGTCGCCTTCTCCACGCCGGAGAGGAACCACGGTCGCGACATGGTCCTGGTGTACTCGGCGGCCTGGTCGATCGCGCCCTCGGCGATGCCGACGTGCAGCTGGGAGAGCACCGCCTGGAAGGCGATCTGCGCCAGCGACAGCCGCAGTGCGGCCGGGGTGTCCATCTCGTCCTCCGTGGACGGATGGACGCCGAGCACGTCGTCGGCGGCGACCGGGGTGCCGGTGAAGACCACGCCGCCGCTGGCGGTGAGCCGCTGCCCGGAGTTGTCCCAGTCCTCCAGGTACCGCACGCCCTCGGCGCGGGCGTCCACGACGAAGCTGACCTTCTCGCCGTTGTCGGTCCTGGTCCCGCTGACCACGAGCCGGTCGGCGACGCTGGCCCCGGTCGCGAACGTCTTGCGCCCGTTGACCAGGAAACCCTCGTCGGTCGGGGTCAGCTCCAGCGCGGCGTCCAGCGGGTTGGCCACCCCGCCCCAGAACCACCGGTTGGCCGCGGTCTCCCGGCGCAGCCGCGCGGCACGGTCCGCGGCGGTGCTGGCGCTCGACCCCGCAAGCGAGTCGTCGGTGTTGATGCTCGACCCCGCAAGCGAGTCGTCGGTGTTGATGCTTGACCCCGCGAGCGGGTCGTCGGTGAACAGCTCCGAACGCCAGATGTGCAGGTAGTGGTAGCCGAGCAGGTGCCCGACGGAGGCATCGGCCGCGGTGATGATCCGGGTGACCGCGTCGGAGGCGGTGGGATCGCCGTCCCCGCCGCCGTGCTCGGCCGGGATGAACGCGGTGAGCAGGCCCGAGGAACGCAGCAGCTCGACCTCGCGCACGGGCGGCTCGTTGGCGCGGTCCCGCTCCGCGGCGTCCTCCCTGAGCTTGCCCGCCACCTCCTCGGCCACGCTCGTCCAGTCCTGCCGCAGCACGTCGCTCATCGCTCTCCCTCGAACCTGGTGCCGAACGGGTCCACTCTGCCGGATCGGCCGCCGAAGGCGCAGCGACAGTGAGCTTCACCGCTGGGCGATCGGCGCGGTGATCCACTCTGTGGGAACGGCGAACGCCTCGACCAGCGTTGCGGCGTGCGGCCGCAGCAGCTTGCAGAGCCGGTTCACCGCGCCAGTCACCGACTTCGCCCGCGCCGGGGTGAGCCTGCCGTGCCCCAGGAACCACGCGGCGTCGGCCTCGATGGCGGAGAGCACGTGCAGGTCGCACACCCGCTCCAGCAGCTCCGCCGCCTCCGTGTCGGGACAGCGGTCGATCGCGGCGACGAACGCCTCCAGCACGATCCGCTCCACGTGCACCCGGGCCGCGCGCAGCACGTGGTCCTGCGCGTCGTTGAACACCTCGAAAGCGTCGCCGTCGCCCGCCGCCCGCAAGCGCCGCACCAAGCCGTCGAGCACGTGCTCCTCGCGGTCCTCGAAGAGCTTGAGCTGCCATCCCCTGTCATGTAGGTCGTCGCCGGAGACCGCGCCCACCAGCCGTTCGATCAGCGGCCGGGCCGCCGTGCGCTCGATGACCACGCCGACGAACTGGGTGGCGACGAACCGCGCCATGCCCAGGGCGTCCAGGTCACCGACGTGGTCGCGGTAGCCGGTGAGCAGTCCCTTCGCCACGAGCTGGAGCAGCACCGTGTTGTCGCCCTCGAACGTGGTGAAGACGTCGGTGTCCGCTTTGAGCTGCGGCAGCTGGTTCTCCGCGAGGTAGCCCGCGCCGCCGCACGCCTCGCGGCACTCCTGGATCGTGCGGGTGGTGTGCCAGGTGGCCACGGCCTTCAGCCCGGCCGCCCGCGACTCCAGCTCCCGCTGCCGCCGGTCGTCCACGTCGGACTCGCCGCCCAGGACCTCGTGCAGGGTGCTGACCAGCTCCTCCTGCGCGAAGTGCAGCGCGTACGTGGTCGCGAGTGCGGGCAGCAGCCGCCGCTGGTGAACGAGGTAGTCCAGGATCGGGACCTCCTCGCCGCCGCCCGGCCTGGTGAACTGCCTGCGGGTCTCACCGTGCCGAACCGCGATCGTGAGCGCCTTCTTGGCCGCGCTCAGCGCTCCGCCCGCGACGCTGATCCGGCCGCGCACCAACGTGCCGAGCATCGTGAAGAACCGCTTGTTCGCACCGTCGACGGGGCTGGAGTACGTCCCGTCCTCGGCGACGTGGCCGTAGCGGTCGAGCAGCGCCTCGCGCGGCACGCGCACGTTGTCGAAGGACAGCCGCCCGTTGTCCACCCCGTTGAGCCCGGCCTTCTCGCCGCAGTCCTCGATGCTCACGCCCGCGCACGGCGACCCGTCCGGCTCCCGGATCGGCACCACCAGCGCGTGCACCCCGTGCTCGCCGCCGTCGGTGACCAGCTGCGCGAACACCACGGCGACCTGCCCGTCCCGTGCGGCGTTGCCGATGTAGTCCTTGCGGGCGGAGGGTTCCGGGGTGTGCACGACGAACTCGCCCGCCGCCGCGTCGTAGGTCGCGGTGGTGCGCAGGTGCTGGACGTCGGAGCCGTGGCCGGACTCGGTCATCGCGAAGCAGCCGAGCAGGTCGAGCTCGATGATCTCGCGCAGGTACCGCTCGTGGTGCCGCTCCGTGCCCAGCGCCTGCACCGCGCCGCCGAACAGGCCCCACTGCACGCCCGACTTGACCATCAGTGACAGGTCGCCGAAGCCGAGCATCTCGAAGGACACCACCGACCCGCCGAGGTCCCCGCCGCCGCCGAAGCGCACCGGGAACCCGGTGCTGGGGTGGCCCGCCGACGCGAGCACCCGCAGTTGGCGCAGCACGTGCTCGCGATGCCGTTCGCGGTCCAGTCCGTGCGGCGGCAGCTCCACGACGCCGAGCTGCCTGCGGGTGCGCTCGCGGAGGTCGGACCACCTGCCGTCGAGCAGGGCGCGCAGTGCTGCTGGGGTGCTCATGGCGAAGAGCTTGCCCCGGTCCGCGCGGCCGCGCAGGGTAGGACAGCGCCTTTTCATTCCGTTATCGCAGGGACAACGGGACGCGACGACATCCAATGGGCAGTAACGGCGATATCCGGACGAAAATACGACTCGATAACTTTTCCCTCGGAACCGCGCCGGCCCGGCGGCGCGCGAGGCAAGGAGGCGCCATGGGGAACGAGACCGGACGGATGGCCCTCGCTCTCGTCGCGGGGGGAACCATCGTGTGGGTCGCCGAACGGCTGCTGTGCTTACGTGGGCTGAGGCTGAAAGCCCTTGCCGAGTACGCGCGTGTCCGCGCTCGCGACACGGAGGGGCACCACACCCTTCACGCCGAGCTGACCCAGGTGAACCGCAGGGTGTCGGAGATCCAGCGGCTGCTGGAGGAGCCCGTCTGACCCGCGCGCGGATTCGGCCGAGCGCACTAGCCCGAAAGGTCGGCAGATATCGGAGAATCTGATATGTGGGTTTTTTCTTCCTTCGGCGGCCCGATCTGAACTTCCGCGGTACGCACGCTGCATGTTTTCCCTGCTGGGAAAGTATGCAACCGTGACCACCGGATGATCGGAGCTCGCTGGCCAATCGATCATTTCGGGCATCGGAACGTGCTTAACTGCATGTGCACCGAAGTACAACCGACATTGGTACTGGCACGCAGGTTTCCCGGGAACTGGGGGTTCAATGGGCGACCGTCTGGATTTCACCGTGCTCGGACCGCTGGAGGTCGCCTCGGGCGGTGTAGCCGTCCCGATCAGCGGCCAGCGCCAGCGCACCGTGCTCGCGATGCTGCTGCTGTCCCCGGGACGCGTCGTCTCGGTGGACAGCCTGGTCGAAGCGGTCTGGGACGACCGGCCCCCGGCGACGGGCCGCACCCAGATCGCGATCTGCGTCGCCGGGCTGCGCAAGACCTTCAAGGCGGCGGGGTGCGCCGACGACGTGATCGTGACCAGGGCGCCCGGCTATCTGCTGCTGCCGGAGGGGCACCGCATCGACGCGCTGGAGTTCGAGCGGCGCATCGACGAGGCGCAGCGGCTGGAGCAGCAGGGCCGCGCCGGCGACGCCGCGCGGTCCTTCGCCGCGGCGCTCGGCCAGTGGCGCGGCCCGGCGCTGTCCGGGGTCACCGGCCGCTTCGTCGAGCCTGCGGCGGCGCGACTGGAGGAGCTGCGGCTCACCGCCTACGAGCAGAGCACCGCGCTGCGGCTCGCGGCCGGGGAGCACCGCGAGCTCATCGGCGAGCTGACCGGCCTGGTCAAACAGCATCCGCTGCGCGAGCAGGTGCGGGCGCACCTGATGCTCGCGCAGTACCGCTCCGGCCGCAGGGCCGAGGCGCTGGAGTCCTTCCGGGAGGGGCGCGCGCTGTTCGTCGACGAGCTCGGCCTGGAGCCCGGCAAGGTGCTCCGCGAGCTGCACGACGCGATCCTGTGCGACGACCCCGTGCTCACGCCGGTGGTCCAGGACCTCGCACCCGTGGCGGTGGAGGCCAGGGTCGTTCCGGCGCAGCTGCCGCCGAGCACCACCCGGTTCGCTGGGCGGCAGGCCGAGCTGTCCACTCTGAACGGTCTGCTGTCGTTGTCGGACAACGGTTCCGCGCTTCCGGTCGGCTACATCACCGGTATGCCCGGCATCGGCAAGACCGAGCTGGCGTTGCAGTGGGCACATCGCGTCGCCGCGCGCTTCCCGGACGGGCAGCTCTTCGTCGACCTGTGCGGCTACGACCGCGACCGCGCTCCGCTGTCCTCTTTGGACGTCCTCGCCGGGTTCCTGCGGGCGCTCGGGGTCACCGACGCCGGTATCCCCGTCGAGCTGAGCGAACGCGCCGCCCTGTACCGCAGTCTCCTCGGGGGCAAACGTGTGCTCGTGGTGCTGGACAACGCAGCCTCCTACGCCCAGGTCCGTCCGCTGCTGCCGGGTGACGGCGACTGCTGCGTGCTGGTGACCGGGCGCGACCAGCTCTCCGAGCTGCTCGGCGGCCCGGGCTCGGTGCGGCTGCGGCTCGGCCGGCTGGGTGCGGAGGAGTCGGCGGAGCTGGTCCGCCGCGTCGCCGCGCCCGGCGGGGGCGGCGACCCCGCCGACGCCGTCAGGATCGCCGAGCTGTGCGCGGGCCTGCCGCTCGCGCTGCGCGTCGCCACCGCGCGGCTGCTGTCCAAGCCGCACTGGAACCTCGCGCACCTGGTGCGGCTGCTGGAGGACCGGCGCAGGCGGCTGGACGAGCTCAGCGTCGGCGAGCGCGGCGGGCTGCGCGCGGCCTTCGAGCCGAGCTACCACCGGCTCTCCCCGGACGCCGCCCGGCTCTTCCGCAGGATCGGCGTGCTCGACGTGCCGCACTTCGCGGCGTGGGCGGGCGCCGCACTGCTGGACTGCGGCGTGCCCGAGGCGGAGAAGCTGCTGGAGGAGCTGCTCGACGCGCACCTGCTGGAGGTCCAGCTGTCCGAAGTGGACGGATCGGTGCGGTACCGGGTCAACCCGCTGCTGCACGTGTTCGCCAACGAGTGCGCGATCATCGAGGAGAACCCCGGCGAGCGCTCCGCGGCGTGCGAGCGCGCGTTCGGCGCCTGGCTGGACCTGGCGAGCGCCGCGCGGGAGTCGGCGATGGGCGCCTTCGCGCCACCCGGCCGCGTCGCCACCTGGTTCTCGCCGGAGGAGGTCGGCGAGTTGGCAGGCGATCCGGCGCGGTGGATGCGGACCGAGCGGCACGCGGTGCTCGCCGTTGTGCGCCAGTCGATGCGGATGGGACTGGTGCTGCTCGCGTGGAACCTGGCGACCTGCGCGCAGGCGGTGCTCGCGGGGTCGCGGGTGGGCGCCGAGGAACGGCAGCTGACGCAGCTGCTGGGAGAGCTCGCCAGCTGACGCGACGCGATGACGCGACGCGATAACGAGACGAAAAGGACGCTCGTCAGGGTTGACGTGACCACACCACGGGGGAACGGATCTGACGATGACCCTGCACGCAGCCAAACCTGTCGGAGGCGGACCCGCGAGGCGACGCGCCGCTCCCCTCGGGGCGATCGGCAGCCTGCTCGCGCTCGGCGTCGTGCTCGCGGTGTGGGGCCGGGAGCTGTTCACCGGCGAGACCGGACCGCACGGTGGCTTCGACCCGATCGCCAGGTTCCTGCTGGCGGTCTCGGTGATCGTGCTGGTCTGCCACCTGGTCGCCGCGCTGCTGCGCCGGTTCGACCAGCCGCCGGTGGTGGGGGAGATCCTGGGCGGGCTGCTGCTCGGGCCCTCGGTGTTCGGCGTGCTGTGGCCCTCCGGCAGGGCGTGGCTGTTCCCGGCGGAGGTGCTCTCGACCCTCCAGGTCACCGCGCAGCTCGGGCTGGTGACGTTCATGTTCCTGCTCGGCTGCGAGCTGCGGCTGGACCAGGTGCGCGCGCACCGGAAGGCGGTGTGGACCACGGTGGCGGGCAGCATGGGGCTGCCGTTCGTCGCCGGGGTCGCGGCGGCGCTGGCGGCCGAGGGCGTGATCGCGGGCCGGTTCGGCAGCACCACGGCCTACGCGTTGTTCTTCGGCCTGGCGATGGCGATCACCGCGCTGCCGGTGCTGGCCAGGATCCTGGTCGACCTCCGCATCGACGACACCGCGATCGGCAGGCTCGCGCTGACCTGCGCCGCGGTCGGCGACGGCGCGGCGTGGGCGGCGCTGACGGTGCTGCTGGCCCTGACCGGCATCAGCGGCAGCGGCTCGGTGGCGGCGGTCATGGGCATGGCCGCGGCGTTCGTCCTGGTGACCGCGCTGTGCGTGCGCCCGGCGCTGGCCGCGGTGGTGCGCAGGTGTGAGCGCACCCCTGCCGGTGAGCAGCTGCTGCTGCCGGTGCTGGCGGCGGGCGCGATCGGGTTCGCCTCGCTGAGCCAGGTGATCGGCCTGCACCCGGTGATCGGCGCGTTCCTGTTCGGTGTCGTGGTGCCGCGCGACTCGGCGGCGGTGGAGCGGATCAGCAAGCAGCTCCAGGGGTTCGCGGTCACCATCCTGCTGCCGCTGTTCTTCGCCGGTGTCGGCCTGAGCACCTCGCTCGGCCTGCTCAGCGGTGTGACGCCGTGGCTGCTGTTCCTCGGCCTGCTCCTCGTGGCCAGCGTGGTCAAGTTCATCGGCGCGGGTGGCGGCGCCAAGCTCGCCGGTATGTCCACAGTGGATTCACTGCGGATCGGCACGCTGATGAACTGCCGAGGGGTCACCGAGCTGGTGCTCGCCACGATCGGCCTGCAGTACAAGCTGGTCAACGAGCTCGGCTTCACGATCCTGGTGCTGATCGCGCTGGTCACCACGGCGGCGACCGGCCCGCTGATGCAGCTGCTCAGTCGCAGAGCAGGCACGCCTGGATGACGTCGGCGGCGCCCTCGGTGCCCCCGGCACCGAGCACGAGCCGCTGCAGCCGCCTGGCGTCCGCGATGGCCGCGCCGTCCTCCGCGACGCCGAGCACGGCCTCCGGCAACTCCCGCGCGGTGTGGATCACGCGTCCCAGTCCGAGCCGGGTCACCTGCTCGGCCACCGTGCGCTGGTCGGCGGTGCCCGCGACCACGACGACCGGAACCCCTTGGTGCGCCGCGCTGAGCACGCTCGCGGGGCTGCCGCCGCAGAGCAGCACCGCGGCGTGCCGGAGAACTGCGAGCGCGGGAATGTCGCGCAGCACCTCGAAGTTCGCCGGAAGCCCGGAACCGTCCTCGGTGTCGGCGACGACATGCCAAGGCTGGTCGGCGAAGGCGTCGGCACACCACGCCAGCACCTCGTCCCGCCCGTCGGGCCGCACGACCAGCACCGGCTCGCTCGTGGGCGGACGCCATCGCGCCTCGGTGTAGAAGCGCCCGGAAACGCTCGGTCCCACGAACGCGAACTCGTCCCCGAAGTGCTCTTGATCGGGCTGGAACGCCCTTGGCACGAACACGACTGCGGGTTCCTCCGCCTCGCGCGCGTCGTCTTTCGGCGCGATGCCGGTGTGCATGGCGACTACGGGAACATCCCAGTGCCGGGCGAGGTTCCGTGCTGCCTCTGCGGCGCCTGACTGGTACACGACGAGGTGAGGTGCGCTCTCACTGAGCGCCGTGTGGACGTCGAGGGCGTCGGCTCCGCTCGCCCGTACCAGTCCGGCGAACCGCTCACCTGTCGCGTAGCTGATCCGAATACCCCTGCTGAGCAGTTCCTCGACGACGCCGAGCACCGGGTGGATGTCCTCGGCTGCCGGTTCCCCGAGGAAGAGCACGTGCCGCCGCCCACGGTCCACCGCGCCTCCCCGGTCTGGTCGAACGGTGAACATACCAGCGGTATGGCTCAGTCCTGAGGCTCGTGCCGCTCGCCGAGGCGCACGTCTCCTTCGATGTGCCCTGCCTGGACCACGGACCCGGTGACGTTGCCGGATATGGAGTTGCGCACCTGCGGTGCCTGCTTGTCGGCGGCCGGTGCGGCCTGTGCGGCCGGTGTGGTCTGTGTGGTCCATACGGCGACCCCGGCAGCGGCCAGCGTGAGCACCGCGACGGCGACCCACGCCCACACGTTCGACCCGAGATCGGTTGCGACGTTGACCGCGATCCCCACTCCCGTCGTCACCACGGCGACACCCAGAGCAGCCCACCACCGCCGCATAACGCCTCCTCCGCTCGCTACAACCTTAGTAGCGCAACGACAGGTTGTTATCCAACGCGGGCATCTGGTAGTTGATCTTGCTGTGTTGGTGGAGATGGCGGCAGATGCGGTCGTATGTGCGAGGTCTGCTCAGCGAAACCGAACGGGAGAACGGTTGGACACTGGCCATCGACGGCCTGTGTGCTGATCGTCGATGAGACCGGCTTTGTGAAGAAGGGCTCCGCCTCCGCCGGGGTTGCTTCGGCATGGATCGCATCATCGTGATCCCCACCCGACACGTCTCGTCGTGACGCCGCTTCACACCAGCGCGGCCGCGCCCCGACGACGAGTGGGGCCACGCCTCATCCCTCAGTGACGGTGATCGCGCGGGCCGGGCACAGCTGCACCGCCTGCCGGACCGGCTCACGTTGCCCCGCAGAGGGGGCCGGGTCGTAGACCAGTTCGTCGTCGGCGTCGAGGTCGAAGACCTCCGGGGCGGCGAAGACGCACTGGGCGTGGATCTCGCAGAGCTCTCGGTCGACATGGACGCGCATCGGACTTCCTTCACGTGGGGTTGAATCGGGAGTACTTGCCGAAGGCCCACCGCGGCAGGGCGGGACCGGTGAGTTCCACGACCCGGTCGATCTCGAAGTCGACGACGCGTTGCGCACCCGGCACTGTGGCCGCCCGCCGCTGGTCCCAGTCCGTGCGGGCGCGGCCGGTGAGCTGAAGCGTGGCACCGCGCTCCCAGTCCAGGAACAGCAGCCCGGCGCGAGGATCGAGTTCGAGGTTGCCCAGGGTCATGAACATGGAGTTGCCGACGTAGTCCGGCCAGCTGAGCCTCCGCTCGTCGGCGACGGTGACGAAACCCGGGTTGCCGCCACGATGGGAGGCGTCGGCGCCGAGGCCGGGCACGTGCGAGGCGACGAAGAAGGTGTCGGCGGCGTTGATCCACGCCCGCTGGTCCGCGTCCAGCCCGGCTGACGAGCGCGCGGCGGGCGCTGCGGGCGCGGTGTCGTCGCCGTCCACGACGGTGCGGGTCTGGATGTACTTGGGGCAGTTGGAATAGACCTGCTCGGTGCGCAGCACGAGCGTGTCGCCGTTCTGCCGGGCACGACCGTTGACCCGCATTCGCCGCCGGGACGCCGGTTCGATGGCCAGCATGCCGACGTCCCGGTCGGCGTCGAACACGGTGGCGAGCGGGTCGTGGTGGACCGGCTGCCGGTCCACCACGACGGTCCGATCGCCCACCGCGCGGACGAAGCCGGGCGGACCGGCGAGCGGCCCCGCCCACACCGCGCCGTCGTCATCGGCGGCCCCGATGACGACCAGGCGCTGGGAGAGGAGGAACTCGGCGGCCACCGGCGGGACGTCCGGCCCGACCTGTGTCGACCCCCACGGGCCGGGGACTCCGGACCTCAGCTGGAGCCGCTGTTCACCGGGGTGGTGCACGAGAACCTCCACGAGGAGCGGGGTGGTGACGGGAAGGGGTCAGAAGAAGCCGCAGGTCGGAGCGCCAGGGGTGGGCGCGGTCGCGGTGTCGGCTCCGCTGGGCGCGTAGATCTCCAGCCGGATGCCGTCGGGGTCGTGGAAGAAGACGCCGCCGGAGGACGCGCCTTCGCCGTGCGGCACGACGCCCTCGTGGAGGATCTCGGCACCGAGCTCGCGCAGGGTGCTCTCCGCCCGGTGCACGTCGGCGATGTCGGGCACCTCGAAGGACATGTGGTGCAGCCCGGGACGGTCGGTGGCGAAGGCCCCGCCGCTCTGCTGCCAGAGCGTGACCAGCAGCGTGCCGTCCTTGCCGAGGAAGGCGAACCGGCGGTCGGCCTCAGTGCTGGAGCCGAGCACGTCGACGTCGAGGACGCGGCGGTAGAAGGCGGTGGAGCGGTCGAGGTCGGTGACGTTGATGCCGACGTGCCCGGCCTTGAGGGCAGGTGCGCCCATCGGTCCTCCCGGATCGAGTTCGGAGCATTCTAACGCTTGGCTGAACCTCTTGCGTTAGAACAACCCTCACACGTCCTCTAACGATTGTCAACAGATCAACCGTTAGAGGACGCGGAGCCTCTCGCGCCCCCGGGGCGAGCTAGCATCGGAAGGTCGCCAGGACGAGGAGGGCACGTGAGCGCCGACGAGATCGCTTACCCACTCCCGGCCGAGCCGCTGCCGATCCGGCTGATGAACACGATCTGGGCCGACCGCGACGGCCGCCACGACGACCTGGACGCGCCGCAGGGCCTTGGCGAGTGGCTCCGGCGGTCCGGCTTCACCATCGGGTCCACAGTGGACTCCGAGGATCTTCACGCGTTCCGGCGCCTGCGCGACGCGCTGCGCCGCATCGCCGCCCATGTGACCGACGACCAGCGGCCCGCGGCGGCCTCTGCCACCGAGGATCTCGACACGGCGATCGCCGACCTCAACTCCGTCGCCGTGGCCAGGACACCGCTGCTGGTCCGGCGCGGCACCGACCTGGCACTGGACTGGACGACCTCCGCTCACGGCGCCGAACACGTCCTGTCGCTGCTCGGCCTGGCGGCTGCTCACCTGTTCACCGAGGACGCGGTCACGCTGCGAGCCTGTCACGGGCGGGGATGCGTGCTCTACTTCAGCAAGGACCACCCGCGTCGAGGGTGGTGCTCCCCCGGGTGCAGCAATCGCGCCCGTGCCGCCCGCCATTACCAGCGGCACCGTTCCACGAAGCCGGAGTAGCCGGTCCCGTCGTCCGCTGGTCGGCGTGGTCGGGGTTTTCGCGTTTTGTAGGCTTATTGCGCGAAAGAGCGCTCCCATTTCGCATTAAGGCTACAAAACGCGAAACGAGGGGCGCGCGGATGAGGGCGCCAGGAGGTGGCGAGGTGCGTTACCGCTTGCGGGGCGCGACCTGAGATGGTGTCTCATTTGGAGGGGTTCTTGTAGTAGGTCAGGGTCGCCGCGAGGGTGGCGAATCTGAGGTGGTGCATGGCCGTGTGTTCGTAGCGCAGGGTGAGTCTGCGGTAGCCGGGGGCTCAGGCGATGGTGCGTTCGATGACCCAGCGGTGCCGGCCCAGTTTCTCGGAGGAGTCGATGTGTTTGCGGGCGATGCGCACGGCGATGCCGCGCTCGCGCAGCCAGGAACGGACGTCGTATGCCTTGTCCGCGTGCAGCTTGGCGGGTTTGCGCCGTCGCGGCCCGCGGCGGGAGCGGACGCGCGGGATGGCCGTGACCATGGTGCGCCGCGACCCCGACCGAGGGCGGCAGATGCCGCCAGGTGCACACACGATCGCGTTGAACACCGCCCGAGGCTCGGTCGCCGCACGCCCGCCGCCCTGTGGGGCGTTGCCCCACAGGGGAATCAACGGCTCCGCCAACGCCCGCAGCTCTTCCGGCACCAACCGCCGAGACAACCCATCCCAAACGAGACACGCTCCTGGTGTCACCACGGGTTGTCGAGGGCGCTCAGCACTCGCTCCGCTCGTTCCCGCGCCGTGTCCTCCAGGTCCCCGTTGGGCAGCGCGTAGAGCAGGTCCTTCTCGACCGCGCTCAGAATCCGTTGTGCCGCAGTGGAAGCGTCGATCGCCGTGGACACGAGCTCGCGCATGTCGCGCAGGAACTCCTCAACGGGCCGGTCCTTCGGCAAGCTCTTCGCGAGCGACTCGTAGACCGCCGAGCCGGGTTCGGCGTCCGGAGCCGCCAGCAGGTCCGCGACCAACGAGGTCCGCACGAGCCCGGGGCACGCCACGGTGACACCGACCGCCGCGCCGGTCTGCGCCAGTTCCGCGGCGAGGATCTCCGAGACCGACACCACCGCGTGCTTGCTCGCCGCGTAGGCGCCCTGCATCGGCGCGCCCGCCAGCCCCGCCAGCGAGGCGACGTTCACGACGTGCCCGCCGCCCGCCTCGATCAGGTGGGGAACGAACGCCCTGATCCCGTTGACCACGCCCAGCAGGTTCACGCCGAGCACCCGCTGCCACTCGTGCGCTGGCATCTGCCAGACCGGGTCGCCGTTGTCGCGGACCCCGGCGTTGTTGACCACCAGATCGACCCGGCCGAAGTGGTCCAGGGTCCGGCCCGCGAGGTCGGAGAGCACCCGCGGGTCGCTGACGTCACCGACCACCGCGATGCTGCCGCCGGGCAGGTCCGGCGCCGCCTGGTCGAGCGCTTCCTGGGACAGGTCCAGCCGGACGACCCGGACGTCCCGCGCGAGCAGCTCCGAGGCGAGCGCCGCGCCGATGCCCTGTGCCGCCCCGGTGATGACCGCTACCTGACCCGACTCGATGCGCACGGACGAAGTGAAGCATGCCGGTTGATCACCCCGCACGGGTCGGACGAACCCGATGCCGCCAAGTGGAGGCGACCGGAGTCGCCCTTGAAGCGCAAAGCCCCTCAACTGCTTTATCCGTGTGCATCGACCGGTGGACGCCGATCGGGTCTCCCGCGTAGCGAAGCGGGTGCGCTATGCGACGGTCACGGAGTGCGCTGCTTCGCGCACGACCGCTTCCTGGGGGGACGATGGCTTCGCTGTTGCAGCGGGTGCGTGCGCTCGGCGACCCGACGTACCTGGTCGCCCAGCCGGGACAGCACCGGGCGTTGCGGTTCCTCGCGCTGATCCTGATCGGGCAGCGGATGAGCTACCTCGTGCTCGCCGGGGTCAACGCGACGAACCCGGCCGCGATGAGCTTCCGCAGCCAGGTGCTCAACGGCGTGCTGCTGTCCGTCGCCGTGCTGTGGACGATGGTCTTCGTCTTCTTCGCGTGGAAGCGCGGCTGGTTCCCGCGGTGGATGGTGTGGGCGGACATCGCGTTGTCCTGCGTGCTGCTGGGTGTGGTCACCGCGAACTGCCCGCCCGGTGTCGAGCTGACCTCGATGAACTGGTCCCCCAAGCACGCGTTGGCCACCGCCGCGCTCATCGGCGCGATGCTGCCCGGCCGCCAGGCCGTCTTCGCGTCGCTGATCCCGATGCTGGGCTACGTGGTCGCGTTGACCGAGCAGGTCGGGCCGGACGCGCGGCTGTTCCCCGGCCTGGTCGGCCACCTCAACGGCTGCGTGTGGTTCGCGCTGCTGCTGTTCTTCATGCGCCACTACCTGTGCAGGCAGTCCAAGGCGCTCGACGACGCCGTCGCGCAACGTGTCGCGGTGGAGCGGGACCGGGCTCGCTTCGAGGAGCGCATCGACCACCACAGGCAACTGCACGACACCGTTCTCGCGACCTTGACCGCCATCGCGCGCGGAGGGTTGGACCACCGGCAGGAACAGGTCCGGCGACGATGCGCGAAGGACGCCGAGTACGTCCGGCGGCTGATCCTGGAGGACCGGTCCGAACGCGCTGCGGGGCTCGGCGAGGAGCTGACCGCGCTCATCAGGGAGGCGGAGGAGGCGGGCCTGCGGGTGCACTACATGCACGGCGAGATCCCCGGTGCGGTGCCGAGCCGCGTCGTCGCCGCGTTCGTCGGAGCCACCCGCGAGGCGCTGAACAACGTGCTCAAGCACTCCGGCGCCGACCAGGCGTGGGTGACCATCGCGCACGAGGACGGCGCGCTCGTGGTGCGCGTGGTGGACCGGGGTGAGGGCTTCGACCAGGAACGCGGCGCGCTCGGGTTCGGGCTGCGCTGGTCGGTGCGCGAGCGGATGGTGGAGATCGGCGGCGAGCTCGAGCTGTTCTCCATGCCGGGCAACGGAACCAGCGTCGAGCTGCGCTGGTCCCGTCAGCCCGCTGGCCGGATCGAGGCCACCCTCGACGACACCGGGCTGGTGGAGCAGCCGCGCGGGTAGCGGTCCAGCTCGTCCTCGCGGACCCGGTTGGCCAGGTCGATCTTGGTGTAGGTCGCGCGACCCACCTGGCAGTACTTCTCCTTGACCCGGTCGAGGTACTTCTTCGCCGTCGCCGGTTGCACGCCCGCGCGCCTGGCGGCCGCGGCCAGTGTCATGCCGGAGGCGTAGGCGACCAGGATCTTGCGTTCCTGTGTGGACAGTCGTGGTCGGTCGGGACCGCAGTCGTTGGCCCACGCGAAGGCCAGCTCGGGGGAGTGGGCGACGCCGTCCCTGGCCACCGCGCGCACGGCCTCGGTGAGCGTGCGCAGGTCGTGGTCCTTGGTGAGGAAGCCGCGCGCGCCAGCCCTGACCACGTCGATGCCGTGCGTCATGTGCGGAACCACGCTGACCACAAGCACTTTCCGGCCCAGCTCGGCCAGTCTGCGGACGTTGCGCACCGGGTCCGAGCCGTCGGCGAGGAACAGGTCGAGCACCACGACGTCGGCCGGGTCCGCCTCCTCGCGCAGCAGCTCGTCCACCGTGCGCGCCGCCGTCACCATGCGGAGGTCGGGGCAGCTGGTCAGCCACGCGGTGAAACCGTCTAGCAGCATCTGGTCGTCGTCCACAGCCGACACCGTGATCACGCTGTACTCCAGTGGCCGTTTTCCGTTGTCCTGGAAGGAAGATCGCCGCCCCGACGCGGCCGTCCCATCATATCCGCGATCCCGGGATCCCCCACCCCTAGCTCGGGGATAGGGGCGGCCGGGCGGGTGACCTACACGGCCGGACCCGCCGGGTCAACACCCCAAAACAGCGGCGATGCCCTTGCGGCGGTGCCGATGCAGGCTTCTGCCATCGCTTCGAGGACGTGACAACGCGACCGGAAAGGGGCTGTAGAGCGATGCGCGAGTCCGACGCCATGATCGACAGGAACAGCCTCGTCCGGCGCAGCCAGCTCTCCGCCGCGGGTACCGGAGACCCGGCCGCCGGGCTCGGGAGCTTCCCGCTGCGCACGCTCGCCGAGCTCGTCCTCGCCGAGCAGGGCCGAGGGGACTGGTCGGTCTCGGCCGCCGGGTTCTGGTGCCGCGTCGGGCCCCCGGCCCGCACGGCCCGCGTCCAGGGCTGGAAGCTGCACGTCTCGGCGACCCCGCTCTCGGCGGCGCTCGTGCTGCACCGCGCCGCGACGGTGCTGGTCGAAGCCGGGTGCGAGTTCAAGTTCGCCGCCGACCTCGGCAAGGTCGAGGAGCTGACCTCCAGCCGCTACCACCGCGCCCAGGCGGGCAAGTTCATCACCGCCTACCCGGCCGACGACGACCACTTCCGCGACCTCGCGCAGCGGCTGGACGCAGCGACGGCCGGGCTGCCGGGCCCGCGCATCCTCTCCGACCGGCCGGTCCGCGCCGGCAGTGTCGTGCACTACCGCTACGGCGCCTTCACCGGGGTTCCCACGTTGACCAACGACGGCGTGCACGAGGCGAGGATCGAGGCTCCTGACGGCACCCCGGTCCCGGATGCCCGGTCTCCCTGGTTCACCCCGCCCGCCTGGGCGGAGATCCCGGTCGGCGGGGTGATCACACCGCCCCCGCCGCCGCGCCCGCGCGCACCGGTCGTGCTCAACGACCGCTTCCTCGTGCGCGAAGCGATCCGGCACGCCGCGCGCGGCGGGGTGTACCGCGCGCTCGACCAGCGCACCGGCTCCGAGGTGATCATCAAGCAGGCACGCGCCCACATCGGCGCGCTGATCACCGGCCAGGACGCGCGGGACGCGCTGCGCCGGGAGGCTCGGATGCTGCGCGAGCTCAAGGGGCTCGGGCCCGAGGTCGTGGACGTGTTCGAGCAGGACGAGCACGTGTTCCTCGCCGAGACCGCCGTCAACGGCCAGAGCCTCGGCCAGTGGGTGTACGCCACCTTCGGGCGCGACGGCGACGGGCGCGGGCTTGAGCTGTCCCGCGCGCTGGACCTCGCCCGCAGGCTGACGGCACTGCTCGCCGAGGTGCACGCGAGGGACGTGGTCTACCGCGACTTCACCCCTGGCAACGTGATGCTGACCCCGGCGGGCGAGCTCAAGCTCATCGACCCGGAGATCGCCGCGCGACCGGGGGAGTGGACCTACCTCGCCTACACCCCCGGCTACGCGGCCCCGGAGGCGGTGACCGCGCCGAAGCACGGTCCCGCTCCGGACATGGCGGTTGACCTGTACTCCCTGGGCACCGTGTTGTTCTACCTGGCAACCGGTGTCGACCCGGCGTTCCCCGACGAGCCGCGGGGCGGCCGCTCGCACGGGGAACGCCTCGCCGAGGTGATGCGCGCGGTCGGTGGGCGAAACGAGTCCGCGCGTGCCCTCGCGCCCGTTGTGCTCGGGCTGACCACCACTGACCCCGGTGAGCGGTGGTCGCTCGAGCGCACGGCGATGTACCTGGTGGACATGCCGCAGCATTTGTCCACTGTGGACCTGCCGGAGTGCAAGGCGGACCGGCTGCTGGAAGACGGTCTCGCGCACATCCTGCGGACCATGGACAACGCCGGGGAACGGCTGTGGCCGAGCAACGACTTCGGTGAGCAGACTGATCCGTGCAACGTCCAGCACGGCGCTGCCGGAGTGCTCGGTGTGCTCACCAGGGCCAGTGAGGTTTTCGGCACCCCGGCGTTGCGCGATGGCGTCGCGAAGGTGGCGGCGTGGATCGACGAGCGCCGTGACGCCGTGTCGCAGCTGCTTCCCGGACTCCACTTCGGACGGTCTGGCACGGCGTGGGCGTTGCTCGACGCGGCAAGGCATCTCGACGACGGCACACTCGCTGAGCACGCGGTCGAACTGGCACTGAGACTGCCGGTGCGCTGGCCGAACCCCGATGTCTGCCATGGGGCGGCCGGCTCAGGGTTGGCGCAGCTGCACTTCTGGCGTTCGACCGGGCGGACGGAGTTCCTGGAACGGGTCGTGGACTGTGCCGACGGTGTGCTGGGCGCGTCGGTCAGCACCGACGAAGGCGTGTTCTGGCCGGTTCCGCGTGACTTCGACTCCAACCTCGCGGGCATCCGGCACTACGGATTCGGTCACGGGGTCGCGGGGGTGGGCGCGTTCCTGCTTGCCGCGGCGGAGGAAACCGGTCGCGAGGACTACCTCACGGCCGCTCGCGCCGCCGGGGACACGCTGCTGGTCTCCGCCGTCCGGCAGGAGTGGGAGGACGGTTCGACCAGCGCGTACTGGCGGACCGACCAGCGCATCGCGGAGAACGACACCGACATGCGCTACCACTGGTGCAGCGGCTCCTCCGGAGTCGGGACCTTCCTGCTCCGGCTCGGCCGTGCCACCGGGATCGCCGAATACCATTGCCTGGCCGAGGAAGCCGCCGTTGCGGTGCGGCGCAGCCGGTGGTCGGCGTCCACTGTGGCCTGTCACGGTCTCGCGGGCAACGGGGACTTCCTGCTGGACCTCGGATCGGAGTGGGCGCAGGAGCTCGCTACCTGCATGGCGGTGCGCGCCACCGAACGCGACGGACTTCTCGTCCTGCCCGATGAGACACGGTTGACGGTCACCGTCGACTACGGCACCGGCCTGGCCGGGGCGCTCGGTTTCCTGCTGCGGCTGCGGCACGGCGGACCGCGCTGGTGGATGCCCGAGGGGGAGCGTTCATGACCGAGATGCCCAGTGACTGTCCACTCAGCACGGAGCCGGACTCCTCGCCGGTGGTGTCGCGGATCAACGTCCGGTTCTCCCCTGGCGGCCACCGGGCCACGTGCCTGGCGACCGACGACGATGGCCACGCCTACGTCGAGCTGTGGGCGCTGGACCAGGACGGCCCGGCGCGGCTGGACCGCTGGCCGGTCACCACCGCCGCCACCGCGACGCTCGCGGTCCCGCAGGACGACGGGCGGGTGCTGCTGACCTCCTACCAGCCGGACGGGCAGAGCTTCGCGCTGCTGCACGAGGGGCGCTGGACCAAGCTCGGCGTGCACCTGCCGGTCAACCTGCGGTTGCTGCCCGCGCCACCCGCCGCCGACCTGCTCGCCGGATGCGCGGTGAGCTCGCGGCCGGACGGCACCACGACGCTGTTCCGGATCAGCGCGGCGGAACCGTGGCTGGAAGTGGTCTGCACCCTGCCGACAACGCTGTCCGGCGGCGTCGTCGCCGGAGAGGACCTGCTGTTCACCGCGATCGAGTCGGGCGAGCGGACGCCGGTGCTGATCGACCCGGTCTCCGGGCGCAGCGTGCTGCCGACGGAGAGCCGGTCCTGCTCGGCCGTGCTGGCCGCCGGTGACGTGCTGCTCGTTGCCGAGGGGAACCGGCTGGGCCTGGCGCTGAGGGACGGTTGCGCTCCAGTGTGGACGGTCCCGGAACCCGGTGACCTCGGTGGTCCGGCGACTCCGGTCGCGTTGGACCCGACCGCGTCGCTGCTGGCGCTCGTGGTCAACCGGGGTGCGCGATCGGGCTTGGTGCTGCTGGACATCCGCGACGGCTCGACGCGTGAGGTCGACGTGCCACCGTGCACGCTGGGCAGCCAGGCGGCGTGGACCGAGCACGGTCTGTGGATCACCGCGTCGACGCCGTCGCGGCCCGAGGACTTCGTGTGGGTCCCCAACCCCGACACCGTGCACTGGTCACGGGCCGAAGGCGCCTGGGCGCGCGGGCACACCGAGACGTTCACCGGCCCGGCCGGGCCGATCGAAGCGGTCGTGCACGGCCCGGACTGGCGGACCAGCGACAAGGTCGTCATCGCCCTGCACGGCGGTCCCGCCGACCAGTGGCGGTTCGGCTTCGACCGGTTCTTCCAGAGCCTGGTCGCCGCCGGGGTGAGCGTGGTCGCGCTCAACCAGCGCGGCAGCACCGGGTACGGCGCCGCGCACGCCCATGCGATCAACGGTGACTGGGGCGGCCCCGACCTCGCCGACGTGTGCGAGGTCGCGGCCAGGGTCACCGCCGAGCGCGGCGACGCGGAGCTGCCCGCGCTCTACGGCGTCAGCTACGGCGCGCACCTGGCCCTGCTCGCCGCCGCCGCCGAACCGGCCGCGTGGTCCAGCTGTGTCGCTGTGGCGCCGTTCCTGTCGGCGCGCGGGCTGTACCCAGAGACCACCGACGCGGTGCGGGCCATGATCGACCGGCTCGGCGGGCAGGCCACCGAGAAGGACCTGTCCCTTCTCGCGCGGGAGATCCGGGTGCCGGTGCTGCTGGCTCACGGCGCGCTCGACGAGTCCATTCCGGTCGGCCAGTCGAGGGCGCTGGCCGACCGGATCCCCGACTGCACCTATTACGAACTGCCCGAACGCGGGCACTTCGTGCTCGGCGACGCAGCCGCCGACCCCGTCGCCTCGGCGGTGGTCGCCTTCGTCGCCGAGCCCAGGAACTCACCGACCGCGGTGGGCAAGAAGAACAACGATGGAGGTGGACACCATGGAGCTCGAACTCGACGCGTTGCAGGAGCTTCCCGCTGAGGAGTCGCAGCTCAGCGCCTGCGGCCGCACCTGCAGCTGGACGTGCAGCTGGACCAGCATCGCCACCCGCCTGCCGGAGTGATCCGGCGGGAGTGACCCCGCGGGCGTCGGAGCCGAGGAGCTCAGGCTCCGACGCCTCGGGGGTCACCCACAACGACGTCCAACGGGGGTGAGCGTGCTTCTCGCCGGATACAGCGCCGCGATCGCCGGGCGGGCGGTCGTGCTGCTCGCCGTTCCCGCGCTGATCTCGTCCACAGTGGACTCAGTGATCTCCGGCAGCACCAGAGGGTTCACCGCACTCGCTCTCGTCCTGGGGTGCGGCGCGCTGTGCGAGGTCGCCGTCGCGCTCCTGGGAGCCGCCGCGATCGGCGGCCGCACGTGCGCCCTGCGGGTCCGCACCGTCCGGCACCTGCTCGCGCTCGGCCCGCGCGGCGGCCTGAGCGCCGGTGACGGGGTTTCCCGCGTCGTGCACGCCAGCGCGGAGACCGCCGAGGCCCCGTTCATGATCGTCCGCGTCGTGGCGGGCGCGGCGGGCTCGGTCGGCGGGCTCGTCCTGCTGTGGCTGGTGGACTGGCGCTGCGGCCTCGCGTTCCTGCTCTCCGTCCCGGTGGTCCTGCTGCTGGCCCGCCGGTTCCTCGGCGACGTCACCCGTGCGCAGGGCGAGTACTTCCAGGTCCAGTCCCAGCTCGCGGACCGGCTTCTCAACGCACTCACCGGCATTCGCACGATTCGCGCGTTCGGCACCGCCGACCGGGAGACCGCCCGTGTGCTGAGTCCGCTTCCCGCCTTGTCCGCCTGCGGCAGGGCGTTGTGGTCGGTGCAGCGCGGAGCCGTGTGGACGATGGGGCTGCTGGTCGCGCTGAGCGAGGTCCTGGTGCTCGCCGTCGCGGGGTGGGGAGTCGCCGGTGGACAACTCACACCGGGCGAACTCCTTGCTGTGGTGGGGTATCTGTCGTTGGCCAGCGCGGGCTTCGACCAGATCGACAGCGTGCTGGAACTCGGCTATGCCAAAGCGGGCGCGTCCCGGTTGGACGAGGTCCTCGCCAAGGAGCCACCTCGTGCGGGCGCGGTGATGGGGCTGCACGGCCCGGGAGCGCTGAGGTTCACCAACGTGACCGTGATCCGCGGACAGCGGCGCGTGCTCAACGGACTCACCCTGACGGTCCCGGCAGGCGTGGCCATGGCCGTCGTCGGCCGAAGCGGCTCCGGCAAGTCCACGCTGGCGGAAACCGTTGGCAGGCTTTGTGATCCCTCCAGTGGAGACGTGGTGCTCGACGGTGTGTCGGTGCGCGACCTGCCGTGGTCGGTGTTGCGCCGCGCGGTGACCTACGCCTTCGCGAGGCCCGTGCTGCTCGGCACCACCGTTCGTGAGGCGATCGGTTACGGCGCAAGGTATCCGAACGTCGTCGACGCGGCAGAGGCCGCTCGCGCCGACTCGTTCATCCGCCACCTGCCGCTCGGGTACGACACGCCGTTGGCTGATGCGCCGATGTCAGGTGGCGAGCTGCAACGCGTCGGACTGGCGAGGGCACTGGTGCGACGTTCCCGCGTCTACGTGCTCGACGACGCGACCTCGGGGCTCGACGCGGTGACCGAGGCCGAGGTGGGTGCGGCGATCACCACGCGGCTTTCGGAGCGCACTAGGCTGATCATCGCGCACCGCGCGGAAACCGCGCAGCGCTGCGATCTCGTCGCCTGGCTGGAGCAGGGCTCGGTTCGCGCGGTGGCCACGCACGACGAGCTGTGGGCGGATCCGGACTACCGCGCGGTCTTCGGGGAGTGACGGATGAGTTCCTTGCTGCTGCGCCATCTGCGCTCACAACGGCCCGTGCTGCTGCGGGTCGCCGCGTTGTCCACAGTGGAGGCTGCTCCGGCGCTGGCCTCCGGCCTGGTGATCGCGGCGGCGCTCGACCAAGGCTTTCTCGTCGGTTCGCCGATGGTCGGCACGGCCTGGCTCGCGCTGCTGGCGGCGCTGCACGTGGTGCGAGGGCTGGCGGAACGAGCGGTCTTCCCGCTCCTCTCGGAGGTCGTCGAGTCCTTTCGCGACAGTCTGGTCTCCCGTGTCGTCGGCGGCACGATCCACCGCGCGGCCGACAGCCGCTCCAGCCACAGCTCCACTGTGGACTCGGCGGCGGTCGGAAGGCTGACGGGCCAGGTCGAGCAGGCACGCGGCCTCACCGGGGCGCTGCTGCGCACGGTCCGCCCCATGGTGCTCACCCTGGTCGCGGCGGTCGCCGGGTTCGTCGCGCTCGCGCCGAGCCTGGTGCTGATCATGGGCGTGCCCCTGCTGGTGGTGCTCGTCGCGTTCCCGTTCACCGTCCGCGCGCTGGCTCGCCGCCGCCGCGAGGTCGTCCTCGCCGACGAGGAGGTCGCCGCCCGTTCCGGCCAGGTACTGCTGGGCCTGCGCGACATCACCGCGCTCGGCGTCCAGGACCGCGCGGCCGAACCGGTCATCGACGCCGCCGAGCGGCACGCGGCGGCCAGTGCCGCCCAGGGCAGGGTCGAGGCGGTCCGGGCACTGCTCACGATGGCGGGCGGCTACGTCCCGCTGCTGCTGTTGATCGGCTTCGGGCCGTGGCTGCTCGGCTCCCGGGTGCTCTCGCCAGGAGAGTTCGTCGGCGCGGCGACGTACGTCACCGCCCACCTGCTGCCCGCGCTGCGCATGCTGACGGGAACGGTCAGCGGGCTCTGGACGCAGCTCGCCGTCACACTGACCCGCATCGCCGAGACCACCGCCGCGCCTCCGCCCACCGTCCGCGACTCGGCGCTCCCGGAGGGCTGCGACGTCATCGCGGAGGGGCTGACCTTCTCCTACGGGGCGGCCGCCGAGCCGGTCGTGCGCGAGCTGGACCTGGCGATCGCCGCGGGCGACCACCTGGCGATCGTGGGCGCGAGCGGCAGCGGCAAGTCCACCCTGGCCGCGCTGCTCGCGGGGGTCGAGGAGCCGGACACGGGGCGCGTGCTGCTGGGCGGTGTCCCGATCACGTCAGTGGACCGCGGCGAGGTCGCGCTGATCCCGCAGCAGGCGTTCGTCTTCGTCGGCACGCTCGGCGAGAACCTCCGCTACCTCGCGCGGGAGGCCACCGATGCCGAGCTGGACCACGCCGCGGACGCCCTGGGGATGCGCCCGATCGTGGACCGGCTCGGCGGCTACTCGGCCGTCGTGGACGCCGCGGCGCTCTCCGGCGGCGAACGCCAGCTCATCGCGCTGGCCCGGGTCTACCTCTCCCGCGCCACGGTGGTGATCCTGGACGAGGCGACCAGCGAGCTCGACCCGGCGGCGGAGGACCGGGTGGAGCGCGCCTTCGCCGCGCGCCGGGGAACCCTGATCGTGGTCGCCCACCGCCTCGCCTCCGCCGACCGCGCCCGCCGCGTCTTCACGTTGTGTGCGCTCGGCGCGCAGGAGACCGTCCCCAGATCGCGATAGGCCCGCCAGAACGCGCCCAGCGCGGTCCTCCGCCGATCCCCTGCGCTGGCGTGGCCGGGGTTTCGCGTTTTGTCACCTTGATGTGCAAAAGAGCGCTCCCAAATCGCATTAAGGCTACAAAACGCGAAAGGAGGGGCGTGCGTGGTGGGCTTCGGGGTGGAGGGGGTGGAGGGGGTGGAGGGGGTGAAGGGAGTGGAGGGGGTGGGAGGACCGGGGGAGGGGGTGGAGGGAGTGGAGGGAGGGGGAGGGGTGGGAGGTCGGTGGGGTGGTGTCGCTTCGTGTGGGATGCCCGTGCGGTGCTCGGTCCGCGAGCGCCGAGTGCGGCGGGAAACCCGGGGGGAGTGGGCGGTTAGTGGGGGTCGCGGACGGGCATGCAGCCCCACTCGGCCACCGGGCCGGTGACCTGGGCGAGCACTCGCTCCGCGCGGACGTCGCCGTTGACGCAACCGTTGCCGACCGAGACGCCGTAGACCACGATTCCGGCGTTCGAACTGGCCTCGACGGTGACGGCCTCGGCGCGGTGACCGAGTCCGGTCAGCACGCGTCGCACCGACTCCGGCGTGATGTCCTTGGCGTCGCGCACTTTCTCCAACGCGGGCCGGATCTGCTCCGCGGCGGCCTCGATCGGTTTCTTGGCCTCATCGGACAGCTCACGCGGCTGCTTCCACGAGTTGTTCTCCCGGTGGTGCGGAGCGCCGTCGCCAGGGTTGTTCTCGTCGTGCGGCGCCGAGGGCGCCGGGGTGGTGGTCGCGATCTGGTGCTGCTGAGGCGGTTGCTGTCCACAACCGACAAGCACAACGAACGCGCTCACACCGACAAGAAGAAGCCGAACTCCCATCGCTCCACTGTGTCACGGCTGCTGTGTCACGGCTGCGCCACAATGCCGTCTCCGGACCTCGGGCGTGGTGGGCGGAGGCGGGGAAGAGGTACGTAGGCTGACCTCGTGGTCACCCCTGCTGTGACATCGGACCCGCCCTTCTCGGAGCCGGAGCCGGAGATCGCGCCCGTTCCCGTGCGACGCGGGCGGTCCGTCGTCGTGCGCGTGGTCGGGGCCGCTGTCGCCGGTGGGCTGCTCTACGCCAGTTCGCCGCCGCGGAACCTGTGGTGGCTGGCGCCGATCGCCTTCGCCGTGCTCGCGGCGGTGTTGTGGCGGCGACGGGCTCGGGCCGGATTCGGCTACGGCCTGGTTTTCGGCCTTGCCTACCTTCTGCCCCTTTTGTTCTGGCTGGAGCATTTCCTCGGTTCCGGGTTCGGGCCGTGGCCGTGGTTGGCGCTGAGCCTCGTCGAGGCGTCGCTGATCGCCGTCGCCACCGCGGGCATGGCTGCGGTCAGCGGGCTGCCCGGAGCTCCGGTGTGGATGGCCGCGATGTACGTCGCGGGGGACTTCCTCCGCTCCACCTTCCCGCTCAACGGCTTCCCCTGGGGCCGCGCCGCCTTCACCCAGCCCGAGGGGCCCTACCTCGCCCTCGCCTCGCTCGGCGGCTCCGCACTCGTCGGCTTCGCCGTCGTGCTCACCGGCTGCGCGCTCGCCGCGCTCACCCGCGCGGGCGGCTCCCGGCTCACCGCGCTCGCACTGGTCGTGCTCCCGCTGCTCGCCGGGCTGCTGACGTGGCCGTCGGTCGGCGTCGTCGCACAGAACGGCACGGTGACCGTCGCGCTGGTGCAGGGCAACGCGCCCGACGCCGGGCTGGACCTGATGAACGAGATCGGCGTCATCCGCGCCAACCACATCCGGCGGACCCGCCAGCTCGTCCAGGACATCCGGGCCAACCGGGTGCCCCAGCCGGACCTGGTGATCTGGCCGGAGACCGCGACCGACCTCGGCCGCTCGGCCGCCCAGGACGCCGAGCTCGACGAGGTGCTGCGCTCGCTGGGGGTGCCGTCGCTGATCGGGGCGCGGTTGACCAACCCAGACGGCACCACGAGCAACGTCACGGTGGACTGGTCGCCGACGACCGGGCGCGGGCGGGTCTACGCCAAGCAGGAGCTCGTGCCGTTCTCCGAGTACGTGCCGATCCGGGACGCCGCGAGGGCCTTCACCCCCTTCGTCGACGGGTTCCGCGACATGACCCCGGGCACCCGCATCGGGTTCCAGCACGTCGGGACCGTGCCGGTCGGGGTGGGCATCTGCTACGAGGTGGCCTACGACCGGGTGCTCGCCGAGGCCACGCGGGCCGGCGCCCAGCTGCTGGTGGTGCCCACGAACAACGCGTGGTTCGGCCGCACCGAGATGACCGAGCAGCAGCTGGCCATGTCCCGGCTGCGCGCCGTCGAGCACGGCCGGGCGGTGCTGGTGACCGCGACGAGCGGGGTCAGCGCCGTCGTCATGCCGGACGGTTCCGTCACCCGCAGGACTGAGCTGTTCGACTCAGACGTCCTAGTGGCAGCGGTGCCACTGCGGTCGGCGACTACGCTGGCCACTCGGCTCGGTGGATGGCCCCAGGGGACCCTGGTCGCCGTCGCACTGGCAGCGCTGCTGCTCACCGGGGTGTCGGCGCTCCGGCGCGGGCGCTCCGCCCACCTGGCCGAGGCGACACAACACAGCTCGACCTGACTTACCGGACTGAACAGGAAACCGGACGCGGCCGTCGCCACCCGCGTTCGGCGAGGAGGAATCGGATGTCGGACCAGCGCGAGAGCGTCGACGGTGATCTCGGCCGTGTGCTGGTGGTGATTCCCACGTACAACGAGCGCGAGAACATCGGGCCCATCATCGAGCGGCTGCACAAGGCGCTGCCCGAGACCCACGCGCTGGTGGTGGACGACGGGAGCCCCGACGGCACCGGTGAGCTCGTCGACAAGCTGGCAGCGGCCGACGAGCGGGTGCACGTGATGCACCGCACCGAGAAGGCCGGGCTCGGCGCCGCGTACGTGGCGGGCTTCGGGTGGGGCCTTGAGCGCGACTACGGCGTGATCGTGGAGATGGACGCCGACGGCTCGCACGCTCCCGAGGACCTGCCCCGGCTGCTGGAGGCGCTCACCGACGCCGACCTGGTGATCGGCTCGCGCTACATCCCCGGCGGCAAGGTGGTCAACTGGCCGAAGCGGCGGTGGATCCTGTCCAAGGGCGCCAACACCTACGCCAAGCTCGCCCTCGGCGCGCGGATCAACGACATCACCGCGGGCTTCCGCGCCTACCGGCGCGAGGTGCTCGCGAAGATCACCCAGAACGACGTGGAGTCGCTGGGCTACTGCTTCCAGATCGACCTCGCCTGGCGCACGGTGCTCGCCGGGTACCGGGTCGCGGAGGTGCCGATCACCTTCGTCGAGCGCCAGGTCGGCGTGTCGAAGATGGGCGGCGGCATCATCGGTGAGGCGCTGGTCCGGGTCGCCCAGTGGGGCCTGCAGCACCGCGTCTCGCAGGTGAAGCGGTTGTTCCGGCGGTCATGAGCTGACCCCTGACATGGCGAAAGGCCGTCCGGGCGGGAGAACCGGACGGCCTTTCGCATGGCCCCGTCCCCGTGGGGGACAGGGCCGTGGGGGTCAGGCGCTGGAGCGGGTGCGCCGCCCGCGCAGCTCCTCGAGGCGCTCGCTGAGCAGCTCCTCGAGCTCCGCGATGGACCGCCGCTCCAGCAGCATGTCCCAGTGCGTGCGCGGGGGCTTGCTCTTCTTCTGCTCGGGCTCCTTGCCGTCGATCACCTTCGACTCCAAGCCGTGCAGGCGACATTCCCAGATCGCCGGCAGCTCAGCGTCGTCGGCGAAGGGAACGTCGAAGTCGTGCCCCTTCGGGCACGCGAACCTGATGGTTCGGCGAGGGGCGAGATCGTGGTCACGATCGGTCTCGTAGCTGACCGCCCCGAGCCGGCTGCCCCGCAGTACGCGGTCGGCCATGACGGTGGTCCTTTCGCTCGGCTCGAGGCCGCCCGCCTCGAGCGTCGTGCTTACTGAGTGCAACGACGGAGAGGGCTCTGTCGTTCCCGTTTTGGCTAACTGGTAGCCCTCGGTGATGTAGTTCACCGGTCAACGAGGGCCACACCTGTAGGGATGTCATCGCGCGGCAGTTGTGACGCGTTATCCGCCCCTTCAGCTACGGGTCCACCCAAACGGGGGAACCCTACTGTAAAAGCTTCCGGCTGGGTGAGGTGTAGTTCGCCAAACTGGACTGCCCGCGGATCAAGATCGCCAATCCGTTCGGGGTACTGAGCCCAATTTTGGTGACTTACAGTAGTCTCACGGTCGCCCGCTGCCCTTGTACGCTCCGTGTCACCGCGCTGTCACCGGTCGCCGAGAACATTCGCTGCGGGTACCTCGCGGCCTCGGGCCGGTAACCGCGGCCGGTCAGGGAGCACCCGTTTGTCGGTGCCGTACCAGCCGAGCGTCGTCATCGTGTCCATCCCCATGTCCGCCGGAACCGGGGCCGGACCGGTCACCGAGCGTCCATTGTGGCCGAACCTGACGGAGCGAACCCGCTGGAACACGCGCGGTGACCATGATGTGACCCGGTGGCGGCCGTGACCGGTCCGGCCGGTGTCCGTCCACAGTGGTCGGTCGGTCAGCGGCCGGCACGGACGCGCCGCCCGATACCCCACCGTAACGAAAGCAGGGGCCGGTTCATTCCCGGTGGCGAGGCGGCCGGTCGCGTCGTTCAGTGCGCTGAGCGCCCCGAACGGCACCTGGGGGCGCGCGGCGGGGGAGTTGATTGGACATCGATGTCAGTTCGAGAGCAGCTCCGGCAGGTGCGGCGTGCTGAGGTGGTGGACCTGGTAGTGGACCCCGTCAACCGCGGGCGGCGTGGTCCACAGCGTGAAGCGCAGCAACTCCCAGCCGTGCGGGTTCACGGCGAGGGCGGTGGTGTGCACGCCAGGGGTCGCCGCGAGCCTTCGAGTGTCCTCTGTGGACTGTTCGATGAGGTCGGTCAGGTCCGCGTCCGGCGCGATGACCTCGGTGTGCTTGGTCGCGGTGTGCGGGAAAGCGCCGTGGTCGGGGCCGCTGAGCGCGGTGACGCCGGTCCACTGCTGGACCACCGGGCGGCCGAAGTCCACTGACAGGCCGCGGAAGCCCGGTCCGAACAGGAACTCCCGCTGTCCCGACGCCGCCGCCCACAGGTAGAACGGCGCGTACTGGTTGACCGGGGAGCCGTCCACGCCGCGCTCGCGCACGCAGTACGCCTTGAGGCCCAGTCCGGGGAAGGCGTCCAGCAGGTGGCCCCTGGTGGCGACGCGTGTCCGGATGATCTCCATGTCGTAGTCGGCGGGCAGGGTGATCTCGTACTGCATCGCGAGCACGGTGCCGCTCCTAACGGTCCGGGTGGAGGTGCGGGGCGAGCAGGGCGAGCGCGCCGGAGACGGCTTCCTCGAAGGGGGCGGGGGAGCCCGCGGCCCTGGCCAGGACGTAGCCGCCCTGGAGGACCGCGGCGATGGCGGCGGCGACGGCTGCCGGGTCCATGGCGGGGTCCAGTTCCTCGGCGATCACCTCGGCGAGGCGGGCGCGCAGCCAGGAGAAGGTCTCCGCGACCGGTTCGCGCAGGGTCGCGCTCGCGATGACGTCGGGGTCCTGGGCCATCCGGCCGATGCGGCAGCCGCGCAGGACGTCGCGCTCGCGCAGCAGGTACGCCTCGATCCGCTCGTAGGCGGTTCCCGGCCCGCCGAGCTGCGCCTCGGCCGCCGCGCGCATCTCCTCGGCGGTGCGGCGCAGCGCCTCCAGCGCGAGCGCGGGCTTGCCGTCGAAGTGGTGGTACATGCTGCCCTGGCCCGCTTCGGCGTGCTGCTGGATCGCCTTCGGGCTGGTGCCGACGTAGCCGCGCCGCCACAGCAGTTCCTGGGTGCTGCGGACCAAGCGGTCCCTGGTGTCCACGCCCGCACTGTACATACCAGTAGGTACAGAATCCAGGGGCGCGTTCAGGGCCCCGGAGGAGTGTCCGGGGCCCTGAACGGGGGCGGGTCAGGAGGCGAGGAGGTGCCGCCGGGCGGGGCGGCGCGGGCGCATCGCGTCCTTCGGACCGACCGAGACGAGCTCGAAGTTCTTCTTCAGCGTGCCGAGGCGGTGGATGAGCAGGTCCGGGCCCGCCACGCACAGCCGGGTCACGCCCTGCTCCAGCAGGGTCCGGGTGATCTGCCCCCAGTGCACCTGGTTGACGACGGAGTCCACCAGCATCGTCCGGACGTCCGAGCCGGTCGTCACCAGCGAGCCGTCCTGGTCGGAGACCACTGGCAGGGCGGGGGCGTCGAAGGAGAAGCGCGGGAAGACCTCGTCCTGCATCCGTTTGCGCAGCGGTTGGAGCACCTGCGCGTGCGCGGGTGGCCTCATAGTGGTCAGCGAGTAGCCGCCGCGGTCGCGCACCTGCTGCTTGAACCCCTCCAGGTGCTCCTCGGCCATGGTGACCAGGTGGACGTCCTGGTCGAAGTACGCCGAGACCTCGTGCCACTCGCCGCGCTCGGTCATCCCCGCGAGCACCTCCTCCAGCCGCTCCAGCGGGGTGCGCACGATGAACTGGCTGACCAGGTCCTGCTGCTCGGTGCGGTAGTAGTCCACCTCGCAGGCGGCCAGCTCGGCGGTCAGCCGGACCAGCTCCGCGAAGGGCATCGCGCCGGAGTACGCGGTGGCGGCGCGTTCACCGAAGCTGGGGCCGACGCACAGCTGCGGCCGGTGGCCCAGCGTGTGCTCCGCCCAGTCCGCCATCGCCAGCGAGTTGACCACGAACGCGATCTGGGAGACCTCGGTGTAGCCGTCACCCGCCGCGCGCAGCGCGTCCAGCACCGAGTAGCCCAGCGCCGCGTCCGCCTCGGCGAGCCTGCGCCTGGCGAACGGGCTGACCATCATGAACCTGCCGACCTCGGCGAAGCGCGAGGGGCCCATGCCGGGGAAGACGATGGCCGTGCGCCCCACGCCCGACGTCCGTTCCGTCACCCTCATCCTCCTCAGACCGGCTCGACGACGGCGAGGGCCTCGAGCTGCTTGCGGTCGAACTTCCCGTTGCGGTTGAGCGGGAACCGCTCCAGCACCGCGACCCGGTTGGGCTGCTCGTAGGGCGGCAGCACCGAGCAGATCAGGTCGCGCCAGTAGACGTGGTCGCGCTGCTCCTCGTCCTGCACGAAGAAGGTGAGGCTGGAGCCCCTGCGCTCGCACGGCAGCGCCACGATCTTGGCGGTGACGCCCTTGGCGGCGAGCTGGTGCTCGATGATCTCGGGGTGCAGCGTGTGGCCGTTGCGGTGCACCGCCATCTTGCGCCCCGCGATGAACAGGTTGCCGTTCTCGTCGAGGTAGCCGAAGTCGTTGGTCTTGTACCAGCCGCGCTCCACCGGCTCGACCACGCCGTCGGCGTCGAGGTAGCCCTCCATCAGGTCCGGGTCGAGCACCTCGATCTCGCCGATCTCGCCGGCGGGCAGCAGCGCGCCGTCCTCGGCGGTGATCCGCAGCTCCAGGCCCGCGACGGCCTGGCCCGCGCCGACCGGGTTGTCCACGGTGGCGAAGGCGACGTTGCCCATCTCGGTGCTGCCGTAGCTGTCCAGCAGCGGCATGCCGAAGGTCTCCACGGCGCGGTCGACCAGCCCGGCCTCCAGCGGGGCGGCGCCGCTGCACAGCATGCGCACGTTGCTGAACTCGCCGACGGCGCTGGGGCGCTTGCCGACGATGTTGAGGATGCTGCGGTAGGTCGAGGGCGCGGCGTCGACCACGGTGGCGCCGGTCATGCCCGCGATGCGCAGCGCGCGGTCCAGCCTGCGGTACGGCGCGATCACCAGCGAGCACTTGACCAGCCAGGAGATCAGCACCATGGACAGGCCGTACTGGTGGTTGAACGGCAGCAGCGGCAGCAGCACGTCGCCGGAGTGGTGGCCGACCAGGTCGGCGTTGCGCTGGAGGTTCTTCAGGAAGCGGCCGCCGTTCTTGACCACGCCCTTGGGCACGCCGGTCGAGCCGGAGGACCACATGATCAGCGCGTCCGGCAGCGCCTCCCACGCGGTGAAGTCCAGGTGGGAGTCGATCGGCGTGCGGCCCGCGGCGGCGACGGCCAGCTCGTAGGTGTAGACGACCTGCTCGCCGACCGCGATCGGGGCGTCGTCGTCGACGATGACCAGCTTGACCCCGGACTGGCGCGTGGTGCGCTGGGTCTGGTCCGGCTTCTCCTGGTGGTCCACCAGCACGACCGAGGTGCCCAGGTGCATCAGGGCGAACAACGTCGAGAGGTACGCGACGGAGTTGTCCGCCTTGAGCAGCACCCGGTCGCCGTAGCCGATCCCGCGGTCCCGCAGCGCGTCGGCCACGCGCAGCGCGCCCTGCTCGAACTCGGCCATGGTGAGCACGGAGTCGGGAGCGAAAATCTTTGCGGACATCAGTATCGAACTCCTTTCCTGGTCTTGATCGAGGCGGATACCCCTCGAGAGAAGAATCAGGTGATCCGTCGTTCGATTTCGGCGTGCTTGACACCAGGTTCGGTCAAGTATCCGGAAACTGAGGTTATGCGTGAGCTCGGTCGCACTGAAGGGGTGCACTTCCACCCCGCGCCCATCGCGAAGTAACTCGCGGGCCAACCCGGATGAACTCACCTGATAGCGTCCCGCCGGAATCGTCACGTTCCGCCGGGGGAAGGACCGACGCGATGAGGATCGCCTGCTGGCAGGCCACCGCCCGCCGCTCCGACGTGAGCGCCGCGCTCGGCGCGCTGCGGAGCCGGGCTCGCGAGGCTGCGGACGCCGGGGCGTCGTTGCTGGTCACCCCGGAGATGTCGCTGTCGGGCTACCACCTCGGCGCGCGCAGGCTGCGCGAGCTGGCCGAGCCCGCCGACGGGGCGATGTGCCGCGCGGTCTCCGAGATCGCCGCCGACACCGGGGTCGCCATCGTGCACGGCTGGCCGGAGCTGGCAGGGGAGGAGGTGTACAACTCCGTGCGGCTGGTGGATTCCACCGGCACCGAGCTGGCCGGTTACCGCAAGGCCCATCTCTTCGGCGATATCGACCGCAACGCCTTCCGTCCCGGGGAGACCGGAGTGGTGCAGGCGGAGCTCGGCGGCGTCACCGTCGGAATGATTATCTGCTACGACGTGGAATTCCCGGAGTCCGTGCGCGCGCACGCGCTCGCGGGCACCCGGGTGCTGCTAGTGCCCACCGCGCTGATGTCGCCGTGGGACTTCGTCGCGGAGACCCTCGTCCCGGCGCGGGCCTTCGAGAGCCAGCTGTTCATCGCCTACACCAACTGGGTCGGCAGCGAGCGCGAGCTCAGCTACTGCGGCCTGACCAGGGTGGTCGGGCCGGACGGGCGGGTGGTCGCCGGTCGCCGCGACGGCGAGGGCATGGTGCTGGCCGACCTGGACCTGTCGCTGGTGGACCGGGCGCGCGCGGAGACGACGTACCTGACCGACCGGCGGCCCGAGCTCTACTCCTGACCCACCGGGCGGTAACCGGGCCGGTAACCGCGCCGGGACACCCGTCCGGTGTGCACCCGGTGACACGCGGTCCTCGCATTCCCCAGTTACGCCTGCCTAGCTTTTGGGGCAGGGATTACGTATCTGCTTGGAGCGTGGACAATGCGTCGTACCTTCGAGGACTTCACCGTGGCCGTCGATATGAAGCGGCCGGATTTCCTGCGGGCCAAGGGAAATGGTCAGCGCAACCTGCTGCTGGGACGGGCGGTCGCTGAGCTCGCCGCCGATCTCCACCATCTCGACACCATTCAGCGGGTGTTCGTGGACGGTTCCCGGCGCCCGTTCATCCGGGGCGACTGGTCGGGCAGCGACGCCGACTACTCGGACTCCTCGCAGCTGCTGATCGAGGGGCAGCAGGTGATGCAGGACTGGGAGCACCCGCTGATGCGCAAGCTGGCGGAGAACGCCTGCGTCAGCGGCGGCGACGTGCTGGAGGTCGGCTTCGGCATGGGCATCTCCGCGGGCTACGTGCAGGAGTGCGGCGTGCGCTCGCACACCATCATCGAGATCAACAAGGGGGTGGCCGAGCGGTTCGAGCGGTGGCGCGGGCAGCGGCCGGACTCGGACATCCGGCTGGCGTTCGGGCCGTGGCAGGAGGTGATCGGCGACCTCGGCCAGTTCGACGGCATCCTCTACGACACCTACCCCACCAGTGAGGACGAGTTCGTCAAGACGCTGGGGCCGAAGGTGGTCACCCTGGCGGCGAACTTCTTCCCCGCCGCGGCGGCGCACCTGCGCCCCGGTGGGGTCTTCTCCTACTACACCAACGAGATCGACTCGCTCAGCCGCGCGCACCAGCGGCTGCTGCTCCAGCACTTCACCTCCTTCAAGGTGGAGCTGGTCCGCGACCTCCAGCCGCCGGCCGACTGCAACTACTGGTGGGCCGACCGGATGGCCGCGGTCACCGCCTACAAGTAGCCGGCGCGGGGGGGCAGCGGGCATGTGGGCAGAAGGCGGACAGCCACAACGCGGGAACCGGGCGGTAACCTCCAGAGTTACCGCGTGGAAGTTCTCCTGCCGTGGGTCCGGGGTGTCACGACGCGCTCGGCATTCCCGGACCCGGCGGTTAATCTCGAATCACGGCTTTGTCGGCGGACAATCCGATTGTCATTCACCTGATTTTCCGGGTCGAATTCGAGGGGAATCGCCATGGTTTCTTCGCGCGTGCAGAAGATTTCGGTAGGTGGCGTCGGCGTGCCGGTGCGCGTCAGCACGGACACCAGGTTCTCGGCGGATTCCCCCGTGCTGCTGCCGTCGATCGGTGAATACCCGGTCTACGACCCGCAGGCCTACGAGTTCATGATCGCCGACAAGCTGCGGACCGACGCCTATCGCGAGGCGGTGCGCGCGCTGGCCCCCGGCAAGGTGGTGCTGGACATCGGCACCGGCCAGGACGCGATCTGGGCGGTCACCGCGGCGCTGGCGGGCGCGAGCCGGGTCTACGCCATCGAGGTCATCCCGGAAGCGGCGCGGAAGGCCCGCGAGGCCGTCGCCAGGGCCGGGGTGGCCGACCGGGTGACGGTGCTGGAGGGGCTGTCCACGCGGATCGAGCTGCCGGAGCGGGTGGACCTGCTGGTCTCGGAGATCATCGGCACCATCGGCGGTTCGGAGGGCGCGGAGCACGTGCTCGACGACGCCCGCGAGCGCTTCCTCAAGCCGGGTGGCGACTCCATCCCGCACCGCTGCGTCACCACGGTCGCCGCGGTGGACCTGAGGTCCCTGGTGCCCAACGGTGAGCTCGCCTTCTCGCCGCTGGTCGTTCCGTACCTGGAGGAGGTCTTCGCCAGCGTCGGCAACCCGTTCGACCTGCGCCTGTGCCTGATCGGCCTTGGCCACGCGCAGTTCCTGTCCACCCAGGCCGAGGTGGAGGACCTGCGCTTCAACGACCCGCTGCCCGGCGACGGCATCGACCGGGTGCGGCTCCGGGTCACCCGCGCCGGCAAGCTGCACGGGCTGGCGCTGGGCATCCGGCTGTGGATCGCCGACGAGTCGGCCGAGCCGATCGACTCGATCGTCCAGTGGACCAACTGGTCGCCGGTGTACGTGCCGCTGTCGCGGGAGGGCGTCGACGTGGTCCAGGGGGACGAGGTCGTCCTTGAGCTCAAGCGCTCGCTCAGCGACGACGGCGTGCACCCGGACTACCAGCTGACCGGCGAGGTGCTGCGCAACGGTCTGTCCAGTGTGGACATCTCGTGGAACTCTCCGCACCACGGCAAGGAGTTCCGGGCCGCCGACGTCTACCGCTCGCTGTTTCCCGCTGCCTAGGTCGGGTCCTGCAAGTGGCAACACCACCCCACCCACCTTGGCGCCCTCACCACTCCGCTTGGCGCCCTCACCCACCCGTCCCTTCATTCGCGTTTTGTCACCTTGATGCGAAATGGGAGCGCTCTTTCGCGCATCAAGGTGACAAAACGCGAAAAACCCGGCCACGCCGGCTTGCTCACGCGGATACGGGGGCGCGGGTTCCGGGGCGCGGGGGCGGCGCGCTGCCTCGGGGGATCGGGACGACTCGCAGGACAGGACACTAGGGGGAGGGAGCGCGCCTGTCGCGGGAGAACCCGCGACAGGCGCGCGTGCGGTGGAGCTACTCGTAGCTCTCGTTGAGGGCGGCGGTGAGCTCCTCGGCGACGGAGTCGGGGTCGCGGCCCTCGATGCGGTGGCGGGGCACGAACGCCACCAGCTCGCCATCGATGAAGAAGGCGAACGAGGGCGAGGACGGGGGGATCTCGGGGAAGTAGGACCGAATCCGCGCCGTCGCCTCGATGTCCTGTTCGTCGAACACCGTGACCAGCTGTTCGGGGCGCAGGGTGGTCCGTTCCAGCGCGCGGCCGACGGCGGTCCGAGCCGTTTCGGCGGAGCGGTCGTAGTAGTTCAGCACCGCGAGCGTTCTCCCTGTCTTGGCATTCTCCATCGCAGTGTCCACGGCCTCCGGGGTCAGCAGGTCTTCGAAGCCGAGCTTGGCCAGCTCGTCGCGCATCGGCTTGACCAGCAAGGGGTTGAACGGCACAGCCACTCCTTAGACAGAGAACTCGGCCGGTGAGGTGCGTCCGATCGATCTTCGCCGTGCCTCGGCGCGCGGCGGCACCGCCATGCGGGCGGAGCGCCGTGGTGCGATCGGGTGGCCGATTTCCCCTCTCTAGAGCGAACTTCGCGCGTTCCGGTCGTTCGTGAACAGAGCTTGTCAGAGCTTGACGGGGGCGAGGGAGTCGAACACGTCACCCGGCCCGGGGTTGTCCGGATGGGTGCTCCCGCCCAGGTGGTTCAGCACGCCCCACACCGCGTTCAACGCCGTCGTCACCGCGTTCTCCGCGAAGCCCGCGACCCAGGAGATGTCGTCCCCTGCCATGAAGAACCCTTGGTGTTCCTCGGAGAACTCCGCCTGCATGAAGTGGGTGAACAGCTCGCGCTGGTAGCGGTAGTGGCCGGGGAGGCTGGACTTGAAGGCGCCCATGAAGTGCGGTTCGGTCTCCCAGGTGATGGTGACCGGTGGCGCGATGATGTGCGATCGGATGTCCACGTCGGGGTAGATCTGCTTGAGAGAGGCCAGGATCACGTCCAGGCGCTCTTCCGCGGTCAGCGTGGCGACCTTCAGCGAGTCGTCGTTCCAGGTGTAGGACAGGCACATCACGCCGGGTTTGTCGGGGCCGTCGTCGAAGAGGTAGACGCCGCGGGGCAGCCGGTCGGTGAGGGTCATGCTCATGACGTCGCGGCCGGTGGTGGGGTCGGTGTCGCGCCAGAAGGGGCGGTCGGTGAGCACGAAGAGCTTGGAGGAGCCCATGTAGTGCGTCCGCTCCACCGCGTTCCACAGCGACTGCGGGAGCAGCGCCGGGTCGCACTTGATGCGGGACAACAGGTTCCAGCTCTGGGCGGTGAACACCGCGACCGGGTACTCGTGGACCTCGCCAGCGGAGTCCTCCACGAGGTAGCCGTCGGCGGTGCGGTCGATGCGGACCGCTCCGGGGCGCGGGCCGCCGCCGTGCAACGTGGCCAGCGAGGTGCCCTCTGGCCAGTGCGCGAGGTGGTCGGGCCGGTGCTCCCACAGGCCGAGCGGGACCTGCTGGCAGCCGCCGAGGATGCGGTGGTGCTTGTCGCTCGCCTCCGTGTAGACCACGCGCAGGATGTCGAGCATCGAGTTGGTGAAGTCGGTGTCCCAGCCGCCGCAACCGAATCCGACCTGACCGAAGATCTCGCGGTGCTCGAATGAGGAGAACGCCGCCGAGGACGCGAGGAATCCGTAGAAGGACTGGTTGTCCAGCTCCGGGACCATGTGGTTCCACAGCGCCTTGATGGTCGCGACGTCGCGGCGGGCGATCGCGTCCTCCATCAGGGACATGTCCGCCTTCTCCTGCAACGCTTTCGCCCAGGCGTCGGAGACCTGCTGGTAGATCTCGGGCAAGTCCTCGGGCGTGCGCGCCCAGTGGGACTCGCCGCGCAGGTTGACCACCGTGCTCGGCGTCGCGGGCGAGAGCGGGTTGGGGAACGGCTTGGTCTTCAGCCCCAGCTTGTTGACGTAGTGGAACAGCGTCGCCGAGGGCGGGAAGCGCATCGCGCCCATCTCCGCCTTGCACTCGGGGTGTCCCTCGAAGCTCACCGAGCGCATCCGCCCGCCCAGCTGGTCCGCTTCGTAGACCACCGGGCGCAGGCCGAGCTTCATCAGCTCGTAGGCGGTCACCAGCCCGGAGATGCCACCGCCGATCACCGCGACCTCGCTGCCGTGCGCGGACTCGGGCACCCGGCCGAGCCCGGCCGGGTGGCTCACCCAGTCGTCGTAGGCGAACGGGAAGTCGGGGCACAACACCGTGGTCGGCGTCGGCTCGTCGTGCTCGTCGGCTGCGATCGCGACCATCGGGGTACCTCCTCGGAGCCGTCGCCGGAGTCGGCAGCGGGCGTGACACAACACCTGGTGAAATCCGATGCGGCGATTGACAACGTAAATCTCGTGTCCCGCCATTGTGTAGGACCGGTGTTCCGCGCCTCGCCCATCAGCGGGAAACTCCGGCTCCGGCGAGCAGGGAATTCGTCGCGATCAGTAGGCGTATGACCAGTGCTCAACCGGGCCAGCAGGCTCTAGACTACGGGCGCTGACCTGCGGGGATGGGGGGTGCGTTACTGGTCAGTGGGTCCGTGGTGGAGGTCCGACCCCTTAGGCGCCTTCGCGCCCCGCAGGTAGGTTGAGAACGCATTCCGCACTTGTCAGTGGATAAAGAACATGGCGTGCGGTTTCGAGTTCACGGTTGTTTATCACCCGCCGGAGTAGTTGTGGAGTGCGCTGATGAGCGAGTTCGATGACCTCCGTCCGGCCGCCGGGGACGGCACGGCGCTTGCCGCCCGGCTGGCCGGACTGAGCCCCGCCGAGGCGGCCAGGTCGGTGCTCGACCTGGTCCGGTCGACCACCGCCGAGGTGCTCCGCGACATGGTGCCGGGTGCTCCCGCCGTGGTGGGGGAGAAGCGGCCGTTCCTCGAACTCGGATTCGACTCCATGGCCGTCGTCGAGCTGCACGCGCGCCTGGTCGCCGCGACCGGGCTCGACCTGCCGGTGACCGTTGTCTACGACTACCCGACTCCCGGCGCGCTCGCCAAGCACCTGCACGCCGGTGGTGAGCAGGTCGAGCTCGCGCCGCAGCGCTCGGCCGGGGTCGGTGAGGACGACATCGCCATCGTTGGCATCGGTTGCCGTTTCCCCGGTGGGGCAACGTCTCCTGAGGAGCTGTGGCGGCTGGTGGAGTCCGGGGCCGACGCGATCACCGGGTTCCCGACCGACCGCGGCTGGGACGTGGACGGGCTCTACGACCCGGACCCCGACAAGCCCGGCAAGACCTACGCGCGCGACGGCGGCTTCCTGCACAGCGCCGGTCAGTTCGACGCCGAGTTCTTCGGGATCTCGCCGCGCGAGGCCACCGCCATGGACCCGCAGCAGCGCTTGGTGCTCGAAGCGTCATGGGAGGCGCTTGAGCGCGCGGGCATCGACCCGAACACCCTGCGCGGCAGCCGTTCCGGCGTGTTCGTCGGTGTGGAGCCCCAGGAGTACGGACCCCGCCTCTTCGAAGCCCCTGAAGGTTTCGAGGGCCACCTGATGACCGGCAACGCGCCCAGCGTCGTGTCCGGGCGCATCGCCTACCTCTTCGGGCTCGAAGGCCCCACGTTCACCGTGGACACCGCCTGCTCCGGTTCGCTGGTCGCGCTGCACGTCGCCGCCAACTCGCTGCGCACGGGGGAGTGCGACCTCGCGCTCGCCGGTGGTGTCGCGGTCATGGGCAGCCCCGGCACCTTCACCGCGTTCTCCCGCCAGCGCGGCTTGTCGCAGGACGGGCGCTGCAAGTCCTTCGCTGCCGCCGCGGACGGGACCGGGTGGGGCGAGGGCGTCGGAATCCTCGTGGTGGAAAGGCTTTCCGACGCCGTCCGCAACGGACACCAGGTGCTGGCCATCGTTCGCGGCTCCGCCATCAACTCCGACGGCGCGTCCAACGGCTTGACCGCTCCGAACGGACCGTCGCAGCAGCGTGTCATCCGTCAGGCTCTCGCCAACGCTGGTTTGTCCACTTCGGACGTTGACGCGGTTGAGGCGCACGGAACGGGTACTCGGCTGGGCGACCCGATCGAGGCGCAGGCGCTGCTGGCGACCTACGGCCAGGGGCGCGAGGACGGGCGTCCGCTGTGGCTGGGCTCGATCAAGTCGAACATCGGCCACGCGCAGGCCGCCGCCGGCGCCGCCGGTGTGATCAAGATGATCATGGCCATCCGGCACGGGGTGCTGCCAAGGTCGCTCAACATCGACGAGCCGACCCCGCACGTGGACTGGTCCGCAGGGGACGTCGAGCTGCTCACCGAGGCCCGGCCGTGGCCCGAGGTCGGCCGCCCGCGCCGTGCGGGCGTGTCGTCCTTCGGCATCTCGGGCACCAACGCGCACGTGATCATCGAGCAGCCGCCCGTCGTCGAGATGGAGCGGGTGGCCGAGGAGGACGGTGCGCTGCGCGCCCGGATCACCCCGGTGCCGTGGGTGCTCTCCGGCAAGACCGCGGAGGCCCTGCGCTCGCAGGCGGAGCGGCTCAAGTCCTTCGTGGAGGCCAACCTCCAGCTCAGCCCCGCCGACATCGGTCTGTCGCTGGCCACCACCCGCGCCGCGCTCGACCACCGCGCCGCCGTGGTCGGCACCGGTCGCGACGAGCTGCTCGCCGGGCTGTCCGCGCTCGCCGATGGCACGTCCACCGCTGTTCGGGGGCAGGTGTCCGCAGGCCAGCTCGCCTTCCTGTTCACCGGGCAGGGTTCGCAGCGGTGGGCGATGGGGCTCGACCTCTACGAGCGGTTCCCGGTCTTCGCCGACGCCATCGACGACGCGTGCGGCTACCTCGACATCCAGCTCGATGTGCCTTTGCTCGACGTGCTTTTCTCGGAGGAGGGGTCCGAGGAAGCCGAGCTGCTCAACCAGACCGCGTACGCGCAGCCCGCGTTGTTCGCGATCGAGGTCGCGCTGTACCGGTTGCTGGAGTCGTGGGGCGTTCGCCCTGACTACGTCTGCGGTCATTCCATCGGTGAGATCGCCGCCGCGCACGTCGCGGGGGTGCTCAACCTGGAGGACGCCGCGACCCTTGTCGCCGCGCGCGGTCGGTTGATGCAGGCTCTGCCGGCCGGTGGGGCGATGGTGTCTTTGCGCGCTTCCGAAGAATCGCTTGCGGGTTCGAGCATCAGTATCGAGGAGGAGGCGCTCTCGCTGCTCGCCGGGCACGAGGCCGTCGCGAGCATCGCCGCGATCAACGGGCCGAACTCCGTGGTGATCTCCGGTGCGGAAGAGGTCGTCGTCGGCATCGGTGAGCAGTGGAAGGCCAAGGGCGGCAAGGCGAAGCGCCTCAACGTCAGCCACGCCTTCCACTCGCCGCTGATGGAGCCGATGCTGCGCGAGTTCGGGAACCTGGCCGAGCTGCTGACCTACTCCGCGCCGACGGTTCCCTTTGTTTCCACCGTGACCGGGCAGCTCGTCAGCGCGGAGCAGCTGTGCTCCGCCGAGTACTGGGTCACGCACGTCAGTGCGGCCGTGCGGTTCTGCGACGGCGTGCGCGCGCTGGAGGCCGCCGGGGTCACCACGTACCTGGAGCTCGGCCCGGACGGCGTGCTGACCGCGATGGCCCAGGACTGCGTGACGGCAGAGGCCGACGTGGTGTTCCGGCCGACCCTGCGCCGTGACCGGCCGGAGGAGCCGGAGGTGCTGGCCGCGCTCGCCCAGGCGCACGTGCGGGGCGTCGAGGTGGACTGGGCGGCGTTCTTCCCGGCCGACGCACGTCGCGTCGACCTGCCGACCTACGCCTTCCAGCACCAGCACTTCTGGCTCCAGGGCTCGGCGTCGACCGGTGATCTCGCGTCGCTGGGCATCGGCTCCGCCGACCACCCGCTGCTGGGCGCGGCGGTGCCGCTGGTCGACGTCGACGGTTACGTGCTGACCGGTCGGCTGTCCGTCTCTACCCACCCGTGGTTGGCCGATCACGTCGTGCTGGACCGGGTCGTGGTGCCGGGCACCGCGCTGGTCGAGCTGGCCGTGCGCGCCGCCGACGAGGCCGGGTGCGAGCAGGTGGAGGAGCTGACGCTCCAGGCCCCGCTGGTGCTGCCGGAGTCCGGCTCGGTGCAGGTCCAGCTGTGGGTGGGCCCGCCGGACGTCACCGGCAGGCGCGCGCTGAGCATCCACTCGCGGCCGAAGGACGCTCCACAGTGGACGCAGCACGCGTCCGGGACTCTGGCCGCGGAGGCGGCGTCGCCGTCGTTCGCGCCGTCGCAGTGGCCTCCCGCCGGTGCCAGGGCCGTGTCGCTCGAAGGGGTCTACGAGGAGCTGGCCGCGACCGGGCTGATCTACGGCCCGTTGTTCCAGGGGCTGCGCGCCGCGTGGGCCCAGGGCAACGACGTCTTCGCGGAAGTCGTTCTGCCGGAGGGCATCGAGGACGCTGCTGGGGACTTCGGGCTGCACCCGGCGCTTTTGGACGCGTCGCTGCACGCGATGGGCCTTGGTGGGGTCGGCAAGGACAACGGCCAGGCACGGCTGCCGTTCGCGTGGTCTGGTGTGTCGCTGCACGCCACTGGCGCGACCGCGTTGCGGATCAAGCTGACCGCCAAGGGCGCCGACGAGATCTCGCTGCACGCCGTCGATGCCACGGGCGCTCCGGTGATCACCGTTGAGTCGCTGGTGTCGCGCGCGGTCTCCGCTGACCAGTTGAAGGCGGCCGACCAGGACCCGCTCTACCGCGTGGACTGGATTCCGGTCGCTCTGGGCGAATCCGTGGAGTGGGTCTCCTACGACGAGGTCGGTGACCAGGCTCCGGCTGTTGTGGTGCTGCCCGTTCCGTTGGAGGACAGCGACGTCGTCGCCAACGTGCACGCGGTGACCAACAGCGTTCTGGTTGCTGTGCAGGAGTTCCTGGCGGATGAGAAGTTCGCCGACTCGAAGCTCGTCGTGGTGACCAACGGGGCTGCTGGTCCCGATGTGACCGACCTCGGTTCTTCCGCTGTGTGGGGCCTGTTGCGGTCGGCGCAGTCGGAGAACCCGGACCGGTTCGTTCTCGTCGACGGGCCGCTTGAGCAGGTCGGCGTCGCGGTGGGAACCGGTGAGCCGCAGGTGGTTGTGCGCGATGGCTCGCTGTACGCGCCGCGACTGCTGCGGACGCCGTCCGAAGGCGAGGCGTGGCAGCCGGCCGCCGGAGGCACCGTGCTGGTGACCGGTGGCACGGGTGGCCTGGGAGCGTTGCTGGCCAAGCACTTGGTGGCCAGTCACGGTGTGACCAACCTGGTGCTGACCAGCCGTCGCGGCGGCGGAGCGCCTGGCGTCGCGGACCTCAAGGCGGAGCTTGTCGCACTCGGTGCGAACGTCACCATTGCCGCGTGCGATGTGGCCGACCGCGACGCACTGGCCGCCGTGCTGCGCGCGGTTCCCGGTGACAAGCCGCTCGTGGGCGTTGTGCACGCCGCTGGTGTGCTCGAAGACGGGCTGATCACGTCGCTGACCGCTGAGCAGGTCTCGAAGGTGTTGCGCCCCAAGGTGGACGCCGCGTGGAACCTGCATGAGCTGACCAAGGACCTCGACCTCTCGCTGTTCGTGTTGTTCTCGTCGACGGCCGGTCTGTTCGAGGGTGCGGGACAGGGCAACTACGCCGCCGCGAACTCGTTCCTCGACGCGCTCGCGGTGCACCGGCGCGCACAGGGGCTTGCCGCCCAGTCGCTGGTGTGGGGCCTGTGGGCCTCGGGCATGGGTGGCCAGCTCGCACGGTCCGATGTGGACCGCGCAGCGCGGCAGGGCTTCGCCGCGCTCTCCGAGGCTGACGGTCTCGCCCTGTTCGACGCCGCCGTGGCCGCAGGCCGCGACGTCACCGTCACGGTGAAGCTCGACACCTCGGCGCTCCAGGCGCACGCCCGCACCGCCACGATCCCGTCGCTGCTGCGCGGGCTGGTGCGGACCTCCTCGCGCCGCGTCGCGCAGGCCGGTGACGGCGGTGCCTCTCCGCTGGCGCAGCGGCTTGCCGGGCTCTCCGAAGCTGATCAGGACCGTGCGCTGCTGGACATCGTGCGCACCCAGGTCGCGGCTGTGCTGGGGCACGCCACGACGGACGCCATCGAACCGGATCGCGCGTTCACCGATCTCGGCTTCGACTCGCTGACTGCGGTGGAGCTGCGCAACCGGCTCAACAGCGCCAGCGGGCTGCGGCTCCCGGCGACGCTGGTTTTCGACTACCCCGCGCCCGCCGCTTTGGCCGCGTTCATCCGCTCCGAGCTGCTCGGCGCGGACGTGGAGACCGCCGCGCCGGTCACCGCCGCCGTGGGCCTGGACGAGCCGATCGCGATCGTGGGCATGGCGTGCCGGTACCCGGGCGGCGTGAACTCGCCGGAGGACCTGTGGAACCTGGTCGCCACCGGGACCGACGGCATCTCCGGCTTCCCGGTGAACCGTGGGTGGGACCTGGACACGCTGTTCCACCCGGACCCCGACCACCGCGGTACCTCGTACGCCTCCGAGGGCGGCTTCCTGCACGACGCGGACGCCTTCGACGCGGAGTTCTTCGGGATCTCCCCGCGTGAAGCCATCGCGATGGACTCGCAGCAGCGGCTGCTGCTGGAGGTCTCGTGGGAGTCGCTGGAGCGCGCGGGTGTTGACCCGGCTTCGCTGAAGGGCAGCAACACCGGTGTCTTCGCCGGGATCATGTACTACGACTACGCGCACGGCCTCAGCTCGATTCCCGAAGAGGTCGAGGGCTACGTGGGGACCGGGACCTCGGCGAGCGTGCTCTCCGGCCGCGTCGCCTACACGTTCGGGCTCGAAGGCCCGGCGGTCACCGTGGACACCGCGTGCTCGTCGTCGCTGGTCGCGATGCACCTCGCGGCACAGGCCCTGCGGTCGGGGGAGTGCTCGCTGGCGCTCGCCGGTGGTGTGACGGTCATGTCAACGCCGGAGACCTTCGTGGACTTCTCCCGTCAGCGGGGCTTGGCGGTTGACGGGCGCAGCAAGTCCTTCGCGGCCGCCGCCGACGGGACCAGCTGGTCCGAGGGCGTTGGCATGGTCGTGCTGGAGCGGCTGTCCGACGCTGTCCGAAATGGACACCAGATCCTCGCCGTGGTGCGGGGCTCCGCGGTCAACCAGGACGGCGCGTCGAACGGCTTGACCGCTCCGAACGGGCCTTCGCAGCAGCGGGTGATCCGTCAGGCGCTCGCCAACGCTGGTTTGTCCACTTCGGACGTTGACGCGGTTGAGGCGCACGGCACCGGTACTCGGCTCGGTGACCCGATCGAGGCGCAGGCGCTGCTGGCGACCTACGGTCAGGACCGGTTCGAGGACAAGCCGCTGTGGCTGGGCTCGATCAAGTCCAACATCGGTCACACCCAGGCGGCGGCGGGTGTCGCCGGTGTGATCAAGATGGTGCACGCCATGCGCAACGGCGTGCTGCCGCAGAGCCTGCACGTGGACTCGCCCACCCCGCACGTCGACTGGTCCGCCGGCGCCGTCTCCCTGCTGACGGAGTCCCTTCCCTGGCCCGCCGTGGACCGCCCCCGCCGCGCCGCCGTCTCCTCCTTCGGCATCTCCGGCACCAACGCCCACCTGATCTTGGAAGAGGGCCATTCGCGGGCTTATGGACGTGTTGAGGGCTCTGAAAAGGTCCTTAAGCCCGCGAATGGCGTTCCTTGGGTGGTGTCGGGGAAGAGTGAGGAAGGGGTGAAGGCGCAAGCGCGGAGGTTGAGGGGGTGGGTGGTTGAGAATCCCGATGTCGATGTTGCGGACATTGGGTTCTCGTTGGCCACCGCTCGGGCCAACCTCGACAGCCGTGCGGCTGTGATCGGTGCTGGTCGCGAGGAAATGCTTGCGGGGCTTGAGGTTCTCGCCGAGGGGGGTTCCGCCTCGAACATCGTGCGCGGGGCCGCGGTCGCTGGTCGGGTGGCGTTCCTGTTCACCGGTCAGGGGTCCCAGCGCCTGGGTATGGGGCGTGAGCTGTACGACGCCTCGCCGGTGTTCGCCGCCGCTTTCGACTCCGTGTGCGAGTACCTGCCGGATGTGAAGGCCGTCGTTTTCGGCGACGACGCGGACTTGCTCAACCAGACTGGGAACGCGCAGCCCGCGTTGTTCGCGATCGAGGTCGCGCTGTACCGGCTGGTCGAGTCCTGGGGCGTTCGCCCGGACTACCTGGTCGGGCACTCCATCGGCGAGTTGGCCGCCGCGCACGTCGCCGGTGTGTTCTCCCTGGAGGACGCGGCGCGGCTCGTCTCCGCCCGTGGTCGGCTGATGCAGGCGCTTCCCAGTGGTGGAGCCATGATCGCGCTCCAGGCCACCGAGGACGAGGTCACGCCGCTGCTCAACGACCTGGTCGGGATCGCCGCGATCAACGGGCCGAGCTCCGTGGTCGTCTCCGGTGACGCCGACGCGGCCGCGAGGATCGCCGAACACTTCAAGGGCGAAGGCCGCAAGACCAAGCAGCTGACGGTGTCGCACGCGTTCCACTCGGTGCTGATGGACGGGATGCTGGCGGAGTTCGGCGAGGTCGCGGCGTCGATCAGCTACTCCGCTCCGACCATCCAGCTCGTGTCCAACGTGTCCGGTTCGCTGGCGGCGGACGCCCAGGTGACCAACCCGGAGTACTGGGTTCGCCACGTGCGCGACGCGGTGCGCTTCGCCGACGGCATCGCCACGCTGGAGGCCGAGGGCGTCACCAAGTTCGTCGAGCTGGGTCCGGACGGCGTGCTCTCCGCGATGGGCGCGGACTGCGCGAGCGAGAAGGCCGTGTTCATCCCGGTGCTGCGCAAGGGGCGCGATGAGGCGGTCACGTCCGTCGCCGCGCTCGCGGAGCTGCACGCCCGTGGCGTCCCGATCGACTGGAACGCTGTCTTCCCCGGTGCTCAGCGCGTCGACCTGCCGACCTACGCCTTCCAGCACGGGCGGTACTGGCTGCGGGCCTCCGGCTCCGGCGGCGACGCCACCGGACTCGGGCTCGCCTCCGCCGAGCACCCGTTGCTCGGCGCGGCGGTGACGCTGGCCAACACCGACGGATTCCTGTTCACGGGACGGCTTTCGCTCTCCACGCACGGGTGGCTGGCCGACCACGCCGTCATGGGCCAGGTGCTCGTTCCGGGTGCCGGTCTGATCGAGCTCGCGGTGCGCGCGGCCGACGAGGCCGGATGTGGGAGCGTCGAAGAGCTGATGCTCCAAGCGCCCCTGGTGCTGCCGGAGTCCGGCGCGGTCCAGGTGCAGGTGCACGTGGGCGAGGCCGACGACGACGGCCGCCGCGGCATCAATGTGCACTCCCGCAAGCAGGACGCCATGGAGTGGACGTTGCACGCCACCGGAACGGTCGCACCGAGCGGTCCCGCTCCGGCCTTCGACTTCGCCGAGTGGCCGCCGGCCGGTGCTGAGGCCGTCTCCGTCGAAGGGCAGTACGAAGGGCTCGCCGAGACCGGGCTCGTCTACGGCCCGACCTTCCAGGGGCTGCGTGCCGCGTGGCGCAAGGGAACCGACGTCTTCGCTGAGATCTCCTTGCCAGAAGAGGGCGATGGAGCCAAGTACGGACTGCACCCGGCTCTGCTGGACGCCTCGTTGCACGCGATCGGGATCGGCGAGGACATCCCGGCCTCGCTGCCGTTCTCGTGGAGCGGTGTCACCCTGCATGCTTCCGGAGCCAGCTCGCTGCGCGTGAGGCTCGCTTCGCAGGACAACGGTGCGGTGGCGATCGAGATCGCCGACGGCACCGGTGCTCCGGTCATGACCGTGGAGTCGTTGGCGCTGCGTGAGGTATCCGCCGAGCAGCTCCAGTCCTCTTCGGACAGTGACCTGCTGTTCCGCCCCGACTGGGTTCCGGTCGCGCTGGGCGATGCCGCCGAGTGGACCGCCTACGACGAGATCGGCGACTCCGCGCCCGAGTACGCGGTGATCACTATCGCGCCGAGCACCGGTGATGTTCCCGGTGCGGCGCGTGAGGTGTCCCACCGGGTGCTCGACGTCGTGCGGAAGTGGTTGGCGGACGAGCGGTTCGAGGACTCGAAGCTCGTCGTCCGGACCACAGGTGCGATGTCGTTCCAGTCCACTGTGGAGGATCTGGCCGCGACCACCGCGTGGGGCCTGGTGCGCACCGCGCAGCAGGAGAACCAGGACCGGTTCGTCCTGGTGGACGGCGCGTCCGACGACGAGCTGTTCGCCAAGGTGCTCGGCTCCGGCGAGTCGCAGGTGGTGATCCGCGACGGAGCCGCGTACGCGCTGCGGCTGGTGCCGATGGGCAACGACCGGCTGCTGCCGCCCACGGGGACCGAGGCGTGGCGCCTGGGCATCTCCGGCAAGGGCACCCTGGACCACCTGGTGCTGGAGCCGAACCCGGAGGTGCTGGAGCCGATCGCGCCCGGCGACGTCCGGATCGCGGTCCGCGCCGCCGGGCTGAACTTCCGCGATGTGCTCACGGTGCTCGGCATGTACCCCGGTGACGCCGGGATCATCGGCAACGAGGCCGCGGGCGTGGTGCTCGAAGTCGGTTCCGAGGTCACCGACCTCAAGCCGGGCGAGAAGGTGATGGGCCTGGTGATCGGTGGTATCGCCCCGATCGCCGACGCCGACCGCCGCCTGGTGACGCGGATGCCCGACGGGTGGACCTTCGAGGAGGCGTCGGCGGTCCCGCTGGTGTTCCTCACCGCCTACTACGGCCTGTGCGACCTCGGCCGGTTGCGGGCGGGCGAGTCGGTGCTGATCCACGCCGCCGCCGGTGGTGTCGGCATGGCAGCCACGCAGATCGCCAAGCACCTGGGCGCGGAGGTCTACGGCACGGCGAGCACCGGCAAGTGGGACACCCTGCGGGCCGCCGGGCTGGACGACAGGCACATCGCGTCCTCGCGCACCCTGGACTTCGAGGACTCCTTCCGCGCGGCGACCGGGGGCCGCGGCGTCGACGTCGTGCTGGACGCGCTCGCGGGCGAGTTCGTCGACGCGTCGCTGCGGCTGGTCGCCGAGGGCGGCCGGTTCGTGGAGATGGGCAAGACCGACGTCCGCGAGCCCGTCGTGGTGGCCGCCGAGTACGACGGCGTGGAGTACCACGCGTTCGACCTGATCGACGCGGGTCCGGACCGCATCGGCGAGATGTGGGGCGAGCTGGACAAGCTCTTCGCACAGGGCGCGCTGAAGCCCCTGCCCACCAAGGCGTGGGACGTGCGCCAGGCCCCCGAGGCGTTCCGGTTCATCAGCCAGGCCAAGCACATCGGCAAGGTCGTGCTGACCCTGCCGAAGGCGATGGACCCGCACGGCACGGTGCTGATCACCGGTGGCACCGGCGGCCTCGGCGGCGTGCTGGCGCGGCACCTGGTGGCCGAGCACGGCGTGCGGCACCTGGTGCTGACCAGCCGTCGCGGGGCCGACGCGCCGGGCGCGGCGGAGCTGAACGCCGCCTTGACCGAGCTGGGCGCGACCGTGACCATCGCGGCCTGCGACGCGGCCGACCGGGACGCTGTCGCGGCGACGCTCGCGGCGATCCCGGCCCAGCACCCGCTGACCGCGGTGGTCCACACCGCGGGCGTGCTGGACGACGGGCTGCTGGCGTCGATGACCCCGGAGCGGATGGACACGGTGTTGCGGCCCAAGGTGGACGCGGCGTGGCACCTGCACGAGCTGACCCGGGACCTCGACCTGGCGCAGTTCGTGGTGTTCTCCTCGATCACCGGCCTCATGGGCACGGCCGGGCAGGCGAACTACGCCGCCGCCAACGCCTTCCTCAACGCCCTCGCCGAGCACCGGCGGGCGCTTGGCCTCGCCGCGCAGTCCCAGGCGTGGGGTCTGTGGGCGGGCGGTATGGGCGCGGGCATGACCGACGCCGACCTGGCGCGGATGGCAAGGGAGGGCTTCGGCGCGCTGACCGAGGACGAGGGCATGGCGCTGTTCGACGCCTCGCTCGCCGCAGGGGAAGCCGTTGCCGCGCCGGTGAAACTCGACCGCGCGGCGTTGCAGGCCCACGCCAGGAACAACGAGCTCCCGCAGATCCTGCACGGCCTGGTGCGCGCTCCGGCGCGGCGGGCGGCGCAGGCGGGGGAGGGCAAGGCGTCCTCGCTGACCCAGCGGCTGGCCGGGCTCACCCCGGCCGAGCAGGACGGCATCCTGCTCGACGTGGTGCGCACGCACGCCGCCGCGGTGCTCGGGCACAGCGGCGCGTCGGCCATCGACGCCGAGCAGGCGTTCACCGAGCTGGGCTTCGACTCGCTGACCTCGGTGGAGCTGCGCAACCGGCTCAGCAACGCGACCGGGGTGCGGCTGTCGGCCACCGCGGTCTTCGACTACCCGACGGCCACCGCGCTCGCCGGCCACCTGCGCCAGACCGTGGCGCCCGAGGGGACGACCGCGTTGTCGGCCGCGTCCGTGCTGGCCGAGCTGGACCGGCTGGAGGCCAGCCTGGACGCCGTCGGGGAGGACGGGGGCGGCCGGCTGTCGATCACCCTGCGGCTGGAGGAGCTGTTGTCGAAGTTCTCCTCCGCCGGTGCCCCGCCAGCGGAGACGGGGGTTGGCGACACCCTTGAGGACGCCTCGGCCGACGAGGTCGTGGACTTCCTCGAACGAGAACTCGGCATTTCCTGACCGAGCCGCGACCATCGTGCGGCGTGAATAGCGTGTGTGGGGTTGTGAGATGGCGGATCAAGACAAGCTCCTCGGGCTGCTGAAGAAGGTGACGGCGGACCTCCACCAGACGCGGGCGCGCCTGCGGGAGGCCGAGGCGGCCGACAACGAGCCGATCGCGATCGTCGGGATGGGCTGCCGGTTCCCGGGTGGTGTCTCCTCGCCGGAGGACCTCTGGGAGCTGGTCGACTCCGACCGCGAGGGCATCACCGGCTTCCCCGACAACCGGGGCTGGGACCTCGACGGCCTGTTCCACCCCGATCCCGGCAACCCGGGCACGTCTTACGCCAGCACCGGTGGGTTCGTGCACACCGCTGGCCAGTTCGACCCGGAGTTCTTCGGGATCTCCCCGCGCGAGGCGCTGGCGATGGACCCGCAGCAGCGGTTGCTGCTGGAGGTCTCGTGGGAGGCCATGGAGCGCGCGGGTATCGACCCCACCACGCTGAAGGGCTCTTCGACCGGCATCTACGCGGGCGTCGCCTCGCAGGAGTACGGTCCGCGCCTGCACGAGCCCGCCGAAGGCGTCGAGGGCTACCTGCTCACCGGCACGACCTGCTCCGTCCACTCCGGACGCGTCGCGTACTCCTTCGGTTTCGAAGGGCCCGCGGTCTCGGTGGACACCGCGTGCTCCTCGTCGCTGGTCGCGCTGCACTGGGCGGTGCAGGCGCTGCGGGCCGGTGAGTGCACGATGGCGCTCGCGGGCGGCGCGAACATCATGGGCGCGCCGGGCATCTTCGTGGAGTTCTCGCGCCAGCGCGGTCTTTCCCCGGACGGCCGCTGCAAGTCCTTCGCAGCCTCCGCCGACGGCACCGGCTGGTCCGAGGGCGTCGGCATGATCCTCATCGAGAAGCTCTCCGACGCCAAGCGCAACGGGCACGAGGTCCTCGCGGTCATCCGGGGCACCGCGATCAACCAGGACGGCGCGTCCAACGGCCTGACCGCCCCCAACGGGCCCTCGCAGCAGCGGGTGATCCTCGCGGCGCTTGAGAACGCTCGACTGTCCACAAGGGACGTCGATGTCGTCGAGGCGCACGGGACCGGCACCGTGCTCGGTGACCCGATCGAGGCACAGGCGCTGATCAACACCTACGGGCAGGACCGCCCGGAGGGGCTGCCGCTGTGGCTGGGCTCGCTGAAGTCCAACATCGGCCACGCCCAGGCGGCGGCCGGTATCGGCGGCGTGATCAAGATGGTGCAGGCCCTGCGCGCGGGCAGGCTGCCGAAGAGCCTCAACATCGACGAGCCCACCCCGCACGTGGACTGGTCGGCCGGCGACGTGGAGCTGCTGACCTCCGCCCGCGACTGGCCGGAGGTGGACCGCCCGCGCCGTGCGGCGGTGTCGTCCTTCGGCATCTCCGGCACCAACGCGCACATCATCCTGGAGCAGGCGCCCGCCGAGGAGGCGGTGCAGGAGGCTCCGCGCGCCTTCACCACGCCGATCCCGTGGGTGCTGTCGGCGAAGACCGAGGAGGCGCTGAAGGCCCAGGCCGCGCGCCTGCTGTCCCGGGTCACCGCCGACGAGCCGCACCCCGTGGACGTCGGTTTCTCCCTCGCCACCGGCCGGGCGGCGCTGGACGTTCGCGCGGCGGTCGTCGGCGCGGACCGTGACGAGCTGATCTCTGGCCTGACCGCGCTCGCCGAGGGTGCTCGCGCTTCCGTGCAGGGGCGCGCCACCAAGGGCAAGACCGCGTTCCTGTTTACCGGTCAGGGTTCGCAGCGCCTGGCGATGGGGCGTGGGCTGTACGAGGCTTTCCCGGTGTTCGCCTCGGCCTTCGACGAGGTTCTCTCGTACCTGCCCGGCGTCCGTGAGGTGATCTTCGGTGACGACGCGGAGGCGTTGAACCAGACCGGGAACGCCCAGCCCGCGTTGTTCGCGATCGAGGTCGCGTTGTACCGGCTGGTCGAGTCGTGGGGTGTCAAGCCCGACTTCCTGGCGGGCCACTCCATCGGCGAGTTGGCCGCAGCGCACGTCGCGGGTGTGTGGTCGCTGGAGGACGCCGCTCGCGTGGTCGTCGCGCGTGGGCGTCTGATGCAGGCGCTGCCCAGTGGCGGAGCCATGATCGCGGTTCAGGCCACCGAGGACGAGGTCACGCCGCTCCTCAACGACCGCGTGGGCATCGCCGCCATCAACGGCCCCACGTCGGTCGTCATCTCCGGTCACGAGGACGCGGCGCTCGCGGTCGCCGAGCACTTCAAGGCCGAGGGCCGCAAGACCAAGCAGCTCTCCGTCTCGCACGCGTTCCACTCCGTGTTGATGGACGGGATGCTGGAGGAGTTCGGCAAGGTCGTCGGATCGGTCACCGCCAACGCCCCCACCACCCCGATCGTCTCCACGCTGACCGGCAGGAGCGCCACCGCCGCCGAACTGTCCTCTGTGGACTACTGGACTCGCCACGTGCGGGAGTCCGTGCGGTTCGCCGACGCGGTGCGCACGCTCCAGTCCTTTGGTGTCAGCAAGTTCGTCGAGATCGGTCCGGACGGTGTGCTCACCGCCGCCGGTGCGGACTGCGTGGACGAGGGTGTCTTCGTCGCGCTGTCCCGTCGCGATCGCGACGAGGCCCGCACGATCGTCACCGCGCTCTCGCAGTACCACGTCTCCGGTGGCAGGATCGACTGGGCGAAGGTGTTCGCGCCGACCAACGCGCGGCGCGTCGATCTGCCCACGTACGCCTTCCAGTACCAGCACTTCTGGCTCAACGGGCCGACCGGTAGCGCCGACGTGGCCGCCGCGGGGCTGACCGCGGCCAAGCACCCGTTGCTCGGCGCGGCGATCTCGCTGGCCGACGGGGACGGGTTCCTGTTCACCGGACGCCTCTCGCTCAGCTCGCACGCCTGGCTCGGCGACCACGTCGTGATGGACTCGGTGCTCGTGCCGGGGACCGCGTTGGTGGAGCTGGCGATCCGCGCGGGCGACGAGGTGGGTTGCGGCGTCGTCGAGGAGCTGACGCTGCACGCGCCGTTGGTGCTGGCAGCCGCTGGCGCGGTGATGGTCCAGGTGACGGTGGGCGACGCCGATGAGACCGGGCGTCGTTCGGTGTCGGTGTTCTCCTCGCGCTCCGACGACCAGTGGACCCTCCACGCCTCCGGTGTGCTTGCCACACAAGGAACTCCGGCTTCCTTCGACTTCGCGCAGTGGCCCCCGGCCGATGCCACCGTCGTTGAGCTGGACGGTGTCTACGACAAGCTCGCCGAGTCCGGTCTGCGCTACGGACCGCTCTTCCAGGGCCTCAAGGCCGCGTGGAAGCGTGGTGCGGAGGTCTTCGCCGAGGTCGAGCTGCCCACGCAGGAACAGGGGGGCGACAAGTTCGGCATCCACCCCGCCTTGCTGGACTCCGCGTTGCACGCCACGGGTCTCGGTGAGGACGCGGGTGCTTCGCTGCCCTTCTCGTGGAGCGGTGTCGCGTTGCACGCCGCCGGAGCCACGTCGCTGCGGGTTCGGCTCGCGCCTGCCGGGACGGACGCGGTGTCGCTGACCGCCGTCGATCCGACCGGCGCTCCGGTGATCTCCGTGGATTCCCTTGCGCTGCGCGCCGTTTCCGCCGAGCAGGTGCAGGCCGCAGCACTGGAGCAGGACTCGCTGTTCCAGCTCGACTGGGTCCCCGTCGCCTCGGGGACTCCCGTCGAGTGGGTCACGTACCCGGAGGCCGGTGACGTCGTCGTGCTGGCTGTCCAGACGGACAACGGCGATGTCATCGCCGACACGCACGCGGTGACGACAAGCGTTCTCGTCACGGTCCAGGAGTTCCTGGCGGAGGACCGTTTCGCCGACTCGAAGCTCGTTGTCGTCACCGACGGCGCGGCAGGCCCGGACGTGACCGATCTGGCTTCCTCCGCTGTGTGGGGCCTGGTCCGCTCGGCGCAGTCGGAGAACCCGGACCGCTTCGTACTGGTGGACGGCCCCCTTTCCGAGGTGGGCGCCGCCGTGGCGACCGGTGAGGGACAGGTGGTTGTCCGCGACGGCAAGCTGTTCGTGCCGCGCCTGTCACGCGGTGTCGCGGCTCCGCCCGCGGAGTGGGACGCCGAGGGCACTGTGTTGATCACCGGTGGCACCGGTGGGCTCGGCGTGCTGCTGGCGCGGCACCTGGTGGCCGAGCGCGGTGTGACGAGCCTGGTGCTGACCAGTCGTCGTGGTCTGGACGCGCCCGGTGCCGTCGAGCTGCGGGATGAGCTGGTTTCCCTGGGCGCTAAGGTGACGTTCGCCGCGTGCGACGTCTCCGACCGCGCCGCGCTCAAGGCCGTGATCGACGACATCGACGGGCTGACCGGCGTGATCCACACCGCCGGTGTGCTCGACGACGGTGTGGTGTCCGCGTTGAGCCCCGAGCGCATCAGTCGCGTGTTCACGCCGAAGGTCGATGCCGCGTGGCACCTGCACGAGCTGACCAAGGACCTCGACCTGGCGCAGTTCGTGGTGTTCTCCTCGGCCGCCGGTGTGCTCGGCGCACCCGGTCAGGGCAACTACGCCGCCGCCAACTCGTTCCTGGACGCCCTTGCGCGGCAACGCCGTGCGCAGGGCCTCGCCGCCAGCTCCCTGGCGTGGGGCCTGTGGCAGCAGGACAGCGGCATGAGCGGCGAGCTGACCAAGGACGAGCTGGCCCGGATGCGCCGCGACGGGTTCGCCGCGCTCACCCCGGAGGAGGGCCTTGAGCTCTTCGACACCGCGCTCGCCCAGGACGCGGCGTTCTTCGTCCCGGTCAAGCTCGACGTTCCGGCGCTGACCTCCTTCGCCCGCACCGGTTTCGTGCCGCAGGTGCTGCGCGGCCTGGTTCGCGTCCCGGTTCGTCGCGCCGCGCAGGCGGCCGAGGCCGCCGGGCTGCGGGACCGCCTGGTGTCGCTGTCCGCGGCCGAGCAGGACCGCGCGCTGCTGGAGCTCGTGCGCACCCAGGTCGCCCAGGTGCTCGGCCACGCGGGTGGCGGGGCGATCGAGCCGGACCGCGCGTTCACCGACCTCGGGTTCGACTCGCTGACCGCAGTGGAGCTGCGCAACGGCCTGACCACCGCGAGCGGGCTCCGCCTGCCGGCCACGCTGATCTTCGACTACCCGACGCCCGCCGCGTTGTCGGCCCACATCCGCGCCGAGCTGCTCGGCGAGTCCACGGGTGCTGTGGTGCGCGCGGCCGTGTCCGCCGGCGCGGACGACCCGATCGCCATCGTCGGGATGGGGTGCCGCTACCCGGGTGGGGTGAGCACGCCGGAGCAGCTGTGGGAGCTGGTGGCCTCCGGCGGGGACGGCATCTCCTTCTTCCCCGACAACCGTGGATGGGACCTGGAAGGGCTCTACCACCCCGATCCGGAGCACCCCGGCACCTCGTACAGCCGTGAGGGTGGCTTCCTGCTCGACGCGGCGGAGTTCGACCCGGAGTTCTTCGGGATCTCCCCGCGCGAGGCGCTGGCGATGGACCCGCAGCAGCGGTTGCTGCTGGAGGTCTCGTGGGAGGCCATGGAGCGCGCCGGGATCGACCCGGCCTCGCTGAAGGGCTCCGACACCGGCGTCTTCGCGGGTGTCATGTACTACGACTACGGGTCCCATGTGGACTCTGTGCCGGAGGAGCTGGAAGCCTTCATGGGCACCGGAACCTCGGGCAGTGTCACCTCCGGTCGCATCGCCTACACCTTCGGTCTTGAAGGCCCTGCGGTCTCGGTGGACACCGCGTGCTCGTCCTCGCTCGTCGCGTTGCACTGGGCTGCCCAGGCGCTGCGCAGCGGTGAGTGCTCGCTCGCCCTCGCCGGTGGTGTCACGGTCATGCCGACGGCGGAGTCCTTCGTGGCGTTCTCCCGGCAGCGTGGTCTGGCGCCGGACGGCCGCTGCAAGCCGTTCTCCTCCTCGGCCGACGGCACCACGTGGTCGGAGGGCGTCGGCATGCTGTTGCTGGAGCGCCTGTCCGACGCGGAGGCCAACGGGCACCACGTGCTCGCGGTCATCCGGGGCTCGGCGATCAACCAGGACGGCGCGTCCAACGGCCTGACCGCCCCGAACGGACCTTCGCAGCAACGGGTCATCCGCCAGGCCCTCGCCAACGCCGGACTGTCCTCTGTGGACATCGACGCGGTTGAGGCGCACGGGACCGGCACGGTCCTCGGCGACCCGATCGAGGCGCAGGCCCTGCTGGCGACCTACGGCGCGGAGCGCCCGGAGGACCAGCCGCTGTGGCTCGGCTCGCTGAAGTCCAACATCGGCCACGCCCAGGCTGCCTCCGGCGTCGGCGGCGTGATCAAGATGGTCCAGGCGATGCGGCACGGAGTGCTGCCGAAGAGCCTGCACATCGAAGAGCCCACCCCGCACGTCGACTGGTCCGCAGGCGCCGTCTCCCTCCTGACCGAATCCCTTCCCTGGCCAGCCGTGGACCGCCCCCGCCGCGCCGCCGTCTCCTCCTTCGGCATCTCCGGCACCAACGCCCACGTGATCCTCGAACAGGGCCATTCGCGGGCTTATGGACTTGTTGAGGGCTCTGAAACGGTCGATAAGCCCGCGAATGGCGTGGTTCCGTGGGTGGTGTCGGGGAAGAGTGAGGAGGGGGTGAAGGCGCAGGCTCGGAGGTTGCGGGACTGGGTGGTGGAGAATCCGAACGTCGATGTTGCGGACATCGGGTTCTCGTTGGCCACTGGTCGGGCGGCGCTGGAGCATCGGGCGGCCGTTGTGGCGGCCGACCGGGACGGCCTGCTCGCCGGGCTCGACGAGCTTGCGTTGACTGGGCACGCGAACAGTGGCAAGACCGCGTTCCTGTTCACCGGTGGTGGCGCGCAGTACCTCGGCATGGGCCGCGAGCTGTGCGAGAGGTACCCGGTGTTCGCCGCTGCGTTCGACGCCGTGGTCACTGAGTTCGACAAGCACCTGGCCGAGTCGCTGCGCGATGTGATGTTCGCTGAGAACTCGGATCTGTTGGACCGCATCGACTACATGCTGCCCGCGCTGTTCACCATCGAGGTGTCGCTGTTCCGGCTCCTCGAAGCGTGGGGGATCACGCCCGACTTCGTCGCCGGGCACTCCATCGGCGAGTTCGGCGCCGCGCACGTCGCCGGGGTGTGGTCGCTGGAGGACGCCGTCCGCGTGGTGTCGGTCCGTGGCCGCCTGATGAACTCCATGCCGCCCGGTGGGGCCATGGTCGCCATCCAGGCGTCCGAGGAGGAGGTGCTGCCCGAGCTGATCGGCAATGTCGGCATCGCCGCGCTCAACGGTCCACTGTCGACGGTCATCTCCGGTGACGAGGAGACCGCGCTGCGCATTGCCGACGGGTTCAAGGAGCGCGGGCGCAAGGCCAAGAAGCTCGTGGTCAGCCAGGCGTCGCACTCCGCGCTGATGGACGGGCTGCTCGACGAGTTCGGCGCGACCACCGCGAGCCTGACCTACAACGAGCCGCGCATCCCGATCGTGTCCACGCTGACCGGCAAGCCCGCGACACTGGCCGACGTCGGCGACCCCACGTACTGGGTGCGCCACATCCGCCGTCCCGTCCGGCTCTTCGACGCCGTGCGGGTGCTGGAGTCCGAGGGCGTGACCAGGTTCGTCGAGGTCGGCCCGAACGCCGTGCTCACCGCCGCCGCGCAGGACTGCGTGGAGAACCCGGACAACGCGGTCTTCATCCCCTTGGTCCGCAAGGACCAGGACGAGTCGCTCGCCGTTGTTCGAGCGTTGGCGCAGCTGCACGTCACGGGTGCGAAGGCCGACTGGACGGCGTTCTTCCCGCAGGACTCGCAGCGCGTCGACCTGCCGACCTACGCCTTCCAGCACCGCTCGTACTGGCTGATGCAGGGCAGCGGCGCGGCGGATGTGACGGCGGCCGGACTGGTCTCCGCCGACCACCCGCTGCTGGGCGCGGCGGTGTCGTTGGCCGACGGGGACGGCGTGCTGTTCACCGGCAGGGTGTCGGTGGCCACGCACCCCTGGCTGGCCGACCACGCGGTGATGGGCACGATCCTGGTTCCCGGTGCCGGACTGGTCGAGCTGGCGATCCGTGCCGGTGACGAGGTCGGCTGCGGCACCGTGGAGGAACTGACCCTGCACGCACCGCTGGTGGTCCCGGAGAACGCCGCTGTCGTGGTGCAGGTCGTCGCCGGTGGTCCGGGAGCCGATGGGCGCCGGTCGGTGTCGATCCACTCCCGGCGCGGCGACGAGCCCTGGACCCTGCACGCGGTCGGCTCGCTCACCGAGGCGGCTCCATCCACTGTGGACATCGGGTCGTGGCCGCCAGCCGGAGCGGAGTCCGTTGCGGTGGAGACGCTGTACGACGACCTCGTGGGTTCCGGATTCGGCTATGGGCCGTTGTTCCAGGGCATTCAGGCCGCGTGGAAGCTCGGCGACGACATTTTCACCGAGCTGGCGCTTCCCGCCGACGAACCGCTCGCGGGTTCGTTCGGGATTCACCCGGCGCTGCTCGATGCGGCGCTGCACGGAATGTTCCTGCGCGACAACAACCCTGAGGGCGCCGCACTGCCGTTCGCGTGGAGCGGGGTCACCCTGCACGCCACCGGGGCGAGCACGCTGCGGGTCAAGCTCACGCCGACGGGACCGGACTCGGCCACGCTGATCGGCGTGGACGGCGGCGGGAACCCCGTGGTCACCGTCGAGTCCATCGCGGTGCGCACCATCTCCGCCGACCAGCTGCGCGCCAGCGGTGACCAGGACTCGTTGTTCCAGCTCGACTGGGTTCCGGTGGACGCGGACGGCTCCGTTGAGTGGACCGCCTACTCCGAGGACGCCGCGTCGGACGTGGTGGTGCTCAGCCTGGAACCCGCCGCCGATGACGTGGTCGCCGAGACCTACCGGATGACCCACGAGGTGCTGGGGATCGCACAGCGGTGGCTGGCCGAGGACCGCTTCGCCGACTCCAAGCTGGTGATCCACACCGACGGACAGGACCTGGCCACCGCGGCGGTGTGGGGCCTGATCCGATCGGCGCAGTCGGAGAACCCGGAGCGGTTCGTGCTCTTCGACGGCCCCGAGGACGCGATCGGCGCTGCCGTCGCCACCGGCGAGCCGCAGGTCCGGGCCCGCGACGGTGGTCTCTTCGCCGCCCGTCTCGCCAGGCCGCAACCAGCGGGCGAGGCGGCCGGGTGGGACGCCGAGGGCACCGTGCTCATCAGCGGTGGCACTGGCGACCTCGGTGCCCTCGCGGCGCGGCACCTCGTCACCCGGCACGGAGTGAAGCACCTCGTGCTCACCAGCCGCCGTGGTCTCGACGCTCCAGGAGCGGCCGAGCTGCACGACGAGCTGACCGCGCTGGGCGCCCAGACCGAGATCATCGCGTGCGACACCGCCGACCGCGAGGCGCTCAAGGCCGTGCTCGACAGCATCGGGCACCGGTTGACCGGCGTGATCCACACCGCCGGTGTGCTGGACGACGGCGTGATCCCCGCGCTCACCCCGGAACGGGTGGACGGGGTGTTCCGGCCCAAGGTGGACGCCGCGTGGAACCTGCACGAGCTCACCAAGGACCTCGGGCTCGGCCAGTTCCTGATCTACTCGTCGGCTGCCGGTGTGCTCGGCGGGCCCGGCCAGGGCAACTACGCCGCGGCCAACTCGTTCCTGGACGCCCTGGTGCTGCTGCGCCGGGAGCAGGGCCTGGCCGGTCAGTCGCTGGCGTGGGGCCTGTGGGAGCAGGACGGCGGCATGGCGGGCGATCTGGGCAGTCAGAACGTCGAGCGGATGAGCCGGGACGGCTTCGGCGCGCTCAGCCACGCCGAGGGCATGGCGGCCTTCGACGTCGCGGTCGCGCTGAACCAGCCGGTGCTCGTGCCGATCAAGCTCGACCGCACGGCGCTGCGGGCCGGCTCAGTGCCCGCGATCCTGCGCGGCCTGGTGCGCGCTCCGGCCCGCAGGACGGCTCAGGCGGCCGTCGCCGAGACCGTCTCGCTCGCGCAGCGGCTGGCGGCGCTGCCCGCGCTGGAGCGCGCGGAGGCGGTGCTGGACGTGGTCCGAGCCCAGGTCGCCGCGGTGCTCGGGCACAGCTCCGGCGCGGAGATCGACCCCGACCGGCCGTTCACCGAGCTGGGCTTCGACTCGCTGACCTCGGTGGAGCTGCGGAACCGGTTGAACACGGCCACGTCGCTGCGGCTGGCGGCCACGGCGGTGTTCGACTACCCCACACCGCAGGCGATGGCCGACCACCTCAAGCCGCAGCTGCTGCCCGGGGACGACGGCGCGACGGAGGAGCTGGAGATCGACGAGGACGCGGTCCGCAAGGCGCTGGCCACGGTCTCCATCGCCAAGTTCCGCGAGGCGGGGTTGCTCGACGCGCTGCTGAAGCTGGCGGGGACCGCGGCTCCCGCACCGGTCGCGGCACCGGATGTCGAGTCCATCGATGAGATGGACGTCAGCGACCTGGTCCAGCGGGCCATGGCCTCGGCCAAGGGGAGCTGACCCCCTGGTGGGGCGCCTCACCGCGCCCCACCGGCGGTGGAAAAGCCCAGGTCAACGACTGTCTATGTATTCTCCTACTAGTTCCGGCAACATCCGCATTTGAGGTTGACGACCACCAATAACTGCCCATCCAATGTCCTTGCGCAAGGGCGATGGATGGGCAGTTACTTGTTGGTGGGGTGTCGGTGGAGCAAAGCGATTTAAGTGCCTATAGGGCTCGTCTAGGTTGGCTTCAGGCGGGCGAGAACACCAGCTCAGAGCACTGAAACGCGTATTTCGACACCCGGTAACCCAAACTCTAGCTATTTGTATAGCTGGTGACGAAGCGGAGAGCAAGATGGCGAATTCCTCCGAGGAGCTCATCGCGGCACTGCGTGAGTCCCTGAAGGAAAACGCGCGGCTGGCACAGCGGAATAGCGAACTCGCCGCCGCCGCGACCGAGCCGATCGCGATCGTCGGCATCGGCTGCCGTTTCCCCGGTGGCGTGCGCACGCCGGAGCAGCTGTGGGACCTGGTCGCCGGTGGCGGTGAGGGCGTGTCGGACTTCCCGGCGGACCGCGGCTGGGACCTGGGCACCCTGTTCCACCCCGACCCCGACCACCAGGGCACCTCCTACACCAGTCGCGGCAACTTCCTGCACACCGCGGCCGAGTTCGACCCGGAGCTCTTCGGCATCTCCCCGCGCGAGGCCCTGGCCATGGACCCGCAGCAGCGGCTGATGCTGGAGGTCTCCTGGGAGGCGTTCGAGCGCGCGGGCATCGACCCCGGCACCGTCAAGGGCAGCGCGACCGGGGTGTTCGCGGGCCTGATGTACAACGACTACGGCACCGGCATCGGTGAGCTGCCCGAGGGCGTGGAGGGCTTCCTCGGCACCGGCACCACCGGGAGCGTGCTGTCCGGCCGGGTCTCCTACACCCTCGGCCTTGAGGGTCCCGCCGTCACGGTGGACACCGCGTGCTCTTCCTCGCTGGTGGCGATGCACCTCGCAGCACAGGCGCTGCGCACGGGGGAGTGCTCGCTGGCACTGGCCGGTGGCGTCACGGTCATGTCCGTCCCGGACACCTTCGTCGACTTCTCCCGTCAGCGCGGCCTGTCCGTGGACGGCCGCTGCAAGTCCTTCGCTGCCGCCGCCGACGGCACCGGCTGGTCCGAGGGCGCGGGCGTGGTGCTGCTGGAGAAGCTCTCCGACGCCGTGCGCAACGGCCACCCCGTCTTCGCGGTGATGCGCGGCTCGGCGGTCAACCAGGACGGCGCGTCCAACGGCCTCACCGCCCCCAACGGCCCGTCGCAGCAGCGCGTGATCAAGGCGGCGCTCGCCAACGCCGGGATCGGCCCGTGCGAGGTGGACGTCGTCGAGGCCCACGGCACGGGCACCGTGCTCGGTGACCCCATCGAGGCGCAGGCCGTGATCGCCACCTACGGCCAGGGCCGCCCGGCGGACAGCCCGCTGTGGCTCGGCTCCCTGAAGTCCAACATCGGCCACGCCCAGGCGGCCGCCGGTGTCGCGGGCGTCATCAAGATGACCATGGCGCTGCGCAACGGCGTGCTGCCGAAGACCCTGCACATCGACGAGCCCTCGCCGCACGTGGACTGGAGCGCGGGCGCCGTCGAGCTGCTGACCGAGGCCCGCGACTGGCCCGTGCTGGACCGCCCGCGCCGTGCCGCGGTGTCGTCCTTCGGCATCTCCGGCACCAACGCGCACATCATCCTGGAGCAGGCCCCGGATGTCGTGCCCGCCGACGAGAAGCCCGCCGCTCCCGCGATCCTGCCGTGGGTCGTCTCCGGCAAGACCACCGACGCGGTGCACGCGCAGGCACGCAGGCTGAAGTCCTTTGTGGACAGCAATGACGAAGTATCCGCTCTGGACATTGCCTTCTCGTTGGCCACCACACGTGCGGCACTGGACGAGCGCGCCGTGCTCTTCGGAGCGGACCGCGCGGAGCTGCTCGCGGCGCTGAACGGCCTCGCCGCCGGTGAGCCCGCCGCTGTCCAGGGCCGCGTGGTCAAGGGCAAGACCGCGTTCCTGTTCACCGGCCAGGGATCGCAGCGCCTGGGAATGGGACGGGGCCTGTACGAGGCTTTCCCCGTGTTCGCCGAGGCGTTCGACGAGGTGCTGTCGCACCTGCCCGGCGTGCGGGACGTGATCTTCGGGCCCGAAGACTCGCTTGCGGAGTCGAGCATTGACGCAGCCGCGGAGGCGTTGAACCAGACCGGGAACGCGCAGCCCGCGCTGTTCGCGCTCGAAGTGGCGCTGTACCGCCTCGTCCGCTCGTGGGGCGTGAAGCCGGACTTCCTGGTCGGGCACTCCATCGGCGAGTTGGCCGCCGCGCACGTCGCCGGTGTGTTCTCCCTGGAGGACGCGGCTCGCCTGGTCTCCGCCCGTGGTCGGCTGATGCAGGCGCTTCCGAGTGGTGGAGCCATGATCGCGCTCCAGGCCACTGAGGAGGAGGTCCGAGCTCGCCTGGTCGAAGGCGTGGACATCGCCGCGATCAACGGCCCGCGCGCCGTGGTCATCTCCGGTGACTCCGACGCGGCTTCGGAGATCGCCGAGCAGTTCAAGGCGGAGGGGCGCAAGGTCAAGCGCCTCAGCGTCTCGCACGCGTTCCACTCGTCGCTGATGGACGGCATGCTCGCCGACTTCGCCAAGGTGGCGCTCAGCATCTCCTACGCCGAGCCGACGGTGCAGATCGTCTCCAACGTCACTGGCGCGGTCGCCAAGGCCGCCGAGGTCATGTCGCCGGAGTACTGGGTGCGGCACGTGCGCGGCGCGGTGCGCTTCGCCGACGGCATCGCGGTGTGCGCGGAGAAGGGTGTCACCCGCTACCTGGAGCTCGGGCCGGACGGCACGTTGTCGGCGATGGGCGCGGATTGCGTCTCGGAGCAGGCCGCGCCGATGCTCGACCCTGCGAGCAGGTCTTCGGTGTTCGCCCCTGTGCTGCGCAAGGACCGCGACGAGGCCCGTTCCGCGCTGTCCTCGTTGGGGCAGGTCTTCGCGGCGGGGGCGAAGGTCGACTGGTCGGCGTTGTTCTCCGGCACCGGCGCTCGCCGGGTTGACCTGCCCACCTATGCCTTCCAGCACCAGCGCTTCTGGCTGCTGCCCGCGCCGCGCACCGCCGCCGTCAGCGAGGTCGACGCGCGGTTCTGGGACGCCGTTCGGCGCGAGGACCTCGATGCCGTGGCCAATGAGCTGTCCACTGTGGATCGCGATGCCCTTGAGGTCGTGCTGCCCTCCCTGGCCTCGTGGCGCAGGCAGGGCGACGAGTGGTCCACTGTGGATGGTTGGCGCTACCGGGTCCGATGGGACTCCGTCGATGTCGGCGGGCGGGGCGTCAGCGGCACCTGGGCCGTGGTCGTCACCGCCGCGCAGTCGGACAACCCGTGGGTGGAGTCGGCCATCGCGGCACTCACCGAGCGCGGCGCGCAGGTGCACCGGATGACCGTGGCCGGTGCCGACGCCGACCGGTCCGTCTTCGCCGACCGGCTGCGCGCCGAGCTGCCCGAGGTCTCCGGAGTGCTGTCGCTGCTGGCCTTCGACGAGGCCCCGTTCCCGGCGCGGCCCTCGGTGTCCGTCGGTGCGGCCGCCACGCTCGCGCTGGTGCAGGCGCTCGGCGACGCCGAGGTGCACGCGCCGTTGTGGTGCGCCACCCAGGGCGCGGCCGAGTCGGTGGTCGCTCCGGAGCAGGCCCAGATCTGGGGCCTCGGCCGGGTCGTCGCGCTGGAGCACCCGCAGCGGTGGGGCGGCCTGATCGACCTTCCGTCCACTCCGGACACCCGGACCGCTGCCCTCCTTGCCGACGTTCTCGGCGGCGACGAGGACCAGGTCGCGATCCGGGAGAACGGTGTGCTGGCCCGTCGCCTGGTGCGCGCGGTCAAGACCCCGGCGAAGCGTGAGTGGAAGCCGCGCGGCACGGTCCTGCTGACCGGTGGCACCGGCGCGCTCGGCTCGTTCGTCGCGCGGTGGCTGGCGCGCGAGGGCGCCGAGCACCTGGTGTTGTTGTCCCGCAGGGGGATGACCACCCCGGGGGCGGCCGAGCTCCGCGCGGAGCTGACCGAGCTGGGCGCACGGGTCACCGTGGCCTCCTGCGACGTCACCGAGCGCGACGCGCTGGCCGAGCTGATCGACAAGCTGCACGCCGACGGCGAGACCATCCGCTCGGTCATGCACATCGCGGGAGTGATCGACGACGGGCCCGTCGAGTCCCTCGACACCGAGCGCCTCGCCGGAGTGCTGCTGCCGAAGGTGACGGCCGCGCGCAACCTGCACGAGCTGACCCGGTCCCTGGACCTGGACGCGTTCGTGCTGTTCTCCTCGCTCGCCGGGATCTGCGGCAACAGCGGCCAGGGCGCCTACGCCGCCGCCAACGCGTTCCTGGACGCGGTCGCCGAGCAGCGGCACCGGGACGGGTTGCCCGCGACCTCCATCGCGTGGGGTGCGTGGGCCGAGGCGGGCATGGCCGCTTCGGGCAACCTCGACGAGGAGCTGCGGCGCTTCGGGGTCCGGCCGATGGACCCCGCGCTCGCGATCTCCGCACTGCGGAGCGCGTTGGACCACGAGGACGTCGCGGTCACCGTCGCCGACATCGACTGGGAGCTGTTCGCCCCCGCCTTCACCGGAGGGTCGCTGCTCAGCGAGCTGCCCGAGGTGGCCCAGCTGGCCAAGGCCGCAACCGAGGAGGCCGGAGGTGAGGCCGCCGCGCTGCTCCAGCGGCTCACCGGCGCGCCCGAAGCCGAGCAGACCCGAGTCCTGGTCGAGCTGGTTCGCTCGCGCGTGGCCACGGTGCTCGGCCACGCCACCACCGCTGCGGTGCAGCCGGAGCGAGCCTTCACCGAGCTGGGCTTCGACTCGCTGACCTCGGTGGAGTTCCGCAACCGGCTCAACGCCGCTACCGGCCTGGTCCTGCCGACCTCCCTGGTCTTCGACTATCCCACCCCGGTCGCGCTCGCCGGGTTCCTGCGCGCCGAGCTCGTTGGCGCGCACGAGGCCGCGGCGGGCGAGCGGCTGCTCGCCGAGCTGGACCGGGTGGAGGAGACGCTGCTGGCCCTCGCGCCGGGCGACGAGCTGCGCGAGCGGCTGGTCGGGCGGCTCAAGGCCCTCGTGTCCTCCAGTGGCACCACCACGTCCGACGGGGACGAGACCGAGCTGATCGAGTCGCTGCGGTCCTCCTCCAACGACGAACTCTTCGACTTCATCGACAAGCAGCTCGGCGCCTGACGCGCGCTCGCCAACTGAGTGGGGATCTCATGTCTTCAGCTGAGAACAACAAGCTCCGCGATTACCTGACGCGCGTCACGGGTGAGCTGCACACCGCGCGTCTGCGGTTGCGCGAGGCCGAGGAGAAGGACTTCGAGCCCATCGCCGTCGTCGGCATGAGCTGCCGCTTCCCCGGGGCGTCCTCGCCGGAGGAGTTCTGGCGGATGATCGCCGACGGCGTCGACGGCGTGTCCGGGTTCCCCACCGATCGCGGCTGGGACGTCGACGGGTTGTTCAACCCCGACCCCGACCACCTCGGTACCTCGTACGTGCGCGAGGGCGGGTTCCTGACCTCGGCGGGCGAGTTCGACGCCGAGCTGTTCGGGATCTCCCCGCGCGAGGCACTGGCCATGGACCCGCAGCAGCGGCTGCTGCTGGAGACCGCGTGGGAGGCATTCGAGCGCGCGGGCATCGACCCGACCTCCCTCAAGGGCAGCAAGACCGGGGTGTTCGCGGGCACCAACGGCCAGGACTACGGCCGCACGATCACCGAGCCCATGGAGGGCATCGAGGGCTACCTCGGCACCGGCATCTCCGGTTCTGTCCTCTCCGGCCGACTGTCCTATGTGTTCGGTCTTGAAGGCCCCGCCGTCACCATCGACACCGCGTGCTCGTCCTCGCTCGTGGCGATGCACCTCGCCGTGCAGGCGCTGCGCTCCGGTGAGTGCGGCCTCGCCCTCGCCGGTGGTGTGAGCGTCATGTCCGGCCCGGACGCGTTCGTGGAGTTCTCCCGCCAGCGCGGCCTCGCCCGCGACGGCCGGGTCAAGGCGTTCTCCGCCTCCTCCGACGGCACCGGCTGGGGTGAGGGCGCCGGCCTGCTGTTGCTGGAGAAGCTCTCCGACGCCCGCAAGAACGGTCATCCGGTGCTCGCCATCGTGCGCGGCACCGCGGTCAACCAGGACGGCGCGTCCAACGGCCTGACCGCCCCGAACGGCCCGTCGCAGCAGCGGGTCATCCGTCAGGCGCTCGCCAACGCGCGGCTGTCCACAAAGGACATCGACGCCGTTGACGCGCACGGGACCGGCACCACGCTCGGCGACCCGATCGAGGCGCAGGCGCTGCTGGCCACCTACGGCCAGGGCCGCGCGGAGGGCCTGCCGCTGTGGCTTGGCTCGGTGAAGTCCAACATCGGCCACACCCAGGCCGCCGCGGGTGCCGCCAGCGTGATCAAGATGATCATGGCGATCCAGCACGGGGTGCTGCCGAAGAGCCTGCACATCGACGCGCCGACCCCGCACGTGGACTGGTCCGCCGGTGCCGTGGAGCTGCTGGCCTCGGCACGGGACTGGCCCGAGGTGGACCGTCCGCGCCGCGCGGGTGTCTCGTCCTTCGGCATCTCCGGCACCAACTCGCACGTGATCATCGAGCAGGCTCCGGCCTTTGACGAGGCCGAGGAGCCCGCCGAGCCGACCGCCTCACTGCTCGGCGCGCACGTGCCGTGGGTGCTCTCCGGCAAGACCTCCGAGGCGCTCCAGGCACAGGCCGGGCGTCTTCTGTCCGTTGTGGACGGTGCTGAGCCGGTCGATCTCGGGCGTGCGCTTGCGACGACCCGCGCGAAGCTGGACCACCGCGCCGTGGTCTTCGGTGTCGAGCCGCTGCGGGCCCTCGCCGCCGGTGACCCGGCTCCGGGCCTGGTGTCCGGCCAGGCCACCGGCGGTCAGCTGGCCGTGCTGTTCACCGGTCAGGGCTCGCAGCGCCTGGCCATGGGGCGCGAGCTGTACGCCGAGTTCCCGGTGTTCGCCGCCGCGTTCGACGAGGTGCTCGCGCACCTGCCCGGTGTTCGTGAGGTGATCTTCGGTGACGATGCGGAGGCGTTGAACCAGACCGGGAACGCGCAGCCCGCGTTGTTCGCGATCGAGGTCGCGCTGTACCGGCTCGTCGAGTCGCTTGGCGTGAAGCCGGACTTCCTGGCCGGGCACTCCATCGGTGAGCTGGCCGCCGCACACGTCGCCGGTGTGTGGTCGCTGGAGGACGCTGCCCGCGTGGTGTCCGCCCGTGGTCGGCTGATGCAGGCGCTTCCCAGTGGTGGAGCCATGATCGCGCTCCAGGCCACCGAGGACGAGGTGCGCCCGCGCCTGGTCGAAGGCGTGGACATCGCCGCCATCAACGGGCCGCGCTCCGTGGTCATCTCCGGTGACGAGACCGCCGCGCTCGCGGTCGCCGAGCACTTCAAGGCCGAGGGCCGCAAGACCAAGCAGCTTTCCGTCTCGCACGCGTTCCACTCCTCGTTGATGGACGGCATGCTCGCCGAGTTCGGTGCGGTCGTCGGCTCCGTCACCGCCTCCGCGCCGACCACCCAGATCGTCTCCACCCTGACCGGTCGCCCCGTCACCACCGAAGAACTGTCCTCTGTGGACTACTGGGTGCGGCACGTCCGGGAGTCGGTGCGCTTCGCCGACGCCGTCGCGACCCTGGAGGCCGCGGGCGTCACCAAGTTCCTGGAGCTGGGCCCGGACGGCGTGCTCTCCGCCGCCGGTGCGGACTGCGTCACCGAGCAGGCCCTGTTCGTCTCCGCGCTGCGCAAGGACCGCGACGAGCAGCAGACCTTCGTCACCGCGCTGGCCGAGCTGCACGTCAACGGCGGGAACGTGGACTGGGCCTCGGCTTTCGAGGGCCCGGCCCGGCACGTCGACCTGCCGACCTACGCCTTCCAGCGCCGCCACTACTGGCTGCCGATGCAGCGCGCCACCGGCGACGCCTCCGGGCTGGGCCTCGGCTCCCTGGACCACCCGCTGCTCGGCGCCTCTGTGTCCTTGGCCGACGCCGATGGGTTCCTGTTCACCGGGCGGCTCTCCGTCTCCAGCCACTCCTGGTTGGCCGACCACGTCGTCATGGGCGCGGTCGTGGTGCCCGGCACCGGACTGGTCGAGCTGGCCGTGCGCGCCGCCGACGAGGTCGGCTGCGGTGTGCTCGACGAGCTGACCTTGCAGGCCCCGCTGGTGCTGCCCGAGGACGGCGGCGTCCAGGTCCAGCTGGCCGTCGCGGCTCCCGACGAGTCCGGCCGCCGCGCGCTGACCCTGCACTCCCGCCGCCACGACGCGCCGCTGGACGGCGCGTGGACGCTGCACGCCATCGGTTCCGTCGCCCCCGCGGCCGCTCCCGCCGACTTCGACCTCACCGAGTGGCCGCCCGCCGGGGTCACCGCCGCCACCACCGAGACCCTGTACGAGGACTTCGACGCCACCGGCCTCAGCTACGGCCCGGCGTTCCGCGGCCTGACCGCCGCCTGGACCCGGGGCGAGGAGATCTTCGCCGAGGTCGAGCTGCCCGAGGCGGTCCAGGGCGAGGCCACCAAGTTCGGCCTGCACCCGGCGCTGCTGGACGCCGCGCTGCACTCGCTGGTCGTCGGCGAGGCGGCCGAGGAGAGCGCCCAGGCCCGGCTGCCCTTCGCGTGGAGCGGTGTCTCGCTGCACGCCTCCGGCGCGTCCGCGCTGCGCGTGCACGTGAAGATCACCGGCAAGGACGTCGTCTCCCTGCGGGTCGCCGACGCCACCGGCGCTCCGGTCGCCACCGTGGACTCCCTCGCGCTGCGGGCGGTCTCCGCCGAGCAGATCCAGGCCGCCGGTGCCGGTGACCAGGACTCGCTCTACCGCGTCGACTGGACGCTGCTTCCGGTGTCCGAGGGCACCGCGCCGGACTACGTCGTGCACCGGGTGGTCGGGGGAGAAGGCGACGTGGTCAGCGCCACGCACGCCGCGACCCACGACGTTCTGCGAGTTCTCCAGGACTTCCTCGCCGACGAGGCGAACGAGGACACCAAGCTCGTCATCCACACCACCGGCGCGGTCGCGCTGGAGTCCGATGTGGACGTCGCCGACCTGCCCGCCTCCGCCGTGTGGGGCCTGGTCCGGGTCGCGCAGGCGGAGAACCCCGACCGCATCGTCCTCGCCGACGCCGCCGACGACTCGTTGTTCGCGGCGGCCATCGCCACCGGCGAGGCGCAGTTCGCGGTGCGTGGCAACGAGGTCTTCGTGCCGCGCCTGGCGACCACCGCCTCCAGCGGTGTGCTGCTCCCGGCCAAGGACGCGAAGGCGTGGCGCCTCGGCATGTCCGGCAAGGGCACCCTGGACCACCTCGTCCTGGAGTCGGTCCCCAGCATGCTGGAGCCGCTCGCGCCGACCCACGTGCGCATCGGGGTCCGCGCCGCGGGCCTGAACTTCCGCGACGTGCTCAACGTGCTCGGCATGTACCCGGGCGATGCGGGCCTGATCGGCAACGAGGCCGCCGGTGTCGTGCTCGAAGTCGGCTCCGAGGTCACCGACCTCAAGCCGGGCGATGAGGTCATGGGCCTGGTGTTCGGTGGCATCGGCCCGATCGCGGTCACCGACCGCCCCATGCTGACCCGTGTCCCTCGGGGCTGGTCCTTCGAGGAAGCCGCGTCCGTCCCGCTGGTCTTCCTCACCGCCTACTACGGTCTGCGTGACCTGGGCGGGTTGCAGGCGGGGGAGTCGGTGCTGATCCACGCCGCCGCCGGTGGTGTTGGCATGGCCGCCACGCAGATCGCCAAGCACCTGGGCGCGGAGGTCTACGGCACCGCCAGCACGGGCAAGTGGGACACGCTGCGCGCTGCCGGGATCGCCGATGACCACATCGCGTCCTCACGCACCACGGACTTCGAGCAGGAGTTCCTGTCCGTTTCGGACGGTCGTGGTGTCGACGTGGTGCTCGACGCGCTCGCCGGCGAGTTCGTGGACGCCTCGCTGCGGTTGATGCCGCGCGGCGGCCGGTTCCTGGAGATGGGCAAGACCGACATCCGCGAACAGTCCGATGTGGACAAGCAGTACCCCGGTGTGCGGTACCAGGCTTTCGACCTCATCGAGGCCGAGGCGTCGCGCATCGCGTCGATGTGGGCCGAGCTGATCGAGCTGTTCGACGCGGGTGTGCTGAAGCCGCTGCCGATCAAGACCTGGGACGTGCGTCGCGCCCCTGACGCGTTCCGTTTCATCAGCCAGGCCAAGCACATCGGCAAGGTCGTTCTGACTGTTGACAAGCCGGTCGACACCGAGGGCACGGTCCTGGTCACCGGTGGCACCGGCGGCCTCGGCGCGCTCTTCGCCAAGCACCTGGTCACCGGCTACGGCGTCCGGAGCCTGGTGCTGACGAGCCGTCGTGGTGCGGACGCGCCGGGGGCCGCCGAGCTGGTGTCGGAGCTGTCGGAGCTGGGCGCCTCGGCGAGCGTCGTGGCCTGCGACGTCGCCGACCGCGACGCGCTTTCGGCTCTGTTGAGCGGGATCGACAACCTCACCGGCGTGGTCCACACCGCTGGTGTGCTGGACGATGGCGTGATCACCGCGCTCACCCCGGAGCGGGTCGACACGGTGTTCGCCCCGAAGGTCGACGCCGCGTGGCACCTGCACGAGCTGACCAAGGACCTCGACCTCTCGCTGTTCGTGCTGTTCTCCTCGGCGGCGGGCCTGCTCGGCAACCCCGGTCAGGGCAACTACACCGCGGCCAACGCGTTCCTGGACGCGCTCGCCCAGCACCGCCGCGCGAACGGCCTCGCCGGCCAGTCGCTGGCGTGGGGCCTGTGGGTCGGCGGCATGGCGGGCACCCTCTCCGAGGCCGAGCTGGCGCGGATGAAGGGCTCCGGCACCGGCGCGCTCACCCACGAGGAGGGCGTCGCACTCTTCGACGCCGCGCGCGCCGCCGGTGACGCCGTCGCCGCGCCCATGAAGCTCGACCTCCCGGAGCTGGAGGCCTACGCCCGCACCGCCGCTCTGCCGCCGCTGCTGCGCGGCCTGGTGCGCGCCACCCGCCGCGCCGCGCGCTCCGCCGAGGCGCAGGGCTCGTCGCTGGCGAAGCGCCTGGCCGGGCTGACCGAGGCCGAGCAAGACCGGATGCTGCTGGACCTGGTCCGCACGCAGGTCGCGCTGGTGCTGGGCCACGTCACGCCGGAGACCGTCGAGCCGGGCCGCGGCTTCCTGGAGATCGGCTTCGACTCGCTGACCGCCGTGGAGCTGCGCAACCGCCTCGGCACCGCGACGGGTCTGCGCCTGCCGTCCACGCTGATCTTCGACTACCCGACGCCGGTCGCGCTGACCGGATACGTGCGCTCGGAGCTGATCGGCTCCGCCGGACTGTCCACTGTGGCCAAGGCGACCACGTCGGTCACCGACGAGCCGATCGCGATCGTCGCGACCGCGCTGCGCTACCCGGGCGGCCTGAACACGCCCGAGGACCTGTGGCGCCTCGTCACCGGCGGCGAGCACGCGATCACCGACTTCCCGACCGACCGCGGCTGGGACCTGGACAGCCTGTTCCACCCGGACCCGACCCGGCAGGGCACCTCCTACGCCAAGGTCGGCGGCTTCCTGCACGACGCCGCCGAGTTCGACCCGGAGTTCTTCGGGATCAGCCCGCGCGAGGCCATGGCCATGGACCCGCAGCAGCGACTGATGCTGGAGGTCTCGTGGGAGGCCATGGAGCGCGCCGGGATCGACCCGGCGACGCTCAAGGGCTCCGCCACCGGTGTCTTCGCCGGTGTGATCTACAACGACTACGCGTCCCGGCTGACCTCGGTGCCCGAGGAGATCGAGGGCTTCCTCGGCACCGGCGCGTCGATGAGCATCCTCTCCGGCCGCGTCGCCTACACCTTCGGCTTCGAGGGCCCCGCGATCTCCATCGACACCGCGTGCTCGTCGTCGCTGGTCGCGATGCACCTCGCGGCGCAGGCACTGCGCAGCGGTGAGTGCGACCTCGCGCTCGCCGGTGGTGTCACCGTCATGTCGGTGCCGGACCCGTTCATCGACTTCAGCAAGCAGAACGGCCTGGCGCCCAACGGGCACTGCAAGTCCTTCTCCTCCGACGCCGACGGCACCGCGTGGTCCGAGGGCGCGGGTCTGGTCATGCTGGAGCGGTTGTCCGACGCTCAGCGCAACGGCCGCCAGATCCTGGCCGTGCTGCGCAGCTCCGCGATCAACCAGGACGGCGCGTCCAGCGGTCTCACCGCGCCGAACGGCCCGTCGCAGCAGCGCGTCATCCGGCAGGCGCTCGCCAACGCCGGACTGTCCTCTTCGGACGTCGACGCCGTCGAGGCGCACGGAACCGGCACGAAGCTCGGCGACCCGATCGAGGCTCAGGCCCTGATCGCGACCTACGGCCAGGACCGGCCGGAGGACCGCCCGCTGTGGCTCGGCTCGATCAAGTCCAACCTCGGCCACACGCAGGGCGCCGCCGGTGCCATCAGCGTGATCAAGATGGTCGAGGCGATCCGGCGCGGGGTGCTGCCGAAGAGCATCAACATCGACGCGCCAACGACCCAGGTCGACTGGTCCGACGGCGCGGTCTCGCTGCTCACCGAGCACGTGAAGTGGCCGGAGGTGGACCGCCCGCGCCGCGCCGGTGTGTCGTCGTTCGGCATGAGCGGCACCAACGCGCACGTGATCATCGAGCAGGCGCCGGCCGTCGTCGAGGAGGCGACGGAACGTTCCGCTCCTCCGGTGCTGCCGTGGGTGCTCTCCGCCCGCACCGCCGAGGCCGTCCCCGCGCAGGCCGCGAAGCTCCGCGACCACCTCGCGGGCCGCGACCTCGACTCCCTCGACGTCGCGTTCTCACTGGCCACCACGCGCGCCAGGCACGACCACCGCGCCGCGGTCGTCGGCGCGGACCGGGACGAGCTGATCGCGGCGCTGACCGCGCTGGCCGACGGTGAGACGCCGACCAGCGTCGTCCGGGGCCGTGCGGGCAGCGGCCCGGTCGCGTTCCTGTTCACCGGCCAGGGTTCGCAGCGCCTCGGCATGGGGCGCGCGCTCTACTCCGAGTTCCCGGTGTTCGCGGCGGCCCTTGATGAGGTTCTCGCGCACCTTCCCGGTGCCCGCGACGTGATCTTCGGCGACGATGCCGACGCGGTGAACCAGACCGGAAACGCGCAGCCCGCGCTTTTCGCGCTGGAGGTCGCGCTGTACCGCCTGGTCGAGTCCTGGGGTGTCACGCCGGACTACCTCGTCGGCCACTCCATCGGCGAGCTGGCCGCCGCGCACGTCGCGGGCGTCTGGTCCCTGGAGGACGCGGCGCGTCTTGTCGCCGCCCGTGGTCGCTTGATGCAGGCTTTGCCCAGTGGCGGAGCCATGATCGCGCTCCAGGTGACCGAGGACGAGGTCACCCCGCACCTCAACGACAAGGTCGGCATCGCCGCCGTCAACGGCCCGCAAGCGGTCGTGATCTCCGGTGACGAGAAGGCCGCGAAGAAGATCGCCGAGGTCTTCGAGGAGCAGGGCCGCAAGGTCAAGCAGCTGACCGTCTCGCACGCGTTCCACTCGGTGCTGATGGACGGGATGCTCGACGAGTTCCGCGCGGTGGCGGAGTCGATCACCTACTCGGCACCGACGATTCCGTTGGTGTCCAACGTCAGCGGCTCGATCGCGTCGCTGGACCAGGTCCTGGTGCCGGAGTACTGGGTCCGCCACGTCCGCGACGCCGTGCGCTTCGCCGACGGCATCGCCGCGCTGGAGGACGCGGGCGTCCGCCGCTACGTGGAGCTCGGCCCCGATGGCGTGCTCTCCGCGATGGGTGCCAACTGCGTCACCACCGACGCGGTGTTCATCCCGGTGCTGCGCAAGGACCGCGACGAGGCGACCACCGCCACCGCCGCGCTCGCCGCGCTCGACGCCAACGGGATCTCCGTTGACTGGCAGGCGATCTACGCGGGCACCGGTGCGCGTCGGGTCGACCTGCCGACCTACGCCTTCCAACACAAGCGCTACTGGGTCGACTCGCCCGCGGGTCGTGGCGACGCCACCGGTCTCGGACTCGGCGCGGCGGAGCACCCGCTGCTCGGCGCGCTCGTCACGCTGCCCGACACCGACGGCCTCGTGCTGACCGGTCGCCTGTCGCTCGACTCGCACCGCTGGCTGGCCGACCACACCGTGATGGGCTCGGTCCTGTTGCCCGGCACCGCTTTCGTCGAGCTCGCCGTGCGCGCCGGTGACGAGCTGGGCCTCGGCTCCGTGCAGGACCTCACGTTGCAGGCCCCGCTCGTGCTGCCGGAGAACGGCGGCGTGCAGCTGCGCCTCACGGTGGGGGAGAGCGACGGTTCTCAGAACCGCACCGTCTCGATCTACTCCCGCCTCCAGGACGCCCCGGCCGACGAGCCGTGGACGTTGCACGCCACCGGTCTGCTCTCCGCCGCGAGCGCCGCGCCGACCTTCGACCTGTCGGAGTGGCCGCCCGCCGGAGTCACCGCCATCGACACCAGTGGCTTCTACACCGATGCCGCACAGGCTGGCCTCACCTACGGCCCGGTGTTCCAGGGCTTGGGTTCGGCGTGGACGTTGCCGATGCTCGACCCCGCAAGCGGGTCTTCGGTCGGCGAGGAGATCTTCGCCGAGGTCGCTCTGCCGGAGGGTGTTTCCGCTGAGGGCTTCGGGCTGCACCCGGCGCTGCTGGACGCGGCGCTGCACGCGGTCGGTCTCGACGGTCAGGCCCAGGCACGGCTGCCCTTCGCGTGGAACGGTGTCTCGTTGCACGCCGAGGGTGCGACATCGCTGCGCGTGCGGGTCACGCCGGTCGGCTCCGGCGTTCGGCTCCAGCTCGCCGACGGCACCGGTGCGCCGGTCGCCTCGGTGGACTCCCTCGCCCTGCGGGCGGTTTCGGCCGACCAGTTCCAGACCAACACCGGGCGCGACGCCTTCTACGCGCTGACCTGGACCACGGTCACCGCCTCCGGCGACGAACCGTGGACCTACCTCGCCGACGTGGCCGACGAGGTGCCCGCCACGGTGGTGTTCCCGGCCACCGACGTGCACGAAGTCCTCACCGTCGCGCAGCAGTGGCTGGCCGCCGACCACTCCGCGACGCTGGTCGTGCTGACCGACGGAGCCGTTGCCGCACAAGGCGATGACGTCACTGACCTGGACGCGGCGACGGTGTGGGGCCTGATCCGCTCCGCGCAGTCGGAGAACCCGGGCCGCTTCGTCCTCGTCGACGGCCCGGCGTCCGCGATCGGTGCCGCCGTGGCTTCCGGTGAGCCGCAGATCGCGGTCCGCGACGGGGCCCTGCTGGCCCCGCGCCTGGTCCGCGCCACCACGCCGGAGAACACCGACTGGACCGTCTCCGGCACCGCCCTGGTCACCGGCGCGACCGGTGGTCTCGGTGCCCTGGTGGCCAAGCACCTCGTCACCGAGCACGGCGCGCGGGACCTGGTGCTCACCAGCCGCCGCGGTGCGGACGCGCCGGGAGCCGCCGAGCTGGTCGCGTCGCTCACCGAACTGGGCGCCACCGTCACGGTCGCCGCATGCGACGTGGCCGACCGTGACGCGCTTTCGGCTCTGTTGAGCGAGATCCCGAACCTGACCGCCGTGGTGCACGCCGCCGGTGTGCTCGACGACGGCGTGCTCACCGCGCTCACCCCGGAGCGACTGGACACCGTGCTGCGGCCGAAGGTCGACGCCGCGCGGAACCTGCACGAGCTGACCGAGAACCTGGAGCAGTTCATCCTGTTCTCGTCGGTCTCCGGTGTCCTGGGCGGCCCCGGCCAGGGCAACTACGCCGCGGCCAACGCCTACCTCGACGCCCTCGCCGCGCACCGCGTCCAGCAGGGCCTCCCGGCGACGTCCGTCGCCTACGGCCTGTGGACCAGCGGCATGGCGGGCGAGCTCGGCAACGACGAGCTGGACCGCCTGGCCCGCACGGGTTACGGCGCGCTGGAGCCCGCCGAGGGCCTCGCGCTGCTGGACGCCGCGTGTGCGAGTGGGGCTGCCCTGAGCGTCCCGGTGAAGCTCAACCTGCCGGTGCTCCAGGCGCAGGCCAGGACCGGAGCGGTGCCGCACGTGCTGCGCTCCCTGGTTCGCGTGTCGAACCGCCGCGCCGCGCAGGCCCCGGAGGCGACCGGCCTGCGGCAGCGCCTCGCCGGGCTGCCCGACGCCGAGCAGGAGCGGGTGATCGTCGAGCTGATCCGCACCCAGGCCGCGATGATCCTCGGCCACGACCCGGCCGCGATCGAGGCGGAGCGCGCCTTCGGCGACGTCGGCTTCGACTCGCTGACCGCCGTGGAGCTGCGCAACCGCGTCGGCGGCGCGACGGGGCTGCCGCTGCCGGCCACGCTGATCTTCGACTACCCGACGCCGCTGGACCTTGCCAGGCACGTCCGCGCCGAGCTGCTCGGCGAGCTGACCGAGGTCACCGCGACCGTCGCCGTCGGCTCCGACGAGCCGATCGCGATCGTCGGCATGGGCTGCCGCTACCCGGGCGGGGTCACCACGCCGGAGGAGCTGTGGCAGCTCGTCGCCTCCGGCACCGACGGCGTCACCGAGTTCCCGACCGACCGGGGCTGGGACCTGGAGAACCTGTACCACCCCGACCCCGACCACCAGGGCACGTCCTACACCCGTGAGGGCGGCTTCCTGCACGACGCGGCGGAGTTCGACCCGGAGTTCTTCGGGATCTCCCCGCGCGAAGCGCTGGCCATGGACCCGCAGCAGCGGCTGCTGCTGGAGGTCTCGTGGGAGGCCATGGAGCGCGCGGGCGTCGACCCGGCCACGCTCAAGGGCACGGCCACCGGTGTGTTCGCCGGTGTCATGTACTACGACTACGGTTCGCGACTGACCTCGGTCCCGGACGGCGTCGAGGGCTTCCTCGGCACCGGTACCTCCGGCAGCATCCTGTCCGGTCGCGTCGCCTACACCTTCGGCTTCGAAGGACCGGCGGTCTCCGTTGACACCGCGTGCTCCTCGTCGCTGGTCGCGTTGCACTGGGCCGCCCAGGCGCTGCGATCCGGTGAGTGCACGATGGCGCTGGCCGGTGGTGTGACCGTCATGTCCACTCCGGACACGTTCATCGGCTTCTCCCGTCAGCGCGGTCTCGCCGCGGACGGCCGCTGCAAGTCCTTCGGGGCGGGCGCGGACGGCACCGGCTGGGCCGAGGGCGCGGGCATGCTCGTGCTGGAGAAGCTCTCCGACGCCCGGAAGAACGGTCACCCGGTCCTCGCGGTGATCAAGGGCTCCGCGCTCAACCAGGACGGCGCGTCCAACGGCCTGACCGCCCCGAACGGCCCCTCGCAGCAGCGGGTGATCCGCCAGGCGCTGGCCAACGCGAAGATCACCGCCGCCGACGTGGACCTGGTCGAGGCGCACGGCACCGGAACGGTGCTCGGCGACCCGATCGAGGCCCAGGCCGTGCTCTCCACCTACGGCCAGGAGCGGCCGGAGGGTCAGCCGCTGTGGATGGGCTCCATCAAGTCCAACATCGGCCACACCCAGGCCGCCGCCGGTGTCGGCGGAGTGATCAAGGTGATCAAGGCCATCGAGCACGGCGTGCTGCCGAAGTCCCTGCACCTCGACCAGCCCTCACCGCACGTGGACTGGTCCTCCGGTGACGTCGCGCTGCTCACCGAGTCCCGCGAGTGGCCGGAGGTGGCCCGCCCGCGCCGCGCGGCGGTGTCGTCCTTCGGCATCTCCGGCACCAATGCGCACGTGATCATCGAGGAGCCGCCCGCCGTCACCGTGCCGTCCACTGTGGACAGCGCGGACGACGTGACGCTCGTCCTCTCCGGCCGGACCGCCGACGCGGTGCGCGGCCAGGCGGCGAAGCTGAAGTCCTTTGTGGACGCCAACCCGGACGTCCCGCTCTCGGACATCGCGTTCTCGCTGGTCACCACGAAGGCGCACCACGACCACCGCGCCGCCGTCATCGGCACCGGTCGCGACGAGCTGCTGGCCGGACTGACCGCTCTCGCCGAGGGCGAGGCCGCCGCGAACATCGTCCGCGGCACGGCGTCCAGCGGTCGCCTGGCGGTGCTGTTCACCGGCCAGGGTTCGCAGCGCCTGGCCATGGGCCGCGAGCTGTACGACGCGTTCCCGGTGTTCGCCGCCGCGTTCGACGAGGTGCTCGCGCACCTGCCCGGCGTTCGTGAGGTGATCTTCGGTGACGACGCGGACGCGCTGAACCAGACCGGCAATGCGCAGCCCGCGCTGTTCGCCATCGAGGTCGCGCTCTACCGGCTCGCCGAGTCGGTGGGCATCCGGCCTGACTTCGTCGCAGGGCACTCCATCGGCGAGTTGGCCGCCGCGCACGTCGCCGGCGTGTTCTCCCTGGAGGACGCTGCCCGCCTGGTGTCCGCCCGTGGTCGGCTTATGCAGGCGCTTCCCACCGGCGGGGCCATGATCTCGCTCCAGGCCACCGAGGAGGAGGTGCTGCCGCACCTGAACGCCAAGGTCGGCATCGCCGCCATCAACGGGCCGAACGCCGTGGTGGTCTCCGGTGACGAGAAGGCCGCGAAGAAGATCGCCAAGGCGTTCGACAAGCAGGGCCGCAAGACCAAGCAGCTCTCCGTCTCGCACGCGTTCCACTCGGTGCTGATGGACGGGATGCTGGAGGAGTTCCGCGCGGTCGCGGAGTCGATCGCCTACGAGGCGCCGGGCATCCCCGTGGTGTCGAACGTGACCGGAACCCTGGCCACGGTCGAGGAGGTGACGAGCCCGGAGTACTGGGTGCGCCACGTCCGCGACGCCGTCCGGTTCGCCGACGGCATCGGCTGGCTGGCCGCCGAGGGCGTGACCCGGTTCCTGGAGCTGGGGCCGGACGGCACCCTCTCCGCGATGGGCGCGAACTGCCTGGCGGAGCAGGACGCTGGATCGACGCTCGACCCCGCAAGCGGGTCTTCGGTGTTCGTCCCGGCGCTGCGCAAGGACCGCGCCGAGCCGGTGTCGTTCACAACCGCCGTCGCCGAGCTGCACAACCGGGGCGTCCGGATCGACTGGACCGCGCTGCTCTCCGGCACGCGGGTCAACCTGCCGACCTACGCCTTCCAGCACCAGCACTTCTGGCTGACCTCCGGCACCGATGTCGCCGACGTGGCCTCCGCCGGCCTGGAGTCGCCGGACCACCCGCTGCTGGGCGCTGGGGTCTCTCTCGCCGACGGGGACGGGTTCCTGTTCACCGGGCGCATCTCCCTCGGCTCGCACCCGTGGCTCGCCGAGCACTCGGTCATGGGCACCGTGCTGGTGCCGGGGGCGGCGCTGGTCGAGCTCGCCGTGCGCGCCGGTGACGAGGCGGGCTGCGGCGTCCTGGAGGAGCTGACCCTCCAGGCACCGCTCGTGCTGCCGGAGGCCGGACCGGTGCTGCTCCAGGTCGCGGTGGGCGCGCTCGACGCCTCTGACCGCCGCTCGATCGCGATCTTCTCGCGTCAGGGCGACGCGCCCTGGACGGCGCACGCGGTCGGTGTGCTGGCCCCGGCCGGCCCCGCGCCGTCGTTCAGCCTGGCGCAGTGGCCGCCCGCCGAGGCGACCCCGGTGGACCTCACCGACGCCTACGCGAACCTGGCTGCCGGTGGTCTGGAGTACGGGCCGCTGTTCCAGGGCCTGAAGTCCGCGTGGACCTCTGGCCAGGACGTCTACGCCGAGGTCGCGCTGCCCGAGGGAACCGACGTCGACCGGTTCGGCGTCCACCCCGCGCTGCTCGACGCCGTGCTGCACGCGATCGGCTTCGCCGAGACCGGCCGCGAGGCGTCCGGGGCGATGCTGCCGTTCGCGTGGAGCGGTGTCTCGCTGCACGCGACCGGTGCCGCGACTGTCCGGGTGCACATCAGCCCCGCCGGTGCGGAGGGCTTCCGGCTGGAGATCGCCGATGGTGCCGGTGCGCCGGTCGCCGAGGTCGAGTCCCTCGTCCTGCGTGCGGTCTCCGAGGACCAGCTCAAGGCGTCCGGACCGTCCGAACAGGACTGGATGTTCCGGGTCAACTGGACCCCGGTCTCCGCTGGCGAGCCCGTGGAATGGGTTGCCTACGAGGACATCCCGGCAGACGGACCGGTTCCGTCCACTGTGGTCTACGACGTCGCGCCGAGCACCGGTGACGTCGCCGCCGACACGCACGCCGTCTCGCACCAGGTGCTGGACGTGGTGCAGCGGTGGCTGTCCGCCGACCACGACTCCACCCTGGTCGTCCGCACCAGGGGAGCGGTCGCGGTCGAGTCCGATGTGGACATCACCGATCTGGCCGGGTCCGCCGTCTGGGGCCTCGTCCGCTCGGCGCAGTCGGAGAACCCGGACCGCTTCGTGCTGGTCGATGCCCACGACGACGAGTCGATCGGCGCGGCCGTCGCCTCCGGTGAGCCGCAGGTCGCGGTCCGCGACGGCGAGCTGTTCGCGATCCGCTTGGCCACCATGGCCTCCGGCGGCTCGCTGCGGCCCCCGGTCGGCGAGCCCGCGTGGCGCGTGGACGTGCACACCAAGGGCACGCTCGACAACCTCACGATGCTGCCCGCCCCGGAGATGCTGCGCCCGCTCGCGGGCGACGAGGTCCGCATCGGGGTGCGCGCCGCCGGCATGAACTTCCGCGACGCGCTGAACGTGCTCGGCATGATGGGCGAGGCCGGCATGCCCGGCTACGAGGCGGCCGGTGTCGTCCTCGAAGTCGGCGCGGACGTGACCGACCTGGCCGTCGGCGAGCCCGTCATGGGCATGCTGGACGGCGGTTTCGGCCCCGTCACGGTCACCGAGCGGGCCAACCTGGCGCGCATCCCCTCGGGCTGGACCTTCGAGGAAGCGGCCTCGGTGCCGCTGGTGTTCCTCACCGCCTACTACGCGCTGCACGACCTGGCGGGCCTGACGTCCGGCGAGAAGGTCCTCATCCACGCCGCCGCCGGTGGTGTGGGCATGGCGGCCACCCAGATCGCCAAGCACTTCGGCGCGGAGGTCTTCGGCACGGCGAGCACGGGCAAGCAGCACGTGCTGCGGGACAACGGGATCGAGCACATCGCGTCGTCGCGGACCCTGGACTTCGAGCAGGAGTTCCTCGCCGCGACCGGCGGAGCCGGCGTCGACGTCGTGCTCGACGCGCTGGCCGGTGACTTCGTGGACGCCTCGCTGAGGTTGCTGCCGCGCGGCGGCCGGTTCGTGGAGATGGGCAAGACCGACGTCCGCGACAGCGCCGAGGTCGCCGAGAAGCACGCGGGCGTGCGCTACACCGCCTTCGAGGTCTTCGAGGCCGGTCCGCGGCGCATCGCGGGCATGTGGGCGGAGCTGCTGGAGCTGTTCGAGCAGGGCGTGCTCAAGCCGCTGCCGATCCGCACCTGGGACATCCGCGAGGCTCCCAAGGCGTTCCGGTTCATCAGCCAGGCCAAGCACATCGGCAAGATCGTGCTCACCGTGCCGCGCGAGCTGGACCCGCAGGGCACCGTGCTCGTCACCGGTGGCACCGGTGGGCTCGGCAAGCTCGTCGCGAAGCGCCTGATCACCGAGCACGGCGTGCGGAACCTGGTGCTGACCAGCCGTCGCGGTGCCGCCGCGGCCGGGGCCGACGAGCTACGCACCGAACTGGAGGAGCTGGGCGCGGCGGTGGAGATCGCCGCGTGCGACGCCGCCGACCGGGACTCGCTTTCGGCTCTGTTGAGCGGGATCGAGAACCTGACCGGTGTCGTGCACTCCGCAGGTGTCCTGGATGACGGCCTGGTCACCGCGCTCACCCCGGAGCGGGTGGACAAGGTGTTCGGCCCGAAGGTCGACGCCGCGTGGAACCTGCACGAGCTGACGCAGGACCGCGACCTGGCGATGTTCGTGGTGTTCTCGTCGGTCTCCGGTGTCCTCGGTGGTGCCGGGCAGGCGAACTACGCCGCCGCCAACACCTTCCTGGACTCGCTCGCGCTGCACCGCCGCGCCAAGGGTCTCGTCGCCACGTCGGTCGCCTACGGCCTGTGGGCGGACGGCATGGGCGGCGAGGACGAGGCCGCGCGCATGGGCCGCGACGGCTTCGGCGCGCTGGTTCCCGACGAGGGCTTGGCGTTGTTCGACCTCGCTGTCGCCTTCGGCGAGGCCGTCGCGGTGCCGGTCAAGGTCGACCTGTCGGTGTTGCAGGCCAACGCGAAGACCCAGCCGATGCCGCACGTGCTGCGCGGCCTGGTCCGGGTCTCCGCGCGGCGCGCGGCGCAGGCCGCCGACACCGCGGGCCTGCGGCAGCGCCTCGCCGCGCTGCCGGTCGCCGAGCAGCAGCGGACGCTGGTGGAGATGGTGCGCGGCCAGGCCGCGATGATCCTGGGCCACGCGGGCTCCGAGGTGGTCGAGCCGGGCCGGGCGTTCAGCGACCTGGGCTTCGACTCGCTGACCGCGGTGGAGCTGCGCAACTCCCTCGGCACCGCCACGGGTCTGCGGCTGCCCGCGACGGTGACCTTCGACTACCCGACCCCGCAGGCGCTCGCCGACTACATCCGGTCGGAGCTGCTGGGCGCGGAGGCCGATGTCGCCGTGGTCGAGGCCATCTCGTCCACTGTGGACGAGCCGATCGCCGTCGTCGCGATGGGCTGCCGCTTCCCCGGTGGCGTGCGCACTCCTGAGCAGTTCTGGGAGCTGCTGACGAGCGGGCACGACGCCATGTCGCAGTTCCCGACCAACCGCGGCTGGGACGTCAACGGCCTCTACCACCCCGACCCCGACCACCAGGGCACCACGTACTCCACCGAAGGCGGCTTCCTGCACGACGCGGCCGACTTCGACCCGGAGTTCTTCGGCATCAGCCCGCGCGAGGCACTGGCGATCGACCCGCAGCAGCGCCTGCTGCTGGAGGTCTCCTGGGAGGCGCTGGAGCGGGCCGGGATCGCCCCGGCCTCGCTCAAGGGTTCGGCGACCGGTGTCTTCGCCGGTGTCATGTACAACGACTACGCCGGGCGGATGAACCAGATCCCGGACGGGTTCGAGGGTTTCCTCGGCACCGGCAGCCTCGGCTCCGTCGCCTCCGGCCGGGTGTCCTACACCTTCGGCTTCGAGGGTCCGGCGGTCTCCGTGGACACCGCGTGCTCCTCGTCGCTGGTCGCGGTGCACCTGGCGATGCAGGCGCTGCGCAACGGCGAGTGCGGTCTCGCGCTGGCCGGTGGCGTCACGGTGATGTCCACGCCGTCGTCGTTCATCGAGTTCTCCCGCCAGCGCGGCCTGGCCTCCGACGGCCGGTGCAAGGCCTTCGCCAACGCCGCCGACGGTGTCGCCTGGTCCGAGGGCGCGGGCATGGTGCTGCTGGAGAGGCTCTCCGACGCCGAGCGCAACGGCCACCCGGTGCTCGCGGTGCTGCGGGGCTCGGCGGTCAACCAGGACGGCGCGTCCAACGGACTGTCCGCCCCGAACGGCCCGTCACAGCAGCGGGTGATCCGCCAGGCGCTGGCCAACGCACGTCTGTCCACATCGGATGTCGACGCGGTGGAGGCGCACGGAACCGGCACCCGGCTCGGTGACCCGATCGAGGCGCAGGCCCTGATCAACACCTACGGCCAGGACCGGCAGGAGGACCGGCCGCTGCGCATCGGCTCGGTGAAGTCGCACATCGGCCACACCCAGGCCGCCGCGGGTGTCGCGGCAGTGATCAAAATGGTGAAGGCGCTGGAGCACGGCGTGCTGCCGCAGAGCCTGCACATCGACGCCCCGTCACCGCACGTGGACTGGTCCGAGGGTGCGGTCGAGCTGCTGTCGGAGCCCGTGCAGTGGACCTCCGACGGTGACCGCCCGCGCCGCGCGGGCATCTCCTCCTTCGGCATCTCCGGCACCAACGCGCACGTGATCATCGAACAGGCTCCCGCGGCGAAGCCGGTGCGCGGCAAGGAGATCGGCGTCGCCCCCGCGGTGCTGCCGTGGGCGCTGTCCGGCCGCTCCGCCGACGCGGTCCGCGAGCAGGCCGAACGCCTCCTGTCCGTTGTGGACGGTGACAACGACCTCGACGTCGCGTACTCGCTGGTCACCACCAGGGCGCGGCTGGAGAACCGCGCCGCGGTGGTCGGCGCTGACCACGAGGAGCTCGTCGCGGGTCTGACCGCGCTGGCCAACGGCGAGTCCGCGCCGAACGTGGTGCGCGGCTCCGCCGGGACAGGTGGTCTGGCGGTGCTGTTCACCGGCCAGGGTTCGCAGCGCCTGGGCATGGGCAGCGGTCTCTACGACGCCTTCCCGGTCTTCGCCACCGCGTTCGACGAGGTGTGCGAGTACCTGCCCGGCATCCGCGAGGTGATCTTCGGTGACCACGCGGAAGCGCTGAACCAGACCGGCAACGCGCAGCCCGCGCTGTTCGCGCTGGAGGTCGCGCTCTACCGCCTGGTCGAGTCGTGGGGGGTGCGCCCGGACTTCCTGGCCGGGCACTCCATCGGCGAGATCGCGGCGGCCCACGTCGCCGGGGTGCTCTCGCTGGAGGACGCCGCGCGCCTGGTCTCCGCCCGTGGCCGGCTGATGCAGGCCCTGCCCGCCGGTGGAGCCATGATCGCGGTCCAGGCCACCGAGGACGAGGTCATCCCGCACCTCGACGACGAGGTCGGCATCGCGGCGATCAACGGTCCAACGGCCATCGTGATCTCCGGTGCCGCCGAGGCGGCCGCGAGGATCGCGGAGCACTTCGCGGGCGAGGGCCGCAAGACCAAGCGGCTCAGCGTCTCGCACGCGTTCCACTCGGTGCTGATGGACGGCATGCTCGACGAGTTCCGGACGGTCGCGGAGTCGATCACCTACGCCGCACCGAGCATCCAGCTTGTGTCCACTGTGTCCGGTGCGCTCGCCGAGGACGGCCAGTTCACCACCGCCGAGTACTGGGTCAACCACGTGCGTGACGCGGTGCGCTTCGCTGACGGTGTGTCCGCGCTGGAGAACGCCGGTGTGACGCGGTTCCTGGAGCTGGGCCCGGACGGCGTCCTCTCCGCGATGGGCGCGGACTCGGCGAGCGGGTCCTCGGTCTTCGTCTCGGCCGTCCGCAAGGACCGCGACGAGGCCAAGACCGCCGTCACCGCCTTGGCGCAGCTCGACGCGCTCGGCGTCGCGGTGGACTGGGAGTCCTTCTACGGCGGCTCCGGTTCGCGGGTGGACCTGCCGACCTACGCCTTCCAGCGCAAGACCTACTGGCTGGAGTCGAAGGACGGCATCGCCGACGCCGCCGACCTCGGCCTGGTCTCCGCCGAGCACCCGCTCCTGGGCGCGGCGGTCGCGCTGGCCGAGGGCGACGGCGCGGTGCTCACCGGCCGGATCTCCCTCGGCACGCACGCCTGGCTGGCCGACCACGCGATCATGGGTCAGGTCCTGGTGCCCGGCACCGCGTTGCTGGACCTGGCGATCCGGGCCGCCGACGAGGTCGGGTGCGCGGCGGTCGACGAGCTGATGCTCCAGGCCCCGCTGGTGCTGCCCGCCTCCGGCGCGGTCGCGATCCAGGTGACCGTTGGCGAGCTGAACGGCGAGCACCGCGCGCTGTCGATCCACTCGCGGCAGAACGAGGGCGACTGGACGCTGCACGCGACAGGTTCCCTCGCCGTGCGGGGCACGACCACCGCGTTCACCCTGGCGCAGTGGCCCCCGGCCGGAGCGACGGCGATCGACCTCGACGGCGCTTACGAGGGCCTGGCCGAGTCGGGCATGCAGTACGGCCCGCTGTTCCAGGGCCTCAAGGCCGCGTGGTCCCGCGACGGCGAGATCTTCGCCGAGGTCGCGCTGCCCGGCACCGACGTGAAGGGCTTCGGCCTGCACCCGGCGCTGCTCGACTCCGCCTTGCACGCCATCGGTTTCAGCGGTGGCTCCACCAATGCGCGACTGCCCTTCGCGTGGAGCGGTGTCTCGCTGCACGCCACCGGGGCGACCTCGCTGCGCGTGCGGATCGCGCCGACCGGCGGCGACTCGGTCTCCCTGGAGATCGGCGACGGCGTCGGCACCCCGGTCGCGTCCGTGGAGTCCCTGGCGCTGCGGGAGGTCACGGCGGCCCAGCTCGCGGCGGGCAACCGGGACTCGTTGTTCCAGCTCGCCTGGAAGCCGGTCACCTCGGCCACCGAGGCACTGTGGGTGTCCTATGAGGACCTCGACGACGAGGGCGAAGTCCCGCCGGTCGTGGTGCTCTCGCTGGACGGCAAGGGCGAGGACGTCGTCGGCAAGGCGCACTCCGTCACCCACCGGGCGTTGGAGATCGCGCAGAAGTGGATCGCGACGGACAACGACTCGATCCTGGTGGTTCGCACTGTCGGGGCCACGACGAACGACGACGTCGCCGCGGCGACCGCTCTCGGCCTGCTCCGCTCCGCGCAGATGGAGAGCCAGGACCGCATCGTGCTGGTGGACACCGACACCGACGCCGATGACCTCATCGGCGCGGCGGTCGGCACCGGCGAGCCCCAGGTGGCGGTGCGCGACGGCAAGCTCTACGCGCCGCGCCTGGCCAAGGCCGGTGCGCCCGCCGAGGACAGCGCCGGGTGGAACACCGAAGGCGCGGTCCTGGTCACCGGCGGCACCGGTGGCCTCGGCAGCCAGCTGGCCAAGCACCTGGTGACCGTCCAGGGCGTCCGAGACCTGGTGCTCACCAGCCGCCGTGGCGAGGCCGCTCCCGGTGCCCCGGAACTGAGGGCGGAGCTGGAGGAACTGGGCGCCCGCGTCACCATCGCGGCGTGCGACGCGGCGGACGGGGAGGCGCTCTCGGCTCTGTTGAGCGAGATCCCGAACCTGACCGGAGTGGTCCACACCGCGGGTGTGCTCGACGACGGCGCGATCGGCTCGCTCACCCCGGAGCGGGTGGACTCCGTCTTCGCGCCGAAGGTCCGCGCGGCGTGGAACCTGCACGAGCTGACCAAGGACCTGCCGCTGACCCACTTCGTGCTCTTCTCCAGCTTCGCCGGGATCATCGGCGGGCCGGGCCAGGGCAACTACGCGGCGGCCAACTCGTTCCTCGACGCACTGGCGACCAAGCGGCGCGCGGACGGCCTCCCGGCCACCTCGCTCGCGTGGGGCCTGTGGGCCGAGGGCATGGGCGGCGCGAACGAGGCCGCCAGGATGGGCCGGGACGGGTTCGGCGCGATCGGCGTCGCGGAGGGCATGGGTCTGTTCGACTCCGCCGTCCAGCTCGGCGAGGCCGTCGCGGTGCCGGTGAAGCTCGACCTCGCGGTGCTCGGCTCCTCGGGCATGGTGCCGCCGCTGCTGCGGGACCTCGTGCGGGCGCCGGGCCGCCGCGTCGCGCAGGCCGCGGCGGAAGGCCAGGCCGACGCTCTCAAGCAGCGCCTGGCCGGGCTGTCCGAGGCGGAGGCGTCGCAGGTGCTCATCGACCTGGTGCGCGCGCAGGTGGCGATGGTGCTCGGCCACTCCTCGGCCGAGGAGATCGAGCCGGGCCGGGCGTTCAGCGACCTCGGCTTCGACTCGCTCACCGCGGTGGAGCTGCGCAACTCCCTCGGCGCGGCAACGGGTCTGCGGCTGCCGACGACCCTGGTCTTCGACTACCCGGCACCCGACGCGCTGGCGAAGTACCTCCAGGCCGAGGTGGTCCCGGCCGCTCCCGCCGGAGCCCCGGTGGTCACCGAGATCGCCAAGCTGGAGGCGGTGCTCGCCGCGACCGATCCCACCTCGACCGGTTCCGACGAGGTCGAGAGCCGCCTGCGGGCGCTGGTCTCGCTGTGGGACGAGCGCAGGCGGGCGGCGGCCGGTGCCCCGGACTCCGACGACAACGCCGACCTGGACTCGGTCACCAGCATGGACGACATCTTCCAACTTCTCGACGACGAGCTCGGCGCATCCTGAACCCCCTGGGGTGTAAGGGATTCGACTTCAGGAGGGTTTAGCAGTGAACGCAGACGAGAAGAGCCTTGAGTACTTCAAGCGGATGACCGCCGAGCTCCGCGACACCCGCAAGCGGTTGCGCGAGGCCCAGTCCAAGGACACCGAGCCGATCGCGATCGTCGGCATGGCCTGCCGCTACCCCGGCGACGTGAGCACGCCGGAGCAGCTGTGGGACCTCGTCGCCGGGGGAGTGGACGGCATGACGCCGTTCCCCACCAACCGCGGCTGGGACAACGAGGCGCTGTACCACCCCGACCCGGACAACCCCGGGACGACCTACGTGCGCGAGGGCGGCTTCCTGCACGACGCCTCCCTGTTCGACCCGGAGTTCTTCGGCATCAGCCCGCGCGAGGCCGTCGCGATGGACCCGCAGCAGCGACTGCTGCTCCAGGTCACGTGGGAGGCGATCGAGCGGGCCGGGATCGACCCGACCACGTTGAAGAGCAGCGACACCGGCGTCTACGCGGGTGTCATGCACCTCGACTACATCAGCAGCATCGGCTCGGTCCCCAGGGAGGTCGAGGGCTTCCTGGCCACCGGTGTCTCCGGCAGTGTCCTTTCCGGACGGATCGCCTACACCCTCGGCCTCGAAGGCCCCGCCGTCTCCATCGACACCGCGTGCTCGTCGGCGCTGGTCGCGGTGCACCTCGGCGTGCAGGCCCTGCGCAACCGGCAGACCTCGCTCGTCCTCGCGGGCGGTGTCGCGGTCATGGCGGGACCGCACGCCTTCGTGGAGTTCTCCCGCCAGCGCGGTCTCGCCGAGAACGGCCGCATCAAGGCATTCGCCGACGGCGCGGACGGCACGATGTGGGCCGAGGGCGCGGGCATGGTGCTGCTGGAGCGCCTGTCCGACGCGCAGCGCAACGGCCACAAGGTCCTCGCGGTCGTGCGCGGCTCGGCGGTCAACCAGGACGGCGCGTCCAACGGGCTCACCGCCCCGAACGGCCCGTCGCAGCAGCGCGTCATCAAGGCGGCGCTGGCCAACGCGCGGCTCGCCTCCCACGAGATCGACGTCGTCGAGGCGCACGGCACCGGAACCGCGCTCGGCGATCCCATTGAGGCGCAGGCACTCCTGGCCACCTACGGACGGGAGCGCGGGGACAGCGACCCGTTGTGGCTGGGCTCGGTCAAGTCCAACATCGGCCACACCCAGTCCGCCGCCGGTGTGGCGGCGATCATCAAGATGGTGAAGGCCATCGAGCACGGCGTGCTGCCGAAGAGCCTGCACATCGACAAGCCCTCCACGCAGGTCGACTGGTCCGCCGGTGAGGTCTCGCTGCTCACCGAGGCGCAGCCGTGGCCGGAGGTCGACCGCCCCCGTCGCGCCGCGGTCTCCTCGTTCGGCATCTCCGGCACCAACGTGCACCTGATCCTGGAGCAGGCCCCCGCCGTCGAGGAGGAGGCCCCCGAGGTCACCGCCGAGCTCCCGGTCGTGCCGTGGGTGCTCTCCGCGGTGACCAGCGAGTCGCTGCGCGGCCAGGCGGAGCGCCTGCTGTCCTATGTGGACTCCAACCCCGGAGTCTCCGAGCTGGACATCGCCTTCTCACTGCTCACTACGCGCACGAACCACGAGCGCCGGGCCGCCGTGGTCCCCGCCGAGGGCGACCGGCTCTCCGCGCTGCGCGCCCTCGCCGACGGTCTGTCCTCGCCCGACCTGGTGACCGGCGAGGCCGTCGCGGGCAAGACCGCGTTCCTGTTCACCGGCGGCGGCTCGCAGTACCTGGGCATGGGCCGCGAGCTGCACGCCGCGTTCCCGGCCTTCGCCGAGAGCTTCGACGAGATCGCCGCCGAGTTCGACAAGCACCTCGCTCAGCCGCTGCGCGAGGTCGTCTTCGACAGCTCGCCGCTGCTGGACCGCATCGACTACATGTTCCCGGGGCTGTTCGCCATCGAGGTCTCGCTGTTCCGCCTCCTGGAGTCGTGGGGTGTCCACCCTGCCTACGTCGCGGGTCACTCCATCGGCGAGTTCTGCGCCGCCTACGCCTCCGGCGTGTGGTCGCTTGAGGACGCGGTGCGGGTGGTCACCGAGCGCGGGCGCCTGATGAACACGCTGCCGGAGGGCGGCGCGATGATCGCGATCCAGGCGACCGAGGAAGAGGTGCTGGAGGTCCTCTCCGGTGACCGGATCGGCATCGCCGCCATCAACGGCCCGACGTCGGTGGTCATCTCCGGGGACGAGGTGCAGGGCCTCGCCGTCGCCGAGGTCTTCCGCGAGCGCGGCCGCAAGGTCAAGCGGCTGCCGATCAGCCAGGCGTCGCACTCCGCGCTGATGGACGGCATCCTGGACGACTTCCGCGAGGTCACCGCGAGCCTCACCTACAACGAGCCGCGCGTCCCGATCGTCTCCACGCTGACCGGCTCCGCCGTGACCGGCGCGGAGCTGGCCGACCCGGACTACTGGGTGCGCCACATCCGCAGGCCCGTCCGGTTCCTCGACGGTGTCCGGACCCTGGAGGCCAAGGGCGTCACCAGGTTCGTCGAGGTCGGCCCGAGCGGCGCACTGTCGGCGACCGGCGTGGACTGCGTGGAGGGCGACGCGGTCTTCATCCCGCTGCTGCGCAAGGACCGCGACGAGACGGCCGGAGTCGTCTCCGCCCTCGCCCGCGTGCACTGCGCCGGTCACGAGCCGGACTGGGCGGCCTTCTTCGCGGGCACCGGCGCGCGCCGCGTCGACCTGCCCACCTACGCCTTCGACTACCGGCACTTCTGGCTGGAGAGCGACGGCGAGGTCGCCGACGTCGAACGCGCGGGCCTTGAGCCCGCAGGGCACCCGCTGCTCGGCGCGGCGCTGTCGCTGGCCGAGGGCGACGGCCTGGTCTTCACCGGAAGGCTCTCCCTCGCCACGCAGCCGTGGCTGGCCGACCACGCGGTCGGCGACACGGTCCTGGTCCCCGGCGCCGGGCTGGTCGAGCTGGCCATCCGCGCGGGCGACGAGGTCGGCTGCGGCACGGTCGAGGAGCTGACCCTGTTCGCGCCGGTGATCCTGCCCGCCACCGGCTCGGTCGCGGTCCAGGTCGTCGTCGGCGCTCCCGAGGACACCGGCCGTCCGGTCGCGATCTACTCGCGGGGCGGCGGTTCCGAGCCGTGGACCCTCAACGGCCAGGGCACCCTCGTCGAGTCCGGGTCCACTGTGGACGCCGGTCTGGCGGAGTGGCCGCCGGCGGGAGCGCAGAGCATCGCGCTGGAGGGCCTCTACGCCGACCTCGCGGGGAGCGGGTTCGCCTACGGCCCGGCGTTCCAGGGCCTCAAGGCCGCGTGGCGGCGGGGCGAGGAGATCTTCACCGAGGTCGAGCTGCCCGACGCGGCGAAGGCCAAGGGCGGCGAGTTCGGCATCCACCCCGCGCTGCTGGACGCGGCGCTGCACGGGATGTTCCTGCGGGACAACGAGGGTGAGGGCGCGCTGCCCTTCGCCTGGCGCGGCGTCACCCTGCACGCGACCGGCGCGAAGATCCTCCGCGTCCGGATCACCCCGACCGGGGACGACTCCGCCGAGGTGGTCGCGGCGGACTCCGGCGGTGCCCCGGTGATCTCCGTGGACACCCTCGCCGTGCGCGCGGTCTCCACCGACCAGTTCGCCTCGGCCGCCGCCCCGCGCGCGGAGTCGATGTTCACCCTCACCTGGTCCCCGGTGCCCGCCGCCGACCCGGTGCCGTGGAGCGCCTTCGGCGAGTCGGAGTCCGGCCCGGTCGTCCTCGCGCTGAACCCCAGCCGTGACGACGTGGTGGAGACCACCCACGCCGAGGTCACCCGCGTGCTCGACATCGCGCAGCAGTGGCTCGCGGCCGACCACGACGCCACCCTCGTCGTGCTGACCAGGGGCGCGGTCGCCCTGGACACCGGCCACGACGTGACCGACCTTCCGGGATCGGCGGTGTGGGGCCTGATCCGCTCCGCGCAGTCGGAGAACCCGGAGCGCTTCGTCCTCGTCGACGTCGAGCCCTCCGTCCCGGACAGCGAACTGTCCACTGTGGTCGGTTCGGCGATCGCGACGGGGGAGCCGCAGCTGCTGCACCGCGACGGCGAGCTCTTCGCCGCCCGCCTGGTCGGCATCGCCAACGGCGGCGTACTCGCCCCGCCTGCCGGGGAGACGGCGTGGCGGGCCGGGGTGAAGGTCCGCGGCTCGCTCAACGACCTGGAGCTGCTGCCCGCCCCGGACGCCCTGGAACCGCTGCTGCCCAACCAGATCCGCCTGGACGTCCGCGCCACCGGCATGAACTTCCGTGACGCGCTCAACGTCCTCGGCATGCTCGGCGAGCACACCGGCCGTCCCGGCTACGAGGCGGCGGGCGTGGTCACCGAGGTCGGCTCCGAGGTCAACGACCTCGCCGTCGGCGACAAGGTGATGGGCCTGCTCGACGGCGGTTTCGGCCCGGTCGCCGCGGTGACCCGCGCCTACGTCACCCACATCCCCGACGGCTGGACCTTCGAGCAGGCGGCCTCGGTGCCGGTGGTGTACCTGACCGCCTACTACGGCCTCAAGGACATCGGCGCGCTGAAGGAGGGGGACAAGATCCTCATCCACGCCGCCGCCGGTGGTGTCGGCATGGCCGCGACCCAGATCGCCAGGCACTTCGGGGCCGAGGTCTTCGGCACGGCGAGCCTCGGCAAGCACCACGTCCTGCGGGAAATGGGGATCGAGCACATCGCCAACTCGCGGACCCTGGACTTCGAGCAGGAGTTCCTGGCCGCGACGAACGGCGAGGGCGTCGACGTCGTTCTCGACGCGCTCGCGGGCGACTTCGTGGACGCCTCGCTGCGCCTGCTGCCGCGCGGCGGCCGGTTCCTGGAGATGGGCAAGACCGACATCCGCTCCCAGGAGGAGGTGGCCGTCAACCACCCGAACGTCAAGTACGACGCGTTCGACCTCTACGAGGCCGGTGAGGCTCGCACGGCCGAGATGTGGCAGGAGCTGATCGAGCTCTTCGAGCGGGGCGCGTTGGCACCGCTGCCGATCAAGACCTGGGACGTGCGCGACGCGCCGAAGGCGTTCCGCTTCATCAGCCAGGCCAAGCACATCGGCAAGCTCGTCCTGACCATCCCGCGACCGCTGCGGCCGGAGGGCACGGTCCTGATCACCGGTGGCACCGGCGGCCTCGGCGGCCGGCTGGCCAAGCACCTGGTCACCGAGCACGGTGTGCGCAACCTCCTGCTGACCAGCAGGCGCGGCGAGTCCGCCCCCGGTGCCGCCGAGCTGCGCGCGGAACTGGAGGAGCTGGGCGCGTCGGTGACGATCGCGGCCTGCGACGCGGCCGACCGCGAGGCGCTTTCGGCTCTGTTGAGCCAGGTCGACCTGACCGGCGTGGTGCACACCGCCGGTGTGCTCGACGACGGCCTGATCGGCCAGCTCACCCCGGAGCGGGTGCGCAAGGTGCTGCTGCCCAAGGTCGACGCGGCGTGGAACCTGCACGAGCTGACCAAGGACCGGGACCTGGCGATGTTCGTCCTGTTCTCCTCGGCGGCCGGTGTCATGGGCACGCCGGGCCAGGGAAACTACGCCGCGGCCAACGTCTTCCTCAACTCCCTCGCCGAGCACCGTCGCGCCCACGGCCTGGTCGCACAGTCCCAGGCGTGGGGCCTGTGGGCGGACGGGATGACCGACACCCTGGCCGACAGCGACGTGGACCGCATGAGCCGCAACGGTTTCGGCGCGCTCAGCGGGGACGAGGGCATGGCGCTCTTCGACGCCTCGCACGCCGTCGGCGCCGCGGTCGCGGTGCCGATGAAGATCGACCTGCCGTTCCTCCAGGCGGGGGCCCGCACCGGGATGGTCCCGCCGCTGCTGCGCGAGCTGGTCAAGGCCCCGTCCCGCCGCGTGGCCCAGGCCGACGCCGCCGGCCAGGCCGACGCGCTCAGGCAGCGCCTGGCCGGGCTGTCGGAGGCCGAGCGCGAGCGGCACCTGCTGGACCTGGTGCGCTCCCAGGTGGCGATGGTGCTCGGCCACGCGTCGGCCGAGACGGTCGGTGCGAGCCGGGGCTTCGTCGAGCTGGGCTTCGACTCCCTGACCGGGGTCGAGCTGCGCAACTCCCTCGGCGCGGCAACGGGTCTGAAGCTGCCGACCACGATGATCTTCGACTACCCCGCGCCGGACGCGCTGGCCAAGTACCTGCTCACCGAGGTGGTGCCGGACGAGGCCGCTGGCGGGGTGCCGCTGACCGACGAGATCAGCAGGCTGGAGAACCTGATCTCGGCAGCCGAGCCGGGGGAGGCCGAGCGCGCCGACATCGACGCGCGGCTGCGCCGCCTGCTGTCCACGTGGAACGCCAAGGCGGCGCCCAGGTCGGACGACGCCGACGCGGACAGCGACGTGCGCTCGGCGACCGCCGAGGACATCTTCGCGCTCATCGACAACGAGCTGGGGGCCTGACCGACCCGGCCTGGAAGGGCTCGCCTCGGCACGTCGGACAGCGACGTGCCGAGGCGAGCTTCCGCATGGGCCGGCCCCACCCCGACGCGACAGGGTCTAGGTGAATGTGCACTAACAACCTCCCCGCCGATGTGGTCGGCTTGGTCTGGGGACCCCTTGCGCGTGCGCCCCGGACACAGTCCTCAAGGGAGTTGCGGCAGACATGGCGACAGAAGAGCAGTACCTCGAATACCTGAAGCGGCTGACGACGGATCTCCGGGAGACCCGCCGCCGCCTGCACGACGTGCAGGAGCGGGACTTCGAGCCGATCGCGATCGTCGGCATGAGCTGCCGCTTCCCCGGTGAGGTCGCCTCGCCAGAGGACCTGTGGCGGCTGGTGGCCGACGGCGCGGACGCGGTGTCGGGATTCCCGGCCGACCGGGACTGGAGCCCGGAGGTGTACAACCCCGACCCCGAGGTCGCGCACACCTCCTACAGCCGGGAGGGCGGGTTCCTGCACGACGCCGCGGACTTCGACCCGGAGTTCTTCGGCATGTCGCCGCGCGAGGCGCTGGCCGCCGACCCGCAGCAGCGGTTGCTGCTGGAGGTCTCGTGGGAGGCCATCGAGCGGGCGGGGATCGACCCGGCGTCGCTCAAGGGCACCGACACCGGTGTCTTCGCCGGGGTGATCTACAACGACTACGCGTCCCGGTTGCAGGTGCCGCCCGCCGCGTTCGAGGGCTACCTCGGCACCGGCAGCCTGGGCAGCGTCGCCTCCGGCCGGGTCGCCTACACCTTCGGCCTTGAGGGGCCCGCCGTCTCCATCGACACCGCGTGCTCGTCTTCGCTGGTGTCGGTGCACCTGGCCGCCAACGCCCTGCGCTCCGGCGAGTGCTCGCTGGCACTGGCCGGTGGTGTCACGCTGATGGCCACCCCGGGGCCGTTCATCGAGTTCTCCCGGCAGCGCGGCCTGTCCCCGAGCGGCCGCTGCAAGGCGTTCTCCGACTCCGCCGACGGCACGGGCTGGGGTGAGGGCGTCGGCATGCTGTTGCTGGAGAAGCTCTCCGACGCGCAGCGCAACGGTCACAAGGTGCTCGCCGTCATCCGGGGTTCCGCCACCAACCAGGACGGCGCGTCCAGTGGTCTCACCGCGCCGAACGGTCCCGCGCAGCAGCGGGTCATCCGTGCGGCGCTGAGCAACGCCCGCCTCGCCCCCGGCGACATCGACGCCGTCGAGGCGCACGGCACCGGAACCCCGCTCGGGGACCCGATCGAGGCCCAGGCGCTCATCGCCACCTACGGCAAGGGACGCGAGTCCGACCGTCCACTGTGGCTCGGCTCGCTGAAGTCCAACATCGGCCACACGCAGGCCGCCGCCGGCGTCGCGGGCATCATCAAGATGGTCGAGGCGATCCGGCACGGCGTGCTGCCGAAGACCCTGCACGTCACCGCGCCCTCGTCCCAGGTCGACTGGACCGCGGGCGCGGTGTCCCTGCTGACCGAGGCCCAGCCGTGGCCCGCCGTCGACCGCCCGCGCCGCGCGGCCGTGTCCTCCTTCGGCGTCTCCGGCACCAACGCGCACGTGATCATCGAGCAGGCTCCCACCGAGGAGGCCGCCGAGGCTCCCGAGGTCGTCGGCCAGCTGCCGACCGTGCCGTGGGTGCTGTCGAGCCGGTCCGCCCAGGCGTTGAAGGCGCAGGCCCGCCGACTCAAGTCCTTTGTGGACTCCAATGCCGATCTGTCCGATGTGGACGTGGCGTTCTCGCTGGCGACGAGCCGGGCCGCGCTGGAGCACCGCGCGGTCGTCGTCGCCGCCGGGCGCGCCGAGCTGCTGGCCGGGCTGACCGCGCTCGCCGAGGGCGAGTCCTCCACCGACGTGGTGCTCGGCCAGGTCACCGATGGCAAGACCGCATTCCTGTTCACCGGCCAGGGCTCACAGCGCCTCGGCATGGGGCGGGGGCTTTACGAGGCTTTCCCCGCCTACGCCGAGGCCTTCGACGCCGTGTGCGCGCACCTGCCCGGCGTCAAGGAGATCGTTTTCGGTGACGACGCCGACGCGCTGAACCAGACCGGCAACGCGCAGCCCGCGCTGTTCGCGCTGGAGGTCGCGGCCTACCGGCTCGTCGAGTCCTGGGGCCTCAAGCCGGACTTCGTCGCTGGTCACTCCATCGGCGAGATCGCCGCCGCGCACGTCGCCGGGGTGTTCTCGCTGGAGGACGCCGCCCGGCTGGTCGCGGCGCGGGGCCGCCTGATGCAGGCGCTGCCCACCGGCGGAGCCATGATCGCGATCCAGTGCACCGAGGCCGAGGTCGCGCCGCACCTGACCGACCGCGTCGGCATCGCCGCCGTCAACGGCCCGATGTCCGTGGTGGTCTCCGGCGACGCCACCGAGGCCGAGAAGATCGCTGAGCACTTCAAGGGTGAGGGCCGCAAGGTCAAGCGCCTCACCGTCTCGCACGCCTTCCACTCGGTGCTGATGGACGGGATGCTGGAGGACTTCCGCGCGGTCGCATCGACTATCGCCTACGCGGAGCCCGGCATCGAGATGGTCGCCCAGGGCGAGGTCACCACCGCCGACTACTGGGTCAACCACGTCCGCGACGCCGTGCGCTTCGCCGACAACATCAAGGCGCTGGAGTCCTACGGCGTCACCACCTACGTCGAGATCGGCCCGGACGGCGTCCTCTCCGCGATGGGCGCGGACAACGCCGGCGAACGCGCCGTCTTCGTTCCGGTGTTGCGCAAGGACCGCGACGAGGCGCACACCGCGACGCTCGCGCTGGCCCGCGCGCACAGCCGTGGTCTCCCGCTCGACTGGTCCGCGGTCTTCGCGGGCACTGGCGCACAGCGGATCGACCTTCCCACGTACGCCTTCCAGCGCAAGCGCTACTGGCTCAGCGACCCCGCGCTCGAAGGCGGCGGCGAGGTCGTCTCCAGCGGCTCGCCGGAGGAGGCGCGGTTCTGGGAGGCCGTGGACAACGGCGACCTCGAAGCCCTCGCCGCCGAGCTCGCGGTCGCCGACGCGGACGGCCACGCCACGCTGAGCGCGGTGCTGCCGACCCTCGCGGGCTGGCGTCGCTCTCGGCAGCAACTGTCCGTTGTGGACACCTGGCGGTACCGCGTCACCTGGAAGCCGGTCACCGGGAGCGGGTCCTCCGTCGCCGGACTGTGGCTCCTCGCGGTGCCCACCACGCAGGCCGACCACGCGTGGGTCGGCGGCGTCACCGAAGCCTTGACGGCGGGCGGCGCGACCGTCCGGACCATCACCGTGGACACCGCTGACCGCGCGGAACTCGCCGCGAAGCTCAGCGGTGCCACCGAAGTCCGAGGCGTTCTCTCGTTGCTGGGCCTGGCCGAGGAGGCGCACGGCCCGCTGTCCTTCGGCGTCGCGGCGACCATCGCGCTGATGCAGGCCACCGCCGACGCCGGGATCGACGCGGCGGTGTGGGCTGCCACGCAGGGCGCGGTCGCCGCCGCCGACAGCGACACCGTCTCCGCGCCGATCCAGTCGCAGCTCTGGGGCCTCGGCCGGGTCGCCGCGATCGAGCAGCCCCTGCGCTGGGGCGGCCTGATCGACCTGCCCGCCGAGGTCGGGGAGCGCGCCAAGCACCTCGTGACCTCCGTCCTGGGTGGTCTGGCCGGTGAGGACCAGCTGGCCGTGCGCCCCTCCGGCCTGCTCGCCCGCCGCTTCACCGAGGCTGGCACCACCGCGCCCAAGCGGGCCTGGCGTCCCGGCGGCACCGTGCTGATCACCGGTGGCACCGGCGGCATCGGCGGCAAGGTCGCACTGCACCTGGCGCGCAACGGGGCAGGGCACATCGTGCTCACCTCGCGCCGTGGCGAGGCCGCTCCCGGCGCCGCCGAGCTGGTCGCGGAGCTGACCGAGCTCGGTGCCCGGGTCACGGTCCGCGCGTGCGACACCGCCGACCTCGACGCGCTGACCGAGGTGTTCGACGAGCTGAAGGCGGCTGGCGACACCCCGACCTCGATCATCCACGGTGCCGGTGTGCTCCGGATGGACCCGCTGGAGTCGGTCACCGCCGACGAGTTCGCCGAGGTCCTGCGGTCCAAAGTGGACGGCACGCTCAACCTGCACCGCCTGACCGAGGGCACCGAGCTCGACGCCTTCGTGATGTTCTCCTCCATCGGCGGTGTGCTCGGCAACGGCGGCCAGTCCGCGTACGCCGCCGCGAACACCTTCCTCGACGCCTTCGCGGAGTACCGCCGCGCCCAGGGCCTGACCGCGACCGCCGTGTCGTGGGGCCGGTGGGGCGAGGTCGGCATGAGCGTCGGCGAGGAGATCGACGCGTTCCTCACCGAGCTCGGTGTGCCCGCGATGGCCCCCGACCTGGCCGTTGCCGCGTTGCAGCAGTCGCTGGACAACGACGACACGACGCTGACCGTCACCGACATCGACTGGCGCACCTTCGCGCCGACCTTCACCGCACTGCGCCCGAGCCCGCTCATCGGCGACCTGCCCGCGGTGCTGGCCATCGCCGAGGAGGAGGCCGCCCGCGCCCGCGAGGCCGCCGAGTCCGGGGTGTGGCGGGAGCGGCTGGCCGGGCTGTCGGAGGCCGAGCGCGACCGCGTGCTGCTGGAGCTGGTGCGCACCTACGCGGCGGAAGTGCTCGGCCACAACGGGATCGACGACATCCTGCCCGACGAGCCGTTCACCAAGCTCGGCTTCGACTCGCTGACCGCCGTCGAGCTGCGCGGGCGGCTCAACGCCGACACCGGTCTGGTGCTGCCGCCGACGCTGGTCTTCGACCACCCCACGCCGGCCGCGCTCGCCGCGCACCTGCTGGCCGAGCTGTCCGGTGTGGACAGTGAGGACGTTCCCGCTCCGGTTGTCCCGACCCAGGTCGTCAGTGACGAGCCGATCGCGATCGCGGGCATGGCGTGCCGGTTCGCGGGCAGCAGCAACACCCCCGAGCAGTACTGGGACATGCTGGCCGAGGGCGCGAACGTCATCCGCGAGGTGCCCGAGGACCGGTGGGACGCCTCGAAGTTCTACGACCCCGACCGGACCGCGCCCGGCAAGGCCTACACCCAGGCCGGTGGCTTCATCGACGACATCGCCGGGTGGGACGCGCCGTTCTTCGGCCTCTCCCCGCAGGAGGCCCGTCGGCTCGACCCGCAGTTCCGGCTGCTGATGGAGCTGGTCTGGGAGGCGATCGAGGACGCGGGCGTCACCGCCGAGGAGCTGCGCGGCAGCTGCACCGGAGTGTTCGCCGGTCTGATCGACTCGCTCCAGTACTCCTTCCGGCAGCTGGAGGTCGACGGCGAGGCGTGCTCCAACGACCCGTACTTCAGCCTCGGCAACTCGCTGAGCGCGGCGGCGGGGCGCATCGCCTACCACCTCGACCTGCACGGCCCGTGCCTCACCGTGGACACCGCGTGCTCGTCCTCGCTGGTCGCGATGCACCTCGCCGTGCAGAGCCTCCAGCGCGGTGAGTGCGACATCGCCATCGTCGGCGCGACCTCCGGCATCCTCTCGCCGGAGACCTTCGTGCAGGCGTGCAAGATGAGCATGCTCGCCGAGGACGGCCGCACGAAGACCTTCGACGCCTCCGCCGACGGCTACGTGATCGGCGAGGGCGGTGGCGCGGTCGTCCTGCGCCGGGCCTCCACGGTCCGCCCCGGTGACCGGCCGCGCGCGCTGATCAAGGCCACCGCGACCAACCAGGACGGTCAGAGCAACGGCCTCACCGCGCCCAACCGCGCGGCGCAGCTCGCGGTGATCCGCGCCGCGCACGCCGCCGCCGGGGTCACGCCGGAGCAGATCTCCTACGTGGAGGCGCACGGTTCCGGCACACCGCTGGGCGACTCGATCGAGTTCAGCGTGCTGCGCGAGATCTTCGAGGACCGCCCCCTGGACAACCCGCTCCACGTCGGCGCCGTGAAGTCCAACATCGGCCACACCCTGGCCGCCGCGGGCATGGCCGGTCTGATCAAGACCGTGCTGGCCTTGCAGCACAACGAGATGCCGGGCAACCGCAACCTGACCGAGCCGAACTCGGTGGTCACAGTGGACGGCGCGGTCCGCCCGGTCCAGGGCCTCACCCCGTTCCGGTCCACCGAGGACAGTCCGGTGCTCGCCGGTGTCAGCTCCTTCGGCTGGTCGGGCACCAACGCCCACTTCATCCTGGAACAGGTCCCCGCCGACGAGGCCAAGCCGGTCGGCGCGACGAGCGCGCAGCTGGTCACCGTCTCCGCCAAGAGCCAGGGCGGTTTCGCCGAGGCCGTGACGGCGCTGGCCGACCACCTCGACGCCAACCCGGCGCTCGACCTGGCCGACGTCGCCTACACCACGCAGGCCCGCCGCACCGGGCACCCACTGCGCGGAACCGTTGTGGTGCGGGACATCGCCGACGCGGTGGCCAAGCTCCGCTCCGGACTGTCCCCTGTGGACACGCCGAGCACCAAGGCTCGTGTCGCACTCGTCCTGTCCGGCCAGGCCGGTGACAGCACCTCGCTCTACGACACCGAGCCCGCGTTCAAGGCCGCCTACGACCAGTGCTCCGGCTTGGGCGAGGCGTTCGCTACGGAGTACGCGCTCGTGGAACTGCTGCGCGCGTGGGGGATCAAGCCCTCCGCCGTGGTCGGCCACGGCGTCGGCGCGCAGGTCGCGGCCGTGGTCAACGGGAAGGTCTCGCTGGCCGACGCGCTCAGCGTGGACGCGACCCCGACCGGTCTGTCCATCAAGGACGATGTCGCCGCGCTCGCCCAGCACGCCGACGTGATCATCGGCAGCACCGAGCACGCCACGATCCCCACCGTCGCGCTGACCGCGGACCGGGAGGGTTTCCTGACCGCGCTCGGACAGCTGTGGCAGCTCGGCGTCCCGGTGGACTTCGCCGCCGGGCACTCCGCCGACCGGGCGCTGGTCGCCCTGCCCGGCTACCGGTTCCAGCGCATCCGGTACTGGCCCGACTACGCCGACGACCAGCCGGACCACCTGGCGGACATGGGCTTCAAGGACAACGCCGCCAAGGCCGACAAGCCCGCGGACGGCAAGCCCGGCATGTTCTCGCACACGCCGATCTGGCGCAGGCAGGACGCGAAGCTCTCGCTGTCGGAGGCCAAGCCCACCACGGTGATCGTCTTCGCTGAGCGGGCGCACGTCGGCGACGAGCTGGCCGCGCTCGCCGCGACGGCGGGGCACGAGGTGCTGACCGTCGAGCCCGGCCCGGCGTTCTCCCGCCAGAGCAACGTGATCACCATCGACCCGAGCGACGCCGAGCACTACCGGCTGGTGCTCGACGGCATCGCCGACAAGGCGGACCTGCCGCTGCGGATCGTGCACGCCTTCGGTGTCCACAAGGGACTCGCCGACCACGACACCGCCGTGGAGCACGGGTTCTACAGCCTGATGTCGTTGTCCCAGGCGCTCGGGTCGGTGCTGCCCAACCGTGAGGTCCTGCTCGTCGCCGCCGGGGTGGACACCTTCGACGTGCTCGGCGAGGACGCGGCGAACCCCGTCTCCGCCATGGTGTTCGGCGCGGTCGGCGCGATCGACCACGAGTACCCGCTGGTGCACCCGCGCTACGTCGACGTGGAGTCCACCACCGAGCCCGCGAAGATCGCCGCGCAGCTGCTGCGCGAGTCCGACCTGCTCGGGCGGGAGGCCGTCGCCCTCGGCACCGAGGCGGGCACCGGCGGGGTCCCGGCGGCGTGGCGGCGCGGTCGCCGCTGGCTGCGGGACTTCGAGGTCGCGGACCTGACCGAGACCGCGGGCGAGCTCGACGAGTCGGCGGCGTGGCGGCCGGGCGGGGCGTACCTGGTCACCGGTGGCCTTGGCGGTCTCGGTCTGGCGCTGGCCCGCAGGCTCGCGCGGCTCGGGACCCGGCTCGCGCTCGTCGGCCGTTCGCAGCTGCCGGAACAGGACCGCTGGAACGACTGGATCGAGGTCCACGGCCCCGACGACAAGACCAGCAGGACCCTGCTGGAGCTGAAGGACCTGGTGGCGTTGGGCGCGGAGGTCCTGCCGATCTGCGCCGACGTGACCGAGCCGGAGCAGGTCAAGGACATGCTGCGCACCGCGCGTGAGCACTTCGGCGAACTGCACGGCGTGGTGCACGCGGCCGGTGTCGCGGGCAAGGGCCTGTTGCAGACCAAGAGCCGCGAGCAGGCCGCGGAGGTGTTGGCGCCCAAGGTGACCGGCACGCTGGCCATCGCGGAGGCACTGCGCGCCGAGCCGGTGGAGCTGCTGGTGCTCTACTCCTCGGCGGTGACCGTGGTCGGCGCGGTCGGCGAGTACGACTACGCCGCCGCGAACGCCTTCCTGGACGCCTTCGCGGCGGCCGAGTCCGTCACCGCTAGCACAGCCAAGCACGTCGTGTCAGTGGCTTGGGGCGCCTGGAAGTACGACAACTGGTCAAATGACGCGCTTTCCGGCTCAGCCGAGATGCAGCAGGCCGTTCGCGACTACCGTGCCAAGTACGGCATCGGCAACGAGGACGGTGTCGACGAGCTGAGCAGGATCGTCGCTTCCGGTGCCCCCCAGGTGCTGGTGCTCACCCGGCCGTTGCCGGAGGCGGTCCGCACGTTCGCCGAGCTGAACTCGATGGACGCGGTCGCCGACGTCGGCGTGGTCCCGGTGTCCGAGCGGTACCCGAGGCCGGACCTGCGCGTGGCCTACCTGGCCCCGCGCAACGACGTCGAACGCCGCGTCGCGCTGGTGTGGCAGGAATGCCTTGGCCTGGAACAGGTCGGCGTGCACGACCCGTTCTTCGAGCTCGGCGGGACCTCGCTGGTCGGACTGGTGGTCATCGCCAGGCTGTCCAAGGAGTTCGCCACCGAACTGGCCGCGGCGAGCCTGTTCGAGAAGCCGACGGTGGCCCAGTTCGCCGAGCTGCTCGGCGAGCAGGGCGCGGTGGCCTCGGCCACGTCGGCGGTTCCGAGGACTGACGCACCCGCGGCGGGTTTGACGAGCGGTGCGGCTTTGAAGGGCAGCGCGCAGCGCGGTGAACGGCGTCGCAGGGCGGCAGGCCGGGCGCGCGCCAGGAAGAGCGGAAAGTAGGAACGGCGATGACGGTCGACGACAGTGAAGTCAGCGGTGACTTCGACGAGGGTTTCTCCGGTGACATCGCCGTCGTCGGCCTCGCCGGGCGGTTCCCCGGAGCCGAGGACGCCGGTGAGTTCTGGGAGAACATGCTCGCCGGGCGGACCGGGATCGTCCGGCACAGCCGCGAGGAGCTGATCGCGGCGGGTGTGCCGGCCGAGCACGCCGACGACCCCGCCTACGTGCCGGTCTCGGCGGGGATCGCGGGGATGGAGCTGTTCGACCCCGGTTTCTTCGGGATCGACCCCGAAGAGGCCAGGCTGATGGACCCGCAGCACCGCGTGTTCCTCGAACAGGCGTGGCGCGCGCTGGAGGACGCCGGGATCAATCCCTCCACTGTGGACGGAACGGTCGCGGTCTACGCGGGCTGCGGTCCGTCGACCTACCTGATGGTCAACCTGATGAACCACGGGGACCTGTGGGTCAAGGTCGGGCCGGAGCACCTGATCCTGTTGAACGACAAGGACACCCTGGCCGGTCGGGTCTCCTACTCGCTGGATCTCACCGGCCCCGCGGCCGCCGTGCAGGCGCACAGCGCCACCTCGCTGGTCGCGGTGTGCACCGCGTGCACCAGCCTGGCGGCGGGGGAGACCGACGTCGCGGTGGCCGGTGGCGTCTCGCTGCTGGTGCAGCCGCCCGGCTACTGGTACTCCGAGGCCAACCGGCTCAGCCCGGACGGGGTCGTGCGCCCCTTCGACGCGGGGGCCAACGGCAAGATCACCGGTGATGGCGCGGGCGCGGTGGTGTTGCGCCGCCTTGAGGACGCACTCGCCGACGGCGACCGGGTCTACGCGGTCATCCGGGGCTGGGCGGTCAACAACGACGGCTCCGACAAGGCCGGGTTCACCGCGCCGAGCGTGCAGGGACAGGCCGCGGTGATGGCCGAGGCACTCGGCGCGGCGGGCGTCGAGCCCGAGGAGGTCGACTTCGTCGAGACCAACGCCTCCGGCACGGTCTTCGGCGACGCGGCCGAGGTCGCGGCGATCCAGCAGGTCTTCTCCGGCACCGACCTGCTGCGCGTCGGCTCGGCCAAGTCCGGCATCGGCCACCTCAACCAGGCCGCGGGCATCGCCTCGCTGATCAAGACGGTTCTGGCGCTGCACAAGGAAGAGCTGCCGGGAACGCTGAACTACCGCTCGCCCAACCCGCAGCTCCAGCGCACCGGGGAGCAGTTCCTGGTCACCGCCGACACCGTGCCCTGGGAGCGCGGCGAGCGGCCCCGGCTCGCCGGGGTCAACTCCTTCGGCTTCGGCGGCACCAACGCCCACGTCGTGCTGGAGGAGGCCCCCGAGCCCGAGGACGAGCCGAACCCGCGCGAGCACACCCTCCTGGTCTGGTCGGCGCAGTCGGCCGAGGCCGCCGACGCCCTCGCCGCGCGGATCGCGGCCAGCGACGAGCCGGTCGAGGACCTGGCCTACACGCTGCAGATCGGCCGCAAGCCCTTCGAGCACCGCAGGATGGCCGTCGTCACCTCCGCCGAGGACGCCGCGAGCGCGCTGGGCCCGGACTCCGGCGCCCGGGTGCTGGCCGACGGCAACGCCGTCGACGGCCGCGAGGTCGGCTTCCTGCTGGCCGGGGTCGGCGAGCAGTACAAGGGCATGGTCGGCGACCTCTACCGCGACGAGCCGGTCTTCCGGGACGCCATCGACGAGTGCGCCGCGATCTTCCGCGAGCACCTGGGCGCCGACCCGGTCGCCGACATGGTCGCCGAGCGCGGCGCGGGCGTGTCCGACCTGGCCCGCCTGCTGGGCCGGACCGAGGAGCCCGAGGACGCCGGCTCCTCGGCGACCGAGGTGGTCCAGCCCGCCGTGTTCGCGGTGGAGTACGCGCTCGGGAAGCTGCTGCTGGACTGGGGAGTCGTGCCCAGCGTGCTCGCGGGCTACAGCGTCGGCGAGTTCGTGGCCGCGGCACTCGCGGAGAGCCTGACCCTGGCCGAGGCCGCCGGCCTGGTCGCGGTGCGCGCCAAGCTGATCTCGAAGCTGCCCGAGGGCGCGATGGCCGCCGTTCCGCTGTCCGTTGACGAGCTGACCGCGAAGATCGGCTCACCCGCCGACCTCGGCGTGGACGTGGCGGCGGTCAACGGCCCCGCCATGATCGTGCTCTCCGGCCCGACCGACAAGGTCGCCGCCGTCGCGGAGAAGCTGGCCGAGCACGCCGTCCCCAGCCGCTACCTGCGCACCACGCACGCCTTCCACTCGCGGGCGCTGCGGCCCGTCGCCGCCGACCTGACCGCGTGGGCCCGGCAGAACCTGACGCCGAGGACGCCGAAGATCCCGTACCTGTCCAACGTGACCGGTGCGCCGATCACCGAGCGCCAGCTGAAGGACCCCGGCTACTGGGCGGAGCACATGTGCCGCACGGTCCAGTTCGCCGACATGGTCTCCCACCTGTCCGCGCAGCACGCCGACGCGGCGCTGGTGGAGCTCGGCGCGGGCCAGTCGCTCGGCGCGATGTTCCGCGGCCACCCGGCGGTCCCGTCGCAGCGGTGGTCGCTGCTGACGCCGTCGCTGCCGGGGGAGTCCGACCCGCGCGCGGCCTCGGCGGTGCTCACCGAGGCGCTGGGCAAGCTCTGGCTCACCGGAGCCCACATCGACTGGTCCGCCTACCACCGCGGTCGCGGCGCGCGGAAGACCACCGCACCCGGCTACGCGTTCCAGCGCGAGCGGTACTGGATCGACCCCGTTCAAGAAGGAGACAGCTGAGATGAGTCTTGTTGGAGTGGTTGGCGCCGGCGTCATGGGCTCCGGTGTCGCCCAGACCTTCGCGCAGGCGGGGCACCAGATCGTCCTGATCGACAACGACCCGGACGCGCTCGCCAAGGCGCTCAACGCCATCGAGCTCAACGCGCGGATGAGCCGGATGATGGGCGGCCCCGCCGTCGACCACGAGCAGGTGCTGTCGCTGATCACCACGGGCACCGACCTGAGCCTGCTCGCCGAGGCGCACATCGTGATCGAGAACGTCACGGAGAACTGGGAGACCAAGAAGGCGGTCTGGCTGGAGCTGGAGGCCACCTGCAAGGCGGAGACCATCTTCGTCGCCAACACCTCGGCCATCCCGATCACCAAGCTGGCCTCGCTGACCAAGCGCCCCGCCCAGGTCGCGGGCGTGCACTTCATGAACCCGGTGCCGATGAAGCCGGCGGCCGAGCTGATCAAGGGCTACCACACCACGCCCGAGACCATCGAGACCGTGCGCGAGCTGCTCACCTCGGCGGGCAAGCGCGGCATCGACGTCAACGACGCCAGCGGTTTCGTGTCCAACCGCGTGCTGATGCTGACCGTCAACGAGGCCGCCTACCTGGTCTACGAGGGCGTCGCCAGCGCGGAGACCGTCGACGACGTCTTCCGCAGCTGCTTCGGCCACCCCATGGGCCCGCTGGAGACCGCGGACCTCATCGGCGTCGACACCATCCTCTACAGCGTCGAGGTCCTCTACGAGCACTTCGCCGACAGCAAGTACCGCCCGTGCCCGCTGCTCAAGCAGATGACCGACGCGGGCCTGCACGGCCGCAAGTCCGGCAAGGGTTTCTACACCTACTAGTACTCCCGACCCAGTACTACCAATTCGCCTAGAACAGCCGGATCACCGCTGGCAGCGGCACTGTCCGTTGGTAGTACTTGCAGCAGAACACTCTCAGGAGGGCAGGACCCATGTCCGACAACGCACGCGCAGAGCTCCGCCAGTTCATCGTCGGCAAGTTCCCGAAGATCGAGCTGACCGACGACCAGGACATCTTCGCGCTGGGCTTCGTCAACTCCCTGTTCGCCATGGAGCTGGTGATGTTCATCGAGAAGACCTTCGGCGTCCGCATCCCCAACGACGAGCTGAAGCTGGACAACTTCCGCAGCGTCGACCAGATGACCGACCTCGTCGCGCGCCAGTCGACCGCGGCGGCGAAGTAGCGGCGCCGCGAGGCGACACACGGAGGTCACTATGAGCTTCACCGGTCGGGTCGACGCTCCCACGCCCCAACGGGTCCGGGAGTTCGTCGACGCGGAGGTCGCGCCCAACGCCGAGGAGTTCGACCGCACCGAGCGGCTGCCGAGGTCGCTGCTGGACCAGGTCGGCTCGCTCGGCCTGTGGGCGCCGTTCCTGCCCGCCGAGGTCGGCGGGTCCGGCACGGACTACGTCACCGTCGGCCGGATCCACACCGAGATCGGCCGCGGCTGCTCGGGCCTGCGCAGCATGCTGACCGTGCACGGCATGGTGTCCTGGTCGGTCAACCGCTGGGGCAGCGACGAGCAGAAGAAGCGGTGGCTGCCCGAGCTCGCGACGGGAGCCACCTTCGGCGTGTTCTGCCTGTCCGAACCGGACCGCAGCGGAAGCGACTCCACGGCCGAGGGCACGGTGGCGGTGCCCGACGGCGACGGCTGGGTGCTCAACGGACGCAAGAAGTGGATCACCGGCGGCCAGGTGGCCGACCTGATGATGGTCTTCTCCCGCACCGACGCCGGGATGAGCACCTTCCTGGTGCCGCGTGAGACCCCCGGCGTCGAGGTGAAGCCCTTGTCGCGCATCATGGGCACCGCGTCGAGCATGATCGCCGAGATCACCTTCACCGATGTCAGGCTCGGTCCCGACGCCCTGCTGGGACCGCGCGGCTGGGCCGCGGGCACGGTGATGACCGGAGCGCTGGACATCGGCCGCTACAGCGTGGCCTGCGGCTCGCTGGGCATCGTCCAGGCGGCGCTGGAGGCCAGCGCCCGCTACAGCTCGCAGCGCTCGGCGGGCGGCGCGCTGCTGCGGGACCAGCCGCAGATCCGCGCCAAGATCAGCGACATGGTGACCAGCCGGGACGCCGCCGCGCTGCTGTGCGAGCGCGCCGGACGGCTCAAGGACGCCGACGACCCCGAGACGATCATGGCGACCTGGATCGCCAAGTACCACGCGTCCACCGCGGCCACCAGGGCCGCCAGCGACGCGGTGCAGATCCACGGCGCCAACGGGTGCAGCCCCGACTATCCGGCCGCCAGGCTGTACCGCGACTCCAAGATCATGGAAATCATCGAGGGCAGCACCGAGCTCCAGCAGCTGACCATCGCCGAAGTCGCCTACCGGGAGGTGGCACTGTGACGGGCAAACCCGCGCTCGGTCGCGTCAAGTGCGTCGTGTGGGACCTGGACAACACCGTGTGGGAGGGCATCCTCCTGGAGGACGGTGACGTCAAGCTGCGCGACGAGGTGGCCGAGGAGATCCGCCGCCTCGACGAGCTGGGCATCCTGCACTCGGTCGCCAGCCGCAACGACCACGACGCCGCCATGGCCAAGCTCCGTGAGTTCGGGTTGGAGGAGTACTTCCTCTACCCGCAGATCAACTGGAACGCCAAGTCCGGCAACATCGAGCAGATCGCCAAGTCCATCAACATCGGCCTCGACGCGATCGCCTTCGTCGACGACCAGCCCTTCGAGCGCGAGGAGGTCGCGCACGCCCTGCCGTCGGTGCTGACCGTCGACGCGCTCGGCGACCTCGCGACCGAGCTGCGCCGGGACGAGTTCCGGCCGAAGTTCGTCACCGACGAGTCCAAGATCCGTCGCGAGATGTACCGCGCGGCCGCGCAGCGCGACGTGATCGAGCAGGAGTACAGCGGCACCAGCGAGGAGTTCCTCGCGACGCTGGAGATGAAGTTCACCATCTCCCAGGCGCAGGAGGAGGACCTCCAGCGCGCCGAGGAGCTGACCGTCCGCACCAACCAGCTCAACTCCACCGGGCGCACCTACTCCTACGAGGAGCTGGACGCGCTGCGCACCTCCCCGGACCACCTGCTGCTGGTCGCGTCGCTGACCGACCGCTACGGCAGCTACGGCAAGATCGGCCTCGCCCTGGTCGAGCGCGGCGAGCCCGCGTGGCACCTGCGGATGATGCTGATGTCCTGCCGGGTGATGTCCCGCGGGGTGGGGACGGTCCTGCTGAACCACATCATGGGCCTGGCCAAGGCCGACGGCGCCAAGCTGCGCGCGGAGTTCGTGGAGACCGGCCGCAACCGGATGATGTACGTGACCTACGCCTTCGCCGGGTTCACCGAGGTGGAGCGGGACGGATCACATCTGGTGTTTGAATCCGACCTCGCCCAGATCCAGCCCCCACCTGCTTATCTGGTAGTCGAGACGGACTGAGAGCGCCGTCGCCGTACCGCGCCGACAAGCACTTGCCCCGGGGCGCGGTCCGGCGACCGGCACCGACACGAGGAGCACACGCATGACGGCACCGAACCGACCGAACGCGCCGCGGTGGCTGCCGCTCGGTGCCGCCCCCACCACGCAGCGCAGGGTCTTCTGCTTCCCGCACGCCGGGGCCAGCGCTGCGGTCTACGCCCCGTGGCGGGGCATCGCGGGCGACCGGCTGGCGATCTGCCCGGTGCAGCCGCCGGGCCGCGCCGAGCGCTTCCGCGAGAAGGCGTTCACCTCGGTGGACGCCCTGGTCGACGAGCTGGTCGCGGACATCGGTGATCAGTTCACCGGCGACTACGCCTTCTTCGGCCACTCGATGGGCGCGCTGGTGGCCTTCGAGGTGACCCGCAAGCTGCGCGCGATCGGCGCCCAGCCGCCCAAGCACCTGTTCGTCTCCGGCCGCGCCGCCCCGCAGCTGCCGGACACCCGCAAGCAGCTGCGCGCCCTGCCGACACCGCAGCTGATCGCGGAGCTGAAGGTGCTCGGCGGCATGCCGGACGCGGTGATCAACGAGCCGGAGCTGCTGGAGCTGTTCGTCCCGCTGTTCCGCGCCGACCTCACCGTGAACGAGGCGTACGCCCACCGCGCCGAGGACCCGCTGCCGATCCCGCTGACCGCCTTCGGCGGCCACGGCGACCCGCGCGCCGACGACGACGAGCTCAAGGCGTGGGGCGAGCTGACCGCGGACCGCTTCGCGCTGCACACCTACCCCGGCGGCCACTTCTACCTGGAGAAGAAGGCGGGCGAGCTGATCGACATCTTCGCCGCCGAACTCGCCGGATGACACCGTGGACGTCTGGCTGACACGTCTCGACCGGCCTGTCCCAGGCGCGTCGGAGGTGTTGTCGGACAAGGAAACTCGACGCGCCGACGGTTACTCCTACCCGGAGGACCGTCGGCGCTTCGTCATCGCCCGCGCCATGCTGCGCTCGGTCCTGGCGGACCACCTCGGCGTCGCCCCGGCGGAGGTGGAGATCACCCGCGACGAGTCGGGACGCCCCCGGGTGGACGGCGGCCCGGACTTCAACCTCTCGCACTCCGGAGAGCTCGCCGCGCTGGTGGTCTCCGGGGATCGCCGGGTCGGTGCGGACGTCGAGCGGCATCGCGAGCTGGACTACCTGGGCATGGCGGAGCGGGTGTTCCTGCCGGGCGAGCACGCGCTGATCGCGGCCCTGCCCGAAGCCGAACGGTCGGTGGCGTTCTTCCGCTACTGGACCTGCAAGGAGGCTTGCGTGAAGGTGCTCGGCGAGGGCCTGAGCGCGCTTCCCGGGCCGGAGCTGGTCTTCGACACCGCTGGTGCGGCGCTGATGCGCGACGGTGAGAGGTGGTCGGTGGGCGAGCTCGTGTTGCCGGAAGGGTATTCGGGTGCGGTGGTATCGCCGGGGCGGCCGTTCCGCGTGGTTCAGCGGAACTGGTCCGGGTGACCCGTTTCGTCCCGCGCCCCTTTTCTTGTTGAGAGTACGAAACGGGATTCTCTGGCCCAGTTGTCGCACTACGCCACGGCGCGTCACCGCTAGGTCGCGTCCTGCAAGTGGCAACACCACCTCACCACCCCCGGCGCCCTCACCCCCTGGCGCCCCCACCCCCGCGCCCTCCTCTTTTCGCGTTTTGTCACCTTGATGCGATTTGGGAGCGCTCTTTTGCGCAATTAGGTGACAAAACGCGAAAACCCTGACCACGCCAGCCAGCCAGCGCACGGGGGCACGTGGGTGGTGCCGCCTCGGGGCGTCGGGACGACTTGCAGGACAGGTACTAGGACGGAATCCGGATCCGATCCCAGCCCGAGAACTGTTCGGTGACCGTTGTGATGGCGGGCGACGCGATGCTGGGCACCGTGACCGGGGTGAGCGGCTTGCCCAGCGCGGCGGTCACGTGCTGGTGGTGCAGCTCGCGCAGCTCAGCGCCGTAGTCGCCGTGCTCCGCCGCGGCCAGCTCGTCCAGCCACGAGGCGGCGCGGCGGTGCTTCTCGGCCCGCGCGACGCGGGGCAGCTGGGCGTAGGCGGTCTCGCGGACCAGCACCTGGCAGAACACGTAGGCCTGCTCGCCGCCGATCCCGCCGTTGCGCACCCTCCGCAGCACGTCGCGGCGTTCCAGCTGCTCAAGGCACTGCGCGACGCTCTCGACATCGTCGTAGCCGCCGATCGCGGCGACCGCCGTCGCGGTCACCGTCTCGCCGAAGACCGCGGCGTCCTGGAGCACGGCCTTCTCCGCGGTGGAGAGCGTGTCCAGCCGCGCGGCCACCACGCCGCGCACCTGGTTCGGCGGCAGCAGGTCGTCACGGGAGCGGCCGACGCGGATCATCCTGGCGTACTCGATCGCGAACAGCGGGTTCCCGCCGACCCTGGCGACCAGGGCCTGGCGCCGCTGCGGCGACCAGCCGTCGTGCGCGCCACCCGCGTCGAGCATCGAGTCCAGCAGCTCACCGACGGCGTCGTCGGAAAGCGGGTCCAAGGTCATCGTGGTGACGTTGCGAGCACCGCCGTGCCAGCCCTGCCGCTGCTCCAGCAGCTCCGGCCGCGCGGTCGCGACGACCAGCAGCGGCACCGGCCCGACCCCGTCGGACAGGCCCGCGACGAACTCCAGCAGCTCGTCGTCGGCGCGGTGCAGGTCCTCGATCACGGTGGCCAGCGGGCCGTCCGCGGCCAGCTCCTCCAGCAGCCTGCGCAGCGCGGAGAAGGTCTCCTCGCTGTCGACCAGGTGCCACGGCCTGGTGGGGAAGCCGGTCAGCGGCAGCAGGCCGGACACCATGCGTTCGCCCGCCTCGCCGGTACCGACGAGGCGGTGCGCCAGGCGCGTCAGCTTCGTCTCGGCGACCGTGGCGGAGTCGCTGTGCGCGATGCCGACGCACGCGCGGGCCAGCTCGGTCAGGGTGCGCGAGGTGATGTCGTCGCCGAAGTGCGGCACCCGTGCGGTGATCACTCGCGCGTCGCCGCCCGCGGAGTCCGTGGCGTCGGAGAACTCGCTGACCAGCCGCGTCTTGCCGATGCCTGCCTCGCCGAGCACGGTCAGCAGCTGCGGCCGCTGCCGCCGCCGGACCTGGCCGAACGTGGCGCGCAGCAGGTCCATGTCCCGCTCGCGGTCCAGGAACGGCACGGAGTTGTGCCTGCCGACGCCGACGACGGGCTTCTCGCGGACCGCCTCCGCCTTCCACACCGCGGGCACCTCGGACGTGGTGGAGTAGACGATCAGCGGGGCGCTGGCCTGGCGAGTGGTGTCGCAGACCCACACCGGCCCGCAGCGGACCACGGTCGTCATCAGCACGCAGCTGTCCACGACGGCGCCCGCGACCATCGGCGTGGACTCGCCGGGCTGGAACTTCGCGAGCACCTCGCCGGTGGCGATGGCGATCCGCAGCTCGCCCCCGGTCGGCGACGTCGGGTCCTGCCCGACCAGCCGGTCGCGGATGGTCAGCGCGGCGCGCACGGCCCGCGCGGCGTCGTCCTCGCGGGCGCGCGGCACGCCGAACACCGCGAGCAGCACGGAGGCGACCGCGCCGATCACGGTGCCGCCCGCGCGCTCGACCTCGGCGCGCACGGCCACGCTGATGTCCAGGAAGGTCTGGTCGACGTCCTCGGGGTCCTTGCCCGTCGGCTGGCGCGGGGCGATCGCGACCACGCTGACCAGCTTGCGCTCGGCCGCAGGCTCCACGACCAGCCCGGAGCGCGGCTCCGGCCGCTCCTGCCGCAGGGTGACCACGGTGGGCCGGTCGATCTGCTCACCGGTCGGGCAGGACACCAGCACCCGCGGCGGCGCGATCTGCCGTGCGACGGCGGGTTCGGGCGGCAGCAGCGGCGTCACCGACGCGTTCGACGGCAGCTGGAGCGCGGCGTCGTGGTCCAGGATCGCCCGCTCCAGCTCCTGCAGCTCCCGGCCGGGTTCCAGGCCGAGCCCGTCCACCAGCGCGGTCCGGGTGCGGCGGTAGACCTGCAACGCGTCCACGTGCCTGCCGCAGCGGTAGAGCGCGGTCATCAGCTGCCTGCACAGGCGCTCGCGGTGCGGCTCGGCCTCGAACAACGGCTCCAGCTCACCCAGCACGTCCGGGTGCCGCCCGCGTGCGAGCTCGACGTCGAAGTAGTCCTCCATGACGGAGACCCGCATGTCGTGCAGCTTGGTCAGCTCCGGCCAGTGCACGCCGGTCTCGACCAGGTCGGCGAGCACGGGACCGCGCCACAGCGCGAGCGCCTCGCGCAGCGCCTGCGCGGCCTGGTCGCTGCGACCCTCGGTCAACGCGACGCGTCCGGCCTGGGCCAGCGCCTCGAACCGGGAGAGGTCGATCCGGTCGGGCTCGACGCGCAGCACGTAACCGGGCGCGTGGGTGAGCAGCATCGGGGAGTGCGACGGGTCGGAGTTGGACGCCAGCACCGTGCGCAGCCCGGAGACCGCGTTCTGCACCATCTTGCGCGCGGTGGACGGCACGTCGTCGGGCCACAGGGCCTTGAGCAGCCTGCTGGTCGCCACCACCTCGTTGGCGTGCAGCAGCAGGTAACCGAGGACCGCGCGCTGCTTGGTGCCCTTGAGGGGCGCCACCGCACCGCGGTCGACCACTTCGAGTGAACCCAACACACTGAATTGCATCGCGACTACCTCAGTTCAAGGCCAGGTATTCCACGTGACCGACCGACCGGAGGGTGGATAGTTCGGCCTGACCCCAGAGTTGCCCGACCGGGCCGGGGTCGCAACGGAACGCCGCGAATCTTGAACTTTGTACCCGAATCTCGCTCAGTTACGTTCGGCTCTTGACAGCAGGGGAAGTCTCCGATATCCGGATGCGCTCTTTCGAATGCCGATGTCCAGGGAACGTTAAATTGTTCTGTCCACCATTGATCTGGGCGGCTGTCGCGCGAGCGGTGTACTCCTCGCCGCCGTGACCTGGGCCGAGTGCGCCCGGCGTCCATTGAAGGATGGACAACTCTCCCACTGGACAAGCCAAGGCGCACCCAGCGATAACCTGCCGGTTACCGCTTCGTTCCCCGGCTCAACGCGACCACCGGGATCGTCCGCCCGGCGCGCTGCGCGAACTCCCCGAACGCGGGTTCGGCGGCCACCTGGCGCGCGTAGAGCTCGTCCCGTTCGGTCCCCTCGGTGAAGGTCACGACGGCCTCGAACCGCTCCTGCCCGACCTCCACGGTGGCCTGCCGGTTCGCCACCAGGTTGTGGTACCAGGCGGGATGCCGGGCGTCCCCACCGTTGGACGCGAAGACCACGAACCGCTCCCCGTCGCGCAGGTAGAGCACGGGAGACGTCCGCTGCTGACCACTGCGCGCGCCCACGGTCGTCAGCAGCAACAGCGGAGCGTCGGCGTACGTGCCGCTCATGACACCGTTGTTGGCCCGGAACTCGTCAATGACCTGCTGGTTGTAGCTGCGGCTGTCCGTCATGCCAGCAACAACGCGGCGGCATCCGAGGCATTCCCGCCCCCGCGCCGTGACCGACCGGCCGTGGGGCGTGACACGCCGCCGCCCTGCGCTCGATCCGAGCGGCCAGACCGGACGGCACCCCGATCTCGTGTCGCCGGCGGATCGTTCTCCTCTGTCGCTGTCGGCGATCCCGACGTCTCGTACGAGCGGCGTCGCGCACGGGGTGGTCGTGCGATTTTTCGCCTTGGAACGAGAGCCGGGTGACCAGCGTGAACGCTGATCACCCGGGCTTCTCGCCGTCAGCGGCTAGACCGCGCACCTCACTTCGATCCAGTCGGTGGCGTTCTTGTTGTCGAAGTTGTCGAAATCGTTCCCTCGCAACGTGGCGAGGGTCGGAACACTGCTCTCGCCGGGGCGCCCGTAATTCCACCCCCTGAGCAGTGCCCGGTCGGTCATGAAGAAGGAGTTGGCCCTGTCCCACCAGCCGCTCGGCAGGTCGTAGCTGTCACAGCGACGGATGACGTACCGGTCACCGGCACCCAGGTCGCCGTCGTACAAGCAGCCGAGCGCGTCATGAGGGCAGTCGATCGGATCGGCCTGCGCCCCTGTGCCCACCGCGGTCATGCTCGCGATCGTGAATGCCGCTACAGCAGCGACTCGCAGCACGTGACGAATCATCTCACTCCCCGCGTGTTTCTGGTTACCCCTGTCCTGGCTTCATCTACTATCAAGGCTGATTTCATGACAATCACATAGTTTCAGTCTTATTTGAATTCGCGAGTGTCGTCGCAACTGTCCGGCGCGTTCTGTCAACGTTTGTTCACCGGTCCGGGGAACGTGAATGCAAGAACGTCTCAGGATGGCGATCTCGACAGGGCGGGGCGGGCAGCACGGCGCCCGCGAGATCGACCTGGCGCTCGCCGTGGCAGGGGTGGAGTTTGGTGCGCTGGTGGCACACTTGCCGACAAGCAGCAGATGCCACTGCATCGCCGTCGAAAGTAGCGACCGTGAATCACGCCGCGAATGCGAAAGTGGTGTTCTCGAACCAAGTCGCTTTGACTGAGGTCGCGCTTTCTGATGAGGTGTCGCCATCGAAGGCGGCCTTTCGAGGCTTGGTGCACGGGTCCCAGGGGCGCGGCCGCGGATAAGAGAGTGATTACCGGCGGTCAAAGGTGGCGAGTTGCACCGAAGGCGGGAACGTGCCTGTTGTGCCTCATCGAACCTGATCCCAGGGGAACCGCTGCGCGCGTTAGTTCGCGGTGGACTTCGCCGGCGGCAAGCTCGGCGCCACGCAACAACGGTCGACCATCTTCATGGACCGCGGGCATAGGATCGGCGGCATGGCGACGAGGCTTGTGCAGATTCACCTGAAAGCCGGGGACGAGTCCGCGGTCGGCCGGTTCTGGGCGCAGGCACTCGGCTGGGGTATGTCCAGCGAGGAGCCCGGCGTGGCCAACCTCGAACCCGAGGGCTTCGTCTATCCAGATCCCGCCGCCGTCTGCATCGACGTCGTCCGCGACCCGAACCCCAAAACGGTGAAGAACCGCGTGCACGTCGACCTCGCCACCACCTCCGCGGCCCATCAGGCGGACCTGGTCGCGTGTCTGAAGGGTCTCGGCGCGACACCCGTCGAAGTGGGCCAGGGCGACGTCCCGTGGACCGTCCTCGCCGACCCGGAGGGCAACGAGTTCTGCGTGTTGGAGCCTCGATCGGTCTACCGGGACACCGGTCCGATCGCCGCCGTGGTGGTCGACTGCGCCGATCCGCGGGTCATGGCCCGGTTCTGGGGCGAGGCGATGGACTGGACCCTGCACGAGGTGACCGACGACCAGGCGGTGCTGCGCTCGGCCAAGGGCGTCGGGCCGTATCTGGAGTTCCTCCGCACGCCCGACGTGAAGACCGTGTTGAACCGCGTCCATCTCGACCTGCGGCCGTACCCCGGTGACGACCAGGCAGCGGAGGTGGCCCGGCTGCGGGCTCTCGGCGCCACCGACATCGACGTCGGCCAGGGCGACGTCCCGTGGACGGTCCTCGCTGACCCGGAGGGCAACGAGTTCTGCGTCCTCACCCCGCTCTGACGCCCCCGTTCAGCCCCTGGTGAGAGATCGGTCGTGGCACTGGTCAACCCGGTGAGGCAGGGGCCGGACAGCTGAGACGTGGGGCCACCTTCACCAAGACAGGGCAAGCGGAAGTGCTTGTGCGCCAACGGGTTTGCAGGCTCTTCGCAATCGAGGGCCTGACGGTTCGAGGTGCTGGTCACGAGACGCGAGCATCGTAGGTCGCGTGGTGTGTGATGACTTCGTCCATGTGGCTCTGCGTCCACGATCTGAGGCCGCGGGTCATGTCATGGAGAGAGGCCGAGGTCGGTCATCTTGTAGGAGACGGTGACGGGGAGGTTGGCGTCACGGTGCGGGTGATCACGCCATCACGTTCCAGCGACCGCAATGTCTGGGTCAACATCTTCTGGCTGACTCCCGCCAACAGGCGCGAAATCTCGGAGTAGCGCATCGCCCGCCGCACCAGGCTGGCCGGAGGCGTTGGCGCGACGCCGTGGAGGCCGTCGCGGACCGCCTGGGCCGAGGCGGGTGTCCAATGGTGGAAGGACGCCCTCGCCCCGGCCACGGCCGCGAGCGCCGCCCCGGCGAAGGGCAGCACGGCCGCGCCGGCCTCGGTCCGCCCCGACCGGTTCAGCAGCTGCTCACTCAGCTCTGCTTCAGCCGCCGGATCTGGGCGCTCACCCCGGCTGGGCCACGTGCGCACGCGCGGCGGCCCTGGTGAAGTTCGCTTCCTCGGCGACGGCGACGAAGTACCCCAGCTGGCGCGGCACCATGCCGGAATTATCGGCCGGGACGGACGGGAGTTGTTCAGCCGACGGCGCAGCCGAAGCCGATGACCTCGGCATGCATGGCCTCGTAGAAGCCGTCAATCAGCGGCAGCTGCGACGCTTCGTGGTCCTGGTGCGCGGGAGAACAGAAGTAGCCGTCCTTGATGTTGTTGTGCAGCTTCAGATAGACGGACCTGCCATCGTGTGAACAGTGCTTGTAGTGCGCGGCGTTGGGCCATCCCCTGTCCCTGGCGACGTAGGACGGGGTGAACCCGCAGTCCAGGTTCTGGCGCTGCTGCACCAGCTCTCCGGTCGCGGCAGCGGCCTGGCCAGGCAGGACGAGGGCGGTGGAGGCGGCGAGGGCCGCGGCAGCCGCGAGCACGGCGTTCAGGCGCACCGAAATCATCTTCATCTCCCAACCGAGACAATGTGACGGCGAAGACAGTGGACTGATCGGTGACGTGGCCGCAACTCAACGGAAACTCAAGAAATCGCGAAAGATCGTTCAGGAAACCCGTGATCCAGCAGGTCGGGACACCTGGTCCGACTTCGCGAGATCAGCAGAACGAAAATCCGTTTCACTGCTGGATGAAATGCGGCGACAGTGGGTGAGCCCATCCGCATTCTGTGCGAATGCGACTGTTTGCAGTTGTCCTCGCCTGCGCGCTCCTCGGTGTGACTCCGGCGGCGAGCGCCGCGCCCGCCGCCTACGACTGCCCCGACAACGCGGTCGCCTGCCTCTACGACGGCGCTGACGGCACCGGCGCCAGCTACGCGATCTACCGGTGCGACCAGCGAGTGGACCTGTCTCGGGACTGGTGGGACAGAGTCGACTCCGCCCGCAACATGAAGGCCGGGAACATCACGCTCTGGTCCTACTACGCGAACGGCGGCGGGCGAACGGAACTGGTGCTTCGAGCCGCACGCGGTCAGTACATCAACGCGTATGCCGCGAACATGGCCGACGTGATCGACTGCCGCTCATGACTGACGCTTCTCCTGGCCGGACAAACTAGATCTTGGATTTCTGGTCGTGTGGCTCGTGGGCTGGGGTGCATGGGGATCACCCCCGGTCACCCCGCCTGCGACGCCGAGCGCACGGGGTCGAGGCTTGATGACGTGCGTTTCCAACAACCGAAGCGGTGTTGTCATTCAGTGTTGCTTCGCTGGGTGTTCGTCATCGGTGTTGTTGAGGGTGTTGGCGTGTCTGCGGAGTGAACTCGGAATGACAGTCCTTCTGGGCTGCTCAGCCTCAGAACAGCCTGGCCGGTCTCTCGGGTCCAGGTAGCGAGCCCCTGGCCGTGGTTCTGCACGCGGGAGAGGACACCGTCTAGATCACCAACCCCGACGGAGAGCTCGCACTGCGGGGCAGCGATGGTTTCACGCGTCGTCATGAATGCGGCAGCCCGCAGGGGAGTGCCTGTCACCTCGTAGTAGAAGTCCCGGGCCTGGTCTGGTTGGTCGCAGGCCAGGACCATGTGGTGTGGGGCGCCGGGGAAGCGGGGAGGGATTCTCCACCCTGTGAACTCGTGGGGCTGCCACAGGGAAAAGGCAGCGCCGACAGGGTCGATGAGCGTCGCCATACGGCCTTGATCGCCCGCGTCGAAAGGAGCCACGACAAGGCGTGCGCCGTTCGCTGTCGCCGCTTCGGTGCGGTTGTCGACGTCGTCAACGGCCAGGTAGTAGGCGACGTGGGCGGGGGTGTTCGGTGGGTAGACCGGATTCGCGAGGTCGCTCACGCTGCCGATCCAGTGACCACCGACGGCTATCTTGGTGGCCTGGCGCCAATCCTCCTCATCCACGGCGAAGCGCCAGCCCAGTGCCTCCGACAAGAAGGCAGCGGTGCCGGATTGATCGCGTGTCTTGAGGTCCATCCAGCAGAATTCGTTCGCCGAACCGAGGGTGGTCATCGTCTTCTCCTTGTCCGCCCGCTACTGGCTATCGACTCTCCCGGCGACTGAGCAAGCGAGTTTCCACAACCAGCCTTCGCCAGCAGATGAGAGCGCATCCGAGGGTGAGAAAGGATTCGTGGATGTCGTCCCGGATCTCCCAGCGGATCCGTAGACCGCGGAACCAGTGCGGGTGAGCGAAGGCGCGCTCCACGACCCAGCGGTGGTGCCTAGCCCGGAGCCGTGCTCGGTGCCGCGTCGGGCGATGAGCGGTTTCACGCCGAGAACCCAAACCAGGCGGCAGCGCTTGAGATCCGTCTTGTTGCCCTTGGAGCGAACTCGGCTGACCTCGGACAGGGATGGGTTCGCGCTCGCCCTTCTCATTCGGGGAGAAATGACCAACTTGTAGGCTTGCGGGCTTCCGGCGCGGCGGGTCAGCGGCAGCAGGTCATGCCGTTGCGGGTGACGGGCTTGAGGCGCAGTCGCGGGTCGCTGGTCTGGGGCGCCCGATGAGTTCATCGACGGGCACGCGCAGCTCACGCGCGAGTGGCAGCAGGAGTTCCATGGTGGGGCGGCGCTGTCCGGATCCCAGGCGCGAGAGCGTGCTGATGGAGATGCCGGTCGCCGCGGCGAGATCGGTCAGAGTGATGTAGCGGTGCGTGCGCGGGCCCCGCGGCCGGGGGCCGACGGCCGCCGTCGTCGCCACAACGTCGTCGTCCGCACGTCCACTTTGCCACTGCAGCAAGGATTCTTGCGGCTCGGCGGGGCCGCGCGGACTCTGGTCACACGCGCCCCACGCCAGGACGGGGCCGCCTTCCCGCCGAGGAGACGGTAAGCCGATGACCAGGGACAGCAGGACCATGGCCGCCGCGAGCGGGCCCAGGGAGGAAGGAACTGAGCCGCATGCCCCGGCGCTCGTTCACCATGTCGCCAGCCGATTCGTCCAGACGTACAGCCTGACGCGGGTCGACCCCGAATTCGACCAGCTGTTTGCCGAGACCGTCGAGGTGTGGCACAGCTTCGACCACGAGACGACGTCGCTGCCGGGTCGCGAGTTCGCGGGCGCGATGCTGCGGATGCTCCGCGCAACCGCCGAAATCGTGCGTGACCACTCTGACCGGATCTGGTCCCTCAAGGTCGACCACGACGGTTTCGCACTGGCCGCAACCGCCTCAGGCGAACTGGGGGACGGGACCCCGGTGCACATCTCCCGTTGCCTGCTGGTGACCGTTCACGAGGGCCGTATCACCCGCATCTGTGAGTTCGGCGACCAGCGGCAGCGCGCGCCGCTGGATGAAGCTCTCCGCGCTGCGGGCCGATTCCGCAGCTGATCCCCACTCGCCTCCCGACACCACAAGGAGTCACGATGGACGTCTTCCTCACTGGCGCGAGCGGCTACATCGGCGGAGCCGTTGCCGAGCGCCTGATCCGCGATGGGCACACCGTGCGCGGCTTGACCCGAACCCCCGGCGTGGTCGATACCCTTTGCGCTGCGGGCATCGATCCGGTCGTCGGCGAGCTCGACGATGTCCCGCTGCTTCAGCGGGAAGCCGAGCGGGCGGACGCGGTCATCAACACCGCGAACAGCGACCACCGCGGCGCCGTTGAGACCTTCATCGGTGCGCTCCGCGGCTCGGGCAAGATCCTGATCCACACCAGTGGAACAAGCGTCATCGGCGATGACGCCCAGGGCCGAAGCGCGTCAAGCACTGTCTTCGACGACGCCGTGCCCTTCACCCCGGGCGACCATCCGATCCGGCGGGCCCGGCACGCCGTCGACGCCGCTGTCGTCGATGCTGGTGGAGCGGGGATCCGCTCGGTCGTGCTGTGCAACTCGCTGATCTACGGCAACGGCACGGGCCCGCGCCCGCAGACCGTGCTGATCCCTCCGCTGGTCGCCCAAGCCCGCACCAGTGGAGTCGTGCGCGTGGTCGGGCACGGCCTCAACCGCTGGTCGACCGTCCATCTCGACGACATGGCCGACCTGTACCACCTGGCTCTCACCGAGCCGGCGGTCACGGGGTTCTACTTCGTGGAGGGCGGCGAGGACGTCTCGTTCGTCGAGATCGGCGAGGCGATCGCCCGGCGGCTGGGCCTGGGGCCGGTCGAATCGTGGGATCTGGACTCCTCCGCGGCCGCGTGGGGGGAAGGGTTCGCCCGCTACGCGCTCGGCGCCAACAGCCGCGTGCGCGCCACCCGGGCGAATGCCCTCGGCTGGCGACCTTCGAGTCCTTCGGTCACCGACTGGATCGAGCATGACATGCCCGTGCACCAGCGGACCTGATGTGCGGATCATCGCCACGCCACACCGATGAGGCCGACGAGCGTCACGTGACCTCGATGGAGCAGATCGGCCCGATCCGGCAGATGAGGCGGAGCTGGTAGTCCGCTGTCCCAATCTCCTCGCCCTCGTCGTCGTAGGCGGTGAGCAGGCAGGTGAAGGCGGACGGAACTGCGAGACTGCACGCCTTGTACGACGGCAAGCTCCGCTGGAGGAAGCGCTGATGACCCCCTATTCACCGGAGATGGCCGAGTACCGCGGCGAGACCTACTTCGCGGGCGCGGAAGGCCCTGACCACGTCTGGATCCGCAAGGTTCCCGGCGTGGCCTACGCCAACGCGGAGGGCTTCCAGACCTACGGCAACCGTGAGTTCGCAACGGTGGCTGTGGAAGAGCTCCAGGCTTGGTACTTCGAGAGGTGCACAGCGACCTGGCGCGGGCAGCGGTTCGCCGTCGTCATGATCCACGACGGGAAAGCTGAGGCGGGCTACGCGGGCGGCGACTACGTGTGGGCCGCGCAGAACGGGCTTGAAGGCGATCAGTACAACGGCTTCCGAGCCACGCTGAACGTCGACGAGCTGGAGAACGTGCAGATCGAGCGCACCGACCTCCTGGCGCGGTGGAGAGAGAAGAACCCGGGCTGAGCGGTGCGCGAGGCGGTGGACGTGACCGTCTAAGGACAACTTCGTCTTCTGGAACGCCCAGGTGAAGTTCTGCGTGCCAGCGCGCCCGATCGTGGTCTGCGCCGTGCGGAACACGACTGGCAGGCGGACGTACTGCTTGCCCAGGCGCTCCACCCAGGTCGGCTTGCCGGGGTCGAGGAACCCTTGCACCGACTGGAGGTAACCGAGGAACGCCTGAGCCTGCTCCCGAGTCAGCCCACCCGGAAGCATCCCGTGCCGACCCTGGATGCCCGATCCAGCGGATGGGGACGGCGCACGAGCCGTGGTCGGTCCGGTCACCGCTTCGGCGGATCTCGGACTTGGCGCCGTCGAGGCAGATGACACCGTCGTAGTCGTGGACCTGGCCGATCCAGGTCTTCTCCATCCGGGTGTCCAGCACGGGCTGGGTCAGGACGGTCAGCAGCGCGTCGTCCAGCAGCTTCTTCGGGGCGAGCGTGGCCTCGGTCAGCCCGGCGCGCGCCTCCGACGAGCGCGCCGCAGGGCCGGGTGTCGCCGAATCGGAGCCGCCGCGTCCGAACAAGGCCCAACCGCCGATGCCGAGGCCGAGCACGAGCACCACCGTGGCCAGTTCTGTCCGTGCTGCGGCATCATGCCCCGGATACTCTCATTCCGGGTTTCAGGACACCGTCAATCTGCTTCTCGACGACAGGCTTTCAAGCACGCCTGAATCCACGTCGAGAGGTCCTTCCCTGCGCTTCTCGCGCGGCCTCCAGTAATGTAGGTTGTCGCGGACGACGACATCTTGATCTCCTTTTACCCGCGGGATTCCCGAGCTGTTCCATCGCGATGTCGCCATGATCAATCTCAGTCGTCGTCTCACTTCCTTGGGTGCGGTTGACCGGGAGCGGTTCGCTTGCATGTTTCTCGGACCAGCGTGTCCCTACCGGTCCGTCACCACTGCGACGGCGGCTGCGTCCACAATAGATAAGGTTCTCCCGTGCACCCGGACACTTCTCCTTCATCGCGTCAGCTCGCGCGTACGTCGGCCGCCAGGCCGCGCCACGCGGTCGTCGGCGTACTCTCCTGCCTCCTGCTGGCCTCGTGCACGAGTCTCGTTCAGGGCAGTGCGATGCCTGTCCCGGGCGGCGTCATGACCACTCCGCCCGTCACCACCTCCTCCAGGTCGTCGGTCAAACCTTCCACGCAGCCTGGAAAGGTGGGCGAGAGGATTGATCCCTGCCTGGTGGTCAGCAAGGTCCAGGGCAAGCTCAAGCTGACGAAGGAGGGCCAGAAGGAGGAGCCGCAGCTGAGCACCTGCCAGTTCAGCGGTCCGTCGATATCGCAACAGGACACCCGGCCGGCATATGTGGTCATCCTCGGGGTCGCCTATGACGGTGGTCTGTCTTCCGTGCAGCCCAAGCAAGGACAAGTGTTCAAGGAACTGGACATCAACGGCAGGAAGATGAACATGGTGGCACCTGTCGGGGAGGGCAAAGCCTGTCGCATCTCGCTCGATCTGACCGCCACCAGCCGGTGGGTCGTCCACCTGCTGGGCACGGACGACAACACGTACGAGAAGGACTACATGTGCCCCGATGCCGGTGTCATCGCTGAAGCGATCGAACCGGAGCTGCCGCCAGTCCGGTAATGCGGCGTTGTCGGCACCTGAGAAACGTGACACAAACCGAGCGAAGCCTCGTGTGTGACACCGTGGCGCAATGCAAGGGTTGAACCCCGCATCAACCAGGCGGCCTTCGAGCGCCTCAAGCTGATCCCCGCCGTACTGCGTAACGTCGCGACCCGCGACGTTGTGCGGCAGCAGGATTGCGGCTCCAGCGTTCATTTCCCCGGTGGGTGGCCTGTCACTGGCACACGCCGATGCCGACACAGCGGTCTTGCGCGCGGCGGCCGGGCGCGGCTTGCCGATGGGGTTGCGCCGTCCGCATGGCCCTCACAACAGGCTTGGCGGCGCTGGAGAAGCGACCGACCCGAGCGAACAGTTCGGGCAACGTCCTGGCCTCGGCCAGCGTCGCGCGGCCGAGCCAGCGGAGCTGAGGGCAGCCGTTCTTCCAGGAACCTCGGCGGCCGGGACTGAACCAGCGGTCAGGCCTCGAACCGGGCGAGCAGGTCGTGCAGCACCGCGGTCTCGGTGGTCTCCTGACCGGCGGGCAGTAGCCGCAAGGCCCGGGTCCATGCGGTGCGGGCGGCCGCGTGGTCACCGAGGTCGCGGTGCAGCGTTCCGAGGTCGCGTAACGCCTTGGCCGAGTGGTGGTGGTAGCCGAGTCTGAACCACGCGTCGGCGGCCTGACCGTAGAAGTCGAGGGCGTCGGCGAATCTGTTCGTGCGGTGGGCGATCAGGCCAAGGTCCTCCAAAGTGGACGCTTCGGCGACCTTGTTGGCCGAGCTGCGGCATTTCTCAAGTGCGCTCTCGCAGAACGGAAGCGCTTCGTCGTAGCGGCCGAGCTGGGCGGTGTGGTAGCCGACCGCGTTCATCGCCTCGGCCTCGCGGGCAGCGTTGCCCGAGGCCCCGTACAGGCGCAGTGCCTTGGTCGCGTGGTCGAGCGCCCGCTCGTGGTCGCCCGTCTCGGCCCACGCCACGGTGAGGCTGCGGTGCGTGTGCGCCACTTCGTTGAGGTCATCGCCGTCCTCGACGATGGCGAGAGCGGTGTGGAGGTGGTCGAAGGCCTCGGGCAGGTGGAGCCGAGCGCAGGCGTCGCCCAGAATTCGGCTCGACCGGGACACCAGAGCCGGATCCCCCAGTTCCCGCGCGGCATCCAACGCGCGCTGCCAGGTCTCCCGCTGACTGTCCATCCGGTTTCGCCGGAAGTGAACGGTTTTGAGCACCCAGGCCAACTGCCAGACCTCGGAATGCCAGCCGTGGTGCGCCGCAAACCGCTGTGCCGCCAGCAGGCAGTGGTGCTCCGCGTCGAACCACGCCAGAGCGTCGTCCAGCGCGAGCGGCCGGCAGCCGGGCGCCGGCGGGGCGAGGTCGATCGGCCGGGCGTACGGCAACAGCGACGTTTCGCCGAGCAACGCCGTGTGCAGGTAGAAGTCGATCAGCCGCCGCAGCGCGATCGTGCGCTCTTCGGCCGGGATGTCCTCCTCGGCACGTTCAGCGGCGTAGAGGCGGACGAGGTCGTGCATCCGGTAGCGGTCACCAGCGGACCTGCTCAGCAGGCTCCCGGCCTCCAGTTCGGCGATCAGCCGCCGTGGTGGGACCGGGCTCAGCGACTCGACCGCGGCCGCGCTGATGTCGGCACCGGGTGCGAGGGACAGCAGGCCCGCCAGCACGATCGCGTCGTGGCTCAGCGCCTGGTAGGACCAGGACAGCACCGAGCGCAGGCCCATGTTCGCCTCGTCGGTGTCGAGCGCGTCGAGGCGCGCTGTTTGCTCGCACAGCTCTTCGGCGATCCGCGCCAGGGGGAGACTTGGGCGAACACACGCTCGTGCGGCGATGACGACCAAGGCGAGCGGCAACCCCGCGCAGTGCTCGATCAGCTCGGCGACCGCGCCAGGCTCCGCGGCGACGCGGGGTTCCCCGATACGGCGGGCGAGCAGCACTCGGGCCTCGTCGTCGGAGAGCACGTCCAGCTGTGCCGACACCGCCCCGTGCAACGCGACCAGCCCGGTGAGCGGGCGTCGGCTCGTCACCAGGACCGCGCAGGTCGTGCCGCCGGGCAGCAACGGCACGACCTGGTCGGTGTCGGCGGCGTTGTCGAGCACCAACAGCATCCGTCTGCCCGCGGTGGCACTGCGGTAGAGCGCCGAGCGGTCGCTGTCGCTTGCGGGCACGGAGCCGTCGTCAACACCGAGCGCGGCGAGGAACCCGCGTTGCGCTTCGGCCGAGGACATCGGGTTGGCGTTCGGGCCGAAGCCGCGCAGGTTCACGTAGAGCTGGCCGTCGGGGAAGCGGCCGGCGTGCTGGTGGCTCCAGTGCAACGCCAGTGCGGTCTTCCCGGTGCCGCCGAGCGCTGAGATCACCACCGGCGCCTCGCTCGATGCCGAGGTGAGCAGCGCGAGCTCCTGCGCGCGGCCGGTGAAGCCGTGCGGTGCGGCGGGCAGCTGGCGGGGCGTCGGCAGGCCGGCTCCTGGCGAGGTGGCGGTGCCGCTCGCCGCGGCCAGCAGCTCGTCCTGCTCCGCGAGCGGGAGGTCGAGAGCCTGTGCGAGCAGCCGCACCGAGGCGAGCTGGGGATTGCCGCGCTTGCCCGTCTCGATGCCGCGGATCGTGCTGACCGAGATGCCCGACCGTTCGGCGAGCCCTTCCTGGGTCAACCCGGCGCGCTTGCGGAACCGCCGCACCGCCGCGGCCAGCTGATCTGTCACGTGCCCTTCCTACCAGCCGGACCGGTCACAGATGACCGGTCCGTGACCTGTTCCCAGGGGGCAGCTCGTACGGACCATGAGCGGCGGTCTGCGTGGGGCAGGCCAGGAAAGAGGAGGGCGGGCCGTGGCTCGTTCAACAACCGGGGCCGGGCTGAGACGGCTGGCGGTCGGAATGGCGGTCGTGCTGGGGGTGACGGGGCTCGCGGTGTTGCCGTCGTCGTCCTGGTGGAGTCCGGAGGCGCCGGTCGAGCGCGTCGCGGAAGCGGCTGACACCGCGGTTGCGCTCCAGGCGGCGCGCAGGCAGGGAGAACCCGTCACGGTGACTGGGCTGACGACCGAGACGCGGACGGTGGTCGCGCGGCAGGACGGCACGCTCACCGCCGAGCTCAGCGCGGCGCCCGCGCGCCTGCGCAAGGACGGCAGGTGGGTCTCGATCGACCCGACCCTGGTCTCCGGCAAGGAGAACACGGTGGTTCCGCGGGCCGTGGGCACGGAGGTCGTGCTGTCCAACGGCGGCAAGACGCCGTTGCTCCGGATCGGTGCACCTGGCCGGTCGGTCACGTTGACCTGGCCCGCTGAGCTGCCGGCTCCTGTGCTCGACGGCGCCACCGCCACCTACCCCGGCGTCCTGCCCGATGTCGACCTCGTGCTCACCGCCCAAGCCCAAGGTGTGGTGCAGCACCTGCGCGTGCACAACGCCGAAGCGGCGCGCAACCCCGCGCTCGCCCGCGTCCGGTTCGGTGTGACCACCGATGGCCTGAACGTCCGTGCCGTGGACTCCGGCGCGCTGGAAGCGGTCGACAGCGCGGGTGAGGTCGTCTTCGCGACACCGCCCGCGACGATGTGGGACGCCTCCGGTGAACGCCGTGCGAAGGTCGGCATCGAAGTGGAAGCCACGTCGCTCACGCTCGTGCCGGACGCCGGGCTGCTCACCGATCCCGCCGCGAAGTTCCCGGTGACCATCGACCCGGACTGGTACACCAACGACCGCAAGGACTGGACGAAGGTCTTCTCCGGCAAGCCGGACAGCAAGCACTGGTACGGCGGCAACGACGTCGACACGTGGGCCAAGGTGGGGCTGTGCACCGGCTGGGCTTGGTGCAACGGCATCGGTACCGCGCGGTCGTACTTCCAGTTCGACACGTCGTTCCTGCGCGGCAAGCGGATCATCAGCGCGGACTTCAACGCGACGATCGTCTACGGTCCCCAGTGCGTCACCTCCGACCACGAGCTGTGGATCGCGAACGCCACCTTCGGCCCGGACACCACATGGAACAACGCTCCCGGCGGCACCTACGTCGACACCAGCCCGGCGGCCAGCAGCTACAACGGATGCGTTGGCAACAAGCCGATCGGTTTCACCGCCGGGCAGTACATCAACCCGAACGGCTGGTCCGCGTACTTCATCAAGGCGGCCAACGAGAACGACAAGTCCGCGTGGCGCAAGTACGACGCCGCCGGCACGAAGATCGTCGTCAACTACAACACCCGGCCCGGCGCGCCCACCGACCTGACCACCGACCCGCCGCGGACGGCGTGCAAGTGGTGCGATGGCGTGCCCTACGTCGGCGATGACTTCATCCGCCTGAAGGGCAGGCTGGCCGACGCGGAGAACGACCAGCTCACCGCGATCTGGGACGTGTACGGCGGCGCGAAGACCGAACACATCGAAGGCCCGACGCTGGGATCGGGCAACGTTTTCAGCACCACCCTCGACCTGCGGAACAGGCATGAGCAGCGGGTCACCTGGACGTTGTGGGGCAGGGATCCCGCGGTGGACGGCGGCGACTGGCGCAACGGCCCGGCTTTCGTGGTCGACCGCGTCGGCATCGACAAGACACCTGGCGTGACCAGCTTCCTGTACCAGGAGGACAACCGCTGGCACGGCGGTGTCGGGGTCCCGGGCCGGTTCGTCTTCGACGCCGCCGGAGTGCCCGATGTGGACCACTACCTGTACGGCTGGAACGACCCGCCCTCGACGAAGGTCGACGCCGACAAGCTCGGCGGGAAGGCCGTCGTCGACATCGCCCCGCCCGGCGACGGGCCGCGTGACCTGTACGTGCAGAGCGTCGACCGCGCAGGGCACCGCAGCCCGGCCAAGAAGCTGCACATCTACGTGCGCGCGGGCAACGGGCCGCTGGCGCAGTGGTCCTTCGACGGCAACGCGCGGGACACCGCGTTCCTCGGCGACCGGCACGGCACGTTGAGCGGCAACGCGAGCTACACGGCGGCGGGCGCCGTGGGGTCGGCGATCGCGCTCGACGGCGCCACCGGGTACGTCACCGCGCCCAACACCGTGCGCACCGACGCGAGCATGACCGTGTCTGCTTGGGCGAAGGTCGACCAGGGCACGGGCGCGCGGGCGGTCATCAGCCAGGAGGGCGACCGGTTCGCGGGCTTCACCCTCTGGTACCGGCCGGACAACGGCGGCCGATGGGTGTTCGCGATGGTCAACCCGGACGCGGCCGACAAGTGGGCCGACACGGCGTGGTCCTCGACCAATGCTCAGATCGGCGTGTGGACGCACCTGACCGCCGTGTACGACGGGCCGGCCAACCAGTTGCGGCTCTACGTCAACGGTGTGCTGTCGGCGACGCAGACCAGGATCGCCACCCCGGTCAACTCCACCGGGCCGCTGCGCGTCGGGCGCACGCAGTGGGACTCCAACCCCGGCCTGGACTACTTCGCCGGTGCGATCGACGAGGTCAAGGTCTATGACCGGATCTTGTCCGACGCTGAGGTGCGGTCCGCAGTGAGCAGGGACGCCGTGCAGGTCGGCCACTGGAAGCTCGACGAGACCGAAGGCTCGACGGCCGCTAACGCCGTTGCAGGCGGCACCATGGGCGTGTTGCAGGGCAAAGCGAAGTTCACACCGGATGGCGCGGTGAACGGTGCGGTGCGTTTCGGCGAACCCGGCGACCACGTCACGACCGGTCAGCCCGCGGTGCGCACTGACCAGAGCTTCACGGTATCCGCGTGGGTCCGTCAGGACGAGGCACTCGCACCCGGTCTTCCCGCCGCGGCCGTGACGCAGGACGGCGCGGTGATGAGCGGGTTCTACCTCGGCTATCGGCAGCGCACGGATGGCGGCGGCAACTGGGAGTTCTACCTGCCCAGCGCCGACGCGGCCGAGCGCCCCGCCGACGAGGGCGTCTGGAGCGGTTCGCTGGCCCAGCTCCGCACGTGGACTCACCTCACTGGCGTCTATGACGCGCCCGCCAAGCAGATCCGCCTGTACGTCGACGGTGAGCTCGCCGCTACCGCGCCACGCGAGAAGGGCTTCAACGCCACGGGTCCGTTGTTGCTCGGCCGAGGCAAGTGGCAGGGCGACGTCGGCCACGAGTGGCGCGGCGCTGTGGACGAGGCGCGCGTGTTCAGCCGGGTCGTCTCGGCTGAGGAGGTGCGGGGCATCGTGGGCCGCGACAACGTTGCGGCAGGCCACTGGAAGTTCGACGGCAACACCCAGGACTCCTCGCCGCGCGCGCTGCACGGCACGCCGGTGGGTGCCACGGCCTACGTGGGCGGGCAGTCGAGCATGCCCGACCCCGCGGACCTGGCGTTGCGGCTCGACGGAGCCGCGGCGGTGGGCACCCCGCACGTGGTGGACACCGACCGCAGCTTCTCGGTGACGGCGTGGGCACGAGCCGATGAGAACGGCGGCACGGTGCTGTCGCAGGACGGCACCAAAGTCAGCGGCTTCACGCTGACCGCGCGATCCGACGGGAAGTGGAGCTTCGGGCTGCCCACCGCGGACAACGCGACCGCGGCACGAACCGAGGCCGTCGGCGGCTCAGTTCAGAAGGGACAGTGGACACACCTCGTCGGTGTGCACGACGCCGGCGCCAAGCAGATCCTGTTGTACGTCAACGGGGTCCAGGCCGGGACCGCCGCGCACACCCAGGTCTGGAACGCCGCAGGCGGACTTCAGATCGGCCGCTCCAAGCAGGGCGAGCACTTCAAGGGCTCGATCGACGATGTCAGCGCGTACTCAAGGTCGTTGTTCGCCGGGGAGATCCAGGCCATGGCGGGCAGGGACCTGACGCTGGCGCACAACTACCCGCTCGACGAGGGCAGCGGCCGCAACGCCGCCGACGCCGTCGGGTCGCGCACGGCGGCGCTCAGCGGTGACGCCGCGTTCGCTCCCGGCCGGGTCGGCAACGCCGTCACCTTCGGCGGTGCGGGCGCCGCCGCGACCACCGGCGTCGACGTGCGTTCCGACCAGGCGTTCACCGTCTCGGCCTGGGTCCGCCTCGGCGAGAAGACGTGCACAGCGGGAGCCTGCCGGACGGACGCGGTCACCATCGACGGGACGCGCACCAGCAAGTTCCGCCTCGGTCACCTGATCGACGACGACAACAGCCAGCTCGGCGCCTGGATCTTCGAGATGCCCGAGTCCGACGCCGACAACGCGCGCATCACCAAGGCCGCGGTGTCGACGCTGCCGTCGGAGACGAACCAGTGGACCTTCCTGGTCGGCGTGTACGACCCGGCGAGCAAGAAGATGTGGCTCTACGTCAACGGAACCAGGGTCGGTGACGGCACGCTGGACAACGCCTGGCCCGCGAGCGGCGCGCTGGCGATCGGCCGCGGCAAGGTCAACGGTGCCGCCGCCGAGCACTGGAAGGGCGGTGTCGACGACGTCCGGCTCTACACCGGGCAGCTCGACAAGGACCGCATCACCGCGCTGTACCGCTCTTACCCCGCGCAGCAGGGCGCGGCGACGTTGCCCGTCGCGGACGCCGGGCACTGGCGGCTCAACGGCAACGGCGACGACAGCAGCGGCCGTGACCAGGTCATGACCTTCCAGGGGGGCGTGTCCTGGGGAGGCGGCCAGACCAGCGCGGCCGCGGAGTTCGACGGGACGTCGGGCTACGGCCAGACCTCCGGTCGCGTCGTGGACACCGGGAAGAGCTTCTCCGTTTCCACGTGGGCGTTCGCTACCGACACCGGCAGTGGCAACCGGACGGTCGTCGCCCAAGACGCCTCGCGGCAGAGCGCGTTCTCGCTGGGCTACCACGGGGCGACGAAGAAGTGGGCGGTGCTCCTGCCGAGCGCGGACCAGGACAACGCCACAGTGCCGGTGCTCACTTCGAGCGAGTCCGCGGTGGCGGCCGAGTGGACGCACCTCACGTTGTCCTACGACGCGAACCTGAAGCAGGTGCGGTTGTACGTCAACGGTGTGCTCTCCGGTGCTCAGACCGGCCTGACGGCGCTGCCGTCCTCAGGCCCGCTCTCGCTCGGCCGGGCCAGGGTCAACGGTGCGGCGGCCGCGTTCTTCAAGGGCAACATCGACGACCTGCGGGTGTACTCGAAGGCGGTCAGCGACGGGGAGGCACGGCGTATCCACGACGACATGCCCGACCGGGACCTCGCGTTCTATCGGTTCGACGACGGCGCCGCGAAGGACATCACGTGGCGCAAGGCCGAGGCGGCGCTGAGCTCGGGCACGAGCTTCGGCGCGGGCGTGAGCGGTCAGGCGCTCCAGTTCGACGGCGTGTCCGGCACGGCGACCACTCCGTCCAGACTGTCCATGCGGGACAGCTTCACCGTGGCCGCGTGGGCGAAGCTCACCCGTGACGACCGGGTCGCGACTGTCGCGAGCCAGGACGGCGACCGGATGAGCGGCTTCGTGCTGCAGTACCGGCCTGTGGAGAAGAGGTGGGTCTTCGGTGCCGCCGCGTCGGACACCGACGGCGCCCCGCTGACCTACGCCGCATCGCTCGTACCGCCGAAGGTGGGGGAGTGGACGCACCTCAACGGCGTCTACGACTACGCGGGCAGGCAGCTGCGCCTGTACGTGAACGGGCAGCTCGTCGGAACCCGGAACAACGTGGTGCTGTGGCAGGCGACCGGCAACGTCGTGCTGGGCAGGGAGAAGACGAACGGCAAGCCGTCAGGGTTCTTCGCGGGCGCGCTGGACGAGGTTCGCTACGGCGCGGGCTTCGCGACGGACTCCGACATCGCCGACCGCGGTGGCTGGGCCGCGCCGAAACCAGCTCAGCTCGGCAGGTTCGTCAACGCGGCGGGCGACCGGTTCACCGGTCGAACCGACACGGTGCTGGAGGGCTACCACCTCGAACGCGCGCTCGGGTTGCCTGCCGCAGAGGGGCCGCACACGAAGATGACCTACGCCTGTCGTTCGGGAGCGGACGCTTTCACCTCGTCGGATCCGGCGTGCGAGGGCGGTCAGAAGATCGGTGACGTGGGCCTGGTCTACGAGGTCCAGCCGAAGAATGTGCCGACGTTGCCGCTGTACCGGTGCCGGGCCGGCGGGGACAGGTTCGACTCCCGCGACGCGGCGTGTGGCGGTAACACGGTGGACGGCCTGCTCGGTTACTCGGTGGCCTACGCCGACTTCGCTCGCCACGTCCTCGACGGCTACGAACACGCCAGCCTCACCGACGGCCCGGCGCCGGGCTACCGAGCCGAGGGGAGCCACGGGCTGCTGGCACTGACCGCGCAGCAGGGCACGCGGCAGTTGTTCAACTGCCGCAGCGGCTACGACCACTTCGTCTCAACAGACAGCACGTGCGGTGGCAAGACGGTGATCGGGGTGCTCGGCTCGATCTGGACCGCAGCACCGGAAGGCGTGGACAACAGGCCGTTGTACCAGTGCGTGCTGCCCGGCGGCGACGGCGACCACATGGTTTCCAACCGCGCCGACTGCGAGGGCTTCCCGCCTGAGCGCATCGGTTACGTGCTCACCGCGGTGCCTGGGGTGACGGCGGTGTTCGAATGACTGGGGGAAAAGTGAAAAGGCTCATCGCAAGAGCATTAGCGGTCGTGCTGACCTCCTCGGTGCTGACCGCCACGCTCGCCGCACCAGCGCTGGCCGCAGGTCCGTCGGTGCCACTGCCGAGCACGCCGTCGACACCGGTGAGCGAGCAGAAGATGGGATCCAGGGCGCCCGACCAGGCGTCGACCAACGCATTGCAGGGCGACCAACCCTCCGGTGCCGCACCGGAGGGCGGCGGTACCCCGACGGCGACACCACTGTCCCCTTCGGCCAGCTGGGACGTCTCCGCGCACACGGGTGACTTCACCTGGTCGTACCCGCTGCGCGTACCGCCATCGCCCGGTGGCCACGAGCCGGACCTGTCGCTGTCCTACTCGTCGTCCGGTGTGGACGGTCGTACGAGCGCGACGAACAACCAGGCGTCGTGGGTCGGTGACGGCTGGGAGCTTTCGGCGGGCTTCGTGGAACGTCGCTACGGTGCCTGCGCCGACGACAAGGCGGGCGGCACCACTCCGCCGAAGGAGTCCGGGGACCTGTGCTGGCGCAGCGACAACGCGATCGCCACGTACGCGGGCGGCAACGGCCCGCTGATCCGCGACGACAAGACAGGCGAGTGGCGCGCGGAGTCCGACAACGGCTCCCGCATCGAGCGTCTCACCGGCGCGGGCAACGGCGACAACGACGGTGAGCACTGGCGCATCACGACAGTGGACGGCACGCAGTACCTGTTCGGCTCTCGGTCGGACGCGGCTTCGACGTGGACCGTGCCGGTGTTCGGCGACGACGCGAGCGAACCGTGCCATGGGGCGAGCTTCGGCGCGTCGATGTGCACGCAGGCCTGGCGGTGGAACCTCGACAAGGTGATCGACCGGCACGGCAACGTGATCAACTACAACTACTCGCCTGAGACGAACTCCTACGGCGCAAACAACAAGGACGCCGCTGTGCAGTACGTGCGTGGCGGCACCCTGAAGACCGTGGAGTACGGCATGCGGGACGGCCAGCCGCAGCCGACCGGCCGCGTGGAGTTCACCACCGCCGACCGGTGCGTTCCCGGCAGCGACTGCAAGCCCGAGAAGAAGGACAACTGGCCGGACGTCCCGTGGGACACCAAGTGCGAAGGCAGCACCTGCAAGGACAAGCACTCGCCGTCGTTCTGGTCCACCAAACGTCTGGACAGCATCACCACGAAGGTGTGGAACGGCTCGTCGTTCAGCGACGTGGACAAGTGGGTGCTGGAGCAGCAGTACCCGGCGCCGGGTGACGGCGAGAAGGCCGCGTTGTGGCTCAAGGGCATCACCCACACCGGGCTCGCCGGCACACCGGTCACCCTTCCTCAGGTGACCTTCGAGGGCACGAAGATGCCCAACCGCGTCAACAAGTCCGACGGCGTAGGCCCGCTGCTGCGCTACCGCATCACCGGCGTGGTCTCGGAGAGCGGCGGTGTCACCACCGTCCGGTACGCGCGACCGGACTGCGTGGACGGCGTGTCGATGCCCGTGAACCCGGAGACGAACACTCTGCGCTGCTTCCCGGCGAAGTGGGCGAAGAAGGACTTCTCCGAGCGAACCGACTACTTCCACAAGTACGTCGTGGAGGAGGTCGTGCAATCCGACCGGATCTCGGCGAACACCGAACAGGTGTCCGGCTACACCTACCTCGACGGCGCGGCGTGGGCCTACGACGACTCGGAGTTCACCAAGGAGGAGCACCGCACCTGGAACGAGTTCCGCGGATTCCGCCGGGTCCACGTCCGCCAGGGCAAGCCCGGTGACCCCAGCGGCCCGGTGACGCTGACCGAGAAGCGCTTCTACCGCGGCATGAATGGTGACAAGCAGCCCGGCGGCACCCGCACGGCGAAGGTCCCCGACTCGGAAGGCGTCGAGCGCGTGGACGACAAGTGGTTGCGAGGCCTGGAATATGAGACCCAGATCCGCGACGGCGACGCAGTGGTGGAGAAGACGCTCTCGACGCCCGTGGCGCAAGGACCGACTGCCACGCGCGGAACCTTGAAGGCCTACATCGTGGGCCTCGGCACCGAAACCACCTACACCACCCTGGCGGGTGGAGGCAGGCTCACCACCCGGACCGTGACGACCTACGACGACCGGGGTCAGCCGATCACAACCGACGACCTCGGTGACATCGCGACCGCGACCGACGACAAGTGCACGCGCACCACCTACGCCCGCAACACTGAGCGCTGGCTGCTGACCTCCGTGGCACGCGTCGAGACGGTCGCCGTGGCGTGCGGTACGGCCCCCGTGTTCCCCCGCGACGCGATCACCGACACCCGGAACGCGTTCGACGGCAAGGCATTCGGCGAAACCCCGGTCACCGGTGACGTGACGAAGAGCGAGGTGCTGAAGGACCGCCCCGCGTCCGGACCCGTCTACGCACCGGGCTCCACCACCGGATACGACGCGTACGGCCGCGTCACCTCCTCCGCCGACGCACTCGGGCGCACCACGACAACGCGCTACACCCCCGGCACCGGACTGGCGAAGGACGTAGTCGTCACCAATCCGCTGGGGCACGCGACCACGACGACCGTCGAACCGTTCTTCGGGCAGCCGACCGTCGTGGTGGACCCCAACGGCCGCAAGACCGAGACCGCCTACGACGCACTGGGCCGCAAGACGGAGGTGTGGCTGCCCAACCGGGCGAAGAAGGACGGCGTGCGTGGCAGCGCGTGGTTCTCCTACAACTACCGCAAAGACGCGCCGACGGTCGTCACCACCACGAGCATCGGCCCGAACGGCAACTTCACCAGTGGCAACGAGATCTACGACGGTCTGCTCCGGCTGCGACAGGCGCAGATGCCGGCTCCCGGCGGCGGCAGGCTGATCGTGGACACCCGCTACGACTCGCAGGGCCGCATCTACAAGTCGACCATGCCGTACTTCAACGACAGCGCGGTCGACGACAAGCTGTTGCTCGCCTCAGATACCGACATCGCCATGCACACGGTGCTCGAGTTCGACGGCGCGGGCAGGCGGACCGCCGCGATCACGAAGGTGGGCGCTACCGAGAAGTCGCGCACCACCACGAAGTATGAAGGCGACCGCAAGCACGTCACGCCGCCGCAAGGAGGTACGGCCACCACAACCGTTGTGGACGCACGAGGTCAGGCGGTTGAGCTGCGCCAGTATCACGGAGCAGCGCAGACCAGTCCCTACGACACCACGAAGTACACCTGGACCGCCGCGGGCAGGTTGGCGACCGTGGTCGAGCCGGCGGGTAGCACGCGGCGCTACACCTACGACCTGCGCGGCCGCAAGGTGACCGAGGAGAACCCGGACCGAGGCACTACTAAGGCGAGCTACGACGATGCCGGACAGACAGTGTCCACAACGGACGCCAGGGGCACCACGCTGACATTCGACTACGACGCCCTGGGCCGTAAGACGAAGCTCAGCAGCGGCGCTACGACGTTGGCGGAGTGGACCTACGACACAGTGGCCTACGGCAAGGGGCTGCCCGCGGGCGACACCCGTTACGTCGACGGCAATGCCTATAAGACGCAGATCGTCGGCTACAACGCGTCGAACAAGCCGCTCGGCACCACGGTCACGATCCCGGCGTCGGAACAGACGCTGGCGGGCTCGTACACCACGCATGCGCGGTACAACCCCGATGGCAGCCTGGCCGGCACCACGTTCCCGGCGATCGGCGACCTGCCGTCCGAGTCCGTCATGCACACCTACGACGACCTCGGCAAGGCGACCACGACCTCGGCCGGAGCCGACGGCACCACCACCGAACTGGTGACGGATACGCAGTACACGCGCTACGGAGAACTGGCCCGCACACAGCTCGGTGAGACTGGCAAGCGGGTGTGGCTGTCGCGGTACTACGACACGAACACCCGCAGGCTCGCTCGTACCATCGTCGACGCGGAAGTGCCGAACCCGAAGCAGAACGACACCAACTACACCTACGACCCGTCCGGCAACATCAAGTCCATTGTGGACGGCCCTGACGCACAGTGCTTCCGCATGGACCACCTCCAGCGCCTCACCGACGCGTGGACTCCGGGCAACGGGTGCGAAGCGGACCCGAGTACCGCCGCGCTCTCCGGCCCCGCGCCGTACTGGCACTCCTACACCTACGACAAGGCGGGCAATCGTCTGACCGAGACCCAGCACGCCGCTGGGGGTGACACCGTCCGGACCGCCGCCTTCCCGGCGCCGGGTGGGTCGCACCAGGTGAAGTCGGTGGAGACGAAAACGCCCTCCGGCACGAAAACGGACACCTTCGGCTACGACGCCAGCGGCAACACCGTGACCCGCAACGGCCAGCGGCTCGACTGGGACGCTGAGGGCCGCACCACGCGGGTGACCGAGGGCGACAAGGTCACCGAGTTCGTGCACGACGCGGGCGGCGACCGCCTGATCCGGCGCGACCCGGTCGGGATCACGCTGTACCTGGACGGCCAGGAACTCCAGCTGGTCAAGGCGACCGGCAAGCTCCAGGCCACCCGCTACTACCAGCACGGCGGGACAGCGGTCGCGATGCGCGACGCGAGCGGCCTGACCTGGCTCGCGGGTGACCACCAGGGCACGGCGCAGATCGCGGTCAAGAGCGGTGACCTCTCGGTGATCAGGCGGAAGCAGCTGCCCTTCGGCGGCCCGCGCGACACGGCCGAGTTCCCCGGCGAGAAAGGCTTCGTCGGCGGCACCGAGGACGCCTCGACGGGGCTGGTCCAGCTGGGTGCCCGCGCGTACGACGCGGCACTGGGGCGGTTCCTGTCCGTCGACCCGATCATGGACGCCACCGACCCGCAGCAGATGCACGGCTACACCTACGCCAACAACAGCCCGATCACCAAGCTCGACCCGACCGGCCTGCTGTGGAAGTGGCTGGAGGACCTCGGCGACACCATGGGGGACAAGCTGGCGGAGGCCGGGAACTGGATCGCGGAGAACAAGTCCTGGATCTCGGTGGGCATCGGCATCGTCGGCATGCTGCCCGTCGTCGGGACGGGGGCCGGACTCGTGCTGTTCGCCGCGAGCACCGCACTGGGCGCCTGGGACACGGTCGAGGCGATCGAGAAGGGCGATGCCCAGCAGACCTCGCTCGGCGTGCTGGGACTGGCCATGGGCGGTGCTGGCCAGGCCTTCAAACTGGCGACGAAAGGAGCGGTCGCCGCGAAGGACGCGGTGACCACGGCCAACTTCTTGAGCGACTCGGGAGGCGTCACCGTCGGCGCCACCGCCGCGCAACTGGCCGACGAGAACGCGCGGAGGAAGAAGCAGGCGGAGGAATGGGCGCGCCTCAACGGATACCGGCCGACCTACATGGGTCCGACCCCCAAGCCCGTGCCGTTCGTGCCCTACCACCCGCCGACCGACATCGGCTGCATTGTCTCGGGTGCAGGCGCCGGGCCGCAGGTGTTGGTCAGCTGCGCACGATCGGACGTCGTGCGGCCACTGAACTCCAAGGCGTGCGTGACGGTCTGGTCGCCGCAGTGCGGAAAGGGCAGGAAGCTCCCTCCGGTGAAGCTCGGACCGCAGAAGCCGAAGAAGAACAAGTCGACGTTCTACGACCGCAGCGGCAACGAGGTCCGGGACGCGAGGAGCATGCCGAGCGACGGCAAGTACCAGACCGGCGACGGCATGTGGCACCGATCGGACGGACGCGGCAGGCCCTACTTCTAGGGCGCTGGTCTCCGAGCCCTGCCCGAAGGTGATCTTGAGCAAGATCGACCTGAGGTGACGAGAGGCCGTCTCATCTCAGCTTCTGGCTGAGTGAGACGGCCTCTCGCTGACTGTCAGGATGACGTGATGTGAACCTGCGGCCTCTTGCCCCGACGGCGTCAGGGGTGAGCTTTTCACAGCTCAGAGTGGGTATGGCTACTGTGTGAGGCGGTTGTTGAGCAGGACGTTGCCCGGCTCCACTCATCTCACGGCACCCCCAGCGGCCAGGCTCGTGAACGAGACGGTTGTCGGGTGCTGTACTTTTTCTGGACTAACGTTCCTTGAGCAGCCCCCCGCGCGGCTAGGTCGTGTCCTGCAAGTCGTCCCGATGCCCCGAGGCGCCGCCGCCCCGTGCCCCGCGTGCCCCCCCCGTGCACGCGTGAGCCAGCTGGCGTGGCCGGGGTTTTCGCGTTTTGTCACCTTGTTGCGCAAGAGAGCGCTCCCATCTCGCATCAAGGTGACAAAACGCGAAACGAGGGGCAGGTGGGTGAGGGCGCCAGGGGGTGGTGAGGTGGTGTTGTCACTTGCAGGACACCACCTAGGTCGTGTCCTGTAATTCGTTGCTCAGGGCTTCTCGTAGTTCTGGTGTGTGGTCGGCAGTTCCTCGGCCACCGCCTTGACGGTCGTCCCGTCCATCACCATGCCGAGGATTCTCCGCGCGGCACCGACAGTCCGCTGGTGGCCACCCGCACCAGCCCGGCCAGCGCCCGGGACCGGCTGTGCGGCGGCCAGGCGAGCACGGTCGTCACCGGCGGCGCGTCCAGCACCGGCACCGCGGCCAGGCCCTCGGTCAGATTGGCGCGGCAGGACTCGGGTAGGACCGCGGCGCTCCGGCCGAGCGCGATCATCTGGAACAGCTGCATCTGGTTGTGCACCTCGATCCCGGGTCCGTCGGGGTAGGTGCCGTCCGGGGCGGGCCACCGAGGCAGCGGCAGGTCCGGCAGTGAGCTGATCTCCGCGGTCCGCAGCCGGGGCGCGCGGGCCAGCGGGTGCGAGGTGGGCAGCACCGCGATCTGGCCCTCGGTGTGCAGGACCTCGGTGTCGAGCCCGGCGGTGGTGTCGAAGGGCTGGTGCAGCAGCGCCACGTCGGCGCGGCCGTCGTGCAGCGCGCGCTGGGGCTGGGACTCGCACAGCAGCAGGTCGACCTCGACCGCGCCGGGCTCGGCGGCGTAGCTGTCGAGCAGCTTCGCCAGCAGCTCGCCGGAGGCCCCGGTCTTGGCGGCCAGCACGAGCGCGGGCCGCCCGGTCGCGGCCCGCCGGGTGTGCCGTTCGGCTGAGGCGAGCGAGCTGAGGATCCGGCGGCCCTCGGCCAGCAGCACCGCCCCGGCCTCGGTCAGCCGGACGCTGCGGCTGGTGCGCTCGAACAGAGTGACGCCGAGCCGGTGCTCGAGCTGGGTGATGGTCCGGGACAACGGCGGCTGCGCGATGCCCAGGCGGTCGGCGGCCCGGCTGAAGTGCAGCTCCTCGGCCACCGCGACGAAGTACCGCAACTCCCGCGTCTCCACCGGCGCAGCCTACTGCCCGGCACCGATAGCGCCCGGGTATCGCTGCCGCACCCGATCGGTGTTGGTCCTGGGCCGGTCCCCGCCCAGGATCGACGGCATGAGTGAGAAGACGATCGCGCTGGTCACCGGCGCGAACACGGGTATCGGCTACGAGATCGCGGCGGGCCTGGGCGCCCGGGGCCACCGCGTCGGCATCGGCGCCCGCAACACCGGAAGCCTGACCGAGGCGGTGGCCAAGCTGCGCGCGGCCGGCGTGGACGCCTTCCCCGTCCCCCTGGACGTGACCGATGACGCGAGCGTGACGGCCGCCGCCACCCAGCTGGCCGACCAGGAGGGCGGCCTGGACGTCCTGGTCAACAACGCGGGCACAGCGGGCACCTGGCCGGACGCCCCCTCGATGGTCACCCCGGCCAACGTGCGTGCGGTCGTGGAGACCAACGTCATCGGCGTCATCCGGGTCACCAACGCCCTGTTGCCCCTCCTGCACCGCTCCGCCCACCCGAGGATCGTCAACCAGTCCAGCCATGTCGCCTCACTGGCCCTGCAGACCACCCCTGAGGTGGACCTGGGTGGCGTGAGCGGCGCGTACGCCCCGTCGAAGACCTTCCTGAACGCGGTCACCGTCCAGTACGCCAAGGAACTCCGCGACACCCCCATCAAGGTCAACTGCGCCTGCCCGGGCTACGTCGCCACCGGCCTCAACGGCTTCCAGGGCACCCGTACCCCCGAGGAAGGCGCCCGCATCGCCATCGACCTCGCGACCCTCCCCGACGACGGCCCCACCGGCGGCCTGTTCGACGACTCCGGCCCCGTGCCCTGGTGACCTCGTCGCTCCACAGTGGAGCCAGGGTCAGCTGATCGACGGCGTCCTGGTCAACGCCGCGCTGGGCCCCGGCCAGCTCCTAGGGTCTGTACCGAAGTGGGTCGGAGCCGTTCATTGCTGGTGGCTACCTGCTCAAGGCCCCGGACGTGTCCGTGGAACGGATGGGCCCTTGCTCATGCGCAGGATCAAGGCGACCGCGTCCTCCGAGTGGACTGCCGGAGTCAGGACCTCCTGGAGGAGCAGGCCACGAATCGCGGCGATGGTGACGGTGGCCAGGGTCAGCGCTTCCTTGGTATCGAGCCCTTCGCGTTCCGCGAGCGAGGCCAGACTCTTGGTCAGGTCGTCGAGTGAGTCGATGAACTCGCGAAAGTTCTCTGGGCTGTACGCGGCCAGACCTACGACGTGAAAGAAGCCGCGGACACGCGACAGCTGTTCCGGGCGGGTGTAGGTCCGCCAGATCGCCATGACGAGGTCGTCGAAGGTGCCTTGCTGGGCGGCTTCGAGCAGTGCCTGGTTGTCCCGGGATCGCTGTGCCTTGAGCATGGCTGCCAAGACGCCCGGGAGTGACCCGAAGTGGTATCGCAGGAGGGCGTGGCTGGTCTCGGCCCTGGCGGCGATCTCACGGAGCGACATCTCCGGTGTGGGAAGGGCCTCCTCGAAGGCGTCGAGAAGCCGGGCCAGGAGGCGCTCGCGTGCGTCGCCGGTGCGTTCCGTGCTTGACAGGATCACTCCCACAGTTTATCCATTGGAAAAGAGACTGGCGGCGGCGTGTTGCGCACACATGGTCGCAGTCAGCGCCAGTGGAGGGAACGACTCGTGGGACGGTGTCAAGTGGTCGGTGCGACGGTCGTCGACGGATCGGGTCGCGACCCATTCGACGTTGACGTCAGCATCGAAGACGGGCACATCACCCAGGTCGGTGCCTCCGGGGCACATGGCGAGCGCCTCGATGCCGGAGGCCTGACGATGACGCCCGGCCTGATCGACGCTCACGTCCACTTGGGCTTGTCGAGCCCGATCCAGCCGCAGTTCTCGTTTGCTGTTCGCTGATCCCGCCAATGCCGTACTCGTTCTCCAGGCCGGCCAAGTTGTGAAGGACCTTCGATGAGCACCATGTGGCAGGGCTGCCTCGCCGACACCGACTACTTCGAGATGCGTTCCAGCGGTGGGCACGACTACGGCGTCTGGGTCACCACGCCACCGGGCTACGACCCCGCCACGACGCGAGCGCCTGCCGTGTACGTGCTCGACGGCAACTGGGCCGTGGGCATGACGGCTCCGCTCATCGTCACCCAGAAAGACCCGATGCAACAGATCCAGCCCTACATCCAGGTCAGCGTCGGCTACGCAGGCGAGGACGCACAGCACTGGGATCGGCTGCGCAACAGAGACCTCGTGCCGCCCGGCGAGCCCATCGCCAAGGAGCTCATCGATGCCCTGGAGATGGGAGTTCAAGCGGGCGCGAGGACACGCGAGGAAGCCGACGCCTACCTCGCCGAACTGCGCGACACCCACGCCGATGCGTTCCTGGGCTTCCTCACCGCGGAACTTCACCCGCGGATCGAACGCGACTACAGCACAGCCGCGAGCGGGCACGGTCTCTTCGGCTACTCCTACGGCGGACTCTTCAGTCTCTACACCTGGCTCACCGGCAGCACGCTCTTCGAGAGCATCGGAGCGGGCAGCCCCGGCGTCGCCGGTGAAGACAGTCAGATCTTCGCGCGGCTCGAAGAAATGGGCGACAGCCTGCCTGCCGCCAAGCTTCACCTGACCGTCAACGAGCGAGAGCTGCTCGGAGACCTGGCCGTCTACCAGAACCTCACGAAGAACGCGGCCACCGTCCTGCACCGCCTGACCGCCCGCGGCGGAGCCGTCACCAGCGCGGTCCTGCGCGAAACGCACGTGACTGGCCTGCAGGCCTCGTTCCTCAGCTACCTCAGGACCTGCCGGGCCCGGTAAGCGCGAACGCCCCGGCTCCGTGCGACCGCCGCTCGGGCTGCACCCCGTCGAAGGCGTCCACCACGGAGCCGGGGCGACAGTCCGCAGTTCGTCCCGGTGCTGGCGGGGATCCGGGTGCCACGGCTGGCCGGTGGCCGTCCGCGGTGCCGTCCTGATCGTGTGCTGGCCGACAAGGCCTGCACGTCCAAGGCCAACCGGGAGCATCTGCGTCGGCGGGGGATCCGGGCGACCATTCCCGGCAAGACCGACCAGGATGCTCATCGCAAGGCCGGGCGGTCGTCCACCGGCCTTCGACCCCGAGATCTACAAGCGGCGTCACCGTCCGCGGTCCACAGCCGGAGTCGTTCGTGGGCGGTCTTCCAGGGGTCGTAGCGGTCGGGCAGATCGCGCCGCTGGGCGCCCGTGCCGGCGGATTCAGACCACAACTACGCCCTCGTTCGTGAAGAGCTCAAAATAGTGCCCCTCTGAGCCTGGGCAAACGCGAATGCCGGTACGACAGCTTAAGGCTGTCCGTTCTGCCACCGCCGCGCCGCAGGACGCGGGTCAGCGCCAGCGGAACCGGTTGATGAGAACGGCAGCGGCTGGCACCCGGGACAACGTGGAGAACAAGCCGAAACCCAGCACAGCGCCGACTACGTTGAAGAGCAGATCGTTCACGTCGGCCACATGGCCGCCGCCCAAGAGGTTTCCAGTGACTAGTTGGGCCAGCTCGATCGCCAAACTGAACGCCGCTGCCACGGCCACCACACGCCACCACGAAGCTTTGGCTACGAGTAGCGGCACAAGTATCCCAACAGGTACGAAGACCAGAATGTTCATCACCGCGTCGCCGACCTCGTAGTCCGCGAGCGGCACGAGGTAGACCTTCCATAGTGCGCTGCGGGCGGGCTTGTTCAAGAAGATCGGGAATATTGTGTTCGCGACAACTCCGGCGGCGTACACACAGAGTGCAAAAGCGACGGCGGCGCGCGGTGCCGAGAGGCGGTCGCGGCTGTGCAGGTACCACAGCAGGGTCAGGAAGATCGCTGCCGCGACGGGAACTACCACCGGAAGCACCGGGACCTCACGAAACACTTCGCATCGCGTCCTTCCGCGAGCCGCAGCGCAAGACCTTGCCAACGCCTTGTCGGCACATCTTGCACTAGGCCACGCGCACCCGCGCGGTGGGGGGCTGGCCTATTGATGCCTTTGCCGTAGGTGTCTTCACTGCGCGCGATCTGGGGGCAGATCACCGTTGCCTAAGCCCAAGACCGACGGGGACGGCATCCCAGAGCCCACGAGCCGCAAGAACACGCCGCGCGGCCCGGACTCGAGACCGGCGCCTTCACCGCGTACGCCCTCGATTGCGAAGAGCCCTCAATCGCCGATAGAACGAGAGAACGACTTCTTCGCGCAAATCAGGGATTAGCCGTGGTCGGGTGCGCACACGATCGGATCGCCGACAATACTCGTTGAGTATCGGTGCCTTATCCAGGTGGTGTTGGTTTGAGTCCGGGTCGTCGCCATGATTTCAATCATGAGCGAACAAACCATTGCCCTGGTTACCGGAGCCAATCAGGGAATCGGCTACGCGATCGCGGCCGGTCTCGGTGCGCTCGGCTGGAGTGTCGGGGTCGGCGACCGCAACCCGGAGCGCCGGCGGGACGCGGTGGCCCAACTGCGGGCCGACGGTGTCGACGCGTTCCTGGTGCCCCTCGACGTGACCGACGACAACAGCGTGGCGGCTGCCGCCCGCCAGATCGACGACCGCGCCGGCCGCCTCGACGTGCTTGTCAACAACGCTGGTGCGACCGGCGCATGGCCGCAGAATCCGTCGACGCTCGATCTGGCCGGCGCCCGGGCGGCGGTGGAGACGAACGTGTTCGGCCTGATTCGGGTCACCAACGCGATGCTGCCGCTGCTGCGCCGCTCGGCACATCCGCGGATCGTCAACCAGTCCAGCCACGTCGGCTCGTTGACCCTCCAGACCACGCCCGGGGTCGAACTCGGAGAGATCAGCGGGGCCTATGCGCCGACCAAGACCTACCTCAATGCCGTCACGATCCAGTACGTGAAGGAACTGGCCGACTCCAACATTCTCATCAACAACGCGTGCCCGGGCTACGTGACCACCGCGCTCACCGGTTTCCAGGGCTTTCGCACGCCGGAGCAGGGGGCCGCCATCGCCATCAAGCTCGCCACCCTGCCGGACGACGGCCCGACCGGCCAGCTGTTCGACGACGACGGAATCGTGCCCTGGTGACGGCCGGCGCACGCGGGCAGGACGGTGCGTCGTGAAGAAGTGGCTGCCCCTGGTCTCCATCTGCACGGGCACTTTCATGCTGTTGATCGACACGACGATCGTGCAGGTCGCGCTGCCCGACATCGCGACGAGCCTGGACGCCTCGTTTTCGTCGCTGCAATGGATGATGAACGGTTATGTGGTGGCGCTCGCGGCGCTGCTGCTCGGCGCCGGATCGGTGGCCGACCTGGTGGGCCAGGCGCGCTTACATCAGCGGTCTGGTGCTGTTCGCGGTGGCGTCGGCGCTGTGCGGCGCGGCGGCGAGCGACGTTCTTCGGATCAGCGGGACTGGCTGTCTTCTGGGGCGCGCTGAAACGCGGCCTGGACCTGCGCGTGGTCGGCCTCAAGCCCCGTCATCGACGCGGTCAAGATCACCGGCCTCGACGGCGACGCACCCGTTCCCACCGCCCTGGCCGCTCCTCCCGGCCCCCGCCGACACGCACGCTCGCGTGGACGTCACTGGGCGGGCTCCCTGATCACGGGGAATCCCAGCGGGACCGGGTTCCCGCCTGGACGGTCGCGCATCCGGTCGAGGCTGGCGAGTTCGGCGGTCGCCGCGTCGAGGCTGACCTGAAGACCCTGCACTTCGCCGAGCCAGTGATTGATCCGTGCTTCCCGAATGCGATCTTTCAGGTTGGCGATGATCGCTTGCAGGCGCGGCCGTGCTCGGGGATCCAGGCGCAGGCTCGGGCAGCGGATGCAGGCTTCTCCGAACTAACGCCTGCGCGCCCGATGAGGGCGATTTTGTGTCCACGGTTGGCAGAACGCGCTGTCCACGGCCTACCCACTGCTCAGGGATCGGCTGCCGATGCACGAAGCAGGCCGAGGTGCTCGTGGTCGACCGACTGCTCGGTCAGCCCTTCGACCATCCGCCAGACTCGCCGCGCTACTGCTCCGGCAATGGTGCGAGGGCGCGGCGGTCAGCCAGCCTGCAGGACGAAGAACAGGAAGCCCAGGAAGCTCGTGCCTGCGAGCTCGCGGAACACCTCGGGGAACAAGTCGCGGGCGGCGGGCGCGGGCGGTGGCTCGCTGATGACGTTGATGCGGAAACCAGCCGCGGTGAACGCGTCGGTCATCGCGTGCAGCGGGCGGTCCCAGAAGCTCATCTGGACGGTGTGCCCGCCCATGGTCCACTCCTCGGTCCGGTTGCGGGTCTGGAAATAGTTGGGCTTGTCCCCGGCCAAGCGCTGCATCAGGGTGATGGCGAAAGGATGCTCGACAGAGACGATGAGCCGCCCGCCGGGAGACAGCACGCGTCGCAGTTCGGCCAGTGTCGGCCCCCAGTCCTCCAGGTAATGCAGTACCAGGGACGCGATGACGTCGTCGAACGCGCCGTCGGGGAAGGGCAGCGGGTCGGCCAGGTCGGCGACCCGCAGGTCCGCGTCGGCGCCCAGCCGCCGCCGGGCCAGCTCCAGCATGCCGGCGCTCGCGTCGACGCCGGTCACGGCCGCACCCCGATCGCGCAGCGCGGCGAACAGGGGCCCCGAGCCGCAGCCGGCGTCGAGGATCCGCCGGTCGGCCACGTCCCCGGCGAGCTCCAGCATCGCGGGCCGCTCGTAGTACGCGTTCATGAGGCTGGTCTCGTTCTCGGCCGTGTACCCCTCGGCGATGCTGTCGTAGTCGTTCGCCCGGGCCGGATCAGTGGGAAGCGCAAGGCTTTCCGGAGTCGACGTCATGCCGACAGGACGTCCGAGCAGTGAAGAGGTTGCGCCCATGTCCCCGTGACGCGTTCCGAATCGGCCCACGGACCAGAGCGCAGCATTTCCAAGGAAAGCGCCAAACGGCGATCACCGATCCCCGAAAAAGCGGATGAGTCGACCCCATAGGATCCGGGCCTCGAGATTGTCGCGGATCTCCACCAGTCGGAGGCGCCGCCCGGGGCCAGGCCGCAGTAGTGAACATCTGACACAAGCTTTTCCAAACTTGATTTTGTCGCCCCACTCGCTCGCGAGCCCACCCGTCCATCGGGTTGTGATGCGCGTGCGCTCGCCGTGACCTGCGGGACGCGTCGAGCGGAAACGGGTTCAGGATCGGGCCGGTGCCCGCGTCCCGGTGGAAGTCGCAGAAGCCACGCAGCACCGTCTCGCTGTGCGCCACAGTTGCCGGCCGCCCTGGCGCAGGTCCCGCCAGCGGTGTTGTTCACCGCATACGCCCTGGCACGTAGGGGTAGGCGCCACGAGGACCTGGCTCGCCAGTTTTCCCTGCACCTGCGTGAGGTCAACACCATCGCTGCCTACGCGGCATGTACGGACCACCCAGCATCCCCGAGACCGTGGTGACGCGAGGCCCGCTCACCACGGCCGCCTTGTCGTCAACCGCGAGAAATGTCCAACTAGACAAGCACGCGAAGTTCCCGGCGATGGCCTTGCTCTTGGGCGAGAAGGCATCTACCGGGACCTTCGTCATGTCTCCACCTCGGTCGCAGCCCACATCGCCAGGTGGGAAAGATTCACTGTCCAATGTGGTCGTTGTCGAGAGTGGCAGTCCGCACGCGACGGTTCACCCAGGGGAGCTGCCAACGAGAATGGGCTCTTGGATGACCGAAAGACCCCCGTGGCGCTCAAGGGAGCGAGGTGATACGCAGGTGAGGGCGCCCCCTGATCCGTGCCCGATGAGCCACAGCGGCACCCGCCCGGGCACGCCGCCGCGAGCACACCCACATCAGCACGGTGCGTGGTGCCGCAAGGTGGTCAGGTTGATGAATCACTGTGCAGTCGACCAGGCCAGGGCATCGAAGACGAGGTCGCGAACCACTGGGCCAAGTGCGTGAAGCAGTCTCATTGTCCCGAATCTCCTACGCCCCGGCGGTAGCGTCCTCGGCTGCAACCGATTGGCTGCGGCAACGAGCTAGAACCGGGGGAGTACTGCGTGTGTGGAAGCGTCGGTGACCTGCGGACTCACCTTCTCCAGCTCATCGAGCAGTTGCCCACCTCGGTCGTGCTTCAGAACAAGAACGACGCGATCACCGCAGCCGGAGAACTCATCGACGCCTGGCGCTCCAGCGGGGACACGGACGCACGCGAGGTCGTTGACTTCATCCACCAGGCCGTTGACCTGCTCGACGGTGCGGCGGACAGGGTCGCCGTCGCCGGAGAACTCATCTCCACCTACGCCAACGGCATCTAGACCAACCGGCGTGGCCACGATGGGGGAGGTGACCGAGCGGCTGCGCGCGGCACTACTCGGCCTCCGCCCAGACGAACTGATGACCACCGCCGAGCACCTGCGTGAGGAGGTCCTCACTGCTCTCGCCGCAGCCGCAGCGGAAAGCGACAGGCCTGAACTGGTTGAGGCCGTGGAACTCCTGGCCGACGTTCCTGACACACTCGAAGCCGCGGCCGCTCTCTACGCGCAGGCCCGCAGCGGGACGGAGGGATACCTCCAACGGCACGGGCACACCGGCGACCCGCCAGCTCGACCTAACGTCGCGGCGCCCCCGATAGCCACGCCGGTGTCCCCTCCGGGCACCGCGCCGACGGTGAGCCCGACCGCGACGTCACCCGCACCTGCGCAACCCGACAGCACCACGCCACCTCCCGGCGAGCGCAAGCCCGCCAGCTTCGGCTGGACGACTTCGACCAACTACCGCAAGACCTTCTTCGACGCCCACCCAGAGACCGAAAGCCTGGTGGTGGTGCACCACGCCGTCGAGCAACAGGTCCTCAAACACTTCCCCGGTGTCGTCGCACGAGAAGAAATGCACTCTCTGGAGAACCTGCGCGGGATCCCCAAAGGCAGCACCAACAATCTGGTGCACCTCAGCGCCATCCGCAAGGCCTGGAACCGCTTCTACAAGCCCTTCCGCGACAACAACACCGTTCCCAGCAAACAACAACTCCTGGATTTCGCTACCATGATCGACGACCAGTACGGCACGTCGTTCAACCCCGACATCCGGTGACCATCAGGGAAGCAGATGACGTACTACATCGTCGAACCCGAAGTCGCTGGCGACTTCGGTGACAACACCATCCTCGACCACACGGTCCAACCAGCTGCGGTCACCCGCCTTGAGTACCGCTTCACCAACTGGCTCGGCGACGCCATCCTCGAATGCACCCCCTGCTTCATCGTGACCGAGACGCTGGCGGGCGCCATCAGCGCCGCCGGCCTCACAGGGGTGGCCTTCGACGAGGTCCAGATCAGCCTGTCACCGGAAGGCGAGGAACTGATCGAGGACCCGTTGCCCGCCTGGAAGTGGCTCCGCTTCACCGGTGATCCCTACCGTGACGACTTCGGCCTCGACAAGAGCATGCTGGTCGTGTCGGAGCGGTCGCTAGAGCTGCTGCGCGAGCACGGCCTGGAGCACGCCGACGTCGAGGAAGGCAACAAGTAGAAGACGCACGTGAGGCTCCGGTCCACAGACATCCTGCTGGCCCGACCCGCTTCTGCGGTTGCTCCGCCGAGCGGCTGTTCTTCTGGAGGGTTCGCTCGTGGGGTGTGGACACGTGGTGAGCGGTGAAAACCACGCGCACCCCACCACCACAGTGTCGGCCAACGGGGACCGATGTGTGAGCGCGCGGGTGTGCGCTGACCGCAGAGCGCGAGGTGAGCGCCCGGTTCTCACCGCGCGAGGTGCGCCGCGTTGCTCACCGAGTTGGGTCAGGACGTGGCTGCGGGTCGACGACGAGGATCCCGAGGTTGTCCCGGTGGTCCCTCCGGCGACGTGGACGACGCGGCGCGCGCACTCAGCAGGACCGGTGATGGCTCGCGCGCCGCTGGCGAGCATGCTGCGGGAGAGGAAGTCGTGGATGCCGTCGGTGGTGAACAGCAGGCGTCCACGCGGCCCGGCGGTGACGCCGTGGCCGATGGTCTTCTCGATACAGGAGAGCAGCGAGCGGGTGAGGTAGCTCCGGAGGAGAGCCGGATCGTGTCGGCGGGGGTGCCGAGGTCGAGGGCCGCCTGGTGCTCGTTGTGGTCGACGGTGAGTTGGACTAGGTCACCGTCGCGGAGTTCGTAGAGGCGGGAGTCGCCGACCCAGGCGTAGGCGTAGCCGCCGTCGGGGTGCGGGGCGGCTACGACGAGGGTGGTGTTGGCGTGATCGTCGTCGAGGGCCTCATTCACGGCGGCGCAGGCGGCGAGGAGCCCCGCGACAGGGCTGCGGTAGACCGCGACGGAGGTGGCGGTGTGCACTGACATCCACGCGGCCTCACCCGCGAGGGAGTGTGCGCCGATGCCGTCGGCGATGGCCCACGCGGACCGTCCGTCGTCGGTGACGTGGATCGCGGCGGCGTCGTGGTTGTAGACGCGGGGGCCGTGGTCCAGTCGGTAGGCGAGGTGGAACACCGGCTGGTCGTGGCGAGCATTGAGGTGGGCGTCTGTAGGGTCTCGCCGCTGATGTCGTGATCTCACGCCTGATGTCGTACGGATGTCGTATACGGCATCGTGGCAAGATTCATCTCCGACGCAAGATGATCAGTTCTGGCGTTGGGCTGCGGAAGTCGTTGTTCGGTCTGTCCGCACAGAGCCGGAAACTTATGCGTATCAGGTCCCGGCCGGTGTCGAGCCGTCGATCGTGGAGGTGGCCGGGCTGCCCAAGGCGGCGTGAGCGGCCAGGCGCTGTGCCCTCAGCTCCAGTGGTAGCGGGTCTGGGACGACTCGCACCCGGTTGCGAAGGCGAACCCCTTGTCCGGCTGGACCCGGTAGAGCTGAACGTTTCCGGTTCGAACGGCGTCGCCCAGTTGGTACCAGGTTCCGTCTTCGCGGGTGAGCTGCCAGCCATAGGCCTGTTCGAACACGGTCGCCACGGCTTCCCTGGTGGCATGGTCGGTGACCAGGCTCGCAGTGCCTTCGATGACGTAGTCCATGCCGGTCAGGGTGTCGGTTCCGGCGGTCAGCGCGCAGTGCTGGTTGGCGCTGAGATTCTTGGCTTTCTGCTCGCTGTCGCCGGTGGTGAACCACATCGCGCCGTGCGACCAGATCGCCAGCAACGGTGTCACGTGGGGGCGGCCGTCCCGGCGCACCGTGCACAGCTGGAACTTCTGGGTCCGGCGCAGTGCCCACTCCGTCGCCTCCCACGGCGTCGGGCTGGCGCCCGGCGAGGAGAACGGACCGAGGCTGGTCCGCGGCGCGGTCGAGTCGTCTGTCGGATGAGTGGACATGGACTTCTCCTTGTGGTTGTACTGAATTCAGCCCCGGCGCATCCGCGGGGAAAGCTCAGCGGGTCCCGGCGAGATAGTCGGCCAGGATCGCGGTGACCGACAGCGCGGTGTCGAAGTTCGGGACGAGCCGGGTTTTCGTCAGCGCGAAGGCGACCCCCCGTACGGGGTCCGCGTAGGCGTAGCTTCCGCCCCCGCCCGGCCACCCGAATGCCACGGAGTTCTCCTCGGCAGGGGCACCGATCCTGCCGATCGGGAAGCCCAGCGCCATCCGCGCCGGAGTACCGAAAACCTGATCCGTACCCTCGAACGCGAGCGCGGACAGGTCCGCCAACCGCGCAGGGTCCACGAGCTTGCCCTGCAGAACAGCGTTGTACATCGCGGCAAGTCCGCGCGCAGTGGCGATACCCACCGACGGTATATCGGCGCGCAGGATCTCGCTGTTGTTGCCGAAATCGGCACTCGGCCGGCTTTCCCACGGCGCGAGAATCGCATCACCGTCGTCCGGGTCGGCGGGCCATTGCCGCGCCTGCTGTTCCAGGCGTGCCAACCCGGGCAGCGACTCCATCGGAGCGGCGAAGTAGAGGTGCCCCTCGATACCGAGCGGCGCGGTGATCCACTCACGCAGCAGCTCGCGCATGGGCCGCCCGGTCGCGCGGCGGGCCAGCTCGCCGACGAGATAGCCAAAGGTATAGGAGTGATAGCCCGTGGCGGTGCCAGGTCGCCAGCGCGGCTCGGCGGCGGCCAGCGCCTCACACACCCTGGCCCAGTCGGGAAGTTCGGCCGGGGTGATCTCGCGCGGCATGGCTGGCAGACCGACCGTGTGGGTCAGCACGTGCCGCAGTGTCGCCGTGGCCTTGCCTTGCACACCGAACTCGGGCCAGAGGTCCGTGACAGGGCTGTCGTAGTCGAGGAAACCACGCGCGACGAGCAGGTGTGCGAGCGTGGCCGCCACGCTCTTGCCGGTGGAGAAACTGAAGATCGGCGTGCCGGAGGTGACCGGTCGCCCGGTGGCCGGGTCGGCCGAACTGGCCACCGCGTCGACGATCAACGCGCCATCCTGATACACCGCGACCTGCACACCAGTCTCCGCGCCGGCACCGACCAACGTATCGATATGACGCTGAATCTGTTCCTGTATCTGACTCATCGCTACCCCCATCACTTCCCCGACCGCGCGGAGGAATCGCGCTCAGCGCCTCGTCTCGTACCTGGTCAGGACCATGCCGCCGGGAAAACTCCGCGTCTCCACCAGGTTCAGGTTCACCCAGCTGTCCAGCGCGGTGAAGAACGGCGTGCCCCCGCCCACCAGGACCGGATGGGTCACGATCTCGTACTCGTCGACCAGCCCGGCACGCACCGCCACCCCAGCGAGCGTTGCGCCACCGACCCTCATCGGCCCGCCGTCCTCGGCCTTGAGCCGGGTGATCTCCGCGACCGCGTCGCCGGTGACCAGACGGGCGTTCCAATCGACCTCGTCGATCGTCGAGGAGAACACCACCTTCGGCGTCTCCCGCCAGTTCCGCGCGAACTCGATCTCCGCCGGGGTGGCGTCGGGCTGCTGGTCGCCGGTCGGCCAGTAGGAGCTCATCGTCTCCCACAGCTTCCGCCCGTACAGCATCAAGTCGATCCCCAGCTCCTGGTCGAGCCACCACTGGAACAGCTCGTCGCTCGGCCCGCTCCAGCCGATGTCGTCGCCGGCCGCCGCGATGTAGCCGTCAAGGGTCAGGTTCATGCCGTAGATCAGTTTCCGCATGGCGCCAGCCTTCCGTCAGTCGGTCTCAGGCGTACAGACCGGCGCGCCGCGCGAAACTCATCGGTGCGCGATCTAGGTACTCAGGTAGTCCTCATGCTTGGGGCTCGGCGTGGCACGGGCAGCGGCGCACCCACGCGACCGCCTCCCGCCCGCGACGCCACGTCGACCAGCCAGCACCCGGTCGCAGAGAGCGCGAAACCTGAAGAAATGCCACGAGACTGAGACTCAAGTCAAATGACATTCCGTGAGACAACCAACGAACTCGCCGGTCAACCAAGATCGACATGTTACGCGATCTGAGACCCCGCATTAGGTTGTAGGTTCTCATTGACGACTTCGTTTTCTCGTCAAGATTTCGCTTGCGTTTCGTGGACGAAAGATCGCTGAGAAGAGGCTGGCGATTAGGTCAGCTACGGTGTCTGCGGATCATCGGCGCTGCCTGGCGGGATGGTCGCGTACGAGGCAGAGGCGCACTGCGCCGGAGCCCCACCCGGGTGCTGCCGCACCTGCTGCACCCTCGCTGCCGAAGGATCCTCCGCGGTCGGGGTGGCGAGGGCGGGCACGCAGCCGCGCGAGGTCGGCGTCACCATCTCCGGCGATGCCGGCCCGCCAGGCGATCGCCGCCCACAGGTGGGCGTGTTCGGTGCTGAGGTCACCCACGGCGTGGGCAAGGTCCGCGCGCAGCCAGCCGCTTGCACTCGTCGCACGAGTGGGGGTGGCGGTTACGGGGGGCGGGGTTTCGCGCGACGAGCGCGTTAGGGTGGCCTTCTCCGAGCGCGGACCTGGGAGTCACCGGCACGATGACGCAGAACCTCAGCAAGATCGATCTGAATCTGCTCGTCCCGCTCAACGCGCTGCTCAAGGAGCGCAACGTGACCAGGGCGGCGGAGTGGGTCTCGGTCGGGCAGCCCGCGATGAGCGCCTCGCTGGCCCGGCTGCGCCGCCTGTTCAACGATCCGCTGCTGGTCAAGGACGGCCGGCAGATGGTGCTGACCCCGCTGGCCGAGTCACTGGTGCCGAGGGTGACGAAGCTGCTCGCCGACATCGGCGTGGTGATGAGCGCGGCGGCCCAGTTCGACCCGGCGACCGCCGAGCGGGTCTTCGCGGTGACGGCCAGCGACTACGTGACCGCGGTGCTGCTGCGGCCGTTGCTGCGCGAGCTGCTCGACACCGCGCCGGGGGTGCGGCTGTCGATCACCGCCCTGCACGCGGGGTGTGTCGACCACCTCCGCAAAGCGCAGTGCGACCTGCTGATCTGGCCGCTGAGCCTGCCCACCGGCGAAGAGGTCTTCCCGCAGGGCAGGCTGTTCAGCGACACGTTCGTGGCCGTGGTGGACCGGGACAACCCCGACGTCGGCGAGCGGCTGAGCGCCGACCAGCTCACCGCCGCGCCGTACGTGATGGTCGGCGGACCGCACCGGGCCATCACGGACGGCAGGTTCGACGAGTCCGGCGTGTACCGCAACGTCGTCGCGAACACCGAGACCTTCTCCAGCGCCGCGCACCTCATCCCGGGGACGCGGATGGTCGCGGTGATCCAACGGCGCCTGGCCGACCTGCTCGGACCCCGGCTCGGGCTGCGCACGGTGGAGCTGGCGGTGCCCATGCCCGAGCTGGTGGAGTCGATGTACTGGCACCCGAAGAGCTCCGTGGACCCCGCCCACCGCTGGCTGCGCGAGACCGTCCAGCGCGTCGCCGCCCGGCTGTGACGTCAGAGCAGGCCCAGTGACCGCAGGTCGTCGGCGTACTTGACGATGAGCTCGCGGGACACCTGCGGGATCTCCTCGACAGCGGCCTGGAACCGTTCACTGGGAACGAGTGGTCCGGGCTCGATGGGCGCGGCGACGGCGTGCAGCAGGGGCAGCATCGAGTGCTTGCGCTGCTTCTCCGGCAAGGCTCGGAGCGCCATCTCGAAGCGACGTGACCATTCCGCGTGGTCGTCGATCCGGTGGATGCGGTGGCCCGCTTCGACGAGCCAGTCGACGAAGGTGTCCAGGGAGATGCCGTCCTCGTGCGGGTTGACCACGTTGAACGTGCGGTAGCCCGCGCTCGGCGCACCGAGGTCCGCGACGACCCGGGCGACGAAATCGACCGGCAGGCCGTCGTAGTGCTCGGCGTCCGACCGGTAGAACGACCGCGGGGCGATGCCCGTCGCGATGAGGCTGAACAGCAAGCGGGTGAACATGTCCGGCACGTTCAGCTGCCCGGTGCACGTGCTGTGCGCAAGGATCATGTCCGAGCGGAGCACCACGACGGGCAGTCCGTACCGCTCGTGCGCCTCGCGCAGCAGCACCTCGCCCGCCCACTTGGACGTCGCGTATCCGTTGGCGTAGCTGCCGTCCAGCGCGCGGACCGGGCTCGCGCGGCGGACGTCGGTGTCCTCGCCCTCCGCGACCGCGATCGACGACAGGAACGTGAAGCCCTTGCGCCGCTTCGTGATCGCCAGCTTGATGAGCTCGGCGACGCCGACCACGTTGGGGCCCAGCAGCTCCTCGTACGGGAGCACGTGGTTGACCAGCGCGGCGGGGTGCACGATCAGGTCGACGGTCTCGGCGAGGCGGTCCCAGGTGCGCCGCGGCAGGCCGAGATCCGGCTCGCTGAGCTCTCCCGAGACGACCTCCACGTGCCCGGACAGCTCTCGGAACTGCCGCAGCAGCTCGGAATCGCCGAACGCTTCCTCCAGCCGCGTGGAACCGCCGCGCACGAGGCAGATCAGCTTGCCGCCCGTGGCGGCCAGCCGTCGCAGCCATTCCAGGCACACGAACCGACCGAGGTAGCCGTTCGCGCCGGTGAGCAGAACGGTTCCGATCGTGTTCGGCGTTGGCCGGATGAACTTGTCCAGGGTGAGGTCGGCGGCGCGCACCGATGTCTTCGGGCCGCGCGCGGCTCGTGGCGCGCGCTCGATGTGGTCGGCCAGCCCGCGAAGGGTGGTGGCGGGGCTGATGATCAGGCTCACCGGCACGTCGACGTCGAAGATGTCGCGGAGCAGGTTCGCCATGGACAGCGCGGACAACGAGTCGCCGCCGAGGTCGGTGAACCGCGCGTCCGCGTTCGCGGAGCCCAGCAGCGCTCGGGCGGCGGAGCAGATGGCGGGCAGCACGGGTTGGTCAGCTCCGGCGGCCCGCAGTGCGCGCAGTTCGCCGGCTTCGCGCTCGGCCAGCTCGACGTAGAGCTGTTCCAACCGCGGGCCGTAGCGTTCGCGGAGCGCGGGGCGCAGCGGCTTGTTGAGGTCGGAGAGCAATCCGTTGGCGGTGCTGAACGGTTCGGTCTCCACGATGAACTCGCGCGGGATCTCGTAGGAGCTCAGGCCCGATTCCTGCGCGATGCGGTGGAAGGACTCGCTGATCTTCTCCTTCTCGTGGGCCCCGGTGGGAACGACGACTGCGAGCAGGTAGGCGCGTTCACTGTTGCCGTAGACGAAGATCTGGCGCACCAGAGGACTGGTGCCGAGGGCGGCCTCCACCTGGGACACAGCGACGAACTCGCCCTGCGACAGCTTCAGCACGTTCTTGCGGCGGTCCAGGTAGACGAGCTGGTCCGGCCCGGGCTCGGCCACGATGTCGCCGGTGCGGTAGAACCCGTCCTCGTCGAAGATCTCCGCGTTGAGGTCGGGACGCTTGTAGTAGCCGGGGATCAGGGCCTCGGTCTTGACCAGCAGCTCACCGCGCGGGTGCGGGGTGTCGGTGCGGAAGTAGCCCAGCTCCGGCACGTCAACCACCTTGTAGTCGATCACCGGTGGCCGGGTCACCTTGCCGTCCACGAAAATGCGCCCTGTCTCCGTGGAGCCGTAGCCGTCGTGCAGGCGCACGCCGAGGCAGTTCTGCACGAAGGTGGCCAGTTCGGCCGACAGCGGCGCGGAACCGGTTGCGGAACGCTCGACGCGCCCGCCGAGCACCGCTTCCCGGATCACCGCCATGGCCTCGGCCTCGGGCACGCCGCATTCCAGTTCACGTTGGTAGCGCTGGAAAAGCATGTCGGACAGACGTGGGATCAGGAACAGCTCGGTGGGCCGGGCGAGCGCGATGTCCTCGAACAGCGTGGACAGGTCGCTGCGCGCGGTGAAGTACCCGATGCCCCCTGCGACCAGTGTTTCGATCACGGCCGCGCGGCCGGTGAGGTGGCTCATCGGCATGTAGTGCACGCGGATCACCGACAGGTCCGGGACCGGTGGCAGATAGCCGAGCCACAGCCGACGCAGCAGGCGTTCGGTGTACATGGCACCCTTGGGGGTTCCGGTGCTGCCGGAGGTGTAGACGAGCAGGCTCAGCGGGTCCTCGTCGTGCCGCGGCACGTGCGCGGGTGGTGCGGGCAGAGCGGCGCCACGCGCAAGGACGTCCCTGAGTGACTCGACCGCGAATCGTTCTTGTGCGGCAAGGAAGATCTCACGCTCATCGTCGTCGTCCTCGTGGTAGTCGAAGACGACGATCCACTGCACTGACGTGCTGCTCAACGCGACTTCGACCGCGGTGTCCAACAGCTCCAGGCTGGTGGCCAGGACGCGGGGCTCGATCTCGGCGACGACCGGCTTGAGCTGAGCCGCGGAAGCGCTGGTCTGCAACGGAACGCACACCGCGCCGAGGTGCACGCAGGCGAGGTCCACCGTGGTGTGGTCGAGGCTCGTGAAGCCGAGCAGTCCGACCACGTCGCCGGGCCGCAAGCGCAGATCGGCGGCAACGGCGTCGATCCGGGCGCGCAGTTCGCCGTAGCTGATCGTGCGGAAACTCGGTAGCAGTTCCCGGGTCCTGCGCCCGGTGACGGGGTCGGTGCGCAGTACCGTCTCGCGCTCGCCCAGCGCAGGGCGGTCCGAGTAGCCGTCCAGGACGATGCGCAGGATCTCCTGCACACGCACGCCGGGCCGGGTGATCGCAGCGGTGATGTCCGGGCGCGGCCCGGTCGCGGTCGTCATCGTTGAGCCGTCCAACGTGTGAGCCTGGCGCGAGTCCGGAGTGAGGCCAGTGCCAGCCTGCTGAGCACGTCGACCGTGGTGTCCCAGCCCATGCAGGCGTCGGTGACGGACTGGCCGAAGGTCAACGGGCGCCGGGGGAGCGGGTCCTGTCTGCCGGGCACCAGGAAGCTCTCCAGCATCACGCCCGCGATACCGTGCTGCCCCGCCTCCACCTGGGCCGCGACCTCCTCCGCCACCATGGGCTGGCGCAGGTGGTCCTTGCCGCTGTTGCCGTGCGAGCAGTCGATCAGCAGCCGTCCGCGCCTGCCCGCCGCGCGCAGTGCGGCCAGCGCCGCCGACACGTCGGCCGGGCCGTGGTTCGGCCGCCCGCCTCCGCCGCGCAGCACCAGGTGGCAGTCCGGGTTCCCCGTGGTGTGCAGGATCGCGGGAGCTCCGGAATTGTCGATGCCGGGCATCACGTGCGGTGCGGCGGCGGTGGTGATCGCGTCGACCGCCGGGCCGGTGCGCCCGTCCGGGCAGTTCTTCATCCCGACCGGCATGGACAGGCCCGAAGCGAGCTGCCGGTGCACCTGGCTCTCGACCGTGCGGGCGCCGATCGCGCCCCAGGACACCGTGTCCGCGAGGTAGCGCGCGGTCAGCGGCTCCAGGAACTCCACGCCCGCGGGCAGGCCACGGCCGGTGATCTCCAGCAGCAGCGCGCGGGCCGTGCGCAGCCCGGTCGTCATGTCGCCGGTGCCGTCCAGCGCCGGGTCGTTGATCAAGCCCTTCCAGCCGGTGGTGGACCGCGGTTTCTCGAAGTAGGCCCGCATGACGACCAGCAGGTCCTCGGCGAAGCGCTCGGCCTCCGCGCGCAACCGGTCGGCGTAGACCAGGGCGGCGGCGGGGTCGTGCACCGAGCAGGGGCCGACGACGACCAGCAGCCTGCGGTCGGTCCCGGCGAGCACGCCGGCCACCTGGCGCCGTCCGTCCACAACGGACCCCGCCTGGGCAGGGGGCAGCGGGAGCTCGTCGAGGAGCCGCATCGGGCTCATCAGTGGCACGATTTTTTCCACGCGCCTGTCGATGACCTCGTCGAGGCCGGTTGTCGTCACAGCTATTGGTCCTCCTGCCGGAAAGCGTCCGACGCTTCTTCGAGGAAAACCACATTGCCGGTGACCAGTCAAGCCCAGTACGACACGATGGGGTCGCAGAACCTGATGCTCCTCCTATCGTCCCAGGTCAAGGCCACATATCGATCCAGGTGATGGTTGACATCAGGAATTGTCCGGTTCTCGGCCGGTCACGTCGTCAGTAACGTCCGGATCACAGGTTCACTTCGCTCCAATTCGCCCATTGTCGCGGCGAAGAGTCGGAGAAACGTGCAATGCGCTTAATTGTCAAACAGGCGGTCGACCCTGTCGTGGGCCGGTTCGTCATTCCCCCGTCGAAGTACCACGCGCACCGCGCGCTGCTGCTGGCCTCGCTCGCGCCGGGACAGACCCGGATCGTCGGGCTGTCCGACGCGGGCCACGTCCGGCACACGATCTCCGCCCTGCGCCGCCTCGGCACCCGCGTCGAGGTCGACGGCGACGACTTCCTGGTGCGCGGCGGACGGTACCGGCCGCGGCGGCCCGAGGTCTCCGTCGGCAGTTCGGGCACCACGCTGTACTTCCTCACCGGACTGGCCAGCCTGGCCGAGACGCCGGTGACCATCGTGGGCCAGAAGTACTTCCAGCGCCGTCCGATCGGTCCGCTGCTGGGCGCGCTGTCCGACCTGGGGGTGCGGCTGCACTCGTCCACCGGCTGCCCGCCGATCGAGGTCCGGCCGGGACGGCCGCGCGGTGGACACGTGCGCATCCCCGGCACGTTGTCGCAGTGGGTCTCCGGCCTGCTGATGCTGGCGCCGTTCGCCACCGGCCCGAGCGTGATCGAGGTCGACGGCGAGTTCAACGAGCGGTCCTATGTGGACCTGACCGTGCGGATGATGCGCCAGTTCGGTTTGCACGTCGAGGTTTCCGAGGACGGCAAGCGGTTCGAGGTCGAGCCCGGCCAGGAGCCCGTCGCCACCACCGTCGTCCTGCCACCGGACGTGGGCGCCGCCGCCTTCGGCTTGGCCGCCACCGCCCTGCACCCGGCCGACGTGCTCTTCCACGGGCTGCCCGCGGTGCCGGCGCACGAGATCGACCACCCCGAGGCCGACCTGCTCCGGATCGTCGCGGACATGGGCCTGCCGATCACCGCCGACCCGGCGACCGGCATGGTCCGGGTCCGCCACAACGGGATCCGCCTGCGCCCGGCCGAGGTCGACTGCCGGTCGGTGCCGGACATGCTGCCGGTGCTGTCCGTGCTGGGCGCGCTGGCCGAGGGCACCACGGTGTTCGACAACGTCGCGCACGTCCGGCTCAAGGAGTCCGACCGCGTGCAGGCCATGATGCAGCTCAACAAGATGGGCGCGCGCCTGGAACAGCGCGGCGACCAGCTGCTGTGCCACGGCGTGGACCGGCTCACCGGCGCGGACCTGTCGTCGTTCAACGACCACCGCGTGCTGATGTCGCTGGCGGTGGCGGGGACCTTCGCCGAGGGTGAGACGCGGCTGACCTTCCCGAACGCCTACCGCATCTCGTACCCGCGTTTCCTTGACGAGATGGGGAACGTCGGCCTGAACATGTCGGTCGCGCCCAGCCGGGAACGCGCCCGCGCGGTCACCATCGGAGATCAGCTCCGCAAGCTCGCCGCGACCCAGCCGAACGCCGTCGCGGTGATCGACGCGGGACTACCCGGGGATGCCGAGCGGACGCTGACCTGGCGCGAGCTGGACGAGCAGGCGGACCGCATCGCCACGCTGCTGCTGGAGCTGGGCGTGCGGCCAGGTGAACCCGTGGCCTACCAGCTGCCCAACCAGGCCGAGTTCGTCGCGCTGGCCATGGCGATCGCCCGCATCGGCGCGGTCAGCTGCCCGCTGATGCCGATGCTGCGCCAGCGCGAAGTGTCGTACATGCTGGCGAAATCGCGGGCTCGTGTGCTCGTCGTGCCCGCGAGCTTCCGCGGCCGCGACTACCCGGCCGAGGTCGCTGACTTGGGCATGGAACACGTGCTCGTCGTCGGTGACGGCTTCGCCGAGGCAGTGGCTCGTGTGGTCCCGGACCGCGCCGCGCTCGACCGCCGCGCACCGTCCGTGGACGCGCCCGCGCAGCTGCTGTTCACCTCCGGCACCTCGGGCGAACCGAAGGGCGTGCTGCACCGCATGAGCACCCTCACCCGTGCCGTCACCATGGAGATCAGGCACCTCGGCCTGACCGCCGACGACCGCGTGTTCATCCCGTCGCCGCTGGCGCACCAGACCGGCTTCCTCTACGGCATGTGGCTGGCCGTGGTGCGCGGTGTTCCGATGATCCTGCAGCCGGTCTGGGACGGTGCGCGAGCGCTGGAGCTGCTGCGCCGCCACGGCGGGACCTTCGTGCAGGCCGCCACGCCGTTCCTCGGCGATCTCGTCGAAGCCGTTGAGCGCGCCGGTGAGCGGCCGGAGGCGCTGCGGATCTTCGTGGCGACCGGTGCCGCGGTGCCGCGCGCGCTGGCCGAACGCGCCACCCGGACCTTGGGGGCGGCCGTGTGCGGTGCCTGGGGCTCCACCGAGACGTGCCTCGGCTCGCTGTCCGCACCCGGGGACGAACCGGCCGCCATGTGGGGCACCGACGGCAGGGCGCTCGCCGGAATCCGGCTGCGCGTCACCGATGACGCGGGCAACGAGCTGCCGTCCGGCCACGAGGGCAACTTCGAGGTCAACGGACCCTGCCACTTCATCGGCTACCTGGATCGTCCTGAGTGGACGGCCGAGGCGCTGAGCGAGGACGGCTGGTACCGCACCGGTGACCTCGCGGTGATCGACGACGCGGGCTACGTGCGGATCAACGGCCGGGTCAAGGACGTGGTCAACCGGGGCGGCGAGAAGGTGCCCGTCGCCGAGATCGAACAGCTGCTGCACACCCACCCCGCGGTTCGGGACGCGGCGATCGTGGCGATGCCCGACCCGCGGTTGGGTGAGCGCGCCTGCCTGTTCGCCGCGGTCGACGGTGAGCTCGACCTGGACGGGGTCCGCCGGTTCCTGGACGAGTGCCAGGTCGCCAAGCCGTACTGGCCGGAGCGGCTGGAGATCGTCGACCGGCTGCCACGCAACCCCACCGGAAAGGTGCAGAAGTTCCTTCTGCGCCAACGGATCGAACAGCTGATCACAGGCGAGGACGGGTCGTGAGCATGGACGACAGGGCATTCCGGACGCTGGTCGAGGACGTCGAGGCGTTCGTGCGCGGCCCGGGGGAGCGCTACGCCGCCGAGATCGAGCGCACCGGCTCGGTCCCGGCCGAACTGAAGCGGGAGCTGCGCGAGCGCGGGTACCTGCGCCTCGCCGCACCCGCCGAGTACGGCGGTCACGGCGTCGCTTTCCCGAAATACCTTGAGCTGCTTGAGCTCTTCTCGATGTCGCACGCCTCGCTGCGAATGCTGGTGCACGTGCACAACGGTGTCTGGCGTTCCATCGACCAGTTCGCCACCGACGAGCAGCGTGAGCGTTTCGTCCTCCCGCAGGTGTCCGGGGAGAAGACGGTCGCCTTCACACTCACCGAACCCACCGCTGGCACGGGCGCGGACCTGCGGTGCAGCGTCAAACCGGAAGGCGACACCTACTACTTGTCCGGCGAGAAGCACCTCATCACGTTCGGCGTGCACTGCGACTACTGGCTGCTCTTCGCCCGTCTTGAGGGCACGACCGGGCGCGACGGCACCGTCGCGCTGATGGTCGACCGTGACACCCCCGGCGTTCTCGTCCAGCCGATGCCGCAGACCATGGGTGTGCGCGGCACCGACCACGCACACCTGGTCTTCGACAGCGCGCCGGTGCCGGTGGCCAACCGACTTGGCGAGGTCGGTCAGGGCTTGGACGTCGCGCTCGGCGGTTTCCTCACACCGAGCCGGATCGCGGTCGCCATGACCTGTGTCGGCCTGGCGCGACGGGCGCAGGAACTCGCGGTGGACCACGCGCAGCGGCGGGTCACCTTCGGCAAGCCCCTGACGGCGCGGCAGGCGATCTCCTTCGCCCTGGCCGAGAACGCCACCGACATCCAGGCCGCGCGGCAGCTGACCCTGCACGCCGCCCGTCAGTGGGTCGCCGGTGCCGCCGAGTCCTCCGCGCTGTCGTCGATGGCCAAGCTCAACGCCGTCGACATGCTCACGCGAGTCACCGACAAGGCGCTGCAGGTGCACGGCGGCATCGGCTACTGGGAGTCCAGCCCGATCGAGCGCGTCTACCGCGACGCCCGCGCGCAGCGGTTCGAGGAAGGCACCAACGAGATCCAGAAGGCCGTGATCGCGCGCGAACTGCTGGGGGCGGACCGATGACCAAGATCACCCTGATCACGGGCGCTTCCCGGGGCATCGGCCGGGCGCTGGCGGTCGCGCTGGCGCGCTCCGGCGGCACCGTCGTGGTGAACTACAAGAAGAACGCCGACCTCGCCGAAGAGACCAAGGCCCTGGTGGAACAGGCCGGGGGGCAGGCGATCACCGTCGCGGCGGACATGGAGCTGCCCGAGGACATCGAGCGGCTGTTCGACACCGTGGCCGAACGCTACGGGCGGCTCGACCATTTCGTGTGCAACGCCGCGGCGAGCGCGTTCAAGTCCATCATGGACCTTCGGTTGCACCACTTGGACCGGTCTTATGCGATGAACATCCGGCCCTTCGTGCTGGGTGCTCAGCGTGCTGTGCCGCTGATGCAGGAGGGCGGCCGTATCGTCGCGCTGTCCAGCTACGGCAGTACGCACGCCTACCCGACCTACGCGGCGCTCGGCTCGGCCAAGGCCGCTATCGAGGCACTGGTCCGGTACATGGCGGTGGAGTTCGCCGGGCGCGGGATCAACGTCAACGGTGTCAGCGGCGGGCTGATCCAGTCCGACTCGCTGGACTACTTCTACGGGGTGCCGGGCATGGCGCCGATCGACACCGTGCTCTCCAAGGTCCCCAAGGGACGTCCGGGCACATTGGACGAGGTCGCCGCGACCGTGGAGTTCCTGCTGTCCCCGGGCGCGGAGTACATCACCGGGCAGACGCTCGTCGTCGACGGCGGGCTGTCCGTGGTGGCACCGCCGTTCACCGAGGACCTGACCTCTCCGCTGGCGCCGCGATGAGCCATGTCTTCCAGCCCGGCCGCATCGGCACCTTCCGGCTGCCGCACCGGATCGTCATGGGCGCCATGCACCTCGGCTTGGAGTCCAAAGAGGACGGTGGCGCGGCCCTGGCCGAGTTCTACGCCGAACGGGTGCGCGGCGGGGCGGGCCTGATCGTGACCGGGGGCGCGGCCGTGAACGCGGCCGGTGCGGGCGGAGCCGACTACGGCGTGCTGACCGACCCGGGGTTCCGGAGCCGGTTGCGCCGCGTCGCCGAGGTGGGCGGGATCTTCGCGCTGCAACTGTTCCACGCGGGCAGCCACGGCGTTGGCGCGGTTGCTCCGTCCGCGGTGCGCAGCAAGCTGACCCGGTCTGTCGCCCGGCCGATGTCCGTCGCGGAGATCGAGGACACCATCGCCGAGTTCGCCTCGGGTGCTGCTGTGGCTCAGCGGTCCGGTTTCTCAGCCGTTGAGGTCATGGGCTCCGAGGGCTACCTGATCGACCAGTTCCTGTCTCCGCTGACCAACCACCGGTCGGATTCCTGGGGCGGGGACGCGGTGGGGCGGATGAAGTTCGGGGTCGAGGTCGTTCGAGCGGTGCGCGCGGCTGTCGACCTGCCGGTGATCGTCCGGTTCACCGGGGCAGACCTCATGCCCGGTGGTGTCCCGGCCGTGGAGGCCGCGCGGTTCGCCACGGCGTTGGTCGAGGCAGGTGCGGATGCGCTCAATGTCGGCATCGGGTGGCACGAGTCTCCCGTGCCGACTGTGCAGGCCCTTGTGCCGCACGGAAAGTGGACGTCGGTCGCCGCGGAGGTGGCTCGCTCCGTGGGCGTTCCGGTGATCACTGGCAACCGCGTCAACCGGATCAGCCAGGCTGAGGAGATCCTGGCGGCGGGTGAGGTGCACCTGGTGTCCATGTCGCGGCCGTTCCTGGCCGACCCGTCGCTGATCGCCAGGGCGCGGGACGGTCACCGGAGCACCGTGTGCGTCGGGTGCAACCAGGCGTGCATCGACCGGTCGCTGGTGGGCTCGGAAGTGAGCTGCATGGTGAACCCGCGCGCGTGCCGCGAGCTGGAGTTCCCTTTGGCGCGTCAGCGATCTCCGCGCCGTGTCGCCGTGGTGGGCGGTGGCCCCGCCGGTCTGCAGGCCGCGCTCACCTCGGCTCGGAGCGGGAGCCAGGTCGACCTGTTCGAGGCTTCGGCGGAGCTCGGCGGGCAGTTCCGGCTCGCCCGGCTCGTCCCCGGCAAGGCCGACTACGGCGTCGTGATCGAGCACCTCGGCGCGGAACTGCGCGCCCTCGGCGGTCGCATCCACCTCGACCGTCCGATCACCGCGGATGACCTGGACCTGATGCGCTCCTACGACAGGCTGGTCCTGGCCACCGGCGTCCGGCCGCGGCCTGTCTCTATCCCCGGGGCGTCGCTGCCCCACGTGCTGTCGTACGCGTCCGCCTTCACCAGTCCGCTCGGCCCGCGCGTGGTCGTCATCGGTGGTGGCGGCATCGCCGTCGACCTCGCCCACTTCGCCTCCTCGGCGGGGCATCGCGTCCAGATCCTCCACCGTGGCAAGCGCATCGCGCCCGCGCTGGGCCGGTCGACCCGATGGGTCGTGCTCGACGCCCTGCGGCGCGCCGGGGTGGGCATCACCGGCGAAGTCACCTTCGAGCGGATCTCCGCGCAGGGCGTGCACTTCGAGTCCGCTTCGGGGACCTCCGAGCTGGCCCTCGCCGACACCGTCGTCATCGCCGCCGGACAGGAGCGCTGCGCTGACCTCGTCGAGGCCGTCCGCGCGGCGGGCATCGACCACCGGCTCGTCGGCGGCGCCCACTCCGCGTCGGGCCTGGACGCCGTCCGCGCCTTCGCCGACGGCTTGACCGTGACCACCTCGTACCTCCAGGAGGCGTTGTGACCGGGCCGCTTCCCCTGCTGCTCTCCGGCGCATCCTCCACGTCGCTGGCAGGCACCGCCCTCGCCCTCGCCGACCTCCTGGACTCCGGTGCTTCGGTCCGTGACGTCGGCTCCTCGCTGCTCGCTCAGCCTCCTCGCGGCCCCCACCGCGCCGTCGTGCTCGCTTCGCCCTCGCCCACCAGCGCCGCGCGCTCACTCCGCAAGCTCGCCCACCGCGTCCCCTCCGCCGAAGTGATCACCTCGCCCAGTTTGTCCCCGGATGAGCCGACGGCGCGGCGACTGGGGTTCGTGTTCCCGGGCCAGGGGTCGCACCGGGCGGGCATGTGCGGTGATCTGCACGAGCGGTTCCCGGTCTACGCGGAAGCCTTCGAGGGCGTCGCGGAACACTTCGCGCCCCTGCTCGACATCCCGATGCGGGAGGTGGTGCTGAAGGGTGCCGGATTGGAGCGGCCGCGGTACGCGCACGCGGCGATGTTCGTGGTCGAGTACGCGCTGACGGTGCTCCTGGCGGACTTCGGAGTCAGGCCGGACGTGGTCGGCGGGTACTCGGGCGGCGAAGACGTGTCGGCCTGCGTCGCGGGCATGGTGGAGCTGCGGGACATGTGCGAGCTCATCGTTGCGCGGGCGATCGCGATCGAGGAGCTGGCCCCGCCGGGCGGCATGCTGGCGGTCCAGGCAGGGCTCGCCGAGGTGGAAGCGGTCCTGCCGGAGAACGTCCACGTCGCGGGGATCAACGGCCCGTCAGCGGTGGTGGTGGCGGGGCCGGACGCGGACCTGGACCAGGTCGCGGAGCGCTTCGAGCGGTCGCGGCGGGTTCGGGTGGACAACCCGTTCCACACCCCGCACCTGCGGTCCACAGTGGACAGGTTCGTGGGAGGTCTGGAAGACATCCCCTGTGCGGAGCCGAGATTGCCGTTCGTGTCCTCGGTGACGGGCGACCTCGTGCACGAGCCGCTGGACGTGGTGGACCACTGGGGAAAGCACTTCGAGCAGCCGGTGCGCTTCGCGGAGGTGGTGGAGCGCATGCGGGAGCTGGGCGTGACGACCTTCCTGGAGGTCGGCCCTGGGGGAACGCTCACCACGATGGTCCGCGGTATCACCACCGCGCAGGCGGTTCCCCTGCTGCACAAGAACTTCCGCGATGACGAAGCCATGCTCAACGCGCTGGCCCAACTGCACGTCGCGGGCCACGACGTCGACTTCTCCAGCTTGTTCGCGGACGCCGAGGTGATCGAGCTTCCCGAAACCGGCGAAGCCCCCGAAGCACTCGACGACCCCGCGACCATTGTGGACGGTCACGTGGCGGCAGTGCTCGGCCTCCCGGAGCTGAGCACCGAGCACCGCACGAGGACCTTCCTGGACCTCGGCCTCGACTCGGTGACAGCCGTGGAGCTGCGCCACCGCCTCGCCACCGCGACCGGGCGCGACCTGCCGTTGACTGTGGTGTTCGACCACCCGACCCCGGCGGAGCTGGCCCAGCACCTCAGCCAGGACGAGCCCGACGACACCGAGGAGACGCCGGAGGCGGCCGAGGGCGACCCGGTGGTGATCGTGGGCATGGCCTGCCGTCTCCCGGGCGGAGCGGACACACCGGACGCGCTGTGGAACCTGTTGCTGGACGGGACGGACGCGATCACCGACGCCCCTTCGCACCGCGGCTGGCAAGGCGAGTGGCGGGGCGGGTTCCTGGCCGACGCGGGTGACTTCGACGCCGCCTTCTTCGGCATCTCCCCGGACGACGCGCTGACCATGGACCCGCAGCAGCGGCTGTTGCTGGAGACCACGTGGGCGGCGTTGGAGGACACCGGGATCGACCCGAGCACCGCCAAGGGCAAGGACATCGGCGTGTTCATGGGCGGCATGGTCGCCGACTACGGCCCACGCCTGCTCGACACAGCGGCGGTTCCGGCGTCGCTGACCGGGACACTGGGCAGTGTCCTGTCCGGACGGATCTCCTACGCCCTCGGCCTGAACGGCCCGGCGCTCACCGTCGACACCGCGTGCTCCTCCTCGTTGGTCGCGCTGCACCTCGCGGCGACGGCGATCCGAGCGGGGGAGTGCGCCCTCGCGGTGGCGGGAGGAGCGACCGTGATGCCGGACCCCGGAGTGCTCGCCGAGTTCGCCAGGCAGGGCGGGCTCGCCGAGGACGGCCGGTGCAAGGCGTTCGCCGACACGGCCGACGGGACGGTGTTCGCGGAAGGGGCGGGCGTCCTGGTGTTGACCCGCGAATCCACGGCGAGGCGTGCGGGACACCGGGTCCTGGCGGTGGTCCGCGGCTCGGCGGTCAACTCCGACGGAGCCTCCAACGGACTCACCGCGCCGAACGGCCGCGCCCAGCGACGAGTGATCCGGCAGGCGCTCCGCCGCGCCGGGCTCCGACCGTCCGATGTGGACGCCGTGGAAGCGCACGGCACCGGGACGAAGCTCGGTGACCCGATCGAAGCCCACGCGGTCCTGGCCACCTACGGCCAGAGCCGGCCACACCCGCTCCACCTGGGATCGCTCAAGTCGAACATCGGGCACACCCAGGCCGCGGCAGGAGTCGCGGGAGTGATCAAGGTGATCATGGCCATGCGGCACGGAGTGCTCCCCGCGACCTTGCACGCCGACCCGCCCTCCACCGCGCTCACGTGGGACACCGTCCAGCTCACCCGGACCACGTCGCCGTGGCCGGAGACGGGGCGACCGCGCCGGGCCGGAGTGTCCTCGTTCGGGATCTCCGGCACCAACGCGCACGTGATCCTCGAACAGGGCGACACGACGCCGAGCGAGCACCGCCACCCGGACCGCACCGTGCCGTGGGCGTTCTCCGCGCGGACCGAGAAGGCCCTGCGGGCCAAGGCGAAGCAGCTCGCGGACCTGACGGCCGACCCGCTGGACGTCGGAGCCTCACTGATCACCACGCGGACAGCTTTCGAGCACCGCGCGGTCGTGCTCGCCGCTGACGACCGCGCGCGTCGCCGGGCGCTGGAGGCGCTGGCAGCCGGTGAAGCCGCGCCGGGAGCGGTCCAGGGCCGCACGGTGAACGGCTCGCTCGCGGTCGTCTTCGCCGGACAAGGCGGTCAGCGCCCTGGCATGGGCTCGGTGCTCCGCGAGCGCTTCCCGGCGTTCGCGGTGGCCTGGGACGAGGTGATGAGCCACCTGCCCGACCTGACAGGGGACCCGCAAGCCACCGGGACGGCACAGCCCGCGCTGTTCGCGTTGGAAGTCGCGCTGTTCCGGCTGATCGAGTCCTGGGGCGTGCGCCCGGACTTCGTGGCCGGGCACTCTGTCGGGGAGATCGCCGCCGCGCACGTCGCGGGCGTGCTGTCGCTGGCCGACGCCGCCCGCCTGGCCGCCGAGCGCGGGAGGCTGATGCAGCGGCTGCCCTCGGGTGGCGCGATGGTCGCGGTGGAGGCCGCCGAGGACATCGAGCTCCCACCGGACGTGGTGATCGCCGCGATCAACGGGCCGCGAGCGGTGGTGGTCGCAGGTCCCGAACGACCGGTTCTGGCCTTCTTGAACGACTGCGCGGCGCGGGGGCTGCGCGCCAAGCGCCTGCGGGTGAGCCACGCGTTCCACTCCCCGCTGATGGACCCGGTGCTGGCCGACCTGGAGAAGGTGGTCGCGGACCTGACCTTCCGCCCGGCGCGGCTCCCCGTGATCTCCACGGTCACCGGCAAGCGAGTCGACGCCGAGCTGGCCGAGCCGCGCTACTGGAGCGACCACGCCCGCAACCCGGTCCGCTTCGCCCACGCGGTCGAGACACTGCGCGCGGAGGGCGTCGGCACGTTCCTGGAGGCCGGGCCGGACCGATCGTTGTCCGCGCTGATCGGCTCGGATGCTGTTCCCTTGCTGCACAAGGACAACGACGAAGAGCTCGCCGCGCTGTCCGCACTGGCCGAGCTGCACGTGCGGGGCGTCGCCGTCGACTTCGGCACGCTGCTGGACGGCGGGCGGCCGACCAGGCTGCCGACGTACCCGTTCGACCGGAAGACCTTCTGGCTGGACAGCTCCGGCGCCGCTTCCCGGCCCGCCACCACCACCGACCCCGGGCTCCGAGAGCAGCTTGCCGAGTGCGAGGACGCACAGGAGCTGGTGCTGTCGGTCGTTCGGCGGGAGCTCGGCTTCGTCCTCGGCGACGCCTCGGGGGTGGAGGCCGACCGCCCGTTCACCGAGACCGGCATGGACTCGCTCGCCGCGGTGCGGTTGCGCGACCGGCTCACCGCCGCCACCGGCGTGACGCTCCCGGCGACCGCCGCCTACGACTGCCCGACCCCGGCCGCGCTCGCCGCCTACCTGGTGGGCCTGCTCCTGCCCGAGCGCAGGACACCGGGCGGGGAGGTCCTGCGCCGGCTGGACCTCGTGGCCGGGGACCTGCCCGCCGTCGTGGACCGCGCGGACCGGGCCCGGGTGAAGGCCCGGCTCCGGGTGCTGCTGGACCAGCTGGAGCCGACCGCGGGTGAGTCCGCCGAGGACCTGTCAGCCGCCTCGAACGAGGAGCTGTTCGCGTTGATCGACCGCGAGTTCGAGGACCTGTGAAAGGAGCACGGCTGGTGTCTGCGAACACGAGTGCCCGCCCGCTGCCACTGCGCACACCGGGCTGCCCCTACCGCCCGGCGCCCGAGATCGCCGACCTCGCCCCGGTGGAGAAGGTCCTGTGCCCGACGGGGATCGCGGCATGGCTGGTGACCGGGTACGACGACGTGCGCGAAGTGCTCGGCGATCCGGCCCGCTTCAGCAGTGCCTCCGGGCAGTTCGGCCACGTGCTGGCGAACCAGCCGCCGGACGCCCCGCTGACAGAGGGCGCCTTCCACCGCATGGACGGCGCCGACCACCTGCGGTTCCGGCGGCTGCTGGCCCCGGCGATCTCCACCCCGAAGCGGATCGAGCAGTTCCGCGCCGGGGTCGAGCGCGTCGTGCACGAGCGCCTGGACGCCCTCGCCACGAGTGGCCCGCCGGTGGACCTGCACGTCGAGTTCTCCCACGCGGTCACCACGGCGGTGCTGGCCGACCTGCTCGCCGTGCCCGCTGAGCTGTTCCAGAAGGCCGCGCAGACGCTCTTCGACAGCGAGGTCGACCGCGCGTCGCTCATCGCCGTGATGGCCGAGGTCGTCGGCTACGTCACGGAGGTGGTCCAGGCCCGCCGCGCCGCGCCGGGAGACGACGTGGTCAGCGTGCTGATCGAGCGCGGCGGGGCGCTCAACGACACGGAGCTGGTCAACATGATCGTCGGCCTGGTGCTCGCCGGGCTGGACACCATGGCCACCGCGATCAGCTACGCGGTCGTGCTGCTGCTGGACCACCCCGAGGACTACGCCGCTCTCGGTGAGGACCCCGGCCTGGTACCGGGCGCGGTGGAGGAGCTGCTGCGCTACACGTCCAACGGCAGCGGCACCCTGCGGGTGGCGGCCGTGGACACCGAGCTGGCCGGGGTGCCCATCGCGGCGGGCGAGTACGTGATCGCCGCTGCGCACGCCGCCAACTTCGACCCGCGCCACTTCACCGACCCGGACCGCCTGGACATCCGGCGTGGGCGCAACCCTCACATCGGATTCGGTCACGGCCCGCACCAGTGCGTCGCCCAGCAGCTGGCCCGGCTGGAGATGGTGGCCGCGCTGGGCGCGCTGACCAGGCGCGTGCCGACGCTGCGGCTGGCCGTGCCGTTCGAGGAGATCGAGTTCAAGTACCAGACGCCGATGGGCGGCCCGGCGCGGCTGCCCGTCACCTGGGACCGCATCGAGGGGGGCCTCCGGTGAGCGAGGCGAAGCTGCGCGACTACCTGAACCGGGTCACCGCTGACCTCCGGCGCACCCGCGACGAACTGGCCCGCGTTCGCGAACCGGTCGCGATCATCGGCATGGCCTGCCGCTACCCCGGCGACGTCCGAACGCCGGAGCAGTTGTGGCGGCTGGTCAGCGACGGCGTCGACGCGATCACCGAGGCCCCGGCCGAACGTGGCTGGGACACGCGGCCGCGCGGTGGCTTCCTCCGCGACATCGACCGCTTCGACGCCGCGTTCTTCGGGATCTCGCCGCGTGAGGCGCTGGCCATGGACCCGCAGCAGCGACTGCTGCTGGAGACCGCCTGGGAAGCCCTGGAGCACACGGGTATCACCCCGGAATCGTTGCGCGGCAGCGACACCGGCACCTTCATCGGCACCTGCGCGCAGGACTACAGCGCGGTGCTGCGCGCGGCGGCCGACGACGTGGCTGGGTACTTCGGCGTCGGCACGGCGGCGAGCGTGATGTCCGGGCGACTGGCCTACGTCCTCGGCCTGCAAGGGCCCGCGGTCACCGTGGACACGGCGTGCTCGGCGTCGCTGGTCGCACTGCACAACGCGGTTCGCTCGCTGCGCACCCGGGAGTGCTCGTTGGCGATCACCGGCGGTGTGGCGGTGATGACCACCCCCGAGGAGTTCGAGGACTTCGACGAACAGGGCGGGCTCGCGCCGGATGGCCGCTGCAAGTCCTTCTCCGACGACGCCGACGGCACCACGTGGTCGGAAGGTGTCGGCATCCTCGTGCTGGAGCGCCTGTCCGACGCCAGGCGCAACGGGCACCGGGTGCTCGCCGTCGTCCGGGGCACCGCGACCAACTCCGACGGCGCCTCCAACGGTCTCACCGCGCCCAGCGGGCCGGCCCAGCAACACGTGATCTGGCAAGCCCTCGGTGACGCCGGACTGTCCACATCGGACATCGACGCGGTGGAAGCGCACGGTACCGGCACGAAGCTCGGTGACCCCATCGAGGCACAGGCGCTGCTGGCCACCTACGGGCAGGATCGCGAGCAGCCGTTGCTGCTGGGCTCGCTGAAGTCCAACATCGGCCACGCCCAGGCCGCGGCCGGAGTGGGCGGAGTGATCAAAATGGTGCAGGCGATGCGGCACGGCGAGCTGCCCCGCACCCTGCACGCGGAGACCCCCACGTCCGCAGTGGACTGGTCCACGGGCTCGGTCACCCTGTTGACCGAGCCCGCTCCGTGGCCACGATCGGACCGTCCGCGTCGCGCGGGCGTGTCCTCCTTCGGGGTCTCCGGCACGAACGCCCACGTGATCCTGGAGTCTGCGGACGACGAGGTCGGCACGGCCGTCGAGGGGCCCGTCGCCCTGGTGCTGAGCGCTCGTACAGAAGAGGCACTGCGGGAGCAGGCGGACCAGCTGGTCGACCACCTGGAGGCGCATCCGGAGATCTCCTTGGCGGACGCGGGCTTCACGTTGGCCGGTCGGACCCGGTTCGAACACCGCGCCGCCGTGGTGGCCTCGGACCGGAGCGGACTGCGTTCCGAGCTGGTTCAGGGACGCGCGACCGGCTCGGTGAAGCCGGTGTTCGTCTTCCCAGGTCAGGGTTCCCACTGGGCGGGCATGGCCACCGCGCTGATCGAGGACTCGCAGATCTTCGCCGACGCCATGGCCGAGTGGGAGGACATCCTGCGCGCCGAAGCCGGATGGTCTCTGCGGCAGATGCTGGACGACGAGGAGGCACTGCGCCGCGCGGATGTGGTGCAACCGGTGCTGTTGGCGGTGATGGTGTCGTTGGCCGCACTGTGGAGGGCGCACGGCGTCGAGCCCGCCGCGGTGGTCGGGCATTCCTTGGGGGAGTACGCCGCCGCCTGTGTCGCCGGTGCGCTGTCCTCGGAGGACGCGGCACGCGCGGTTGTCAGGCGCAGCAAGCTGATCGCGGACATGCTGTCCGGCGCGAGTGGCGTGGTGGCGGTCCCCGCAGCACCCGAAGAGATCACCGTCGGCGAGATCGCCGCCTACAACGGTTCACACTCGACAGTCGTCGCCGGTGATGAAGCGACGCTGAACACGGTACTGGCGCAGTTCCCCGGCGCCAAGCGCATTCCCATGGACTACGCCTCGCACAGCTCACAGGTCGAGCCGGTGCGTGAGCGACTGATCGAGGACCTGTCCGCGATCGCCGCCAAGCCCGGCGACGTCCCGTTCTGCTCCACGGTGACCGGCGAGTTCTTCGACACGACAGGGCTTGATTCCCAGTACTGGTACGACAACCTGCGCCAGCCGGTGCGCTTCGAACCGGCCGTTCGGGCGCTCAGGGACGCGGGCCACACCGTGTTCCTGGAGATCAGCCCGCATCCGTTGCTGCTGTCGGGCATCGAGGAGATCACGTCGTGCGGCACGCTGCGCCGTGGTGACGGCGGACTGGAGCGGTTCCTGCGCTCCTTGGCCACCGCGCACGTGCACGGGGTCGACGTGGACTGGGCGCCGGTGTTCGCCGATGCGGTGCTCGCCGATCTGCCGACGTATCCGTTCCAGGGAGAACGGTTCTGGCCGCGTCCGGCCGCGATCACCGCGCCCGGGTTCGACGCGACCGGCCATCCGCTGCTGTCCGCGGCGGTTGAGCTGCCCGAGGCCGGCGGGCACCTGTTCACCGGCACGTTGTCGCTGCGTGCTCAGCCGTGGCTGGCCGACCACGTCATCCAGGGCAAGGTCGTTCTGCCCGGTACCGCGTTCCTGGAGATGGCGCTGCACACCGGCGGACGGGTCGAGGACCTGGTGCTGGAGGCGCCGCTGGTGCTGCCGGAAAGCGGAGAGGTCCGCGTCCAGGTCGTGCTCGGTGCCGAAGAGGACGGAACCCGCCCGTTGAGCCTGTTCGCCAACGCGAACGGCACCTGGACCCGGCACGCCACCGGCACCGTGTCCACGGGCCAGGCTGAGCCCGAAGGGTTCGGAACGTGGCCCGGAACCGCTGGCGTGGAAGGCTTCTACGAACAGCTCTGGCAGGCGGGATTCCACTATGGACCGACCTTCCGAGGGCTGCGTTCACTGGTGCGGGACGGCGACGACGTGTACGCCGAGGTCGCGCTGCCCCAGGGCGAAGCCGGAGACTTCGGCGTGCACCCGGCGCTGCTGGACGCGGTGCAGCACGCGGCTGACCTCACCGGCGTGCCGAAGGGACTCCCGTTCTCCTGGAAGGGTGTTTCGCTGCATGCGCGGGGCGCGAGCGTGGTTCGCGCTCGGTTGCGTCGCACGGGAGAGAACTCAGTTTCACTGTCCGTTGTGGACAGTGTCGGCCTGCCTGTGCTGTGCGTGGAGTCGCTGACCCTGTTGCCCGCCGCAGCCGCTGAGGAACCGTTGTTCCGCCTGACCTGGATGCCGGTCGAACCCGTGCGCCCAGTGGCCCCGGCCGAGGTGGAGGCCGTGGAGATCGAGGTGCCCGACGGCGATGTGGTGGCCAACGCCCACGCGGTCACCGCACGCGTGCTCGAACTCGTGCAGTCGGACAAACCGCTGGTCCTGGTGACCAGGGGCCAGGACGTCGACCCGGTCGCGGCGGCGGTGCACGGGCTGGTGCGCACCGCGCAGTCGGAGCTACCGGACCGCTTCGTGCTGCTGGACACCGACGAGCCCGGCTTGCCGGACCAAGCGACCCTGGACCGGGTGCTGGCCTGCGACGAACCCCAGGTGGCACTGCGCGGGGGAGCGTTGCTGGCGGCCAGGCTCGTGCCGGTGCAGGGACTTCGCGCGCCGAGCGAGGGGCCGTGGCGGCTGGAGACGACCCAGCCCGGCAGCCTGGCCAACCTCGCGCTGATCGACTGGCCCGCCGCCGCGGAACCGTTGGCGCCAGGGCAGGTCAGGCTTGAGGTCCGTGCCGCGGGAGTGAACTTCCGCGACGTGTTCGACGCGCTCGGCATGAACCGGCGCGAGGCGACACCGATGGGCTCCGAGGCCGCCGGTGTCGTGCTGGAGGTCGGAGCCGGGGTCACCGGACTGCGGCCAGGAGACCGGGTCTTCGGCATGTGCGACGGCTCGTTCGGGCCGGTCGCCGTCACGGATCACCGATTGTTGGCGCGGATGCCGGAAGAGTGGTCGTTCACCGAGGCGGCGACGGTGCCGCTGGTCTTCCTGACCGCCCTCTACGGCTTGCGCGACCTGGCACGCCTCCAGCCCGGTGAGTCACTGTTGGTGCACGCGGGCACCGGTGGCGTCGGCATGGCGGCGATCCAGCTCGCCCAGCACTGGGGCGCGGAGGTCTATGCGACGGCGAGCGAACCCAAGCAGCACGTGCTGAAGTCGTTGGGAATCCTGGAGGATCGGATCGCCTCGTCCCGGACCCTGGACTTCGAGAAGAAGTTCCCGGTCGTCGATGTGGTGCTGAACTCCTTGACCGGCGAGTTCGTGGACGCCTCACTGCGTCTGCTGTCCAGCGGCGGCCGGTTCATGGAGATGGGCAAGACCGACATCCGCTCGGCTGTGCCCGATGTCGAGTACCGGGCGTTCGACCTCGGCGAGCTGGACGAGGACGAGGTGCGGGACCGCCTCGCCGAGCTGCTGGAGCTGTTCGAGTCCGGCGCGCTGAAGCCGTTGCCCGTCACCACCTGGGACGTCCGCCGCGCCCAGGAGGCGTTCGGTTTCATCAGCCAGGCCAAGCACATCGGCAAGGTCGTGCTGACCATCCCGCGCGGACTCGGCCCGGCATCGCGCGTGCTGGTCACCGGTGCCACCGGCGGTGTCGGCCGGCTGGTCGCGCACCACCTGGTCGCCCGGCACGGTGTGCGCGACCTGCTCCTGGTCAGCAGGAGCGGTGGCGGCCAGGACCTGGCGGAGGACCTGACCGCGCTCGGCGCGCGGGTGGAGCTGGCCGCCTGCGAGGTCGGTGACCGGGCCGCCGTGGAACGCCTGCTGCGCGGGCGCGAACTGACAGCGGTCTTCCACGCGGCAGGCGTGGTGGACGATGGCACGATCGACTCACTCACACCGGAGCGGCTGTCGAAGGTGTTGCGCCCCAAGGTGGACGCGGCCTGGCACCTGCACGAGCTGACCGCGCACATGGACCTGACCGCGTTCGTGCTGTTCTCCTCGGGCTCCGGCATCGTCGGCAACCCGGGCCAGGCGAACTACGCGGCGGCCAACACCTTCCTGGACGCGCTCGCGCGGCACCGCCGGGCGCGGGGACTACCCGCCACGTCCATCGCGTGGGGTCTGTGGGCCATCGACGCGGGCATGGCGCACGCGCTGACCCGCCGTGACCTGGACCGGATCGCGGCCACCGGGCTGCCGGCGCTGTCGGCTGAACAGGGGCTGGCCCTGCTCGACGCGGTGCTGACCGTGGATGAGCCCAACGTCGCCGCGCTGCGCGTCGACCTCGCGGCCCTGCGCGGTCAGCGCGACGTGCCGCACGTGCTGCGGGCCCTGGCGCCGTCCGCCCGACGCGAAGCCGTGCAGGACCTGCTGCCGCGCCTCGCCACGCTCGGCGAAGAGGACCGGCTCGCGGCCGTGCTGTCGGTGGTGAGCCGGGAGACCGCGGCCGTGCTCGGCCACCACAGCGCCGAACACCTCGCTGCCGACGAGCCGTTCAAGGACCTCGGCTTCGACTCGCTGACAGCGGTCGACCTGCGCAACAGGCTCAACGCCCTGACCAAGCTCCGGCTCGCGCCCACGGTGATCTTCGACCACCCCACGCCGAGCGCCCTCGCCCGGCACGTCGCCGCGCTGCTGACCCCGGCACCCGCCGAGCCCGTGGTGCTGACCGAGCTGGCCCGGCTGGAGGCGGCCGTGGCGGGCTTCGACGGCGACGCGGACACCCTCGCCGAGGTGCGGCGCAGGCTCACCGCGCTGCTGGACCGTCCGGCCACCGCGACCGCCGACATCGGCACCGCGACCGACGAGGAGATGTTCGACCTGCTCAGCAAGGAGTTCGGAATCTCATGACGAGCAACGAGGACAGGCTTCGGCGCCTGCTCAAGGAAGTCACCGCCGAGCTCCGGCAGGCCCGCGCGCGGGGCAGCGAGCCGGTCGCCGTGGTCGGCATCGCCTGCCGCTTCCCCGGTGGCGTTGCCGACGCGGACGGGTTGTGGGAGCTGGTCGCCCAGGGACGCGACGCGATCGGGCCGTTCCCGGCCGAGCGCGGGTGGGCCGCCACCGGCCGGGGCGGGTTCCTCCACGACGCGGACCGGTTCGACGCCGAGTTCTTCGGCATCTCGCCGAACGAGGCACTGGCCATGGACCCGCAGCAGCGCCTGGCCTTGGAGGTCTCGTGGGAGGCGTTGGAGCACGCGGGCCTGGACCCCAGCATGTTGCGCGGCAGCGGCACCGGTGTGTTCCTGGGCGGCATGCACCAGGACTACCTGTCGGTCCTGGAAGAGGACCCGAACGCGTTGTCGGGCACGGGGAACTCCTCCAGCGTGATGTCCGGGCGCATCGCCTACGAGCTGGGTTTCGAAGGCCCCACGCTCACCGTGGACACCGCGTGCTCCTCCTCGTTGGTTGCCCTGCACCTGGCCACTCAGTCGCTGCGTGCGCAGGAGTGCTCGTTGGCGCTGGCCGGGGGAGTGACGGTGATGTCCACCCCGGCGACCTTCGTGGAGATGACCCGGATGGGCGGCTTGGCACCGGACGGCCGGTGCAAGGCGTTCTCCGACAGCGCCGACGGCACCGGTTTCTCCGAAGGCATCGGCCTGCTCGTGCTGGAACGGCTTTCCGACGCTCAGCGCAACGGTCACCGCGTGCTGGCGGTGGTGCGCGGCACGGCGGTGAACTCCGACGGCGAGTCCAACGGGCTGACCGCGCCCAACGGCGCCGCCCAGCAGAGGGTGATCGGCGCGGCCTTGGCCAACGCGGGCCTTCGACCGTCCGATGTGGATGCTGTGGAAGCGCACGGCACCGGCACGACGCTGGGTGACCCGATCGAGGCGCACGCGATCCTCGCCACCTACGGCCAGGACCGGGAGCAGCCGCTCTCCCTCGGGTCGCTGAAGTCCAACATCGGGCACACCCAGGCGGCGGCCGGGGTCGGCGGCGTGATCAAGATGATCATGGCCATGCGGCACGGCGTGCTGCCGCCGACGCTGCACGTCACCGAACCGTCCTCGCACGTGGACTGGAGCCTCGGCGCGGTGCGCCTGGTCACTGGGCCCACTCCCTGGCCGGAGCTGGACCGGCCGCGCCGCGCGGGTGTCTCCTCCTTCGGCATCTCCGGCACCAACGCGCACGTGATCCTGGAGTCCGTGCCTTCGCTCCCGGCTTCTCCGGTGTCGGACCGAGTGGTCCCGTGGGTGCTTTCAGCTCAGACGGCCTCCGCGTTGCGCGCACAGGCCGCGCGGCTGGCGTCCGTCACCGGCGACTCCGCCGATATCGGTCTCTCGCTCGCCACGACCAGAACGGCTTTCGCCCAGCGCGCTGTGGTGTTCGGTTCGGACGGCCTGCGAGCCCTGGCCGCTGGCGAACCCTCACCCAAAGCCGTGGTGGGGACCGCCTCGGCCGCGGTGAAGCCCGTGTTCGTCTTCCCTGGTCAGGGCTCGCAATGGCCCGGTATGGCCCGGGAGCTCATGTCCGCGCCAGTGTTCGCCGACAAAATGCGGGAGTGCGCGACGGCTTTCGAGTCCTTTGTGGACTGGAAGTTGCTGGATGTGGTGGAGTCCGGTGAGTTCGACCGGGTCGACGTGGTGCAGCCGGTGTTGTTCGCGGTGATGGTGTCGCTGGTCGAACTGTGGCGGTCCTACGGTGTCGAACCCGCGGCCGTGGTGGGTCATTCGCAGGGCGAGATCGCCGCAGCTCATGTGGCGGGCGCGCTGTCGTTGGAGGACGCGGCGCGCGTGGTGTGCTTGCGCAGCAAGGCGATCGCCGAGATGCTGGCGGGCAAGGGCGGTATGGCCGCTGTCGCGCTTCCCGCTGAGCAGGTCCGCTGGCCCGGCGTGCAGATCGCCGCCGTCAACGGGCCGTTCGCCACGGTGGTCAGCGGCGACCGCGCCGCGATCGAGGACCTGGTCGCGAACACCGAACAGGCGCGCAGGATCGAGGTCGACTACGCCTCCCACTCCGAGCACGTCGAAGTCCTGCGAGACCGGTTGCTCGATGCGCTCGCACCCGTGCGCGCCGCCGAGCCCGGCATCGCGATGCGCTCGACCGTCACTGGCGAGTGGGTCGGCGCGGACGAGTTGGACGCCGAGTACTGGTACACGAACCTGCGGCAGCCAGTGCACTTCGAGGCCGCGATCCGGGAGCTGCTCGCAGACGGGCACAGCGTCTTCGTGGAAGTCAGCCCGCACCCCGTGTCGTTGTTCGGCGTCGAGCAGACCGCCGACGCGCTCGGCCGCAGTATCACCACCCTCGGCACGTTGCGCCGGGAGCAGGGCGGGGTCGACCAGTTCCAGATCGCCCTGGCCGAGGCGCACGTCGCCGGAGTGGCGGTCGACTGGACGCCGTGCTACCCCGCGGCGCGCCTGGTGGAACTGCCGACCTATCCCTTCCAGCGCAGGCGTTTCTGGGCGAAACAGGAGACGGAGACTCACGCCGGGCTCCCGGCCGGCTCGATGCGGGATCTCGTGCGCAACCACGTCGCCGCCGTGCTCGGGTACCCCTCCGGTGCGGCGGTCGCCCCCGAGACGCCGTTCGTGGACCTCGGCATGGACTCCGTCACGGCAGTGCGGCTGCGCAAGGCGTTGAGCACCGCGACCGGGCTGAACCTGCCCGCCACCGTGGCCTTCGACCACCCGACCTCGGCCGACCTCGCGGACTACCTGTCCGGTGCCGCACCGGACACGGCGGTCCGGGCCGCGGTGGCCGAGGACGACCCCGTGGTGATCGTCGGCATGGCCTGCCGGTACCCGGGCGGCGCCGACTCGCCCGAGCAACTGTGGGAACTGGTGCTCGGCGGGGTGGACGCGGTGTCGGGGTTCCCGGCCGACCGCGGCTGGGACCTGGACGCGTTGCGCGAGACCTGCCCCACCTCCGAAGGCGGTTTCCTGTACGACGCGGGCGAGTTCGACGCCGCGTTCTTCGGGATCTCACCGCGTGAAGCCCTGGCGATGGACCCCCAGCAGCGGCTCGTCCTGGAGACCGCGTGGCAGGCCCTGGAGCGCGCCCGCATCAACCCCCGGTCGCTCAAGCGCACTCCGACCGGCGTGTTCGTCGGTGCCTCGCAGCAGGACTACCTGTTGTCCGCGAGCGGGAAGAACGCCGACCTCGGCGGCTTCGTGCTCACGGGCCGGACGGCGAGCGTGCTGTCGGGGCGCGTCGCCTACACGCTCGGGCTGGAAGGCCCGGCGATCACCGTGGACACCGCGTGCTCGTCCTCGCTGGTGGCGCTGCACCTCGCGGCCAGCTCCGTGCGATCCGGCGAGTGCTCGCTGGCCCTGGCCGGTGGCGTGGCCGTGATGTCCACCGCCTTCGCCTACGAGGAGTTCGCGAAGCAGAACGGCCTGGCTCCGGACGGCCGGTGCAAGGCGTTCTCCGACAGCGCGGACGGCACGGGGTGGGCCGAGGGCGTCGGACTCGTGGTGCTGGAGCGGCTTTCCGATGCCCAGCGCAACGGCCACCAGGTTCTGGCCGTGCTGAAGGGAACGGCCAGCAACCAGGACGGCGCTTCGAACGGGCTCGCCGCGCCGAGCGGTCCAGCGCAGCAGCGGGTGATCCGCCAAGCCCTCGCCAACGCGGGCCTGCGCCCATCCGACGTGGACGTGGTCGAGGCCCACGGCACCGGCACGACCCTGGGCGACCCGATCGAGGCGCAGGCGGTCCTGGCCACCTACGGCCAGGACCGGTCGCACCCGGTGTACCTGGGCTCGCTGAAGTCGAACATCGGGCACGCGGCGGCCGCGGCCGGTGTCGGTGGTGTGATCAAGATGGTCATGGCGCTGCGGAACGGTGTTCTGCCGCCGACCCTGCACGCCGCCGAGCCGTCGTCCTTTGTGGACTGGTCGGCGGGCGCGGTGTCGTTGCTGACCGAGCCGGTCGAATGGCCCGAGACCGGTCGCCCTCGTCGCGCGGGCGTGTCCTCTTTCGGTGTCTCCGGCACCAACGTGCACGTGGTCCTGGAGGCGGCGCCGCCAGCACCGCCGAGGACGTCCGCGAAGGAAGGTGTGGCGCCATGGGTGGTGTCCGCGCGCAGTCCTGAGGCTCTGCGTGCGCAGATCGCCTCGCTGCGAGAGGTGGAAGCGAACCCGTGGGATGTGGGCCGGTCGCTGATCAGCACACGGGCGACGTTCGAGCACCGCGCGGTGGTCTTTGGCGAAGACGACGTTCGCGGCGTGGCCACCGAGTCCCGCGAGGCGGTGTTCGTCTTCCCCGGTCAGGGATCGCAGTGGTCCGGTATGGCCCGGGAGCTCATGTCGGCGCCAGTGTTCGCGGAGAAGATGCGGGAGTGCGCGGCGGCTTTTGAGTCCTTTGTGGACTGGGAGTTGCTGGATGTGGTGGAGTCCGGTGAGTTCGACCGGGTCGACGTGGTGCAGCCGGTGTTGTTCGCGGTGATGGTGTCGCTGGCCGAGCTGTGGCGCGAACACGGTGTCGTCCCGACCGCGGTGGTGGGTCACTCGCAGGGCGAGATCGCCGCCGCTCATGTGGCGGGCGCGCTGTCGTTGGAGGATGCGGCGCGCGTGGTGTGCTTGCGCAGCAAGGCGATCGCCGAGGTGCTGGCGGGTAAGGGCGGTATGGCTGCGGTGTCGCTGCCGCCGGAGCTGGTGCCCACCGAGCGCGTGGCGGTCGCGGCGGTGAACGGTCCCGCCTCGTGCGTGGTCTCCGGTGACGTCGACGCCCTGGACGAGCTGCTGGCCACCGGGGTGCGCGGGCGTCGGATCGACGTGGACTACGCCTCGCACTCCGACCACGTGGAGGTCCTGCGCGAGCGGCTGCTGGCCGATCTCGCGCCGATCCAGCCGCGTTCGGGCACCATCCGGTTCGTCTCGACCGTGACCGGCGACTGGATCGACACCGCCGAGCTGGACGCGGAGTACTGGTACACGAACCTGCTGCGCACCGTGCGGTTCTCCACCGCGACCCAACTGTTGCTCGATGCCGACCACAGCGTGTTCGTCGAGGTCAGCCCGCATCCAGTGCTGACGTTCGGGGTCGAGGAGACGGCCGAGGGCATCCCGGTGACCGCGACCGGAACGCTCCGGCGCGACGACGGCGGGCTCACCGGCTTCCACCGCGCGCTGGCGACGGCGCACGTGCACGGAGTCGAGGTGGAGTGGGAGCCGGTGTTCGCCGGAGCCGGGATCGTCGATCTGCCGACCTACCCCTTCCAACGCCAGCGCTTCTGGGTGGACGCCGGTGAGTCCACAGTGGATGACTGGCGGTACCGCGTCGACTGGGCCCCGCTGGAGGCGCCCGCGCCGCGAGACCTCGGGCGCTGGCTCGTGGTCGGTGACAGCGACGACGAGTGGGTGCGGACCGTCGCAAGGGCGCTCGGCGAGGACACCGTCGTGCTCGACGCTCCGGTCGACCGCGACGAGTTCGCCGCCCGCCTGGCCACCGCGCCGCCACATGACGGTGTCCTGTCCCTTGTGGACGGACCAGTGCAGACGGCCATGGTGGCTCAGGAGGTCCGGTCCGCGCGCTTGTGGTGCGGCACCAGGGCCGGCGTGGAGCACGCCGGGGTGTGGGGCCTGGGCCGGGTGATCGCGATGGAGTCCCCGGACCGGTGGGGTGGCCTGATCGAACTGCCGGAGACGCCGGACCCGCAGGCACTGCGCGGGCTGCTCGCCGGGACCGAGGAGAACCAGGTGGCTCTGCGGCCGGACGGTGCCTTCGGGCGGCGTCTGGTGCGCGCCGCACCCACAGCGCCGACGCGGTCCTTCACGCCCAGCGGAACCGTGCTGGTCACGGGCGGAACGGGCGGGCTCGGCGCGCACGTGGCGCGCTGGGCGGCCGAGAGCGCGGACCGGGTCGTGGTGATCAACCGGAGCGGCCCGGACACCCCGGAGGCCACGCGGTTGCGCGCGGACAGCGACAAGATCACCGTCGTCGGCTGCGACGTCGCCGACGAGGTGGCGATGGCCGATGTGCTGGCCGCCCACCCGCCGACCTCGATCTTCCACCTCGCGGCGGCGCTGGACGACGGCGTGCTGGACTCGCTCACCCCGCAACGGTTCGACACCGCGTTCCACGCCAAGGTACGTGGCGCGCAAGTGCTCGACCGGCTGACGCGGGATGCGGATCTGGACGCGTTCGTGCTGTTCTCGTCGGTGTCCGGCACGGTCGGCGGCATCGGGCTCGGCAACTACGCCGCCGCCAACGCGATGCTGGACGCGATCGCCGAGCAGCGGCGGGCGCGCGGTGAGCACGCGCTGTCGATCGCGTGGGGGCCGTGGGCCGGTGACGGCATGGCGACGCACGTGGTCGGTGAGGAGCGGCTGGACCGGCTCGGCCTGGTCCCGTTCAGCCCGGAGACGGCGCTCAAGGCGTTGGGGCACGCGCTGAACCGGGACGACACCACGATCGCGGTGTTCGACATCGACTGGGACCGGTTCCTCGCCGGGCCCGGGGCCGTGGGCACCAGGGCGCTGCTCGGCGAAGTCCTCGGTGCCTCCGAGGCGGCGCCCGCCAGCGACCTCCTCCAGCGCCTGGCCGCGGCGGGTGACCGCAACGGGCTGATGCTCGCCCAGGTCCGCGGCGATGTGGCGGCGGTGCTCAAGCACGCGTCCGCCGCGGACGTCGATCCCGAGTTCTCCTTTGCCGACATGGGCTTCGACTCCCTGTTGGCGGTGGAGCTGCGCAACCGGCTCGGCGCGGCCACGGGGCTGACGTTGCCGGTGACCCTGGTGTTCGAGTACCCGACGCCGTCCGCGCTCGCGGCGCACCTGCTGTCCGAGCTGTACGGGGACGCGGGTGAACCGGAGGACGACCTGCTAGCGCGGCTGGACGCGGCCAGTGACGAGGAACTGTTCGAGTTCATCCACCAGGAAATGGGCAGGTAAGGCCATGGCCGACGAGAACAAGCTCCGCGAGTACCTGAAGCTGGTGACCGCGGACCTGCACAAGGCCAGGACCCGCGTGCGCGAGCTGGAGTCCGCTGACGCGGTGGCGATCGTGGGCATGGCCTGCCGCTTCCCCGGCGGGGTCACGGACGCAGACGGGCTGTGGGACCTGGTCGCCGAAGGCCGCGACGCCATCGGCCCGTTCCCAGCCGAACGCGGCTGGACCGCGACGGGGCGCGGCGGTTTCCTCGCCGGCGCGGCGGAGTTCGACGCCGACTTCTTCGGGATCTCCCCGCGCGAGGCCCGGACCATGGACCCGCAACAGCGGCTGGTGCTGGAGAACGCCTGGGAGGCACTGGAGTCCGCGGGCATCGGCCCCGCGGGACTGCGCGGCAGCCGCACGGGAGTGTTCGTCGGTGCCTCTTACCAGGCGTACGACTCGCTCGCCGGGCACGCGGAGGAACTGATCGTCGGCAACGCGCCGAGCGTGATCTCCGGACGGATCTCCTACGCGCTGGGGCTCGAAGGCCCTTCGCTGACCATCGACACCGCGTGCTCCTCTTCGCTCGTCGCGCTGCACTCCGCGGTCTCGGCGCTCCAGCGCGGGGAGTGCGCCTTGGCGCTCGCCGGCGGTGTCTCGGTGATGGCCACCCCGGCGTTGTTCGCCGAGTTCACGCGGCAGCAGGGCTTGGCGGCGGACGGCCGGTGCAAGGCGTTCGCGGCCGCCGCGGACGGCACCGGTTTCGCCGAGGGCGTGGCGATGCTCGTGGTGGAGCGCCTGGCCGACGCCGAGCGCAACGGTCACCGGGTGCTCGCGGTGGTGCGGGGGAGCGCGGTGAACTCGGACGGCACCTCCAACGGCCTGACCGCGCCCAACGGCCAGTCGCAACAGCGGGTGATCCGGCAGGCGCTCGCGGTCGCCCGACTGTCCACAGAGGACGTCGACGTCGTGGAGGCGCACGGCACCGGAACGACACTGGGCGACCCCATCGAGGCGCAGGCCCTGCTGGCCACCTACGGCCGGGACCGCGCCGAGCCCGTGTGGCTGGGATCGCTGAAGTCCAACATCGGGCACACCCAGGCCGCAGCAGGGGTCGCGGGCGTGATCAAGATGATCATGGCGATGCGGCACGCCGTGCTGCCCCGGACCTTGCACGTGGACGAGCCCACGCCGCATGTGGACTGGTCGGCCGGTGCGGTCCGGCTGCTCACCGAAGCCCAGCCGTGGGGGGTCGAGGGGCGGCCGCGCCGCGCGGCGGTGTCCTCCTTCGGCGTCTCGGGCACCAACGCCCACGTGATCCTCGAAGAGGGGCCGCCCGGGGCGAGCACTCCGCCTCGGGAGACCAAGGGCGTGCCGTGGCTGGTGTCCGGCAAGGGGGAGCGCGGGCTGCGCGCCCAGGCGAAGAGCCTGCTGGACGCGCTGGCGTCGGGCCGCGTGCCCGCCGACCCCGTTGCTGTCGGTGCCGCCCTCGCGACCACCCGGTCCTCCCTGTCCCACCGCGCCGTGGTGGTCGGAGCGGACATCGCCGAGCTGACGGACGGGCTGCGCGGCCTCGCCTCGGACGCGGACTTCGGTGTCGCCGCGCAGCGCGGTCAGGTGGCCTTCGTCTTTCCCGGGCAAGGCACGCAGTGGCTCGGCATGGGCCGCGAGCTGCTGGACTCGTCGGAGGTGTTCGCGGCACGGATGACCGAGTGCGACGAGGCGCTGCGGTCTTTCGTGGACTGGTCGCTGCTGGAGGTCATCGCGTCCGGTGAGTTCGACCGGGTCGACGTGGTGCAGCCTGTGCTGTGGGCGGTGATGGTCTCGCTGGCCGAGGTCTGGCGCTCCTTCGGTGTGCAGCCCGCGGCCGTGGTGGGCCACTCCCAGGGTGAGATCGCCGCGGCCGTTGTCGCGGGTTCGCTGTCCCTGGAGGACGGTGCGCGCGTCGTGTGCTTGCGGAGCAAGCTGATCGCCACCGCATTGGCGGGCAAGGGTGGGATGCTCTCGGTCGCGCTGCCGGTGGAACAGGCGCGCCCGCTGTGCAACATCGCCGCGGTCAACGGCCCCTCGTCCTGCGTGGTTTCCGGTGACAACGGCACCTTGGACGAGCTGGTCGAACGCCTGCCCGACGTGGTGCGCCGCATCGATGTCGACTACGCCTCGCACTCCCCGCAGGTCGAGGCCATCCGTGACGAGCTGGTCGACGCTCTCGCCGGGATCGCACCGCGGGCCGGGTCGGTGCCGCTGATGTCCACGGTGACCGGTCGCATCGAACCGGGTGCGGGGCTGAACGCCGAGTACTGGTACGAGAACCTGCGCCGGACCGTGCGCCTTGACACGGCGGTGCGAGCGCTGGTTGACCAGGGTTTCGGTTCGTTCATCGAGGTCAGCGGCCATCCCGTGCTGACGGGCGGTATTCAGGACCTGGCCCCGGACGCCGTGGTGCTCGGCACGCTGCGGCGCGGCGACGGCGGTCTGCGCCGGGTGCTGCGCTCGATCGGCGAGGCGCACACGCACGGCGTCGACGTGGACTGGAGCTCAGCTTTCGGTGAGCAGCCGCCGACGGTCGCGCTGCCGACGTACGCCTTCCAGCGGGAGCGCTTCTGGCTGGACTCCGCGCAGGACAGGCTTCGCGGCACGGAGCTGGCCACCGGCGGCGTGCTGTTCACCACCGAGCTTTCCCTCGCCGCGCAGCCATGGTTGGCCGATCACGAGGTGCGGGACCAGATCCTGCTGCCGGGCGTCGCCTTCGTCGAACTGGTCGTGCGGGCCGGTGACGAGCTGGGCGTTCCCCGGGTCGACGAACTGACCCTGCACAGCCCGCTGGTCATCCCCGCACAGGGCGCGGTCGAACTCCAGAGCACCGTGGACCCGGACAACGCCGTGACGGTCCATTCCCGTCAGGACGGGGGAACGTGGACCTTGCACGCGAGCGGGACCCTCGTCGAGGAGGTCGCGGCGACGGAGGACCTGCGCGCCTGGCCCCCGGCCGCCACGCCGATGGACCTGACCGGCTTCTACTCGTCCTTGGCGGACAGGGGACTGCGTTACGGCCCAGCTTTCCAGGGCCTGCGTGCGGCCTGGCGCCAGGGCGACGTGCGGTGGGCCGAGGTCGCGCTGCCCGAGCAGGACGGCCCGCACCTGCTGCATCCCGGCCTTTTCGACTCCGCGATCCACGCGGTCCTCGCCGATGCTGATGAGAGCCGGTTGCCGTTCGTGTGGGAGGGCGTGTCGATCCACGCCGTCAACGCCAGCACGCTCCGAGTGCGCATCACCATCGGCGAGTCCGGAGACCTCAGCCTGCTGCTGGCCGATGAGGACGGCGCACCAGTGGCCACCGTGGACCGGCTCGCGTCCCGCCCGGTGTCCCTCGACCGGCAGGCGGACGACCTGCTGCACGTCGAGTGGGTCACGGCGACGCCCGGAGAACCGGGTTCTGAGATCGCCACGGTCCGCCCGGGATCGGTGCGCGAAGCACTGCACGCCATCCAGTCCGCGGCGGACGAGCTGGTCGTGATCACCTCTGGCGCGGTCGCCGATGCGGCGCCTGATCCCGAGGCGGCCGCGATCTGGGGGCTCGTCGCGTCCGCGCAGGCCGAGCACCCCGGACGCTTCGTCCTCGCCGACGTCGACGACAGCTCGGCCTCGGCACTCCCAGGGGCTCTCGCCACCGGTGAGCCGCGCGTGGCCTTGCGCGGCGGCGAAGTGCTGGTGCCGAGGCTCGTGCGCGGGGCAGGTGTGGAGCTGCCGCCGGAACCCGCGTGGGGCGTGGACCTCTTCGGCGGAGACACCTTGGACGAACTGCCGCTCGTCCCCACGCCGGAAGCGCTGAAACCGTTGGCGGCCAGCGAGATCCGCGTCTCCGTCCGCGCGACCGGGGTCAACTTCCGTGACGTCCTTGTGGCCCTGGGCGTGGTGAGCTCCGACCAGCGCGTCGGCGGTGAGGCCGCCGGTGTCGTGGTGGAGGTCGGCTCCGACGTGACCGGGTTCGCGCCCGGCGACCACGTGATGGGCATGATGGGCGGTGCCTACGGTGGTCCGTTCGCGGTCGCCGACCACCGCGCGATCGCGCGCATCCCGGTCGGCTGGTCCTTCGCGCAGGCGGCTTCGGTGCCCGCCGCGTTCCTCACCGCCTACCACGCGCTTGTCGAGATCGCGGCCGTGAAGCCGGGGGAGCGGGTGCTCGTCCACGCGGCGGCGGGCGGGGTCGGCATGGCGGCCGTGCAGCTGGCCCGCCACCTCGGCGCGGAGATCTTCGCGACGGCCAGCCCCGCCAAGTGGCACGCCGTAGCCGCCGAGCACGTCCAGTCCTCGCGCACCCTGGACTTCGAGCGCGAGTTCCCCCGCGTCGACGTGGTGCTGAACTCGCTCACCGGCGAAGCCATCGACGCCTCCTTGCGGATGCTGGCTCCCGGCGGGCGGTTCGTGGAGCTGGGCAAGACAGACCCGCGTGCGCCGGAAGGCGTCAGCTACCGGGCCTTCGACCTGCTCGTCGACGCGGGCATGGACGGCCTCCAGCGGATGTTCGGCGAGCTGCTGCCGTTGTTCGAACGCGGTGTGCTGACTCCGCTTCCAGTGTCCACTTGGGACGTCCGCCGGGCCGGGGCGGCGTTCCGCTTCGTCAGCCAGGCCAAGCACATCGGCAAGGTCGTGCTCACCATTCCCGCACCGTGGAACCCGGAGGGAACGGTTCTGGTGACCGGTGCCGGCGGCACGGTCGGCGGCTTGGTGGCGCGGCACCTCGTGGCCGAGCACGGTGTGCGGCACCTGCTGCTCGTCAGCCGCCGGGGCGTCACCCCCGAGCTGGAGGACGAACTGACCGCCCAGGGCGCCACGGTCACAGTCGCGGCCTGTGACGTCGCTGATCGGGACGCCCTCGCGGAGGTCATCGCCGCCGTCGAGCGCCCGCTGACCGCAGTGATCCACGCGGCGGGTGTGCTCGATGACGGCTTGGTCGACTCGCTCACCCCGGAACGGCTCGATGCCGTGTGGCGGCCCAAGGTGGAGGGTGCGCGAAACCTGCACGAGCTGACCCGCGATGCCGACCTCGCGGCGTTCGTGCTGTTCTCCTCCGCAGCCGGCGTGCTCGGCAACGCGGGGCAGGGCAGCTACGCCGCGGCCAACGCGTACCTGGACGCCTTCGCGGCTTGGCGTCGATCCCACGGGCTGCCCGCGCTGTCCCTGGCGTGGGGCCTGTGGGCGGACCTGAGCACCATGACCGAGCGAAGCGCGGATCGGTTGACCCGGCGGGGAATCCGGCCGATGCCCGCGGCACGGGCACTGGCCCTGTTCGACGCGGCGTTGCGACGGGACGAACCGTTGCTGCTGCCGTTGGAGGTGGATCAGCAAGCACTGCAAGAGAATCCGCCGCACCTGTGGCGTTCTCTGGTCCGCGCCAGGACTCGGCGTCGCGTCGCGAAGACCTCGACGGACTGGCTGTCGTCCGTGCCCGCGGCCGACCGCGCCGCCGCGCTCGTCGACCTGGTGCGCACGCACGCGGCGAAGGTGCTCGGTCACGACTCGCCCGAGCAGGTGGCGGCCGATCGCCCGTTCCGCGACCTCGGGTTCGACTCGCTCAGCGGCGTGGAGCTGCGCAACCGGCTCAACGCCGCGACCGGACTGCGCCTGTCGGCCACCGCCGTCTTCAACTTCCCCACACCGGCGGCGCTGGTCGACAAGATGCTCGCCGACCTGTTCCCCGAGACCCCCGCGCCCGAGACCCCCGCACCCGAGATCTCCGCACCCGAGGTCGACGTCGACCTGCTGGACGTGGACAGCCTGGTCGAGCGGGCCCTGCGCACATCCCCCTTGGAGCTGTCATGACCCAGGCGTACCCGTTCAGCCCGGCCCAGCGGCTGGAGATGGACCCCACCTACGCGTGGCTGCGGGACAACGAGCCGGTCACCCGCGTGCGGATGCCCTACGGCAACGGCACCGCCTGGCTGGTCACCCGCTACGACGACGTCAAGGCGGCCCTGAGCGACCTCCGGCTCAGCCGCGCGGCCGCTGTCGGCAAGGACGTGCCGCGCAGCCGACCGGAGCTGGAGGAGCCGATGTCGGTGCTCTCCGCCGACCCGCCGGAGCACTCCCGGCTGCGCCGGCTGGCGGCGAAGGCGTTCAACGCGCGGCAGATGGAACGCATGCGCCCCAAGGTCGACGCCATCGTGGCGGCGTTGCTGGACGAGATGGCCACCGGTGGGAGCACCGCCGACCTGGCACGCGCGCTGTGCTGGCCCATGCCGACCCAGGTGATCTGCGAGCTGCTGGGCGTGCCGTACGCCGACACCGAGCGGATCCGCGCGTGGGTCACGCACCTGGTCGCCATGGACAGCACGGACATCACCGTGGTGAAGCAGGCCAGGACCTCGGTGTGGACCTACTTCGTCGAGCTGATCGCGCGACGCCGCGCCGAGCCGGCCGATGACCTGCTGAGCCACCTGATCGCGGCCCGCGACGAGGGCGACCGGCTCAGCGAGAACGAGCTGATCTCCTTCGGCATCACGCTGCTGGTGGCCGGGTACGAGACGACCGCGAACTCGTTGGGGAACTTCGTGTTCCACCTGCTCGCCAACCGGCACCTGTGGCAACGCCTGCTCGACGAGCCGGAGATCCTGCCCGCGGCGACCGAGGAGATGCTGCGCGCCCTGCCGATCGCGGCGACCGGGCTGTTCACCCGGATCGCGACCGCCGACCTCGAACTGGGCGGGGTGCTGATCCGCGAGGGCGATGCCGTTGTGCTGCAACCGACCTCGGCCAACCGTGACGCCTCGGTGTTCGAGCGCCCGGACGAGGTCGACTTCGACCGCGAGGTGAACCCGCACATCGCGTTCGGGTTCGGCACGCACTACTGCATCGGCGCGCAGCTGGCCCGGCTGGAGCTGACCTCCGCGCTCAGCGCGCTGCTGCGCCGGTTCCCCGCGTTGCGGCTCGCCGTTCCCGCGCTGGACGTTCCCTGGCGCGCCGGTCAGCTGGTGCGCGGCGTGGAGTCACTGCCGGTCACCTGGACCGAGGGACGGGGTTGAGATGAACGAGCGGCTGGTCGAGGCGCTGCGGGCGTCGGTCAAGGAGAACGAGCGGCTGACCCGCGAGCTGGCGCGGGGCAGGCGCGAGCCCATCGCGATCGTGGCGATGAGCTGCCGGCTGCCCGGCGGTGTTGGCTCGCCCGAAGACCTGTGGGAGCGGGTGTCGCGGGGCGAGGACCTGCGGTCGGGGTTTCCCACCGATCGCGGCTGGGACGTCGACGACCTCTACGACCCCGATCCGGAAGCCAAGGGCAAGAGCTACGTCCGCGAGGGCTACTTCCTCGACGGGCTCGCCGACTTCGACGCGGCGCACTTCGGGATCTCACCGCGCGAAGCCAACTCCATGGACCCGCAGCAGCGCATGATGCTGGAGGGCACCTGGGAGGTCTTCGAGCGGGCGGGGATCGTGCCGTCCTCCTTGCGCGGCAGCAGGACCGGGGTGTTCGTCGGCTCCGGCGCCGCGGACTACGGCGCCCTGCTCGCGGACAACCTGGCCGAGTCCGAGGGCTATCTGATCACCTCGACGTCCTCCAGCGTGGTGTCCGGGCGCGTGGCCTACACCTTCGGCCTCGAAGGCCCCGCGGTCACGGTGGACACCGCGTGCTCGTCCTCGCTGGTCGCGCTGCACCTGGCCTGCACCGCGCTGTGGCAGGACGAGTGCGCGCTCGCGGTGGCCGGGGGAGTGACCGCGCTGGCCACTCCCCGGGTGATCGTGGAGTTCAGCCGTCAGCGCGGGTTGTCACCGGACGGCCGGTGCAAGGCGTTCGCCGACTCCGCCGACGGCACCGGCTGGGGCGAGGGCGCGGCGGTGGTGCTGCTGGAACGGCTCTCCGACGCCCGGCGCCTCGGTCACCCCGTGCTCGCGGTGATCCGAGGCTCGGCGCTGAACTCCGACGGGGCTTCCAACGGCCTGGCCGCGCCCAACGGGCCTTCGCAGGAGCGGGTTATCCGCCAAGCCCTGGCCGTCGCGGGACTGCGTCCGTCCGTTGTGGACGCTGTCGAGGCGCACGGGACCGGGACCACGCTGGGCGACCCGATCGAAGCTGAGGCCCTGCTCGCCACGTACGGCCACGACCGCTCGGAGCCGCTGTGGCTGGGCTCGGCCAAGTCGAACTTCGGGCACACCCAGGCGGCGTCGGGCCTGGTCGGAGTGCTCAAGATCGTCCAGGCGCTGCGGCACCGGGAACTGCCCGCGACCCTGCACGTCGACCGGCCGTCGCGGCACGTGGACTGGTCCGCGGGCGAGGTGCGGCTGCTGACCGAGCGGCGTCCGTGGCCCGAGACGGGCCGTCCCCGTCGTGCCGGGGTCTCCTCGTTCGGCATCAGCGGCACCAACGCCCACGTGATCATCGAGTCGGTGGACGAGGTCGCCGCGGGGAGCCCGTCCGAGCCGCCGGTGGCGCCGTGGGTGCTGTCCGGCCGCACCGAGCAGGCAGTGCGGGACCAGGCCGCTCGGCTGCGCGATCACCTGACGCGGCACCCGCTCGGCTCGGGCGATGTCGGGCGCACCCTGGCGGCGCGCACGCGGTGGAACCACCGGGCTGTGGTGGTGGCCCGCGACCGCGCCCACGGCGTCTCCCTGCTGGACAAGCTGGCCGCGGGCGAACCTGACGAGGCCGTGGTGTGCGGGAGCAGCCTGCCCACGGCCGAGCCGGTCGCGTTCGTCTTCCCAGGGCAGGGGTCGCAGTGGGCGGGAATGGGGGAGCAGCTGTGGGCCGGCTCGCCGGTGTTCGCCGAGTCCATGGCCGAGTGCGAGAGGGCGTTCGCGCCCCACGTCGACTGGTCCTTGCGGGAGGTGCTGGGCGACCCGCTGGCTCTGGAACGCGACGATGTCGTGCAGCCCGCGTTGTTCGCGGTGATGGTGTCGCTGGCCCGGCTGTGGATCTCCTTCGGCGTGCGCCCAGCCGCCGTCATCGGCCACTCCCAGGGCGAGATCGCCGCCGCTGTCGTCTCCGGAGCACTGTCCCTTGTGGACGGTGCCCGCGTGGTGTGCCTGCGCAGCAAGGTGATCACGGAGCTTCTCGTTGGCCAGGGCGGCTTGGTGTCGGTGCCAGCGCCAGCTGAGCGGATCACCACGCCCGGAGTGAGCGTCGCCGTGGTCAACAGCCCCTCCGCCACCGTCGTCGCTGGTGACGACGCGGCGCTGGAAGCCGTGTTGCGCGAACACCCGCGGGCCAAGCGGATTCCCGTGCGCTATGCCTCGCACAGCCCGTTCGTCGAGGCCGTGCGGGAGGAGTTGACGGCACAGCTGTCCGGTCTGCGCGCACAGAGCGGCGAGGTGCCGTTCTACTCCACGGTGACCGGTGAGCGCATCGACACCGCCGAGCTCGGTGCTGACTACTGGTACCGGAATCTGCGGCAGCCCGTGCTGTTCGCCGACGCGATCCGCACGGTGACGGCCGCCGGGATCTCCACGTTCGTCGAGGTCAGCCCACACCCCGTGCTCGCGCAGGTCATGGACGCCGACGTGGTCGTGGAGACGTTGCGCCGCGAGGACGGCGGGCTTGACCGGATGGTGCGCTCGCTCGCTTCCTTGCACACACGCGGCGTCGCGGTCGACTGGAGCCCGGCGCTGACCGGCGCGCGCCTCGTCGACCTGCCCACCTACGCGTTCCAGCGACAGCGGCACTGGCTCATGCCCGCGCCTGGCCGCTCCTCCGGGCAGACCCACCCGTTGCTGGGGGCGCCGCTGGAGCTGGCGTCCGGGGACGGTGTGGTGTTCGCCGGCACGGTGTCGCGCCGGACGCATCCCTGGCTGGCCGAACACGCGGTGCGGGGCACGGCCCTGCTGCCGGGGACCGCCGTGCTGGAGATGGCGATCAGAGCCGGCGATGAGACCGGCTGCCGTCGAGTGGATGAACTCGTCCTGGAGCAACCGATCCTGATCCCCGAAACAGGTGAGGTCCGGCTCCAGGTCGAGCTCGCCGCGCCGGACGAGGCCGGGCGGCGAGCGCTCGGCGTGTACGCGCGAGGCCCGGAGGGGTGGGTCCGGCACGCCAGCGCGACGCTGTCCGACGAGCCACCCGTCCCACCGACGGTCCAATGGTTGCCTTCCCAAGCTCAACCCGTTGACCTGCAGGGATTCTATGAGGACCTGGCGGACAACGGCTACGAGTACGGTCCGTTGTTCCGCGGTCTGCGCGCCGCATGGCGCTCCGGCGAGACCATCTACGCCGAGGTGGAGCTGCCCGGCGAGCCTGGTGAGTTCGGGGTGCACCCGGCCTTGCTGGACGCTGCCTGCCATGCGATCGCCCTGTCACCGATCGCCGGTTTCACGCTGCCCTTCTCGTGGAACGACGTCACGCTGCACCGGACCGGGGCGCGGACCCTGCGGGTCGTCCTCACGCCGGCGGGGACCAATGCGATGGCGGTGACCGCTTTCGACTCCGCGGGAAATCCGGTGCTCTCCGCCGCGTCGATGTCCGTGCGTGCCTTCACCGACGTGAAGGCCGCACCGCGGGCGGACTCCCTGTTCCGTCTGGAGTGGTCGGAACTCGCAGTGGAATCCACAGTGGACTCCTCTGAGGACGAGGTTGTCTACGTCTCGGCAGAATCAGCGAGGCAGGCGGCGACGCGAGCCCTGGACCTGGTCAAGCGTTGGTTGGCCAGCGATGGGCCCGGCAGGCTCGTCGTCGTCACCGACAACGCGGTAGCGGTCGAGGGGCACCACACGGTGGACGCGGACGCGGCGGCGGCGTGGGGACTCGTCCGAGCCGCGCAGTCCGAACACCCCGGCCGCTTCGTGTTGGTGGACACCGACGGCGCGTTGACACCCGCACAACTGTCCACTGTGCTCAGTTCCGACGAGCCGCAGATCGCCGTGCGCGAAGGCGTCCTGCGCGTGCCCCGGCTCGCCCGTCATCAGGCGGCCCTCCAACCGGTGGAGGACGGCCCGTGGCAGCTGACGTACGGCGAGACCGGCAGCCTGGACGAGCTGAGGCTCGCACCCAGCCCGCAGGTGCGGCACCCCCTGGAACCCGGTCATGTGCGCATCGGTGTCCGCGCGGCGGGAGTGAACTTCCGGGATGTGCTCATCTCCCTCGGCATGTACCCCGGCGCGGCCGGTGGGATCGGTGCCGAGGTGGCCGGTGTCGTGCTGGCGGTCGGCTCGGCGGTGTCCGATCTGCGAGTCGGTGACCGCGTGATGGGCTGCCTCATCGACGGCGGCGGGTTCGGGCCGATCGCCGTCACCGACCACCGGTTGCTCGTGCGCATGCCGTCGGACTGGTCCTTCGCCCAAGCCGCTTCCGTGCCCGCGGCGTTCCTGACCGCGTACTACGCGCTGCGCGACCTGGCCGATGTCCAGTCGGGTGAGTCGCTCCTGGTGCACGCGGGCACCGGTGGCGTGGGGACAGCGGCCATCCAGTTGGCCCGGCACTGGGGTGTCGAGGTGTACGCGACGGCGAGCGAGCCCAAGCAGCACGTGCTGAAGTCGTTGGGAATCCCGGAGGAACGCATTGCTTCCTCGCGAACCCTGGACTTCGCCGACGAGTTCCCCGGCGTCGACGTGGTGCTGAACTCGTTGGCGGGCGAGTTCGTGGACGCTTCGCTGCGGTTGCTGTCGAAGGGCGGCCGGTTCGTCGAGATGGGCAAGACCGACATCCGGTCGGCGGTGCCCGACGTCGAGTACCGGGCCTTCGACCTGGCGGAAGCCGGTCCCGACCGCATGGCGGAGATGCTGCGCTCACTCGCGGAGCTGTTCGCCAGTGGCGCGTTGTCCTTGCCGCCGATCACCTCGTGGGACGTGCGGCGGGCGCCGGAGGCGTTCCGGTTCGTCAGCCAGGCCAAGCACATCGGCAAGGTCGTGCTCACCGTTCCGCGCCAGTGGGACCCGGAGGGCACTGTGCTCGTCACCGGTGGCCTCAGCGGGATCGGCGCCGTGTTGGCCCGGCACCTGGTCAAGGAGCGCGGCGTCCGCCACCTGCTCCTGGTGGGCAGGCGTGGTGCGGACACGCCGGGCGCGGAGGACCTGCGTGAGGAGCTGACCGCGTTGGGCGCGGAGGTCACCATCGCGGCCTGCGACGTCTCCGTGCGCGAGGACCTCGCCGGGCTGCTGCGCGGCGTTCCGGCCGCTCACCCGCTGACCGCGGTGCTGCACTCGGCGGGTGTGCTGGACGACGGGGTGATCAGTGCGCTCGACGCGGACCGGATCGACACCGTGTTCCGGCCCAAGGTCGACGCCGCCCAGCACCTGCACGAGCTGACCCGCGAGCTGGACTTGGCAGCCTTCGTGCTGTTCTCCTCGGCTTCGGCCACGTTCGGCGCCGCCGGGCAAGGCAACTACACCGCGGCGAACGCGGTTCTGGACGCCCTCGCCCAGCAGCGCGTGGCTTCGGGCCTGCCCGCGCTTTCGATCGCGTGGGGGCTGTGGGAACTGGCCAGCGACATGACCGGCGACCTCGCTGACCGCGACCTGGCGCGGGTCGAACGGTCCGGCGTCGCCGTGCTGTCCGATGAGGACGGTGCGGAGCTGTTCGACGCCGCGACGGCCCTCCCGGAGGCAGTGGTGCTGGCCGTTCCGATCAACCTCGCGGTCGAGCCCACTCCGCCGCTGTTGCGGGGCTTGGTCCGCACGTCCCGTCGTGCCCTGGCTTCGGCGTCGAGTGACCCGTTGTCCTTGGTGCGCACGCACACCGCGATCGTGCTCGGGCACAGCGGTCCGGAGGCGATCGACGAGCAGACCCCGTTCGCGCAGATGGGCTTCGACTCCCTCACCGCGGTCGAGCTGCGGAACCGGCTCAGCCGTGCGACCGGTCTGCGGCTGCCGTCCACGCTGGTGTTCGACTTCCCGACGCCCGCGGAACTCGCCGCGCACCTCGGTTCCGGTGTGCCGAGCGCTCCGGCACCGCAGGGTGATCTGATCGGCGAACTGTGCCGCGACGCTTTCGGCGCCGGAGAGGTCGACCGCGGTTTCGAGCTGCTCCACACGATCGCGAAGAACCGTCCACAAGGGACAGGAGAGGTGTCGTTCAGCCGACTCGTGTCCGGGGGCGAGGGGCCGCACGTCATCTGCGTCAGCCCCTTGACACCGCTCGCGGGGCCGGAGACCTACAGCCGGTTCGCCGAGTCCTTCCGCGGCCGCGCGACCGTCGATGTGCTCGGCACTCCCGGGTTCGCGGAGGGGGAGGCGCTCATCGGCGCGCGGCACGACCTGCTCACCAGCCACGCCAAGGCGGTCCTGGACCGCGTGGGTGACGCACCGTTCGTGCTCGTCGGACATTCCTCCGGGGGGCTGCTCGCGCACGAGCTGGTGCCCGTGCTCGCCGACCACGGCAGGCGACCGGAGGCGGTGGTGTTGCTGGACACCTACGAGCCGCGTGGCGAGCTGAGGGGCGAGTTCACCACCGCCCTGATGCGGCGGATGTACGAGAGAGCGGACCGGATGGCGCCGATGACCGCGACCGGGCTGTCCGCGATGGCCTGGTACACCGACCTCCTGACCGGGTGGCGGCTGAGCGCACTGGCGATCCCGGCGCTCCTCGTGCACGCGGCGCGACCGCTGGCCGAGGGCGTCCACCCGGCGGGTGATCCCGGCGTGGCGGTCGAGCTGCCAGGAGACCACTTCACGATCATGGAGGGGGACAACGCCGGACGAGCGGGCGAGCTGGTGCGCGACTGGCTCGGCCGGGTGTCGTGAGGAACCGATGAGCACACTGGACCTGAACCTCCTGGTGCCGCTGCACGCGCTGCTGGTCGAGGCGAACGTGACCCGCGCCGCCGAGCGGACCGGGGTGGGCCAACCCGCCATGAGCGCGTCGCTGGCCAAGCTGCGCAGGCACTTCGGCGACCCGCTGCTGGTCAGGGACGGCCGGGGGATGAAGCTGACCCCACTGGCCACATCCCTGCTGGAGCCGGTGACCGAGCTGCTCGGCTCGCTGCGCACGGTGCTCGACAACCGCGCGCCGTTCGACCCGGCCGCGTTGCGGCGCACCTTCACCATCATCACCAGCGACTACGTGTCGACGGTGCTGGTCAAGCCGCTGCTGCGGGCGATCGTGACCGAGGCCCCGCACGTGCGGATCAACCTGGTGCAGCCGGGGCTGAGCATGGTGTCACTCCTGCGGCGCGTCGAATGCGACCTGGTGATCGCCCCGCAGGCGCTGATGCCCCCGGACGCGCTGACATACCAGCACCGCGTGCTGTTCACCGACCACTTCGTCGTGGTCGCGGACAAGGACAACGACAGCGTCCACGACCCGATCAGCATCGAGGAGCTGTCCCGCCTGCCGTACCTGGGGTTCCACGCGCCCGTGCTGCGGGAGCTCGGAGTGCCCGAAGACGACGTCTGCGCCCGGGTGCCCACGCACTTCACCGTCGCTCCGCACCTGGTCGCGGGCACCCGGGTGGTCGCGCTCGTCTACACCAAGCTGTTCGAGCTGTTCGGGGCCGACGCCGGGCTGCGCGCGGTGTCCCTGGACGCGCAGCAGCGCCCCGTGGTCGAGATGATGTTCTGGCACCCCAAGTACAACGCCGACCCCGCGCACACCTGGCTGCGGGCCAAACTGGAGGAGGTGGCCGCGACCGTCTGAGAGCTCCTTCAGGTAGCGCTCCGCCCGGCGGGTTGTCGCAGACGAACTCGCTGCGGCGCTCGCGTGTGGCTGGTTGGTTGGCGGCTGGCCGGAAGCTGGAGCGGGGAGCGAAAGGACCAAGCGCGCGTATCCGCGCCGTGGCCGTGGCAGCGTCAGTGAAACCGGTTGCCATCGGACGGGTGCCACCCTTCCTGGAGGCGCCCGGCTTTGCCTCGGTGCTCACGCCGCACGCTCGCGGGCACCGGTGACGGGTTCGTTCGATCCTCGGCGTGGATCTTCCTGTCCTCGGATGACGGCCCGACGCACGCGACCACGGCTACCCCCGTTCCTCCGCGGAGTCGGCGCGGCCAACGTCTTGATCGAGCGGGGAGCTGCGCGCGGTGGGCGAACTCCGCAGCCTTTGAGCCACTGGCGGTAGGGCGAGGGCCGCGGTTTCCTCGCCGCAGAACCGTTTTTCCCGGATTCCCACGGCGTGCTGATGAGCCCGGACAACACTCAAGTCCACGCTGACGATCCACTCCAGATCACCGACGGAGTCGCCCTTGGCGGTCACCTCGTCCGGACTCCTCTGTCAGGTGCCGTCCTCGGTCCACAAGCGCGGGCGCTCGTGCCAGGGCAGGGCCTAGCCGTCCAGCGCGCGCTCAGCCACCTGCCCCTCGTTTCGCGTTTTGTCACCTTGATGCGAAATGGGAGCGCTCTTTTGCGCATTAAGGTGACAAAACGCGACCACCGCGACCACGCCGACCACGCCGACCAGGTGGCCCACGCGTGTACGGGGGTGCGGGGGCGGTGCCATGTCGGGGCAATGGGACGGCTTGCAGGAAAGGCGCTAGCCGCGTTGGCGATGCGCCACTGCCGTGTCCGCTCGTGTTGCCGGCTGAGGCGCACGAACGCCCCACCCGCGCGCAGCAGTTCCTCGGGCGTGCCGGTCTCAACGACGTGGCCGTCGTCGAGCGAGACCACGTGATCCGCTGCGGCCAGGGTGGCGGGGAGGTGGGCGATCACGATCACCGTGCGGTCGGGGTCGTCGCCGAGGTTGGCGACGGCCTGCGCGATCGCGGCCTCGTTCTCCGGACCGAGCGCGGAGCTGGCCTCGTCGACGAGCACGATGCGCCCGCCTGAGCATCGCTCGGGCGATCGCGACGCGCTGCCGTTCGCCGCCCGGCAGCTGGGCGCCGTCCTCGCCCACGCGTGTGCGCCAGCCATCGGGTAGGCGCTCGATCACCTCGTTGAGTCGCTCCGCGCTGGCCGCCTCCTCCAGTTCGTCCCAGGTCGCCTCCAGGTGCGCTAGGCGCAGGTAGTTCTCGCTCGGACGGTTCGCCGAACCCGCACCGGGGCCAGCACGGGTAGCCATCGCCGCTCCTTGAGCTGGAGCTCCGGGGTGGGGTCCATGCGCCGCGTTCGCACGGCCACCTCGTCCCCGAGACGCCACATTTGGTTGCCCCAGCCGCCCGCGACCTCACGGATGGCCAGCCCTGCGAGGTCTGGATGTTGCTCCTGCACTGAGGCGGCTGGCGGAGCGGCTCGACCGCCGCACCCGCGCACGAGCCGAAGGGGGCGGCGAGATCGAGGGCATCGACGCCGCGGATCGTGCTGACCGAGATGCCCGACCGTTCGGCGAGCCCTTCCTGGGCCAACCCGGCGCGCTTGCGGAACCGCCGCACCGCCGCGGCCAGCTGATCTGTCACGTGCCCTTCCTACGAGCCGCACCGGTCACAGATGACCGGTCCGTGACCTGTTCCCGGAGGCCGGATCGTACGGATGATGATCCGCGGTCTGCGAGGGGCAGGCCAGGAACGAGGGGGCGGGCTGTGGCTCGTTCTCGCTACGGCTCAACGAAGGGGAATTATGGACACGCGACAGCTTGCTTTCCTTGAGGAGATCGAAACCGGCTCGGCCGCACCGGCCTCGAACGGGACAGCCAGGAGGATCGGTGCTCTTGGTTCCGCGGTGGTGGCGGGCGCGACGTTCTTCGCGCTGAATGCCGCGCCCGCGAACGCGACCCCGGCGGACTTCGGCGTGCAGGGGGAAACCTGCACCATTTCCGACCACGTGCGGCACGACCACCTGAAGCGTTGCATTAGCGGTGGGGGGCAGGCCTCCGTGAGTCACAGGTTCCTGAACGAGACCTCGTGCGGTGTCGGCGGGCAGAAGAGCAGGTACACCTTCGCTCGCACTATGCACAGTTCGTGCGCCTCGGGCGAGATGCTCCCGTACACCACGCCCTGCCAGTGAACCCCTGGGTGCGCCGGCTCTTCCCGCCACTGGGCGACCTGGAGCTCGGCGGGAAGCCGGTGCCCCTCCCGATCACCGTCGTGGTGCTGACGCGTGACGAGGAGCGTTGCATCGCCCGCTGCCTGGACAGCGTGATCGGCCGGGGTGTCGACCGCGTCATCGTGATCGACACCGGATCCGCGGATCGGACCATGAGCATTGTCGACGGGTACCGGCGACACGGCGTCGAGTCCGTTCAGGTGCCGTGGCCGGGTTCGTTCGCCGAGCTGCGCAACTACGCGATCGATGTGGTGAAGACCGGCTGGATCGTCTTCCTCGACGCCGACGAATGGCTTGCCGAGGAGTCCGCGGACCAGCTCGTTGACTGCCTGGAGTCGCTGTCCACCGTCCAGTGCCCCGAACGGCTGGCATTCGCGCCGATCATCCACCACCCCGACTCCGGCCTGAGCGTCATCGAGCTGCCACGCATTTTCCGGGCCGACAGCGGAATTCGTTATCGCGGCGCGATCCACGAACATCCAGTACTCCCCGGCACGACTCAACCGCCAGACCTGGTCGGGCTGGACATCTGGTTCCATCACGACGGCTACCTGCCGGAGGTCGCCATCGCCAAAAAGAAGATGGATCGCAATCTCAGCCTGCTGAGCACCGCGCGCGACGAGGATCCGGACAATCCGCGCTGGCTTTACTTCCTGGTCAAAGACGGACTGCCGACACTGACCCGTGCGCAACTCATCGACGTCTGCACCGAACTGCGGGTGCTCGCTGAGCGCGACACTCCCACCGGCGACCGCCGTACCGCCGGCGAGTACTACCGGCTCGCCCTGTGCGAGGCGTGTCAGGGACTTGCGGTTGCTGGTGACTGGCACACCGTGCACCGCTACAGCGAGGAAATGGACGAACCGGACGCTCACTACTACCGCTCGATGGCTGCGCTGCTCACCGGCGTATCCGATGAAGGCGACCTGCTGGAGGCCATCCGACTGCGCCGCGAAGAGAAATGGGTTTCCACCAGCGCTCTTGACCGCTCCGGTCGGCACCTGGACGCACTGATCATCGCCCTGCTGGCCCGGTTCCGCGGTGGGTCGACCGCCGAGGGCTACCGCGAACTCTGCCAACCCTGGACCGATGTGTTCTTCGAGGACTCGTGGGTTCGAACGTACTTTTGGGCGGCGCGAGGGGTCCGCCCGAGCGTACAACTATCACACTGAAACGAACCTATCGATGTGAGGAGGCGAGTCGGTGACATCGCACGAAAGTCCAACATTATCTCACGGTTCGAAGAACCTCGCGGAAATGTCGCGTACGGCATCGGTGTGACGCGCGTTGTGAGATTGCGACATTGAATCGCCCGGGGATTGGTGGAGACTCCACCAACTCTGGGTGGCTCAGATCCACGAGGCGGTCGGCCGCTGGATCACCAACCTGGTTGGCGCAGCCGCGGGAGCGGCTCAGGGCTCGGACACGAACTCGTCCGCACCGAGTTCCAGCGGTGGCACGGTAGAACGTGCCGTGCGCAGCCTGCCGCCCCCGGAGCCGCGGGTGGGATGCCACCTCGGTGTTTACTCGACGACGGGTTGCCACTTCACTACGGTCGGCCGCTGGTGGGTGCGCAGGAACTCCGTCAACGCTTCCTCGACCCGGCCAACAGGGATCTCGCAGCGCGGCGGGAACTCGATCTCGGCGTAGATCGGTTCCTCGTCCGGGCCGTCGCCGAGGGCGCTCAACCGGCCACGGCGGCTTCCTGGCTCGTGGTTGCCTGATCGCGGGAAGGAGCACCTCGATGGTCGGCCCAACGCGTGGCGATTCGAATGCGAGTCACCGAGGCGCGCAATCGAGTCGCTGTACGAGGTGCGAGGATGGCGGGGGAAACACCGCGCTCAAGGGGGGCGACCATGGGTCGAGTAGTCGTCGTGAACTTCGTAAGCATTGACGGCGTGGTCCAGGCACCGCTGTCCGCGGACGAGGATCGCGACGGCGGCTTCGCACAGGGCGGTTGGGTCCCGCCCTACAGCGACGACACAGTCAACGAGTTCATGCGGAAGGCGACTGTCGGTGCCGCCGGAATGCTGCTGGGTCGCCGGTCCTACGAGATCCTCACCGCAGCCTGGGCACATGCGGATGACTCCGAGCCTGCGGTCGCAGCCATGAACCGGATGCCGAAATATGTCGTCACGTCCTCTGCTGGCGATCTTGAGTGGCAGAACTCGCACCGACTTGACGCGGACCTGGCTCCCGCTGTCGGCGACCTCAAGGCCCGCACCGACGGAGACCTCGTCGTGTTCGGTGCCGCGACCCTGATCCAAGGCCTTGCCGAGCACGACCTCGTTGACGAGTACCGGCTGCTGCTTTTCCCGATCGTCCTCGGTAGCGGCAAGCGAATGTTCGGAGATCGCGGCCATCCGGCGCGGTTCACCCTGACCGACACCGTGCTTTCGCCCAGCGGCGTCGTCATCCTCACCTACAACCGCGACACGGCCGCCTGAACGATCCGCGACAGCGGCGGGTAGAGAGCACGGGCGTGCGAGCAGCTCGTGCGACTCGCACACGACTTCTTCGCCCAGACCGCCGAACAGCTGCCCAAGGTCGTCGAGGCGAATGATCCGGCCCCAGCCAGGGCGATGACCGTTGCCTCAGCACTGGCGACCGCGTTCGCGGCGCACCCGATGCTGTGCGAACTGCTCAGCGCCCAGGCGGGCGCCCTCGAACACAACGTGTCAGCGGAGTTGGTCGCGCGGTGCGAGCGGGATGGCTACCAGAGCCTGGCCGGATTCACCGCGGCACACAGGACTGTCTGTGTCTGGGTGTGAGGTCAGCGACCGTCGTGTTGCAGGGTGCGCGGGGAGGGGCACCGGTCGGCGCTACAAGCCCGAATGGCCTAACATCCAATCAATCGATTGATTGGATGGTGGGATGCCGGTGCCAGGCGACCAGTGGCAGCAGGGCAGGCTGGCGACCGCCGTCGTCGTCCTGCCCGAGGGGACGACCCCGACGGGCACGCGGGGCCGGGTGTTGCACGCCGCGCTCGGCCTGTTCGCCGCACGCGGGTTCCACGGCACCTCGATCCGTGAGATCGGGGCGGCCGCGGGCATCAACTCTGCGACCTTGTACGGCTACTACAGCTCCAAGGAGCTGATACTGGCCGAACTGGTGCTCATCGGGCACCGCGAGCTGCACCGCAGGCTGCTTGAGACCGTCGCCGAAGTCGCCGATCCGGTCGAGCGGCTCACGGCGCTGGTGCGCACGCATGTGCTCGTCCACACCGATTTCTCGTTGCTGTCCGTGGTGACCAACAGCGAGCTGCACGTGCTCTCCGCCGAGCTGGCCGCGCCGTCGCTGGCCCTGCGCGCAGCGTCGGAGCAGCTGCGACTGGACGCGCTGACGGACGGGGTCCGGGACGGCAGCTTCGACCTGTCGGACGTGCGGCTGGCCGCACGTGCGATCAGCGGCATGGGGCAGCGCGTCGGGAACTGGTTCGGCCCCGGCCAGGACCACACCCGCGAGCAGGTGGCCGAGGCCTTCGTGTGCTTCGCCCTGCGCTTGGCCGGACATCGGGAGAGGTAGAGCGCCGTGGGGGAGAACGTGAACCGACGAGCACGGCTGGGCGCGGTGCTGTGGGTGCTGGTCGCGCAGTACTTCGTGCTGCTCGCCGTGGTGGAGTCCCAGTGGCGGACCCCGTACAGCTGGATGCGCAACGCGATCAGCGACCTCGGCGCGGCCACCTGCTTCCACTCGGCCCAGGTCGACGGCTGGGTGTGTTCGCCGTGGTATGTCGCTTCCGGGGTGTCCTGGACGCTCGCGGGTCTGTGCCTGACCGCGGGTGCCCTGCTGATCCGGCCGCTGTTCCCGGACGTGCGGACGGCCCGCATCGGCCTTGCGCTCTTCGCGGTCAGCGGGCTGGGCCTGGCCGTCGTCGGACTGAACCCCGAGGACACCAGCACGGTGCCGCACTTCCTCGGCGCGGTCGTCGCGATACCGGCGGGCGAGGCCGCGATGCTGCTGACCGGGCTCGCCCTGGCGCGCACCGCCCGGTGGCGTCGCCTCGGCCGATTCGGTGCCGGCGCCGCAGTCGTGGCGGCGGTGGCCTTCGTGCTGATGGTGGCTGGAATCGGCGGCCCGGGGTTGTTCGGCCTGTGGGAACGGATCGCCGCATTCCCAGTGCTCCTGTGGGCGGTGTTCTGCGGTGTCGCGCTGGCGGCCCGGCCCGCGGAATCGCGGCTTCTCCGGCCGCGGTGGTGGATTCCGCTCAGTGCGGTCACGGTCGTCTCGTTCGCTCTTCTCCACCTGAACCAGAGCCCGTTCTGGGGTTGGGTCATCGTCGTCGAGCTACTGGTCGGGCTTGCGCTGATCGCGCGGTACTGGCTGAACCGTCGCCCGCTGGTCCAGGCGTTGGCCTGGTCGGTCGCAGCTGTGGTTCTCTTCGCCACCGCTGTCGTGGTCTATCCGCCGCCGGCCAATCGGGCGGCCGGTGCGGCAGGGGCGGGGACGACCGGTGTCGTGCACACCCAGGACGGCCCGGTTTCCGGTGTGTACAACGGCGATCGGAGCGTGGAGATCTTCGCCGGCGTGCCCTACGCGATGCCGCCGACCGGCAGCCGGCGCTGGCGGCCACCGGAGCCACCGGCGCGCAGGACCGAGGTGCTGACCGCGAACCACTTCGCCGACTCGCCGATGCAGTCGTCGTCGGGGTTCCTTGCCAGGGCGCTGACGACGGTGACCAGCGTTCCGCTGGCGAACAGCCTGGTCAACCCGTACCCGTCCAGCGAGGACCCGCTCTACCTCAACATCTGGCGCAGCGCGAAGCCGAAGTCGCAGAAGCTCCCCGTCCTCGTCTACGTCCCCGGCGGCGGGTTCGTCAGCGGGTCCGGCTCCCTCCCCGTCTACGACGGTGAGAACCTCGCCAGACGCGGCGACGTCCTCACGGTCACCATCAACTACCGCCTCGGCGTCTTCGGCTTCCTGTCCCACCCCGAACTCGCCGCGGAGTCCGAACACGCCGCCTCCGGCAACTACGGCCTCATGGACCAGATCGCCGCGCTCACATGGGTCAAGGAGAACATCGCCGCCTTCGGAGGCGATCCGGACCGGGTCACCATCGCCGGTGAGTCCGCCGGAGGCGAGAGCGTGTGCATCCTGTCCGTCACGCCACTGGCCAAGGGGCTGGTCGACGGCGTGATCGGCAGCAGCGGAGCCTGCATGGGCACCGTCGGCCACACCGCCTCGGGCGACCAGGCCGACACCAGAGCGGCCGCCGAGGAGGCGGGCCGGCAGCTGAGCGCCAGCCTGAAAGGCGCCTCCGTCAACGACATGCGCGCGATGTCCACAAAGGACGTGTACGACGCTGCTCGCAAGATCACAGGTCACTGGCGCCCGTCCATCGACGGCTACGTGCTCGGCAAGGCGCCGTCGGAGATCTACTCCGAAGGCGGCCAGCACGACGTCCCGATCCTGGCCGGGAGCAACGCGGACGAGAGTTCCCTCAGCCTCGTCAGCCCGCCCGACACCGACCCGGCCCAGTATCGCGAGACCGTCCGGGCGCGCTACGGCAGCCAGGCGGAGTCGTTCCTGCGGCTCTACCCCGGTGACACCGCCGAGCAGGTGCTTTCCTCGACCCTGCAAGCGAAAACCGACAAGATCATGACCCGCGCGGTCCACCGCTGGACCCGGCTGCAAGCACGAACCGGCAGGTCCGACGCCTACCTCTACCACTTCACCCACGTCCCGCCCGAGCCCGCGCTGGCGAAGTTCGGTGCCTACCACGGGGCCGAGATCATGTACGCCTACGACAACCTCGGCAAGGACGGGAACGCCGTCTACGCCGCCCCCGACTATCGGCTCCGCGACCAGATGAGCGGCTACTGGGCCAACTTCGCCAAGACCGGCGACCCGAACGGGCCGGGCCTCCCGCGCTGGAACAGGACCCAGGACGACCCAGAACAGCTGATGGAACTCAGCGGTGACAGCCGCATGATCCCCAGACCCCGCAAGGAACACATCGACTTCTGGATGGCCTACCAGGGCCCCGTCGCGTAGTGCGAGGAGGACGGCGGCCGCTGAGATCAGCTGATGATCGGTGCCCCAGGCGACGAGGGTGAACGCGTCGACGGTACGCGCGGCCAGGCCGATCCGGGAGGCGCTGGAGCAGCCGTCGAGCTGGTGGCAGACGTTGACCAGTTCGCTGGACGCGCTCGCCGCGCAGCGCACGACCCGCATCGCCACCCCGGACACCCAGACCATCACTCAGGAACTGGTCCCCGGCGCGATCGAGCGGGTCTTCCCCAGGTAGGCCGACACCGCCCCCGCCGACGCTGAGCGGGTGCCCGCGCACGCCGATCTGAACCGGTCGAACGTGGCCAGTGGCGAATGCTGGCTGGTGGACTGGGCGGATCACGGCCTGGCGCCGCGTGGTCTGGACGCGGCGACGTTGTGGATGGACTCGTTGACCGTTCCTGAGCTCGCTGAGGGCCTCCCGCGACGATCGGACGACGGTAGGCCGAGCCGACCGTCGGACCGCGACCGGTGACTTGTCCGACTTCTCGCGTTCTGTCCTAATCGGACTGAGCGCGGCGGCGCATCCGGTCGGCCAGCCGCAACACAATGGAGTGATCATCTTCCACGCGTCCGGCGAGCCGTTGCCGCCTGCCCTGGCCGTTGCGGTGCAGTGCTGCCGAACATGAGCCCGCTTCGGACGCGGGCCCAAGGCGAGAAGGGACCAGAAGGCAGTGGTCGACCACACGACCGTGCTCATCGTGGGCGCGGGGCCGGCAGGGCTGGTGTTAGGAAACCTGTTACGCGCCAAGGGGATCGACACCCTCATCGTCGAACGGGCCAGCCGGGAACAGGCGCAGGCCCGGGCCAGGGCGGGTTTCCTCGGCCCGAACAGCGCCAGAGTGCTCACCGAGCACGGGCTCGCCGCCGGGATGCTCCACAAGGGGCGGTCACACGGCATCTGCGCGTTCCGCGCGGAGGACGGCGAGTTCGAGCTGAACTACGCCCAGCTCGGCCAGGGCGAGGTGCACACGGTCTACCCGCAGCAGGACCTCGTCACCGACCTGATCGCCGAGTACCTCGACCGGGGCGGCGAACTGCGGTTCGGCGTCACCGTCACTGACGTCGACGCCCGGACCGCCACGATCGGCTATCGCGACGCGAACGGCGCGGGGGAGGCCACCGGCCGGTTCATCGCCGGCTGCGACGGCAGCAACGGCGTGACCCGCCTGGCCGTCCCCGCGACCCCGGCACGTCGCCACGGCCGCGACCACGGCATCACCTGGCTGGCCGTTCTCGCCGAAGCCCCGCAGAGCATGGCAGCGGTCACCTACGCCATCCACGACGACGGGTTCGCCGGTCAGATGGCGCGCAGCCCCCAGGTGACGCGCTACTACCTCCAGGTTCCGGCCAACGACGACCCGGCGGCCTGGACGGACGAGCGGACCTGGGCCGCGCTGGAGACCCGAATGCGGACCGCGGAGTTCGGCCCGCTGCGGCGAGGCCGGATCACCGAGCGGCGGATCGTGCGCCTGCGCTCCGAGATCGTCGACCCCATCCAGCACGCCCGGCTGTTCCTCGTGGGCGACGCGGCCAGTCTGATCAGCCCGTCGGCCGCCAAGGGCGCCAACCTGGCGATCATGGAGGCCGAGGTGCTGGCCGGCGCCCTTGTCGACGCTCTCACCCGCGACGACGACCACGCCCTGGCCGCGTACTCGCGCACCTGCCTGCCCAGGATCTGGCGGGCGCAGGAGTTCTCGCACTGGATGATCGACCTCCTGCACGGCCCGGCCGGAGCCGCCCCGGACGCCGCGTTCCAGCGCGCCCTGCGCCGCGCCCGGCTCAACAGCCTGCGCGACTCCCACGCCCACCAGAACTTCTTCGCCGAGCACTACCTCGGCATCTGAGCGACCGAGCGCCACCTCGGCATCTGAGCAACAGGAAACCACCATGACATCGACCAGAATCCCTGCCATCGCCGCGGCTGACCTTGCCCGCGTCACCGCGGCGATGGCCCTCCTCAGCGTCAACGACACCGAGTCGGTGCTCGCCGCCGCGGTTCCGTCGTTGGACGAGGACCACCGCGCGGCCGTGGCGCGGTACGCCACCATCGACCACGTCGCGCTGCTCATCTTCCCGGAGACCTTCGAAGGGCTTCCCGAGGAACTGGCCCCGCACGGCATCGAGGTCGGCCCGATGACCCCCAGCGTGGTCGTCCGTGACCGGTTGAGCAGCCGGTACGCGGTGCCCACCGCGGACCTGACGATCGGCATCCTGCGCGCCCGGGTCGCCGACCGCACCGGCCGGCCGTGCGAACTGGAGATCTTCGCCATGGTGACGCCACCGGAACTGGCGCACATCGCCGAGGACGAACGCCGGCACGGCAGGGAGAACCACATCGCGCTGGCCGTGCGGCAGCCCGATCCGGTCCTGCTGCGCGGACTGCGCGCGACGATCACCGCCGCCATGCGTCCGGACGGGGGCGGTTACAACGGCTACGAGGACTCCACCGTCCTCTACTTCCGTGATCCGCAGCGCGTCGACCCGGCCTTCCGCCGGCTGGAGCTGATCTGCGCCGGCCGGTTCCCGCGGTTGCTCGCCACCCACCAGCGCGAGTCGTGCCCCGGCACCGGACTGCTGCGCCTGATGACCGGCGCCTGGGCGACGCAGGCCATCGCGGCCGCCGCCGAACTGCGGCTGCTCGACCACCTCGGGACGATCCCCGACCTCCCCGGCCTCGCCGCGGCCACCAGCACCGACCAGCAGAGCCTGGCCAGGCTGTTGCGCTATCTGACCGCGCTCGGCATCGTCCACACGTCGAGGGAGCGCCACAGCCTGACCGACCTGGGTGCGCTGCTGCGGTCGGACATGACCGACTCGATGCGACCACTCGCGCTGATGTACGGCGGCCCGTTCTACCGGTCATTCGCGGCGCTCACCGAGGCCGTCCGCAGCGGAGAGGAGTCCTACGCGAAGGTCTTCGGCACCCACCACTTCACGCACATGGCAGCCGATCCGGGTCTCGCTGAGCTGTTCCACCAGTCCATGGCCGCCAGCAACGCCATGTTCGCGGGGGTCACCGGGGTCGTCGACTTCTCCGCCGCACGCACCGTTGTCGACGTGGCCGGGGGCAACGGCGAGCTGCTGTCCCGCATCCTGTTCGCCAACCCGACGCTGCGCGGTGTACTGCTGGACCGCCCGCACGCCCTGGCCGCCGCCGAGTCACGACTGGCCGACGTGGCCGACCGCGTCACGCTGGTCCCCGGTGACTTCACCGAGTCGGTCCCCAACACCGGCGACGTCTACCTGCTGTCCCGCGTGCTGCACGACTGGGACGACGCGCAATGCCACACCATCCTGGCCACGTGCGCGCGGAACATGCCGGCACACGCGGAGTTGCTGGTGATCGAGCGCCTGCTCCCGGAAACCGGGAACACCGACTCCCTTGCCATCCCCTGGGACATTCACATGCTGTGCAACACCGGTGGTCGCGAGCGGACCGAATCCCACTACCGCGCCCTGCTGGCCGACGTCGGCTTTGAACTGGTCGATGCACACCCCCTGCCGCTGGACGCGCACATCATGCGTGCTCGGCGTCTGGACGGTGCGGTTGGCCGAGTGCCGGGGCAACGAGGCAAGGCTTGACACACCGGCAAAGTCGACGCGCCAGCTCATTCTGAACTGGTCTCAGGCTCCGCTCCTGGTCGCTGTCGGGCTGTGACGCGGAGTCGGGGAACGGTCTTGCGGACCGGCTTCGCCGGGCCTGCGCCAGCGATTGACCCACGTGCTGGCGCAGGCCCGGGAGCTGCTGGGCGGGGGATGAGTGCGTTTGCTCGGGCGCGCAGCCGCGCGAGGTCGGCGTCACCGCTCCGGCGGTGCTGGCCCGCGAGGCGATCGCCGCCTGCAGGTGGGCGTGCTCGGTGCTGGGGTCACCGATCGCGTGGGCGAGGTCGGTGAGGGCGACGGAGCGGTGGTCGTCGATGGCGGTGAACAGAGCGCGGGCGGTGGCCAGGTCCTGCTCGCCTGCGCGCGCCGTCTTGCCATCCGCACCGCGCCTGCGGCTACGCACGAGCAAAGGTAGAGGAACCTGACGACGACCAGCCAAGACCTACAGCGCAGTCAAGACCTGCTGCCACACACCGGCCCGCTGCCAGCGTCGGAACAGTCAACAGTCAACAGGCCACGGTCCAGGACCCGTGCACCGGCGGCATGTCGCGCCGGGGTGTCCCGGTGCGCACCCGCCACCGGATCCCAGTGAGCCTTGCTGTTCGGGCAAGTCGCCATCGTGCATCGGGATTGAGCGAGCGCACTCGGCGTCGAGGGGAACGGCAGGACGGTGGAAGCGGCCGTGCGGGCCCACGGGTCCGTAGCGGGCAATGGTTTTGGTGAGGATCTGCCAGTGTTCGGGGACTCCCGGACATGTCAGTCCCAACCGGGAACCTCACCGTGCCGCCGATAGCTGCTCGGCGGCAGACCGAACTCGCGGCGGAACGCCCGGCTGAAGTGGAACTGGTCGACGTAACCGACGGTGCTGGCGACCGCGGCGACGGACATGCCCGTGCCGGCCAGCAACTGGGCCGCGCGGTGCAGGCGGTGGGTACGGACCTCCTGCATGGGGGTGCGGCCGGTGGCGCTCGCGTAGAGGTGGCTGAAACGCGATGGTGACAGGCCCGTGTGGGCGGCGAGCGAGACCAGGGTGTGCGGGGCTTCCGGGGTCTCGGCGATGAGTTGCTGGACGCGGGCGATGCGCGGGTCTGGGTTCGACGTCGCCCCGGGAGTGACCGCGAGGGCGGCAAGGCGGACGATCTCTTCGAGCGCGCACATGGCGAGCGCTTGTTGTTCCGGCCGGGCCGCGAAGGCCGGGAGGTGGGCCGGAGGCGGTGGGATGCGATCACTGGTGAGCCGGGCATAACGGCGCAGGCGGCCGAAGGCGTCCTCGATGGCCTCCGCGGCACCGCTGGCCGCTGGCACCAAGTGGCGACTCGTCCCGAGCCAGTTTCCGCGTGGCGCCTGGAAATGCGCCCACAGCAGCGACCACTCCTCCGCGTCGGGCGCGACTCCGTAGGTGTGCCGCACACCCGGTTCGATCAGCACGAGCTGCCGCGCGCCGGCCGTCAGGACGGAGTCTCCCTGGTGCACGACACCGCTTCCCCGGGTCGTCCACATGAGCAGCCAGCTCGGCGAGCCGGTCGGGCGGTTCGCCTCGATCCGCTTGGTGAAGGTGCTCTCGCCGACGACGAGCAGACCAGCGGGTGGCGAGGGAGTGGTGACAGCGGGAGCAGCAGGATCTGTCATGCCATCGGCAGGTGCGGCCATGTCCACGGTACCCAGGCCCTTCCTACAGTCGCATCCGAAGAAACCCCACCGAGGAGGCAGAACATGAACCAGTTGACCGATTCCAGCGACATCGTCGACGACACCGGCGCGCTGCGGGAACGCATGACCGAGGACGGGTACCTCTACTTCCCCGGTCTGCTGCCGGGCGAGTACGTCTCCGGCGTTCGCGCCGACCTCGCGGCCGTGCTCCGCGACAGCAGGTGGCTGGCCCCTGGCACCGGGGCGCACGAGCTCCGGGCATCCGACCGGGCGGTCGAGGAGGGCAAGTCCACCTTCTTCGGCATGTACTCCGCCGTGCAGGCGACGCAGTCCTTCCACGAGCTCAGTGAACGGCAGGAGCTGCGCGGCCTGGCTGAGCGGCTGCTCGGTGAGGAGGTCTTCTGCCACCCGATGCACATCGCCCGCATCACCGCGCCGACTCCCCGGGCCACGCCGACGCCGGCCCACCAGGACTACCGCCTCATCCAGGGCGCGGTCGACACCTTGACCATGTGGATTCCGCTCGCGGACTGCCCCGCCGACGCCGGTGGGCTTGAGGTGCTCGCCGGATCGCACCGGCTCGGTGTGCTCGGTGTGTCCCGGGCGGAGGGGCCTGGCGGGGTCACCGCCGAGGTGGCGGGCAGCGGCGTGGACGACTGGCGCAGCGCCCACTTCGGGCAGGGCGACGTGCTGATGTTCACCAGCCTCACCGTGCACGGTGCCCGCCCCAACCTCAGCGACCGGCTGCGGCTGTCGGCGGACATCCGGTGGCAGGCGAGGTCGGAACCGGCCGCCTTCATCGACGGCTACGAGCCGTTCCGGCCGCACTTCCACCCCGATGTGCCCGACTGGCCCACGCTGACCCGGGGATGGACCTCGACCACGAGCGTCGAGGTCCCGGAGGGGTTGACCTATGTCCGCAAGTTCGACTCGATGAGCGAACACGTGCCGACACCTCCGTCCCGGTTTCGGTGAGATCGGCGGGTCAGCCGCCAGGTGCGGGCCGGACCCGGTCGAGCGTGGGCGGCCGGACCGGCGACCGCGCCTCCATGTACTTCCACAACGCGTCCGCGCCGGAGTAGACGCTGCGATCCTGGTTCCTGGCATCGAAGAGGGCCGTGAACCCGGGCGTGGCGTTGCGGGCGAAGAAGTTGTTGGCCAGGGTCGCGATCCGGTACTCGCGGTCGGCCTTCACCGGCTTGTTGTCGATGCGGATCTTCTTGATGTCGACGTGCTGCCCGATCGGGGCGCCGGGGTCGTAGGTGTAGGAGACGTTGCCGGAGACGGCCATGTGCCGATAGGTGACGGCTCCGTCGGTTCCCCGCTGCCACTGGCTCTCGATCAGCTCGTGGAGCTTCTTGCCTGTCACCGTTCCGCGCACGACGGCCGGGCCGATGCCGTTCTCGTAGACCGTGCCGAAGACCAGCTCGGAGAACAGCACCCGTCCCGGCGCGTCGGCGGGGTTGCCGGGGTTTGGAGCGAAAGGTATGTCGCGCAACAGGATTCCCGGCATCGCGACAGCGAGGTCGGCCTGTCCGTCCTTGTTGGCCGCCCAGAGGAACGCGTCGGCGGTGACGTTGCCGAGCGTGGACTCCTCGTCGGCGCCGGCGGTGCGGGTGAGGTCGCCGGTGACCGTGGCGACCTGCTGGTTGCCGCGCGCGGGGAGCCGGTCCTTCCAGTACTTCGCCATCCGCTGGACCTCGGGATCCGGTGCGACGTCGCGGGTGTTGGCGTGGCTGACCGACTTCGTCCGGTCACGGCGGACATCTCCGGTCGCCGGGTCCAGCTCCAGGGTGATCTCGTTGATCAGCCTGCCGTGGTTGGCCGCTTCGACCACCGGGCGGGGGTTGCTTGCGGGATCGGGCAGCATGCAGTTCACCAGCGCGTGCCAGTGCCCGCCGACGATGGCGTCCACCGCCGGGCTGATCTGCTTGTTCATGTCGGCGAGCGGGCCGAACGGCGCGGTGCAGTCGTTGTACCCGGCGCCGCTGTCCTGCGAGAACCCTTCGTGCACAACGGCGACAATGGCCTGGACGCCCCTCCCGCGCAGCTCCTCGGCGTAGCGGTTGATCGTCTGCGCCTCCGGCAGGAACTTCAGTTCGCTCGGCCAGTAGGAGAGCTGCTCGTTGGGGGTGTGGGTGGTGGTGGCGTGGATGAAGCCGACCGGGAGCGTGCCGCCGCGCCCGTCGTCGACCTGCCGCACGTGGTACGGCTCGACCAGCGGCCGGCCGGTGACGTCGTTGACCACGTTCGCGGAGTAGTAGTCGAAGTCCGCGCCCCGGAACCTTGTCCCGGTCGAGTCGGTGAAGCAGAGGTCACGGTCGGGCCTGCCCTGGCAGGTGCCCTCCATCATGTGCTTGAGGTAAGCCGGTTTCCGGTCGATCTCGTGGTTGCCGACGGTGGAGAACTCGACGCCGATCATGTTCATGTACTCGATCGTCGGCTCGTTCCAGAACCACGCGGTCTCGGCGGGCCAGCCGGAGAAGTCGTCCCCCGCGGAGAACAGGACGGAGTTCTTCTGCGCGCGCAGGCGTTTGAGGTGCGAGGCGAGATATGCCCCGCCACCAACGGTTTTCGCTGGCTCACCGGCGTGCGAGCCGGGCACGGTCGTGGTGTACTCGCCGAAGTAGCCGTGCAGGTCTGTGATCGACAGCAGTTGCACGGGCACCCCCGGCGCGGGATCGGCCGTCGCGGCCGGTGCCGGTGTGAGGGCCAGCAGCGCGGCCGTGGCGACCGCGGCCTCGCGCCACCGTCGGCGGCCTGGGCTCTTTGGAGCGGCGGGCATGGCAAACCTCCTTGTGCCGCAACAGGATTCGGTCACTTGTCCGGGTTGAGCAGTGCGTTGCCCTGTTTGACGGCCGCGTTGGCGGCGTCGAGCACCCGGACCGATCCGAGGTACATGTCGTTGAAGATCTGGTTGATCTTGGGTTCCGCCGCGGCGAACCCCGACACGATCGGGAAGTTCACGGTCCTGCCGCGCGCCTCGTCCAGGAACGGCTGGGTGTCGATGCCCTTGGCCTTCCAGTGCTCGACGTAGCGCGGGGCGAGGTCGTTGATGGCCGGGAAGACGTAGCCGCCCTCCGCCATGATCGTCTGCGCCTGCGGGGTGGCCAGGAACGAGGCGAGCTGCCTGGCCTGCTCCGGGTGCTTGGTGCGGGAGTAGACCGCCTCGCCGAGCCCGTTGATGATCACGACGCGGCCCGCCTTGCCCGCCGGCAGGGACGCCGTGCCGATCGGGAACGTCGAGCCGGGGGCGACGAAGGGCAGCAGCGCGTTGTTGGCCGGGAGGACGGCGACCTCACCGCGCTGGAACATCTCCGTGGGGCGGCCGGCGGGTGGGTTGGTCTGCTCGGCGGGCGGGGACACGTGCCACTTCTTGATCAGGTCGACGCCCCACTGCAACGCCTCGACCGAAGCGGGCTCGTTGAAGTTGAACGTGCCGTAGGGCTTGGTGATCGTCGTGCCGCCGTTGCTCGGGATCCAGTTCAGCCACTGGGTGCCCGAGTGGTTCCACGACGCGAAGCCCCACCGCTTGACCTTGCCCTGGTCGAAGCCGGGTTCGCCGGGGTGCTTGCCGTTCACGTCGACGGTGAGCCTGCGCATCAGCGGCAGGAACGTTCCGGACCCGTCCGGGGCCCAGGTCAGCGGCTCCGTCGGCATCTCGACGCCCGCCTCGGCGAAGACCTGCTTGTTGTAGAGCATCCCCGGCACGCCCCAGTCCTTGGGTACGGCGTACATCTTTCCCTTGTAGGTGAAGGAGTCCACGACGTTGGCGTGGTACTTGTCCTTGGCGACGCCGGACTGCTCCACGGCGGAGGAGACGTCCATCAAGGCGCCCTGTGTCGCCAGCTCGGGGAAGTTCGCGGGCGTCATCCAGAACACGTCGGGCGCGGTGCCGGAGACCATCTCGGTGACGAGCTTGGTCCAGTACTGGTCGTAGGGCTGCAGCTCGATCTTGACGTCGATGCCGGGGTGCTTGGCCTTGAACGCCTCGAAGACCTTCTCGTAGCCCTTCTGCTGCTGCTCGTCCCAGATCCGGTAGGTCAGTGTCGTCCTGCCGTCGCCGGTGCCGCCTCCGCAGGCGGCGACCAGCCCGACCATCGCGCCGACCGTCAGCGCGCTCAGCGTCTTCCGCCGGAACGTCGAGAGCTGCATGGGGACACTCCTTCGTGTCACTTGAGTCCGGTCAGGGCGACCGACCGGACGATGTAGCGCTGGAAGAAGACGAAGACGAGCAGCATCGGCAGCAGCGTGAGCAGGCTGCCCGCCATCATCCGGGTGTAGTCGATGCCGATCTCCGAGCGCAGGGCGGCGATCGCGACGGTGACCACGCGGGTGTCCGCGCTGCTGGTGATGATCAGCGGCCACAGGAAGTTGTTCCAGGACGAGATCACCGTGACGATCGCCAGCGTGGCCAGGATCGGCCGGCTCAGCGGAAGGATGATCCGCCACAGGATCGTCAGGTGCCCCGCGCCGTCCACCCGCGCGGCCTCCTCGATCTCGCGCGGGATGCCGAGGAAGAACTGGCGCATCAGGAAGATCCCGTACGGCGTGCCGAAGACGTACGGCGCGACCAGTCCGTACCAGCTGTTCACCAGGTCCAGCTCGCGCATGATCAGGAACAGCGGGATCAGGGTCACCACGTTGGGCACCATGAGGGTGGCCAGGTACAGCCAGAACAGCGCGTTGCGGCCCCGGAACTCCAGCCGCGCGAAGGCATACGCGGCCAGCGTGGTGAAGATCAGCTGTCCCACCGTGAGGATGGTGACGAAGATGAAGGTGTTGAGGATGGAGCGCGCGAACTCGGAGCCCAGCAGCGCGCCGAGGTTCTCCAGCGTCGGTGCGGACGGCGGTGCCCACGGGGCCGCCTCGAAGAGCTCACCGCGTGGTTTCACCGCGGTCGAGACGATCAGCCAGTACGGGAAGACCGACATGGCCGCCCCGGTGATCAGCGTCGCGTAGAGGGCGGCGCGGCGCGCGGGCCGCCGTCGCCGGGTGGTTGTCGTCACGGTCGGCCCCTCTCAGCTCAGGTCGTAGGTCGTGTTGCGGTTGAAGTACCGGACCTGCGCCATGGTGACCGCGAGGATGATCAGGAACAGGACCATCGCGATGGCGGACGCGTAGCCGAACTCGAACTGCCGGAACGCGCTCTGGTAGATCGTGTAGTTGATGACCTCGGTGCTGTTCCCGGGGCCGCCGTTGGTCATCACGAAGACGGTGTCGAAGACCTGGAACGAGCCGATCACGTTGGTGACGAGGACGAAGAACAGCGTCGGGCGCAGCAGCGGCAACGTGATCGAGAAGAACTGCCGCACCGGTGACGCCCCGTCCAGGGAGGCCGCCTCGTAGAAGTCCTTCGGGATGGCCTGCAGCCCGGCGAGGAAGAAGAGCATGTTGTAGCCCGCGAACTGCCACACCTGGGTCGCCGCCACCGCGGGCAGCGCGAGGCTCGGCGAGGACAGCCAGCTCGGCCCGTCGATCCCGAAGACCGCCAGGAAGGAGTTGACCGCCCCGTTGGCCGGGTCGAAGATCCAGCCCCACACCAGGCCCATCACCACCGGCGTCGCCATCCAGGGCAGGACGAACATCGCCCGGAAGATCTTCACGCCGCGCACCCGCTGGTTGAGCAGCAGCGCGAGCAGCATGGCCAGCACGGTCTGCACCGGGATCGTCAGGACCACGTAGGCGACGGTCACCAGCAGCGAGTGGCCGATGCCGCCGTCGGCGAAGAGCCGCTCGTAGTTCGCCAGCCCGACGAACTCCGGCGCGGCCAGCAGCTTCCAGTCGAACAGGCTCAGCCCGGCGACGATCAGCACCGGCAGCAACAGGAACGCGAGGACGCCGAACAGGCTCGGGGCCACGAAGGCGTACGCGGTCAGTGTTTCCCACGTTCGCCGCCGACGTCCTCGCGGCGGTACCGGCCGTGCCGACGCGGGCGGGGTCGGCACCGTGAGGGCCTGAGCCATGGCGGACTCCCTTCCGAAGAGGTGCTCTGGGTCAGGCCGGGCCGGTCGACGGCGTGAGCAGCTCGCGTGTGCGAGCGACCCCCCACTCGTCGAGGTCGGCGAGGCGGTCGCTCGAGCACCTCCAGCCACCGCTGGAAGCGACGTGGTCGGCCCATCCGGCGCGGTCCTGCACGCGTGGAGCCACCATCAGGCAGTCGGGGTCGTTGACCCACAACCGGCCGTGCATGAACTCCCGCGCGGCCCCGGCCAGCCGAGCGCCGTGCTGCGAGGGCTGGCTGACGTCGCCGGAGTTGTGGTGGACGACGGCAGCCGTGTCCGGGCTGACCCGCATGGCGTCGACGAGGCCGACGCTGGGCAGCATCGGCGCGCCGCAGCCGAGAACGGTCGAGTCCGGTCCGACGGCGTCGCGGATGATCCGCATCCCCGCCACGTAGGCGTCGTGCCCCGACACGTCGGCGTACCGCCCGCCGGGGTGTGCGCCCGCGTAGATGTAGTCGATCTTGAAGAACGAGAACCCGGTGGAGACGAGGGAACGGAACACCCCGGCGAGGTGCTCGGCCGCGCCCGGGTGCGTCACGTCGAGCACCGCGATGTCGCTGTTCCACTCGCGCATCGCGGGCGTGCCGCGCACCAGCCAGTCCGGGTGCTCGGTCGCGACCTGGCTGTCGGAGGCGACGAAGAACGGCGTCAGCCAGATGCCCGCGCGCCGTCCCGTGTCGGCGACGCGTTCCGCCACTCCTGCAAGGGATCCGAAGCCGGGCCGGATGTCGAGCCAGTCCCCGATCGCGCGCTGGTACCCGTCGTCGAGCTGGATGATCTCCAGCGGCAGCTCCAGCCGCTCCGCGTGCGCCAGGGTGTCGGCGATGTCCTGCTCGGTGACCTTGTTCCAGTGCCCGTACCAACTGCTCCAGCCGGGACCGAGCGGACGGACCTCGGTCACGCCACCGCTGGCCGCCACCTCCTCCGCCCACGCGACGAGCGCGCCCGGGAGGTCGGCGTGCTGGGTTTCCCGGACGGCGCCGAGGCTGGAGACGACGAGCCGGTCCCCGTGAGCCCGCACGCGGATGGAGGGGACCTCGGCGGTGTGGTCCACCGCGGCCCACGAACGCACCGGGCCGCCGTCGCCCGGGTCGATCACGATCAGCCCCTCGCCCTGGAAGCCGGACTCCGGCATCGGCCGGTCGAAGCGGAAGCAGCTGGCCGCGATCTGCGCCGAGGACGGCCGGGGCGAGGTCGCGTCGCCGGGGTAGCCGCCGGTGGGACTCCAGGACTGCCAGCCCTGCTCAAAGACGCGCGCCCGGGAAGGCGCACAGACAACCTCGGCGATCGGGACGTAGCCCGCACTGTCGGCCATCGGCATCCTCTCGTGGTGGTTGACGTTCGTTTGTGCGCATAGCGGTCACCAAATGAGCAAGATATGCTCATTCTAGACACCTAATGAACAGAAAGAAACATGTACACGCATGCTTGACGCAGCTGGGAGGCGACGAACATGGTCTCGACGGGCCACGACAACGACGCGCGGGAGCGGGCGGCACACCTCGTTCCCCAGCCGCTCTCGGCGGTGCTCGGCGCGGGGGTGACCCGGCTCCCCGCCGAGCTCCCGGTGCACCTGGACGTGCCGGAAGAGGAACGGGCCGCGGTCCTGCGAGCGCTCGCGCTGCTGCCTGTGACCAGCAGGGTTGTCGACGGGGCCGCGGTAGTGCGCGTGCTGCTGCGGTCGGGCGTGACCGCTGCCGAGGGCTACGTGCTCGACGTGACCGAAGCCGGGGTGGCCATCACCGCGACGGACGTCTCCGGTGTCGTGTACGCCGTGCAGACGCTGCGTCAGCTCCTTCCCGACGCCGCTTACCGGCAGGCCGCGCCTGCGAACACCCCGTGGATCGTGCCGGTCATCCGCGTCGAGGACAGCCCAGGATTCGGCTGGCGCGGAATGTTGCTCGACGTCGCCCGGCACTTCCTGCCCAAGCGGGAGGTGCTGCGCCACATCGACCTGATGAGCGCGCACAAGCTGAACACCCTGCACCTGCACCTCAGCGACGACCAGGGCTGGCGGGTGGAGAGCCTTCGGTTCCCGCGCCTGCACGAGGTCGGGAGCTGGCGGACGACGAGCCAGGTCAGCCACTACTCCGACGAGGTCGTCCTCGACGGGACGCCACACGGCGGCTACTACACCCGCGACGACGTCGCCGAGATCGTCGCCTACGCGGCGGACCGCGCGATCACGGTCATCCCGGAGATCGGCGTTCCCGGCCACACCGGCGCGTTGCTGGCCGCCTACCCCGAGTTCGGCTCCCCGCCCGAGCGCGACCGCCCTGTGCACACGAACTGGGGCGTGCACGACGCACTCCTGGCGCCGTCGGAGCGGTCCCTGGAGTTCCTGCGCCTCCTGCTCGACGAGCTGCTCCCGCTGTTCCCTTCCCCTTACGTGCACGTGGGAGGCGACGAGTCGGTTCTGCGCGCGTGGGACGACGACCCGGTGGTGCGCGCGTTCGCTGGCAGTCGCGGGCTCTCCGGGAGCGCCGAGATCTTCGCCGCCCTCATGACCGAAGTGCGGCAGATGCTGGCTGAACACGGCAAGACACCGATCACCTGGGACGACAGCTTCGCCGCGCAAGGAACCGCCGCCGACGCGGGATCGACCGCCACGCTCGTCACGGCGTGGCGTGGCGCGGAGGTCGCCCGCCGGGCGGCGGCAGCCGGTCACGACGTCGTGCTCGCGCCGGTCATGCCCACCTACTTCGACTACTACCAGGAGGCCCACCCCGACGAGCCGCTCGCGATCGGCGGCCCGGTCACCCTCGACGACGTCGTTTCCTGGGAGCCGATCCCGCAGGACTGGTCCGACGCCGAACGTGCGCGCGTGCGCGGGGTCCAGTGCCAGATGTGGACCGAGTTCGTCGAAGACCCGCGACTGGTCGACTACCTGCTGTACCCGCGAACGTGCGCCTTCGCGGAAGTCGCTTGGGGCACGCGGACTCCGGATCTCCGGCAGCGGCTGCCCCGGCACCTCGACCGGCTCGCGGCGGCCGGAGTCGAGTTCCGTCCGCTGACCGGCCCGGCGCCGTGGCAGCGGGGCGGCACCGGGCTGCGAGCCCATCGCCCCGGGACCCCGATGGCCGAACGCCTCGCGCTCTACGCTACGGCGGCGGCTACGGGAACCGTCGCGGATGTCCCTGAGCCATAAGGGTTGTGGCGCGCGGTGACGGCGCATGGACGCCGTCACCGCGTCGGATTCCGGAGAGAACGGGCCAGGTCCAGCGCGTCGATGTGGTGCGGGTCCTCAGCCAGCAAGGCGGTCAACCGCTCGCCAGCCCGCGCGTGCTGTCCAGTGAGGACGTCGAGCTGTGCCCTCAGGAACGCGACACGGTTTCGTTGGACGGCAGCCAGGTCTTCGGTGAACAACAGCATCGACGGCAGCGAGGTCGCGAAGTAGTCCACGGTTGCCGGAGTCGCCTCCACCGTGTCGCAGAAGGCGCGCAGTTCCTCGGTGAGCCGGTCGGCTTCGTCAGCGCGGCCGAGCCTGCGTAGCGCGAGCACGGAGAAGAACGTCGCCTCGGAGTAGGGCTGAGTGCTCATCCCCAGGAAGTCACCCTGCTGCACGGCGGCCAGCTCCCACGCCGCCACGGCTGCCGCCTGCTCTCCCTCCGAGGCCAGCGCGTCACCACGGATCAGGTGCAGCTGCGCGGTGCTCGCGAGCGGATGCCTTGCCTCGCTGAGAGACTCCGGTGGCTCCAACGCTTCGTCCACTGTGGACTGCAAGCGGCACAACCGATCCCACGCGCGCAGTACGTCCCCCTCGCCGCCCTCCCACGGTTGGAAAGTGCGACCAAGCAGCAGTGCGCGGGCCTCGTCGAGCCGGTCGGCGGTGAGCAGCAGGTGGGCAAGCTCAAGGGTGGCGTCGTCCCGTGTCTCAACGAGCGCGCGGTTGCGCAGGAGCGAGTTCAACCGCTGCTCGGGCGGCACGCCGCGTCTCGCGTCGAGCTGGTCGCGCTCGAACAGCAGCCTGGCGTCATCGCCCGCGACGGCGAGCGCGGAGTCGTAGGCCGCACACGCCTGGTTGGCGTCGCTGAGGTGGTTGAAGGCCGCCAGCCCCAAGTTGCGCCACACAACGGGATCGGTCGAATCCAGTGCGACTGAGTCATTCCAGGCCGCACAAGCGTCGCCAGGGCGCCCATTGGCGTAGAGCCAGTGTCCGAGCAACGCGCGAGCCCGTGCGTCCGTGTCGTCGGCGCTTGCCGCACGCTCCACCGTCAACGCGTCGTCCAACCGCGACGGAAAGCACCACGTCGCGTCCAGACCTTGTGCCTTGCCAACGGCTTCGCGTGCATCGCCGTCCCTGCCCAGCTCGCGCAGGACCTCGGCCCGGTAGTACTCCAGCAACGGCCCGGCCGCGGTCTGCCCGATCGCGCGAGAACGCTCCTGCTCGCGGGCGACGTCGAGCACCCGCAGCGCCGCGTCGTGCTCGCCAACTCCGATGTACTCCAGCGCGACGTCAAGGCAGGTCTGCGCGTCCGTGGTGAGCGGCAGGCCGAGCAGATCGCGCGTCCACCAGTCGAGAGGGTCAAGAGCGTGGGTGGCTTCGGCGAGTTCCGCCGCTTGACGGGTTTCTCCGGTCCGGCGCAGCACGATCACCCGGAGCGCGCGGGCTTGCAGGTGCTCCGGCTCGGTGCGCAGCACGTCCTGGAGCCTGCCAAGCGCCTCGCCGTTCCGGCCGTGTGCGGCGTCGATGCGTGCCATCCGGTACCCCGCCGGTGCCCGCCACGCACGCGCCCAGGAGCTGGCACCGTAGACGTCGTATGCCTCATCAGCCCGGCCCTGTCGCTCCAGCACGAGCCCGAGGAGATACAGCGCGGTCGTGTCGACCGGGTTGGGGTTCAGCGTCGTCAGCCGGGAAACCGCGACCCGCAACAGCCTCTCCGCCTCGGCGAAGTCACCGCGCTGGTACGCCCGCCCAGCGAGCCCGACGTTGGCCGCGACATGCCCGGGGTCGCGGCGCAACGCCTCGCGCCAGTACGGCTCCGGCGAGCGCGTCGCGTGCCGGTACTGATCGAGGTGAGCGCCGATCACGGCCAGCTCCTCCACGGTCGGCACGTCCTCGGGCTTGGCCGGCTCGCGTGCCGGCGTGGTGAGGCCGCCCTCGTCGTCGGGAACGATGGAATCCCACGACACCAGCAGTTCATCACCGTGGAAGACGTGCAGCACGAGTCCGTCAACGACCCGCGTCAGCGGGATGCTCTCCTGGAAGGGCTTGCCCGGCGCGATGTCGGCTCGTACGTCAGCGACCTCGGTCCCGGCGGCGTCAACGAGCAGCAAGCGGCATCCAGGGCGTTCCGCCGTCACCGCCACCCCGACGCGCGCGCTGGTCCCCTCGACGTCCACCCGCGCCGCGGCGTCCACGGTCGCCGCGTGCGCCGGACCGATCTCCTGGATCGGATACCAGAACTGGGAGAACACCTTCGTCTCTCCGGGCGCGATGAAGGAGAAGTCCGGCTGGTTGTCGGTGAAGACCCCGGCCATCAGTTCGACGTAGGCCGAACCGTCGTCGGTCAGATTGCGGCCCCACGCGTCACCGAACTCCGAAGCGCCCCACGTCCACTGCTTCTTCCCGACAGCGAGCTGCCGATCGGCGACGTGCACGAACCCGGCTCTGGCCGCGTGGTCGTAGCCGCCGAAGAACGCTTCCCTGCTGCCAACGCACATGTACGAGGTCGGCACCGGGATGTTGCGGTACCAGTCAAGGCGGTCTCCGTGGACCCGCACGCCGCCGGCAACCGTGCCGACCTCGTCGTGCCGGGCCGGATAGTCGACCCCGTAGTACGCCCGGTCCGCAGCGGGATACGCGGTCGTCGCGCGCTTGGCGTGATCGGCGACCACCCGCACGTCCCGGGGGAAGAACGACTGGTAGTTCTGATCCGCTCGCGCGGCGATATTGGTCCACCACAAGAACGTCCTGGTCCGCTCGCCACGGTTGTACAGCCTCACCCGCAACTCCACGACAGCGCTGTCGGGCCGCACCCGGACGCCGTGCATCCCCTTCATCCGGTCGAAGGGGTCGTGGTCGGAGCACCACACGGTGACGGCGCCATCGGGCTCGTGCTCGATCTCGACATCGGTCGGCAGGAACGTGGCGGGGCGATGGTGCTGCGGCCAGTTGAACTCGACCCCGCCGGAGGCCCACGGACCGGTCAGGCCGACGAGAGCGGGTTTGATCACCGGGTTGCGGTAGAAGAAGTCGTAGTCCCGCGTGCGGTCGTGGGCGACGTGGACGCGCCCGCCGAGCTCCGGCAGCACCATCACCCGCAGCCAGCGGTTCTCCAGGTGCACCGCGTCCCACCGCGCCGGGGCCTTCACCGAGCTGATCCGGTCGTGGAACGGCAGCGGGTACACCCGCCCGGAGGAGCCTTGGTAGACGCGCCGATCGAGGTAGGCCGGGTACCGGTCGGGAGCCTCCGGGAGGTAGCTGTCGATCGTCACCGCCTCCCGCCACGCGGCGACGCCGTCCCCCGCCGCTGCGGCGGGACGGGCGGGGAGGACCAGCGTTGACGCACCCTGTGACATGCGACAACGCTATGACCGGGCACCCGGCCGACGGGATGGCCGAATCGACCGAGTCGCCTGGACGATTCGACGGCTCGCCTCATCGCAAATGCCGAAGGTACGGTGTGCGGATGCTGCTGCCCGACGGCTTCCCCGGTCAGCGGTTGCGCGTGCTGCCGCGGCCGCTGGTGGCGTCGGCCCTGCGCAGGGCGCCGACCTCGGGCCTGCTCGTCACCGACGCCGGGTTCTACCCCAGCGCGGCGAACCACGGCATGCACCGCCCGCGAAGCACGTCCGAGGCCATCGTGATCGTCTGCACCGACGGCGTCGGGCGGTGCGAGGTCGAAGGCCGGGTCAGCGTGGTCAGGCCCGGCAGGGCGCTCGTCCTGCCCCCGTCCCGCCCGCACTTCTACTGGGCGGACTCGCGCAACCCGTGGACGATCTGGTGGCTGCACGCCGCGGGCACCCAGGTCTCGGAGCTGCTGTCGGTCATCACGACGGACGGCCGGGAAGCCGTCATCGAGCTGCGCGACGTCTACCGGGCCGTCTCGGCGATCGACGACGCGATCGGCTTCCTCGAACGGGACCAGACGTTCCCGCACCTCATCTCGGCCTCCGGCGCGGGCTGGACCCTGCTGGCGCAGCTCGCCGCGGACGCGCTGAGCGAGAGCCTCCAACCCGCCGAGCCGGTTCGCCAGGCGCTGGAGCACCTGCGCCACAACTTCGCGAAGCCGGTGGTCGTGAAGGAGCTGGCGCGCACCGCGGGCCTGTCGCCCTCGCACTTCGCCGCGCTGTTCCGGATGGCCGCGGGCTGCGGCGTGGTCGAGTACGCCAAGCGCCTGCGGATGGCGCGAGCGAGGGAGTTGCTGGCCACCACGTCCCGGGACATCTCCGAGATCGCCAGGACAGTCGGCTACAACGACGCGTTCTACTTCTCCCGAACCTTTCGCAGGGAGCACGGATGCAGCCCCAGTGAGTACCGGCGCGGGCAGAACTAGCGCGTGTCGTGCGGCACGCGGCCACCGTCCTTCAGGGGCAGGCCTTCAGGGTCATGACCGCGTGGGGCGGAACCGGATCGCGGTGCCACCGCCGGCGACGAGTCGCAGTGTGAGCACGGTGGACGATCGCACCGTCGTGGTCCGGACATCGATCGGGAGCGGGTTGTCGCGCCAACTGGTACCGGCGGCATCGCTGTAGATCTCGGCGCTGTGCCTGCCCGGTCCCAGGAACCGCAACGGCACCCGTAGCGTCCGGTCCTGCTCGTCGGTGATCGCGCCGAGGTACCAGGTGTCGTCCTTCCTGCGGGCGACGACCGTGTAGTCGCCGATCACGCAGTCCAGGAACCGGGACTCGTCCCAGCTGGCCGGCATGCCCTTCAGGTAGGCGAACCCCGGGTGGGACCGGTAGTTCTCCGGGGTGTCGGCCAGCATCTGGAGCGGGCTGAAGAACACCGAGCACAGCGCGAGTTGCGCCGCCGAGGTCGTTTGCACCCGGGTGCCGAGCCCAGCCGGATCCCAGGTCACGTTGAGCACCCCCGGGGTGTAGTCGGCAGGCCCACCCATGAACCTGGTGAACGGAAGGATCGTGGCCTGCTCCGGCGGGTTCCCCAACCGCCCCTTGTAGTGGTGCTGTTCCATCCCGGCAACCCCCTCGCCGGTCATCATGTTCGGGTAGGTGCGTGCCAGTCCGGTCGGCTTGATCGCCTCATGTGCGATGACCATGATCTGGTGGCGGGCCGCGACGTCGACGACCCGCTGGTAGTGCCGCACCGCCTCCTGGTCGAAATGGCTGCGGTTCACCCCGCCCAGCACGAACTTGGTGGCGTAGCCGGTCTTGATCGCATGGATGCCGAGCTCGGCGTACCGCGCGAAGATCGTGTCCAGGTGCTGCTCGTAGTGGTCGACGAAGCCGCGGGTCTCGTTGTGCGCCGTGAACCCGATGCCGTTGGCCCGTGCGTGGCGCAGCACCTCCGGCAGGTCGAGGTCAGGTTGTGGCGTGAGGAAGTCCTGGCCGCTCCACTGGCCGCCGGCGTTGGTGTTCCACCCCTCGGCGAGCACGTGGCTCGCGCCCGCCTCCCTGGCGAGGTCGATGTACTGCTTGACGCGCTCGGTCGTGGCCCCGTGCCGGGGCCCCGCGGTCCAGGTTGTGTGCCGCCTTTGCAGTTCCCACCACACGCCGACGTACGTGCCGGGCGAGATCCACGACGTGTCGGCGAGCGCGCACGGCTCGTTCAGGTTCTCGATCAGGTGCGATTCGGCGAGATCGCCGGGACGGTCACCGATGGTCAGCGTGCGCCACGGGGTGGAGAACTCGCCCGACAGCCGGGCCTTCGTGCCGTCAGGAAGGCTGATCAGCTCACTGTTGAAAGCACCCGGCCGACCGGCTTCGGCGACGAGGGTCATGCTCGGATAGTCGATCAGCGCCGCCTCGTGCACCACGAGGTGCTGGCCGTCCGATGTGGACAACGTGAGCGGGGTCTGCGCGGTGTCCACATCGGACAAGGGGGCCCGCCGGTAGTGCCGCTCGTCGGCGTTCCAGTCCGCACCCGCGGCCAGCGACCAGCTCGTGGCGGTCGGCGGCAGCGCGAACTCGGTGCGCTCAGCGGTGATGGTGCAGGTGTCGAGCCCAGCCTGCGCCGGCAGGTGGTAGCGGAAACCGACGCCGTCGTCGAAGACCCGGACGACCAGGTCGAGCCGCAGCCCGCTCTCCGACTGCACGGTCCGCAGCACGCACTCCCTGGCATGGTTGCGGACGAGCGCGTCGGGGCCCCACACCGGACGCCACGACTCGTCGATCGTCCTGCGCTCGACGGACTCCACCACCAGGCCGCCGGTCAACGACGGCCAGCCGGCCAGGTCGAGACCGAGCCCGGAGGGGGCAACCAGAACCTGGCCGCGGCGCACAACCTCATACCGGAGACGCCCGTTCGCCACGAGAACGGTGACCCGCAGCAGGCCGTTCGGCGAGCGGACCGTGACGGTGCTGGGCACCGTTGCGGATGCGGTGGGCGCGAGCGCCCCGGTGAGCACGGCGCCGACGGTGCTGCCCAAGACCAGACGACGATTCGGCTTGCTGACCACATCACGCTCCATCACGGCCGGACGGGTACTGCATCCTGTCGGAGATCATGGCCGTCTGGCAATGACTCGCGGGCACGCCTTGACCTCTCGTACTCCGAGGACCAACCCGCGGATAAGGCTTACTGAGCGCCATGCCAGAGCGAGTTCAGGTGCACTCTCCGGCGTGACCATAAGCTGCACTGTCTCGTGAGCGAGGACGGCGTCGTGCCAAATCCGGTCTGTTCGAAACGCTGGGCTGACACGCCCCAGATCGGCGGCGGTGGCACCCGACCTCCGGGCATCGGGGGAGGACGCGGGTGCGTCGGCACCGATCACGTGCTGCTGCGGGCCCACACGAGGGTCCGCAGAAATGGACCTGTGTGGTGATCGGGTGGGACATCGGGTCATCCAACGTCTTTGAACACAGCGTCACCGGGCTGTTGTACGGCTACCTCACCCAGGAAGCTGGTCTGATCAACGCGATTCCCGGTGCCGGCAGTGCCAGCGGGGGATCTGTCCCAGCCGGCCTGAACCACAGCAGCGGCGGTTCGGGGGAGCGAGCGGGGAGTCGACCGCCGCGCGCACCGCGTCCTCGGCTTCCTGCGCCGAACCGAGCAGCCGGTACGCCAAGCCGAACAGCTCGACCGCACTCGTCTCCGCGGCGGCAAGCCTGCTATCAGGGCAACAGGCCCGCCCTGCGCGCCGCCACCACCGCTTCGCCACGGCTGTGCACGTCGAGCTTGCGCATCGCTTCGCGCAGGTAGCTCTTCACCGTCTCCGGGCCCAGCCGCAGCCGCCGTGCGATCTCCGCGTTGCCGCAGCCAGCCGCCACGCCCGTCAGCACGTCGATCTCGCGTGGGGTCAGGCGCACGGTCGGACCGGACGGGGGAGAGGTGAGCTGCTCGCAGACTCCGTGCAGCTCCGCGCGCAGCGCCGGGTCGGCGGTCCGTTGCGCGATCAACCGGAGCTCGGCGTGGGCGAGGCGGACCGCCTCCCACTCCGCACCCGACGCACGGTCCCGCGTGGCCAAGGCCGACGTCATGCGCGCGACACGGTCGTCAACCTCGTCCTGGACCGCCAGATCCTGTTCGAGCATGCGCGCAGTGCCCACGGCCGCGCCGAGCAAACGGTCGCCCAGCGTCGCGCTCCGCCGGGTCGCCGCGTAGAGGACCGCGCGCACCGACCGCCGCACCACCACCGGTACCGCCACGATCGCGCGTAGGCCCTCCGCGCCCACCGCGGCGTCGTAGTCGTGGGTGATCACTGACGCGGTCGGGTAGTCGCTGACCGCCACCACGCGGCCCAGCGACACCACCTTGCCTCCGAGGCCCGAACCCGGTGCCACGGCGAGCCCGCGCAGCGAGTCCGTGGCCGTGCCCACCAGCTCCGTGAGCGTCAGCCTGCGCTGCGAGGTGAGCGGGCCGCCGAAGGCGACGGGCAGCCCCGTGTCCCGGCGCAGCTGGAGCAGCGCGCCCCGGATCGCGGTCCTGTCGTCCCTGGTCACGCGATCACCTCCAGTTCGCTTCACCCCCGAACGGGGGTGGTGAGCGCGGTGCGGGCGATCCGAGGATCCTACGCAACATCGAGGGGAGCGCACATGGTCCGCACAGCAGCCGGTATGGCGTTTCGCGAGGCGCGGGACTTCCTGCTCGCGCACGCGGGCGACCTGGACACCGCACGCGCAGGGTTCCGCTGGCCGGAGCTCGACGAGTTCAACTGGGCGCTGGACTGGTTCGACGCCATCGCCGAGGACAACGAGCGCACCGCGCTGTGGATCGTCGAGGAGGACGGCTCCGAGGGCCGCTGGTCCTTCGCCGAGCTGTCCCGCCGGTCCAACCAGGTGGCGAACTGGTTGCGGGACAAGGGGGTCGAGCGTGGCGACCGGATCGTGCTGATGCTCGGCAACCAGGTCGAGCTGTGGGAGACGCTGCTCGCCGCCATGAAGCTCGGCGCCGTTGTCATCCCCGCGACCACCCTGCTCGCCGCCGCCGACCTGCGCGACCGGATCGACCGCGGCGCGGCGAGGCACGTGGTGGTCCGCGCCGAGGACACCGCGAAGTTCGACGACGTGCCCGGCGACTACACCCGCATCGCCGTGGGTGACCAGCGCGAAGGGTGGTTCTCTTACAACGACTCCCACCAGTGGGATGGTGTCTTCTACAGCGAGCAGCCCACGAAGGCCACCGACACCCTGCTGCTCTACTTCACCTCGGGCACCACCGCGCAGCCGAAGCTGGTGGAGCACACCCACGCCTCCTACCCGGCGGGCCATCTGTCCACTATGTACTGGATCGGGCTGGTCCCCGGCGACGTGCACCTCAACATCTCCTCGCCGGGCTGGGCCAAGCACGCGTGGAGCAACGTGTTCGCGCCGTGGAACGCCGAGGCGACGGTGTTCATCCACAACTACTCGCGCTTCGACGCCGCACGCCTGCTGGCTGAGATGCAGCGCTGCGGCGTGACCAGCTTCTGCGCCCCGCCCACCGTGTGGCGGATGCTCATCCAGTCCGACCTCGCCGCGCTGAGCACCCCGCCGACCAAGGTCGTCGGCGCGGGGGAGCCGCTCAACCCCGAGGTGATCGAGCAGGTCCGCGCGGCGTGGGGGGTGACGATCCGGGACGGCTTCGGGCAGACCGAGACCACCGTGCAGATCGCCAACACCCCCGGCCAGCCGATCAAGCCCGGGTCGATGGGTCGGCCCGTCCCCGGCTACGCGGTCGAGCTGGTCGACCCGGTCACCGGTCGGCCCGCCGACGAGGGGGAGATCTGCGTGGACCTGGCGCGGCGGCCGCTGGGGCTGATGGTCGGCTACCACGGGGACCCGGAGCGCAACGCCGAGGTCATGCGGGACGGGTACTACCACACCGGCGACGTCGGCTCCCGGGACGCGGACGGCTACATCACCTACGTCGGCCGCACCGACGACGTGTTCAAGGCGTCGGACTACCGCATCTCGCCGTTCGAGCTGGAGAGCGTGCTGCTGGAGCACGAGGCCGTCGCCGAGGCCGCCGTCGTGCCCTCGCCGGACCCGGTCCGGCTGTCGGTGCCCAAGGCGTACGTGGTGCTCGCCGCCGGGTGGGCCGCCGACGCCGCCACCGCCGAGGCGGTCCTGCGGCACGCGCGGGAGAACCTCGCGCCCTACAAGCGCATCCGCAGGCTGGAGTTCGCCGAGCTGCCCAAGACCGTCTCCGGCAAGATCCGCCGCGTCGAGCTGCGCGGGCGGGAGACCGCCGACCGGCCCTCCGGCGAGTTCCGTGAGGAGGACTTCCCAGGTCTTCGGGGTTGAGTGTCAGGGGTCCGGGGCATCATGCGGTGCGAAGGCGGGCTCACACGGCTGCTGAAGTATGTTAAGCCGCTGGTGAGCCTGCACACCGCGCACGCATAGTCCGCGCAACGACCTGGGAGAGCGACCCTGTGACTGCCGAGACCCTGTACGGGGCCGACGACCTGACGCACCTCGAAGGTCTGGAAGCGGTTCGCAAGCGCCCCGGCATGTACATCGGCTCCACCGACAGCCGCGGCATCAACCACCTGTTCAACGAGATCGTCGACAACTGCACCGACGAGGGCATCGCCGGGCACGCCAGCAAGATCGTGGTGACCCTGCACGCCGACGGCAGCCTCCAGGTGGACGACGACGGCCGAGGCATCCCCACCGGCACGCACGCCCGCTCCGGCCTTTCCGGTGTCGAGCTCGTGCTGACCAGGCTGCACGCGGGTGGCAAGTTCGGCGGCTCCGGCTACAAGACCTCCGGTGGTCTGCACGGCGTCGGCGCCTCGGCGGTGAACGCGCTCTCGCACCGCTTCGACGTCACCGTGAAGCGGGACGGCAAGGTGTACCAGATGTCGTTCGCGCACGGTGTGCCCGGCGAGTTCGACGGACCAGGTCCGAAGGCCAAGTTCACCAAGCGCTCCGGACTCCAGGTCGCCGGCAAGATGAAGCGCGGCGAGCGCACCGGCACCTCGATCCGCTACTGGTACGACGCGCGCTACTTCGAGAACGGCGCGGCGCTGGACGTGGACGCCGTGCGCACCAAGCTGCGCAACACCGCGTTCCTGGTTCCCGGCGTCACCTACGTGCTGCGCAACGCGACCGAGGGCGGGATCGAGGAGGAGACCTTCCACTTCCCCAACGGCCTGTCCGACATGGTGGACTTCCTCGCGCCCGCGGGGGACAAGCCGGTCTGCGGAACGCTGTTGGTCAACGGCCACGGCACCTACTTCGAGAACGCCGCCGACGAGAACGGCGTCATGCGGTCCAAAGTGGAGCGTCAGGCCGAGGTCGAGATCGCGTTCCGCTGGGGCACCGGCTACGAGCGCACGGTGGAGTGCTTCACCAACACCATCCGCAACATGCACGGCGGCACCCACCGCAAGGGTTTCGAGCGCGCGGCCGTGAAGGCGTTGCAGGACGCCATCTCCAAGACCCGGGGGCTGCTCAAGGCCAAGGAGGACCCGCCGACCCTCGACGACGTGGTCGAGGGCATGACCGCGGTGATCCACGTGCGGCTGCCGGAGCCGCAGTTCACCTCGCAGACCAAGGACGAGCTCTCCACCGCCGGGATCACCAAGGTGATCCAGGGCATCGTCGAGCGGCACATCAAGTCCTGGACCGAGGACAAGAAGACCAAGACCGAGGCCAAGACGGTCCTGCAGAAGATCGTCGACGCCGCGCGGGTCCGGCTCACCCAGAAGCAGCAGAAGGACGCCGCGCGCCGCAAGACGGCTCTCGAAGGCGCGGCCATGCCGCCCAAGCTGGTGGACTGCCGCACCACCGGTGTCTCGCGCAGCGAGCTGTTCCTGGTCGAGGGCGACAGCGCGCTCGGCTCCGCGCGGATGGCGCGCGTCTCGGAGTACCAGGCGCTGCTGCCGCTGCGCGGCAAGATCCTCAACGTGCAGAAGGCCAACCTCGGTGACACCCTGCGCAACGCGGAGATCTCCTCCATCGTGCAGGTGCTCGGCGCGGGCAGCGGGCGCACCTTCGACCTGGCCCAGATGCGCTACGGCCGGGTGATCCTGATGGCCGACGCCGACGTGGACGGCTCGCACATCCGGACGCTGCTGATCACCCTGTTCGCCAAGTACATGCGGCCGGTGATCTCCGACGGCAGGCTCTACGCGGCCATGCCGCCGCTGCACAAGATCACCACCAAGGGCCGCAACCCGCAGACCGTGTTCACCTTCACCCAGCGGGAGATGGAGACCACCGTCGCCAAGCTGGAGAAGGCGGGCAAGCAGATCGTCACCCCGGTGCCCCGGTTCAAGGGCCTCGGCGAGATGGACGCCGACGAGCTGTGGGAGACCACGATGAACCCGGCGACCCGGTCGGTGCGCCGGATCACGATGGACGACGTGGACGCCGCCGAGCAGGCACTGGAACTGCTGATGGGCGAGAAGGTCGAGCCCCGGCGCGCCTGGCTGGTGGAGTCCGCCGCCCGCGTGGACCGCGCCGCGATCGACGCCTGAGACGAACCACAGAAGACCACGGAGAGCGCTGAGCTATGGCACGCCGCAAGGGCCCAACCACCAAGGTCGACCCCGCCGCGTTCGACCGGGCGGGTGCGAAAGTCTTCGACAACTCGGTGAAGACCGAGATCGAGGACTCGTACCTGGAGTACGCGTACTCGGTCATCCACGCCCGCGCCCTGCCCGACGCGCGGGACGGCCTCAAGCCGGTGCACCGCCGCATCCTGTTCTCGATGAACGAGCAGGGCTACCGGCCGACGCACGCCTACGTGAAGTCCTCCCGCGTCGTGGGGGACTGCATGGGCAAGTACCACCCGCACGGCGACACCGCGATCTACGACGCCATGGTGCGCCTGGCGCAGGACTTCTCGCTGAACACCCCGCTCATCGACGGGCACGGCAACTTCGGCTCGCCCGACGACGGCCCCGCCGCCAGCCGGTACACCGAGGCGCGGATGTCGCAGGAGGCGATGCTGCTGGTCGGCGAGCTCGGTGAGGACACCGTCGACTTCCGGCCGAACTACGACGGCTCGCTGGAGGAGCCGACGGTGCTGCCTGCGGCGTTCCCGAACCTGCTGGTCAACGGCACCTCGGGGATCGCGGTCGGCATGGCGACCAACATGATCCCGCACAACCTGGGCGAGGTCATCGCGGCGTCGCGGTGGCTGATCTCGCACCCGGACGCCTCGCTGGACAAGCTGATGGAGTTCGTTCCGGGGCCGGACCTGCCGACCGGCGGGACGCTGCTCGGGCTGGACGAGGTGCGCCGGGCGTACGAGACCGGGCGCGGCGTGGTGCGGATGCGGGCGAAGGTCGTGATCGGGCCGCTGGAGGGCAGCCGGGGGCGGCAGGCGATCACCGTGACCGAGCTGCCCTACGGCGTCGGGCCGGAGAAGATCATCGAGAAGATCACCGATGAGGTGAACAAGTCCAAGCGGCTCACCGGGATCGCCGACGTCAAGGACCTGACCGACCGGGAGAACGGCACCCGGCTGGTGATCGAGTGCAAGGTCGGGGTGAACCCGCAGGCCCTGCTGGCCGACCTGTACCGGCTGACGCCGATGGAGCAGTCCTTCGGCATCAACAACCTGGTGCTGGTGGACGGGCAGCCGCAGACGTTGGGGCTCAAGGGTTTGCTGGAGGTCTTCCTCTCCCACCGCTACGAGGTGGTGCGCAGGCGGACCTCGTTCCGCAAGCGCAAGCGCGAGGAGCGGCTGCACCTGGTCGAGGGCCTGCTGACGGCGCTGCTGGACATCGACAAGGTGATCAAGCTGATCCGCGGCAGCGAGAACGCGCAGGAGGCCAAGGACGGCCTGATGCGGCGGTTCAAGCTCTCCGAGATCCAGGCCGCCTACATCCTGGACACCCCGCTGCGCCGGTTGACCAAGTACGACAAGGTCGAGCTGGAGACCGAGCAGAACCGGCTGCGCGCGGACATCGCCGACCTCTCGCGCATCCTGGACAACGAGGCGGTGCTGAAGAAGCTGGTCTCCGCGGAGCTGGCGAAGGTCGCCAGCGAGCTGGCCACCGAGCGGCGCACCTCGCTGATCGACGGCGACCTCAAGGAGGTGCTGGCGGCGTCGCGGGAGTCCGGTCCGCTGGAGGTGGCCGACGACCCGTGCCAGGTGATCCTGTCCGCGACCGGCCTGGTCGCCAGGACCGCGGCGGAGTCCGAGGAGGCCACGGAGGCGCGCAGGCGCAAGGGCCGGGTCAAGCACGACGCCGTGTCCGCGGTGGTGCACTCCACCGCGCGCGGCCAGGTCCTGCTGGTGACCAACAAGGGCCGGGCCTACAAGATCGAGGTGCTGCCGCTGCCGGTGCTGCCGGAGCAGGTCGGCACGGTCTCGCTCAGCGGGGGCATGGCCGCCCGCGAGCTGGTCCCGCTGGAGAAGGGCGAGAAGGTCATCGGCATCGCGCCGCTGGGCGAGCGCAGCGAGGGCTCGCCGGGTCTCGCCATCGGCACCCGGCAGGGCGTGGTCAAGGTGTGCGCGCCGGAGTGGCCGGTCCGCTCGGACGAGTTCGAGATCATCAGCCTCAAGGACGGCGACGAGGTGGTCGGCGCGACCTGGCTGACCGACGGGGAGGAGACGCTGACCTTCGTCTCCTCCGACTCCTCGCTGCTGCGCTACTCGGCCTCGCTGGTCCGCCCGCAGGGCCTCAAGGGCAGCGGCATGGCGGGCATCAACCTCGGTGCCGACGCGCACGTGCTGTTCTTCGGCGCTGTCCGCACCAATGACGACGAGCACGGCGAGCCGATGGTGGTCACCGCGACCGGGCAGACCGCCAAGGTGACGCCGTTCTCGGAGTACCCGGCCAAGGGCCGCGCGACCGGCGGCGTCCGTTCGCACCGCTTCCTCAAGGGGGAGAAGGCGCTGTTCGTGGCCTGGGTGGGGCCGCGTCCGGCAGGCTCGTCGGACAACGGCTCCGCGGTGGACCTGCCCGACGTGGACATGCGCCGCGACGGTTCCGGCTCCCCGCACCCGGGTCCCGACGTGGTCGGCCACCTGATCGAACGGGGCTAGGTCCCGCTGCTGGGGCCACCGATCCCGCTCCGGCGGGGTCGGTGGCCCTCGCCCTGTCCGGACCCTTCGACTGGCTCGTGACCCAGGTCACATCAGATGGTGTCGATGAGGTCCGTCCGGCTTCGACGTCCCCGGCGAACCACGATCCGAACCGGAGGACGTCATGACCACTCTCGGCAGCATCCTGCTCGGCAGCTCCGACCCGCGGCGGTTGCGTGACTGGTACCGCGCGGCGTTCGGCGCCGAACCCAACGAAGACGGCTTCATCACCTACGGCGGTGTCGCGGTGCTCATCGACGGGCGCGACGACGTCGCCGCCACCACGGCGGAGCCCGGCCGCGTGATCCTGAACTTCCACGTCGAGGACGCCCGCGCCGTCACCGCGCACCTGGACGAGATCGGCGTGGACTGGCTGGTGCCGCTGGAGGACCGCGGCCCCGGGTTGTTCGCGACCCTGGCCGACCCGGACGGCAACTACGTCCAGGTCATCCAGATGAGCGAGGAGTACCAGGTCTCGCGCGGGCACAAGCAGCCGCGGAGCCTGCACAACGCCGCCCCCTTCAGCGGCTTCGCCGTCGACGACGTGCCCGCGGCGAAGGCGTTCTACTCCGAGGTGCTCGGCCTGAGGGTCACCGAGCACAGCGGCATGCTCAACCTGCACATCGACAGCCCCGGAGCAGTGCTCGCCCCCACAAGCGGGTCATCGGCTGTGTTGGTCTACCCGAAGGAGAAGCACACGCCCGCCGAGTTCACCGTGCTCAACTTCCCGGTGGCCGACATCGACGCGGCCGTGGACGAGCTGGTGCGGCGCGGAGTCACCTTCCTGCGCTACGAGGGCCTTCCCGCCGACGAGAAAGGCATCCTCCGCTCCGGAGGCCCGCAGATCGCGTGGTTCACCGACCCGGCGGGCAACGTGCTGTCCGTGCTCCAGACCTAGCCGCCCGTCCCGCAAGTCCCCCCATCCCCCGAGATGACACCACCCCCATGCCCCCCGCCCTCCCGCTCCCCATACCCCCCGCCCTTACCCCGCCGCCCCATACCCCCGCCCCTCGCATCCCCCACCCCCCGCCCCTCCGTACTCCCGCCCCCCGTGCGCGCGTGCGCTGGCTGGCGTGGTCGAGGTTTCGCGTTTTGTAGGCTTATTGCGCAAGAGAGCGCTCCCATTTCGCATTAAGGCTACAAAACGCGAGATGAGGGGCGTGTGGGTGAGGGCGTCAGGGGGGGCGAGGGGGGTGGCGAGGGGGGTGGCGAGGGGGCGTTAGGGGGGTGGTGAGGTGGTGTTACCGCTTGTGGGATGTGGTCGGCTGGTGTGCGTTCGGGATGGGTCTCGGTGGTGTGTAGTCACATTCTGTGAAATGTGAGCGCTCTTATTTACTCTGGGTGTGCGGAGTGCTCGCCGAGGGCTTCCTGGAAAGGGCTAGTGCCGCTCCAGTCGGGCGGCCCGGGAATTGAGGTAGCGGCGTTCCGGGTCGCTCGTGGTGAGTTCGGCGGCGGTGCGATAGCAGGCGTGTGCGGCTTCGTTGTCGCCGAGCTGTTCCAGCAGGTGCGCGCGCACGGCGCTGAGGCGGTGGTGCCGGGCGGTTCGCGGGTCCTCGTCGAGGGGTTCGAGCAGGTCCAGGCCCGCCCGTGCGCCATCGACCATGGCGACGGCCACCGCCCGGTTGAGCGTGACCATCGGGTTGTCGGAGAAGCGCTCCAGCAGCCCGTACAGCTCGACGATCTGCGGCCAGTCCGTCTCCTCGGTGCTCGCCGCCTCCGCGTGCACGGCGGCGATGGCGGCCTGCACCTGGTACGGGCCGATCACGTTGGCCTGCAAGGACTCCGTGATGAGTGCGGTCCCCTCGTAGATGAGCTCGCGGTTCCACAGCAGCCGGTCCTGTTCGGCCAGCGGGACGAGGGTGCCGTCGGGGCGGGTGCGGGCCGGTCGCCGCGCGTCGGTGAGCAGCATCAGCGCCAGCAGGCCGGTCACCTCGCCGTTGCCCGGGAGCAGCCGGTGCAGCTCGCGGGTCAGCCGGATGGCTTCGGCGGTGAGGTCGGTGCGGCTGAGCCGGGCTCCGCCGGAGGCGGTGTGGCCCTCGGTGAAGACGAGGTAGAGCACGCCGAGGACGGGGTCGATCTCGTCGGTCATGCGGAACTCCGTGCCCCTGACCCGCTGCTTGGCGCGACTGATGCGTTGTGCCATCGTCGTTTCGGGCGTCATGAAGGCGTGCGCGATCTCCGCCGTCGTGAGCCCGCCGACCGCGCGCAGGGTCAGTGCCACCCGCGAGACCTGGCTCAGCGACGGGTGACAGCACAGGAACAGCAACCGCAACGTGTCATCGTCGTGCGCAACCTCTTCTGTGGCAAGGGGTTCTTCGAGAGCGACCACAGTGGACTCACGCTTGCGTCGCGCTTCGTCCTGCCGGAGCAGATCGACCAATCGCCGTGATGCCACGGTGATCAGCCACGCGCGCGGGTTCTCCGGGACCCCGTCCACGGGCCACTGGGTCGCGGCGGCGAGCAGCGCCTCCTGCACCGCGTCCTCGGCCGTGTCGAAGTGCCCGTAGCGGCGCACCAGCGCGCCGAGGACCTGCGGGGTGAGTTCGCGCAGCTGCTCCACGGCTGGATCGTGCTCGCATGGCGGCGGCCCCGCAACCACTGGTCACGGGGCCGTGCAAGGGATTGCGGCCTTGGTCAGTACCAGTGCGCCCGGCCGCCGATCTTCCGTCCGGTGCCACCGACCACGGCCAGCACCAGTCCGATCACGAGTAGCGCGATGCCGATCTGCCAGAGGATCGAGAGGTTGGCGAGGAAGCCGATGACGAGGAGTAAGGCTCCGAGGGTGATCAAGGTTCAACTCCCTGAGTCGGTCGTGCCCTTGGGGTTGCCGGTGAGATGATCAGCCAAACCCACGCTGCCGCTTGGCGAACCAGGAAACCCACGCCACCGGCCACGCGGTCTCCAGGGCACGCTCGCGGTAGATCGCCCGGACGAAGGAGACCGCGTCGGCCGGGCTGAGACCGCCCGATGTGGCCAGGCAGGCGAGCACGGTCCCGGTGCGCCCTGTTCCGCCGTAGCAGGCGACTTCGACGCTCTCGCCGTCTCGCGCCCGCTGGTGCAGGGCGGTGCTCCAGTCGCGAGGCAGCAGGAAGTCCGGCCAGCGGACCCAGTCCCGTTGCCAGCCCAGGTCGCCGTCGTAGCGCCGCCGCAGCCGCGTGGACCCGAGGTAGAGCCCGAACGCCGGGGCGGGGCCGGTGGGCCGGGGCTGGCCGAGGCCGCGCCCGCGAACCACGAGGCCGTCCGGCAGGCGCAGCAGGCCCGGCGGGGAGAGGGCGGTCATCCGCCCGTCCTCGCGCGGGGTTCCAGGGCCGACCTTTCGGCCTCCGCCGAGATCATCCGGAGATCTCACTTCTCCGCGAAAAGGGGTCAGAGAAAAGGAAAGGTTCTGACCCCTGGGTAGAAAACCGATTCACGTTCCCATTGTTTTCATTGTATTGGTTATGTATGTCCCCCTGCTTCACTGTCGCGGCCGACCATTCTGATGACTTGAGGTGGACTTGATGCTTCGACTTCGACTGAGCGCTCGGACGCTGCAGTCGGTCAGCTTTTCCGCTGGCCCGCTGCCCATGGTCGAGGTTTTTGGCGCTCTTCACCGTATTCGTAGAATTGCCCGGAATTCGGACAAGGCGCTCTACGAGTGGAGTTTGCCCGCTGTAGCCATGCCCCTTTTCGACCTTTTCACCGCGCGTGGTGAGGTCCCGGGGTTCCTGTTGTCCTCCCGTCCCGACATGGCAGCCGCCCTCGCCGAGGTCGGCTCCACCCCGCCCTCGCGCATCCGCGCCGACCTGCTCGCCGTCTTCGCGGGCGAGCCGGCCAGCCAGTGGGTGCGCGAGCTCGCCAGCGGCTGCCCGCGCGCCAGGGCCGGACTGCTGGCCGCCCTCAACGCCGCCTACCGCACGCTGGTCGAGGCGCGCTGGCGGGAGATCGAGTCCGCCGTCCAGTCCGACCTCGCGCAGCGCGGGCACGTGCTGCTGCGGATGGGGCTGGCCGAGGTGCTCGCCACCCTGCCCGGCACGGTGCGGCACCGGGACCAGATCCTGGAGGTCGACTCGCCGGTGGAGCGGCTGCTCACCGTCGAGGGCGGCCTGCGCTTCGCCCCCTCGCTGCTGATGACCCACCCGCTGGTGCTCGCCGCGCCGCCCGGTGAGGTGCCCACCGTGGTCTACCCGGCCGCGCCCGCGCCGGTGCGCTCCAGCAAGACCAGCCAGGACGTGCTCTCGGTCGTGCTCGGCGCCAGCCGGGCGGAGGTGCTGCGCGCCTCGGTCCAGCCGCGCGGCACCACCGAACTCGCCCAGTACGCGGGCGTCAGCCTGTCCTCGGCCTCCGAGCACGCCACCGCGCTGCGCAACGCCGGGCTGATCATGACCGCGCGCGCGGGCCGCAAGGTCCGGCACACCGCGACCGCGCTGGGCATGTCGCTGGTCGCCGCGTGCGACCCCGCGCAGGACCGGCAGGTCGCCTCCGGCTCGGTCGAGCTGCTCGCCACGATGCCCGACCCGGTGCGCCGCGTGCCCGCCACCGGAAGGACCAGGTGATACTCGGCGACCTGCACGGCCGCCCCGGCGACGCCTCGCCGGAGCCGACGGCCTTCCTCGACGAGGTCGCCGCGCGGTACCCCGACGCGGTGTCCTTCGCATCCGGGCGTCCGGCCGAACGACACTTCGACCTGGACGCGGTGCACCGGTACCTGCGCCGATTCGAGCGCTACCTCGCCGACGAGCGCGGGTACACCGACGAGGAGATCCGCAGGACGCTGTGCCAGTACGGCCGCGTCAAGGGCGTCATGCACGAGCTGGTCGCCCGGCACCTCTGGCAGGACGTGCGCGTCGAGGCCGACCCGGAGGCCGTCGTGGTCACCGCGGGCTGCCAGGAGGCGATCTTCCTCGTGCTGCGTGCGTTGCGGGCCGACGACCGCGACGTGGCGCTGGCGGTGTCACCGACGCACGCGGGGTTCACCGGCGCGGCCCGGCTGGTCGACATGCCGGTGCTGCCGGTCGCCGCTGGGACTGCCGGTGTGGACCTGGACGAGCTCGCCGCGCAGGTGCGCGCCGCGCGGCGGGACGGCCTGCGCCCACGGGTGTGCCACGTGATGCCGGACTTCGCCAACCCCTCCGGCGCGAGCATGGACCTGGCGACGCGTCAGGCTTTGCTCGACCTCGCCGAGCGCGAGGACATCCTGCTGCTGGAGGACGACCCGTACGGCTTGTTCCACAGTGGAGGGACGAAGGCGCCCGCGCTCAAGGCGCTGGACACCCGCGCCAGGGTGGTCTACCTCGGCTCCTTCTCCGCCACCGTGCTGCCCGGTGCGCGGGTCGGGTACGTGCTGGCCGACCAGCCCGTCGCGGGCGGCTCTTTCGCCGACCGGCTCGCGGAGATCAAGAGCATGGTCACGGTGAACACCTCGCCGATCGCGCAGGCGGTGGTCGGCGGCAAGCTGCTCGAACACGGGTGCAGCCTGGAGCTGGCCACCACCGGGGAACGCCAGACCTACCAGCGCAACCTGTACCAGCTCGTCGACGGCCTGCACGCGCGCTTCGCCGACGACCCGGACATCACCTGGAACACCCCCGCCGGTGGCTTCTTCCTGGTGATGACCGTGCCGTTCGAGGTCGACGACGAGCTGCTGGAGTACTCCGCGCGCGAGCACGGCGTGCTCTGGACGCCGATGCGCCACTTCTACGGCGACGGCGGCGGGAACCGGCAGCTGCGCCTGTCCTTCAGCGGCGTGGACAGCAGGGGGATCGAGATCGGCCTGGACCGCCTCGCCGCGTTCCTCACCGACCCGGCCGTGCGGCTGGGACGTCCCGCTTCGCTGCTGCCGGGATAGCGAGTCCTATGTGGACGCTCCGGGCGCGCGCAGCCGTTCCCGGAGCAGGAGCAACCGGTCCCTTGCGGAGTCCAGCTCGGTGACGGGGAAACCGGCGGCGATCTCCGGTGCCAGCGGCTCCAGCGCCTCCCGCACGGCGGGGGAGAACACCACGTCGGTCCCGTCGAGCACGACGCCGTCCCGGAGCCCGTCGAGCCGGTTCCTGCGCACCGCGTCGGCCTCGGTGATCCCGGTGGGCAGGTCCAGGGTCAACCGCCCGCCTGAGGTGATCGCCACCGGGTACCCGCCGGGGAGGCCGAACGGGCCGGGAACGCTGATGCGCAGGTACTCCCCGGACAGCAGGCCGGTGACCAGCGAGGCCGCCGCGTGCCCGGTGACCGCGTTGAGCTCCTTGCGGTCGAAGGTCCGGAACGCCGCCAGCCGCGCCCCGACATCGGTGATCGGCCGGTCGCCGAGCCAGGCCAACGCCTCGTCGGCCGGGTTCGAGGGCGCGGTGAGGTGCACGTGGTGGGCGAGCACCCGCAGTGGCCGCTCCTGGGACACCGTGGGCGCCAGCGCCGCCGCCAAGGACATCACGTTGCCGATCCCGCAGAACACCGGCAGACCGAGCGCGGCGACCACCTGGTTCACCACGTCCGGGAAACAGGCGTTGACGACCAGGGTGTCCGGGCTCCTGCGCGCGACCGCCCCGGCCAGTTCGACCGCGAGCGACGCCTGGAGGGGCAGGGTGAGGCCGAAACCGCCGCGCCGCACCAGCTCCGACCACGCGGACGGGGCGGTCATCCGCTCCCACGGCGACTGGTAGGAGGCGCAGTTGACGAGCAGTCGCGGCCGCGTCCGCGCCACCTCGGCGTCGATGCCGCTGACGTCTTCGGTGTCCTCAGTGGACACTTCGAAGCGGGCAGCCGATCCGCTCAGCCGCGCCCTGATGGCGGCGATGCCCGCCACCTCGGCCGCCTTGTCCTTGTTCCGGGCCAGCACCCGCACCGTCATCGGGACGTCGGTGCCGGCCGCGAGCGACCAGCACAGGTTCCTGGCGAGCGACCCGCTCCCGGCAACGATGATCGAGGGTGTGCTCATGGGCACCCCAGCCAGCTCGCACGCACTCCTCGATCCTTTCCCGGACAAGGGCGGCACTTCGCGTCCCCGAACACCGTAACCGCACGTCGGAGGGCTGGGAAGGCCGCTGAAAAGGCCCGCAACCAAGTCTTCGGTCAGGATCGAAACGGTGGACACAAGATCCTGACCTGGATCTACTGGCCCCGAGTCGGCTGTGAGCGGGGTGCGGAACGCGTTGGGGGCAGGAACCGAGATGGCAACCCCGGACACCCGTGCCGCGATCGGGGGAACCTCCCCGCGGGCCCGGCCGCACTCCAGCACGGCGGCCTGCCGCCGGCCCGGCGCGCCCGACGCCGTGCGGCACACCGCCGGTTTGTCCGCAAAGGACTTCAGGGACCGCGTCCTCCGGCGCGGGGTTTCGGCATGTCTGCGGGTGTGACCAGGAATCGTGGAGGTGGCTGCCGGTGATCGCTGGGCAGGTCGGTGGCGGTTGGGGCGTGCGGCGTCCGGCGTTGTTGCGCGCCGCGGGGTTCCCCGTCAACGGGGACCACGGTGGCCTCGGCGCGTTCAGCAGTCCCGACTGCGCGGAGGTGGTCGACGGCCACCTCGCGGGCCGGGTGAGCGAGGAGCTCGCGGTGAAGGCGTTCGAGGAGGCCGCGGCCAACTGCGCGCGCGCCGCTTACGGTGTCGCCACCGACCCGCGCTTCCGGGAAGCCCTGATGTGGCAGAACCCGTTGGTGCGCCGAGCGCTCGACAACGTTGTCGAGTCCGGAGTGGACGGTGTGCGCAACCGTGCCTACCGGCGGGACGCGGAGCTGCTCACTCGCTACTGGCAGCGGTACTGCGCCAAGACCGAGTTGATCGGCCTTGCCGGTCCGGTGTGCTGGACGGAGTTCCGGGACATGCCAGAGCGCGTCGTGGCTCAACCCGGCGAGAACCTGGTCCGCGACCGCAAGGTGCGCTTCGAGCACCAGGTGCTGGCCGCGTATGCGGAGACTCTGGCCGAGAACGCCGCATTGCGAGGGAAACTGCCGGTGGACCACACCGCCGAGTCCGTTCTGCACACCGCCGTGCACGCCCTCGGCGGCGAAGCACTGGCCGGGTGGAACCGCCTCGACGAGGCACGCAAGTGTGTCGAGCTGGCAGTAGGCGACGCGGACGCGGTGTCCGCCGCACTCGACGAGCTGGACACGGTTGTGGAGCAAGTCACCCAGCAGCCGACCGGGGGACACATCGCGTCCTATGAGGACACTGTCCGCGACCTCGACATCGCCTTCGGCACCGCGATCCTGGACGACCTTGCCACGCCGCTGCACGTGATCGGACGGATCGCCCGGTGGCTGACCGCGGCGCTGGCCGAGTCGGTCATGGCCAGGATGCGCGAGCTGTACGACGGCCTTGCCGGAGACTCACCCTCGGTACCGTTGGCGCAGCTGTGGCACATCGCTTCGGATGACGGGCACCCGGGTGTTGCCGAGGACTTCTCGTCACGATGGGCAGAGTTGTTCACGCGCCCTGAGGACGCCCTGTCCCGTTTGGACGAGCTGTTCCCCGCTGACCAGCCGGGTTGGTCGGGCGCTCGCCTGCACGGCGTGGGCCTGCACCTGTGCGCGGAGAGCGCGGAGCGGCTGAACGCGGGTGACTACTTCGCGGTGCTCGGCGAGATCGACATCGCCTGCCCGGAACTCGACAAGGGCAACGACTGCGTGCCGTCGCCGTTGCCCGACGGACTCACGGTCGGGCCGGACCTCGTCGTGCGCACGCCCGAAGGGACGGTGCGACCGCTGCTCGACGTGCTCTCGGAGCTTCTGGCGCAGCGCGCGACCGACTTGGTCAAGACCGCCGAAGTCGCCCCGCACACACCGAGGATCACCGTGGAGCGCATGGTGATCAGCCGCGAGACCTGGCGCACGACGGTCGGGGACACCGGCCTCGCCGACGTCGTCGGGCCACGGGAGCGGTACTTCGCCGTGCGACGGTGGCGCGCGGCACTCGGCTTGCCGGAGCGAGTCTTCGTCACGGTCGCGGGCGAGACGAAGCCCATGTACGTGGACCTCACCAGCCCGGTCTTCACCTCGATTCTGTGCACCGCGCTCCGGGCAGCCCAGAACCAGAGCACGCGGGTGACTATCACCGAGCAGCTGCCCGAACCGGGGCACGCGTGGGTTCCGGACGCGCAGGGCGGGCGCTACGTGTCCGAACTGCGCGTCCAGCTCAGCGACGGTGACCCCCAGTGACCTAAACGGTCGGCCGGTCACGTGTTGCTGGTAGCCCTGCTGTTCCGGGTGCACCGGACACCGCGTCGCCACACTCCGGCGATGTCACGGGTGGCCAGGATGTCGCGGGTGGGGTCGCCGTTGACCAGCACCAGGTCGGCGCGCAGGCCCATTCCGATCCTGCCCCGGTCGTGGAGGCCGAAGTGCTTGGCGGGCAGGGACGTCGCGGCTGCCAACGCCTCGGTGGGGGTGAAGCCCGATGCGACGAACAGCTCCAGCTCGCGGTGGATCGCGGCACCGTGCACCACGGGGCAGGCGCGGAACGGCGCGTTGTTGGCGTCGGTGCCGACCAGCACCGTGACACCCGCTTCGTGTAGGCGGCGCATGCTGGCGAGCACCTTCTCCATCGACGAACCCGGCGGTGGTTCCTCCACCGCGAGCCCTTCCGTGCCGTCGCGCAAAGCCTCGTGCGCCGCGGGTGGGAGGAAGTCCGCGATGCGCGGATCGTCCACAAGGGAGCGTCCCCGGTTCGGCTCCACCGCGAACTCGGCGATCGCCAGTGTCGGGATCACCGCTTGACCCCGTGCCGCCGCCGCGCTGACGGCCTCGGCCGACATCGTCTCGTCGAGCGGCAGGTGGGTCGCCATGTCCAGCCCCGCCTCCAAGGCAAGCTCCATCGTGCGGGCGTCCGACACGTGTGCCACTGTGCTCAACCCCGCCTCACGAGCGGCATGACCGAGCGCGCGCAGCGTCGGCACGTCGAACAGCGGCACCGACATGCCGTGGTTGGCACCGTCGTCCAGGTGCACCTTGATGCAGCCGGAGCCCTCGGCGACTCGGGCGGCGACGAACGCGGCAGCGTGCTCCGGACCGTCCACTGTGGGCAACAGGCCTGGCAGCATGAGCGCGGGCCTGCTCCCCGGAGGGCAGGCGAGCATCCCCGCCGTGACCATCTCCGCCACGTCGTCGCGCTCCCTGGACTCCGCCAGCAGCGCCGCGGTGGCGTCCGGCGGGAACGAGAACAGGTCCACCTCGGTGGTCACGCCGAAGGCCAGTGCCAGCCCCAGGTTCTCCACCGAGCCGAACACGTGGGTGTGCGCGTCGACGAGACCGGGCAGCAGGGTCCGCCCGGCCCCGTCGACCACCTCGTCCGCGCCTCCGGTCACTCCGCCGACCCGGGCGATCACGCCGTCCTCGACGAGGACCGAGTCGTGCTCGGAGATCGCGGTGCCGTCGAAGATCCGGACGTTGTGGATGGAGGTCCTCACCACGCCGTCACCACCCCACCGGGAGCGTGAACGGACCGCGCACGATCATGCCCTTGCGCCACTGGATCTCCTCCTCCGGAACGGCCAGGGAAAGACCGGGGAACCGCCGCACGATCGCGCCGAGGGCCTCCTGGAGCTCCATGCGGGCCAGGCGGGCGCCGAGGCAGTAGTGCACTCCGGCGCCGAAGCTCAGGTGCGGGTTGTCCTCGCGCTCCAGGTCGAGCTCGTCCGGGTGCGCGAAGACGGCGAGGTCGCGGTTGGCGGAGAGACTGGAGACGAACACCGCATCGCCCTCACGGATGGTCACACCGCCCATCTCCACGTCCTCGACGGCGATGCGCCCGTAGGAGCCGCCGACGTCCAGCGGGACGTAGCGCAGCATCTCCTCCACCGCCCTCGGCACCCGGGACGGGTCCGCGCACAGCGCCGCGTACTTCTCCGGCCGCTGGAGCAGCAGGTAGGTGAAGTTGGTGATCTCCATGGCGGTGGTCTCGTGCCCGGTCACCAGCAGCGTGATCGCCATCGCGACGAGCTCGCCCTCGCTGAGCCGCTCCCCGTCGTCGTGCGCCCGCACGAGCGCGCTCAGCAGGTCGCCCTTCGGGTCGGCGCGGCGCTTGGCGATCAGCGCCATGAAGTACTCGTACATGGCGTGCTGCGCGGCCACCATCGCCTCGACGTCGAACTGGGTGGTGGCCATCTGCGCGTCCGACCAGTGCCGGAACTGCTCGCGGTCGGCGTAGGGCACGCCCAGCAGCTCGCAGATCACCATCACCGGCAGCGGAAGCGACAGGTGCTCGACCAGGTCGGCCGGCTGCCCGGTGGAGACCATGCCGTCCAGCATCGAGGCAACCGTCTCCCGCACCCACGGGCGCATGGCCTCGACGCGGCCGGTGGTGAACTCCTTGGTCACCAGCTTGCGCAGCCTGGTGTGCTCGGGCGGGTCCATCCACATCACCAGCTCGGGGATCGGCGGGATCGGCTGGATGCTGGGGATGCCCCTGCTCACCGCCGCGGCCCGGCTGAACCGCGCGTCGGTGAGCACGGTCTTGACGTCCTCGTGGCGGGTGATCAGCCAGCCGTCACCGCCGAAGGGCAGGGTGATCCGGGAGACCGGCTCCTCCGCGCGCAGCTGGGCGAAGAACGGGTCGATGTCGAAGCGGTCCGGTGTGCTGAACGGGAACGTCCGGGCCGGGGAGTCCATTGTGGTCATCGGAGAACCTGCCTAGATGGCTTGGAGGATCAGGGAGACGTAGCTGGCGAGCACGAACGCCATCGCGGGCGCGAGCGGCCACGACGGGCGCTTGCCGACGAGGAAACGCCATGCGCCCAGTGCGGGGAGCGCGAGCGTCAGGTACGGCAGCCAGGCCACCGCCGACGCGGACTCCCAGGGGCGGAACACCACGAGCGCGAGGACCCCGGAGCCGAACCCGAGCCCCAGCGCCGTTGCCGCGCTGCCGATCGGGCCGAGGACGGCGGAGTACATCCGCTCGCCGATGTCGTTGTGCCACTTGGTCTTCCTGGCGAACTCGAAGTGCAGGAAGACGCAGGCGAAGATCAGCAGCAGCGGGACCGCGCGCCAGTCGGCGACGATCGTGCCGGAGCTGACCAGCGAGACGTAGAGGTAGCCGCTGAGCAGCAGCTGCACCGGATAGGTCACGAACAGGTTCACGATCAGCCCGTCGCGGACGCGGTGCGACCAGCGCTCAAGGGCCACGAGGAACAGGCCGTAGCCGAGGTCGGCCAGCACCGAGAGCACCGACGCCACCGACACGAAGGCGTTCAGCCCCGCGACGACCACGGCGATCACGACCATCGCGCCGCGCAGCTCGGCGGCGGTGATCGCGCCCGTCACCAGCGGCCGGTCCGGGTTGTGCACGCGGTCGTACTCAAGGTCCTTCTGCTCGTCCACCATGCGCATGAACAGCAGGACCAGCACGACGCTGACCACACGCACGGTGGTGCCCCCGTCGGGAACCCAGTCCCGGTTGGAGATCAGTACCGCCGAGCCCTCCAACGCGAGCACCCACAGCACCGCGTAGGTCGCGTAGACGTGCGGGCGGAACATGCGCAGCACGAAACGGCCAAGCCGGGCAGGGGTGTTCAGGACCGCCACGTGTTCCACGACATCACCTCCCCGAGCGGGCGGCGCGGACCGGCGTGGAACCCGTCGTTCGCCATGTGCGCCAGGGGAATCATCGCGACCTGGGTGACCTCGTCGAACGGGATTCCCAGTAGCTCGGCCACTTCGCGCTCGCGGGCGAGGTGCACGGTTGTCAACGTCGTGCCGAGGTCACGGCTGCGGGCTGCCAGCATGAAGCTCCACAGGGCCGGGTACGCCGAGCCGTAGAAGCTGGAGCGCTTCGCCGCCGGCTCGGAACCGGTGAGCCTGCCGTGCATGCACCCGAGCACGAGCACCGGCACGTCCTGCAGCCGGTCGGCGAGGTACTGCGCGGAGGCGGTCATCCCGCTGCGGGCCACCTCGTCCGACAGGGTCGTGCGGTAGGCGGCGAACGCGGCCCGGTAGTGCTCGGCAATGCCCGCCTTCAGCTCCGGCGAGTCGATGACGAGGAAGCGCCAGTCCTGCCGGTTCGCGCCGTTGGGGGCGTGCAGCGCCAGCCGCAGGCACTCCTCGACCAGCCCACGTGCCACCGGACGGGTCAGGTCCAGGCGGCGGCGCACCGACCGGGTCGTCGTCGCCACCTCGTCGAAGTCCACGCCCACGTCGCCTCAGCCCCGCACCGGCCGCGCTGCCGTCGGCCGGTCGGCCATCGCCAGCGTCACCTGGGCCTCGGCGACCGTGCGGCCCGCCTGCCGCACCGCGCACCTGACCTCGACGTCGTCGCCCGCCGAGACGATCGCGCTCTCGCACTCGGAGGGCAGGTCCAGCTCAGCGAATCCGACGAACCTCGCCGTCATCCCGGTCAGCCTGCCGAAGCCCGCCGTGGTGATCGCCAGCTGCCGGAACGCCTCCAGCTGGAGCATCCCGGGAACGTGGTCCAGCGGGTGGTCGAACAGCGCGGGATGCGCGGTGTCCACCACCAGCGACGCCGTACGACCGCTGGTCGTGGCGCGCGGCGGCGAGATCACCACGTTGGCCGGGTTCAGTCTGTCCACAGTGGCCGGATTCGCCCTCGTCGGCAGCGGTCGTGCCTGCGGCTCGAAGAGCAGTCCGAGCTCCGCGCGGTTCCCCGCCCGCATCGCCTGCCACTTCTCGGCGGGCACCCACGAGTACGACATCTGCACCGTCATCGCGGCTTCGCCGTTGACCAGGACTGTGACCAGCATGCGCAGCCCTGTCACAGCGCTCTCGCGGTTCTTGAAGCGCCGCAACACCGAACAGCGCAGCACGGAGTTCGTCGGCACCGGCAGCACCGCCAGTCCGGTGTGGTCGACGACCTCCATCTCGGCGTCGCGCAGGATGAAGTGGTTCCCTTGTGGTGCCTCGAAGTACTCGTGCGCCACGTAGATGCATGCCTGCCTGGCCGCCTCCACGTAGAGCACCGGGTCGTAATGCGTCGGCAGGCTGAGCCTGTCCCCGTACAGGGAGTGGGTTCGAGGGACCTGGCTCCCCACGTCGAAGGTGTCGGCATCGACACGGACGGCCGAAGTCAGGAACACCTCGCACAGGCTGGCGCGGTGCACCATGGCGCGGGGGACGGTCTGGTTGAAGTCGAGTGTCGTCATGAGTCACATCCGCCTGTAAGCCACGCCTCGACCGAGCTGGCGTCGAGAACTGGGGAGAACTGCTTGCGTTTCATGGGAAGGACGTGCGAACCGACGATCACCAGGTCCCACGGGTCAACCTGGGCGCCGTCCCGCCGGACCGCGTCGAGCAGCTCGCGGGGATCGGTTCCCGGGGTCGCGCCGACGGAGTCGGCCAGCCGGGCAAGCGCCGGTTCGAGCGCGAGGTCCTTCGGCCTGCTCTCGCGGTAGAGGTGCTCGGCCAGCTCGCGGGCACGGTCGCTGCGGTCCGCCCCGGCCAGAGCGGAGGCGAAGACCGCGGCCCGCTCGTCGTGTCCGAAGTAGACACCCAACTCGCGCAGCACGTCGGCGGGCTCATCAGGCGTGTGCACCAGGTTCAGCAGGTAGCTGTACCGGCCCAGCTCGTAGCGGAGCTGTCCCGGAACCCGCGCGGCCGGATCGGTCGGCCCCTTGCGGTCGGTGAGCAGAACCGACGCGGGCACCTTGTCCTCATCGGCGCGCACCACGAGCACGAGCGAGTCCGACGCGGCGGTCAGCATTCCCGCCAGCCACCGCCGCTCCGGCGTAGCCAGGTTCCACTGGAAGTACCACAGGCCGCGCACGACGTGCCGGGTGAGCGTGACCCGTTCGGCCGCAACGATCCGGAAGCCGTTGGACGGCAACCACTCCACGGTCTGGAGAAGCTGACGTGCCGCGACCGCGTCTGGCTTGAGCAGCAGGACCGCGTGCCGGTAGGCGAAGTCCTCGACGTCGGTCAGCTCGGCCAGCTGCTCCACGCTTTCGAGGTAGTACGTGTCCGCGCCGAACAGTTCACGCTTGGCCGGATCGCGGCTCAGCTCCGATGAGAGCAGTTCCCCGTGCGCCATCACGAACCACCGTCCAAACCGGACAGGACCTCTGTCACGCTCGGCAGCGGTGCGCCGAGGTAGCCGACCTTGAGGCAGTGGTCGAGCAGCCTGCGGAGATATGCCGGGCCGCCGGAGGGTGCCTTGCGGCGTCGGAACGCGTCCGTGGTGCTGGTGTCGAAGTGGACCCGTCGCTGGAAGTAGCTCTCGTACAGGGAAGCCACGCGCTCGTAGTACATCCGCTCGGCCATCGGCAGCCGCTGGGCGTCGAAGCTCGACGGTGGGACGAACCGGGGCACCCCGAAGGACGGGTACTCAGCGAGTACGTCGGAGAAGTCGCGCAGCGTCAACGCTTTCCCGACGGCGTGGAAGGTCTTGCCCTCCGCCTCGCTGAAGCGCTCCGCGACCTCCACGGTCAAGTCCGCGACGTAGTCGACCGGAACGAGGTCCAGGTTGGCGTCGTAGTGCCCGGGGATGGAACGGACCTTGCCCTCAGTGGTGAGCTTCAGGACCACGTACAGGTTCTTGAAGTCCCGGACCACACCGGTCCGTTCGGCTCCGACGACGATGCTCGGGCGGACGACCGCCGCTGCCAGACCGTCCGCGCGGGCCTTGTGCACCAAGGTCTCCGCCTGGAGCTTGCTCTCCTCGTAGGCGTTGGCGAAGCGCTGGCCGACGTCGAGGTCCGACTCCAGCGCGACACCGTCCCGCTCGCCGCAGACGTAGGCCGTGCCGACGTGGACCAGGGGAACGCCGAGACCGGCCGCGAGCTCGACGACGTTGGTGGTCCCGTCGACGTTGACCGACTGGTAGACCGCCTTCGAGCGACCGAAGTCCGTGATCGCCGCGCAGTGCACCACCTTGTCCACTGTGGACGCGATCCTGGCGGGCAGGCCGAGTCGCGGCTTGGTGACGTCGCCGGGGACCAGGGTGACGTCGGCCGAGCACAGCGCTGCTCCGCTGTTCCTGTGGAGGACCTGCTGCCGGTGGACCAGCGCGAGCACCTTGTGCCCGGACTTCACCAGCCGCGCGACGACCTCGGAGCCGACCAGCCCGGCGGCCCCGGTGACCAGGATCGTGCTCATGCCGCCACCCCCTCGACCAGCCGGGTCACGTCGGCGACCGTGGTCACCGTCGCGGCCCGCTCGAAGTCCACCGGGGGCAACCCGAAGTGCTTCTCCAGCGCCATGGTCAGCTCCATCAGCCGCAGCGAGTCGTACCCCAGGTCCGCGGTCAGCCTGCTCTCGGCGGTGACCGCGACGCCCTGGTTCGGTGCCATCGCCGCGACGACCCGCGCGACCTCGGTGTGTGCGTTCATGCCTTGCCTCCCGAGAGGTGGGGCTGCGCGCCACCGCTGGAGAGCAGGTCCTGCGCCTCGGTCAGCGGCAGGTCCGCGTCCAGGTACGCCCCGAGGCGCAGCCAGTCGTATCCGATGTCCAAAGTGGACCGCCATGTGTCTGCGGAGTCGAACGAGGACGGGAACAGCCCGGCCCCGGTCACCGCGCGCACCCCGGCGACGAAGGTGTCCAGCCGCTCCAGCGCGTCGGTGCCCTCCTCTGGCGACCCGACGCGGACCGACTCCAGCTCCCGTGCGGTGGTGGCCAGCGCGGTGCCTGGCAGGAGGTCGAGCCGCCGCACCAGGTCGTCGTCCGGCGGCAACGGGTTCACGCCGTACGCGCTGAGCAGGCTGCGCAGGCTGACCTGCACCATCCGCCGGGTGATCACCTCGGCCACCCGCCACTGCCCCCGGTCGAGCGCGCCGGTGAGGTCTTCCCTGGCGTTCTCGATGAGCACGTTCGACCACACCAGTGTCATCGCCGACGCGCTGAACCGCTTGGCGGGCAGAGGAAGCAGGTCGATCGCACCGGGGCCGGTCACCGGAGCCCCGCCCACCGTCACGGCGGGGGAGACGGCGCTCGGCGGTGGGGACAGCGGCCCCGCCGGGGCAGCCAGCGGCAGTGCGGGGACCAGCGTCCCCGCGCCGCGCCAGCTGAGCCGTACCAGGCCCGTCCGCAGGAACCGCGCGATCAGCTCTCCGGCCTCCGGGGTAGTGGCGACGTCGGCCAGCGGGCGGCCGAACACCACCGATCCCCACACCTTGGCGGCGTCGGCACCGAGGGCGAAGACGTCCTCCTTGCCGCGCACCACGTGAGTGCGCTCGCCGGTGCGCCAGGTCGTGACGCCGGGAACGCGCTCGACAGTCAGTCGCTCCGGCTGGTAACCGCACCCGGTGATCCCGATCCGCGCCGCGAACTCCACGCAGGAAGCGGGATCGGCGTCCGGGGAGGAGAGCAGCTCGAAGTAGCGGTCCCGCACAGGCTCCTCGCCCGCCCGGTCCAGCTGCAACGACAGCCACTTCGGTTCCAGGTAGGTCTCGCCCCTGCCCGCCGCCCAGGACTTGGCTCCCTGGGTGAGCCCGGCGCGCGCCCAGCTCCGCGCCTCCTCGTGCTGACCGAGCACCGTCAGCGCGCCCGCGTACCGGAGGCAGTGCCTGGCGCGGTGCGCCCACCACCGCCGCATGATGTCGCAGAAGGACTCGAACGGCAGCTGGTCCTTGACCTTGCCAATGAGGTCCCTGCGCCGCAACGGAAAGCTCCGCAGCATGCGCTGGCACCGGTTGAGCAGGTCCTCGTCCAGTTTGGACACCCGGTTGCCCGCCGTGATCACTCGGTCGAACTGCTCGCTGAGCTGCCGGACCGAGCGCGTGCGGACCTCGACCCTGCGGCCGTCGACGAACAGCAGCGACGGCATGGTGGGCAGCTCGGCGTCGCTGTCGGCGATGAGCAGGAAGTCGATGTCCGAAGAGGAGTTGCCGAACCCCTCAGCGATGGAGCCCTCCAGCACCACCGCGTACTCCGGACCGGCGTCGATCCGCTTCATCGTCTGGTCCAGCAGCGACTGGAGGTAGTCCTCGGTCAGGATCATCGCGCCACCCGTGCCCCGGTCAGTGCTCCGGCCTGGAACTGTTCCCACATGTGCCGTCTCTTCGGTTTGCCACTGGATGTCTTGCGGATGAGGCCGCTGCTGCCGATCACGATGCTGATCGCCACGTCCGGGCCCAGCTCGTTGCGCAGCACCGTCGACGCGTCGTCGATCCAGCCGCCGTCGGCAGCCTCAGCGAACAACGCGATGCCGCTCCGCGCTGTGCTGACCACGGCGAAGCGGCCACGGCGCATCCGTGTCGCCGCCGAGACCTTCGCCTCCAGGTCCTCCACGTAGACGCTGCGCCCACGGACCTTGAGGCTGTCGCCCATCCGGCCGAGCACGTAGAGCTGGCCCTCGTGGACGAATCCGGCGTCACCCGTGCGCACCGCGTCATCGACGAACCGTGTCGAGGCGTGCTCGTGACCGCCTCGGTAGCCGACCGCGACGGATGGGCCGTGGACCTCGATCTCGCCGAGGCGGCCCTCGTCGAGCACCGCGCCGTCTTCGTCCAGGATGCGCACGCCGGTGGCCCGACCGCAGCCGACCAGCCAACCGCCCTCGTCGTCCGACGTGGGGTCGCCGAGCCTGCGTTTCTGCTCCACCACAACGGTCTCACCGAACTTCAGCGAGGCGCTGTCAGGTCGGATGACCGGTGGTGCCTCGTCCGTGGTGTGCGCGCTCACCGCGAGTGTCGCCTCGGCGAGGCCGTACGCGGGGAGGTAGGCGGTCGGAGAGAACCCGGCGGGCGAGGCGAGTTCGGTGAAGCGTTCCAGTGCGTCCGGGTCGATCGGCTCCGCGCCGACGATCGCGCTCCGCCACCCGCTGAGGTCCAGTGTGGACAGTCGTTCTGGTCGGACGCGACGGGTGAGGTAGTCGAAGGCGAACGGGGGAGCGGCCGTGTGCTGGGCGAAGGTGAAGCACTCCAGCCAGCGTCCGGGGTCACGGATGAACTGCACCGGGCGCATCAGCCACAGGTCGCCCTGGCCGCACACGGGCGTCAGCAGGCAGCCGATCAGCCCCATGTCGTGGTAGAGCGGCAGCCAGGACGCGGTCTGGTCCCCGTCCCGCCAGTCGATCCAGCTCCGGATCAGCTCGATGTTGGCGGCGAGGTTCGCCCACGTGACCCGCACCCCACGCGGAGTACCGCTGGAGCCGGAGGTGAACTGCACCAGCGCCAGCTCCCCGGCGGGCTGGAGCTCGGCCTCCGTCTCGGACTCCCGGTGGAGCCACGGCTCCTGGGCCAAGTCCGCCTCGGACAGCGCGCGCCGGGCGAAGGACTCCAGCTCCGGCGAGGTGACCAGCAGCCGGGGCCGCGCCTGGGCCAAGATGCGGCCGACGTGTGCGACGTAGTCGTCCTCGCCGACGAACGCCGGTGGCGGGATGAGGCAGACCGCCGCCCCGGCGGCCCACACCGCGAAGAAGCCGGTGATGCAGGGGAATCCGGTCGGCATGAGCACGCAGACGACGTCACCGGGCCGGACTCCGTCCGCGATCAGCCCGGTGGCGGTGCGCTTGGCCGCGCTCGCCAGCTCGGCGTAGCCGAGGTGGTCCCAGCCACCGATGTCGTCGGCGAGGTGGACCCCTCGCCCGGGGTGCGGCTGGTCCAGCCAGCCGCGCAGGAGCTCACTCATCGTCGCCTCCCGGGGACAGGACGGTGATCGTTCCCGCGCCGCCGTCGAGCCGGATCCGCATTCCGGTCTCGATCTCCCTGGTGATGTTCTTGACCTGGACCACGGTCGGGATCCCCAGCTCCCGAGCCACGATCGCCACGTGCGTCAACGGGCTGCCGCGCTCGATCACCAGCGCCGACGCCGTGGGCAGCGTGGCCACCCAACCCGGATCGGTGCGGTAGGTCAGCAGGATCCCGCCGTCCACGTCACGCGGAGCGTCGGTCACCACGGCGCGGCCCTCGACGACCCCGGGGGAGGAGGGAGTTCCACGGAACTCCTTCTTGCCGCTGGGCCCCGTGTGCCGCGAGGACCACCCTGCCTGCTCCAGGTTGCCCGGCGTACCGAAGGTGGTGAACCGCGACGGGGCGACCAGCTTCGCGTCCTCGTCCTGTTGCTTGCGCCGCAGCGAAACGAGGTGCTTCAGCTCCGCGTGCGCGATGGTCCCCTCATAGGTGCCGCGCAGCTCTTCGAGGCGTAGGAAGAACACATCCCGCCAGTCGTCGAGCATGCCGTTGCGCGCCAGGTCGCGGCCCATCGCCCGCAACATCCGCTTCGCGGAGCCGAACGCACGCGTGCGGGCGAACCGCAGGCGCTCCCGGTCAGCGAGGCAGGTGCTGGTCTTGCGGCGCACGATCTCGTAGACCCACCGTCGCGGACCGCGCAGGTTCTTGTCCAAATAGGACTGAGCCTGCTCCGGCTGTGCGGTGCTGACCTCGGGCAGAGCCTCGCGCAGCATCACGTACAACGTCGCGGGTTCCTCGCGCAGGTCCGGCACTTCGAGCTTCAGCTCGTCCAGGCTGCGGTAGCCGTAGCGGGACACGTAGTCCTCGATCGCCGCGAGGAACTCGGTGTGCCCGGCGTCCGCCAACGCCTTGCCGGTCTCCTCCGGGGCGGTGTTCTCGACGATCTCCCGCAGCTCGGGGTCGGCCCGGACGGAAGCCGCGAGCGCGGCGAGCGCCCTGACCGGCTCCGCGGACTCCACAGTGGACCCCGGGTTGGCCACTGCCCAGTTGAACCACTCCGGCGCGTCCGGCAGCCAGCGCTTGGTCAGCAGGTAGAGGGTGCCGAACGAGAGCAGGATCGAGGCGTCCAGGGCCATCATCGGGCCCCACTTCTCGATCAGGTCCCGTTCCAGCGCCCGGAAGCGCCGGTAGACCTCCTCGCCCGGCAGCGCGTCGTAGTCGACGTTGTCGAAGACCTGGTACGCGTCGTAGAAGTACCGCAGGAAGCCGTCCACCGACCGGTGCATCCCCAGAAACCGCTTGGTGAAGCCGAAAGTGGTCCGTGCCCGGACGAGTGCGCGTGGAGTGTAGGGGTGCAGCGTCTCCGCCAGCTCGTCGTCGAGCGACTCCTCGACGCCGAGGGAGACCTCCAGCACCTTGCGGTTGAGCCGGTATCCGGGGGCCAGCCGCACCATCCGGTACCAGTGCAGCAGGTTGTAGTAGACCCGGCCGTGGAAGTGGCCGAGCATGGTGGGCAGCCACTCGTCCATCTGCCGCAGCTCGGCCGACGGCACCCCCAGCGCTATCGCGTAGTGCCGGTAGACCTTGCCGTAGACGCTGGAGGCGAAGCTGTAGGTCAGCGGCGAGACGATCCCGCTGAAGCTCTCGATGATGTTCGAGTTGTCCCAGATCCGGCGCTCGCCGGTGGGAACCTCCGCCAGCGGCGAGGTGATCGGCCTGCTCTGGAGGATCCAGAGCCGGCCAGCGGAGATGGCCCACTCGATGTCCTGCGGGCCGCCGAACAGCTCCGCGATCCGCCGACCAACAGCGTGCAGCCGCGTGATGTCCTCCTGCGACAGGGAAAGCGCCTCCCGGTCAGCGGGGTCCACCGCGCTGACCACGTAGCCGGAGGCGTCGGCCGAGGAGTGGTAACGCTCCTGTTTGTCGCCGATGACGGTCTCCACGACCGCGCCGTTGGCGGCGTCGACCAGCACCGTGTCGGCGTCCACCGCCCCGGAGACCAGGCCCTCTCCCAGCCCGTACGCGGAGCTGATCACGTACTGCCCGCGCGAGCCGGTGACCGGGTTCGCGGTGAACAGCACGCCGCTGCGCTCGGCGGGGACCATCGCCTGGATGATCACCGCGACGCCGTCGGCGCGCAGCGGGAGGCCGTTGCGCAGGCGGTAGTGCAGGGAGCGCTCGGAGAACGCCGACGCCCAGCAGCCCTTGACGCGCTCCTTCGCGTCGTCGGGGCCGATCACGTTGAGGTAGGAGGAGAACTGGCCCGCGAAGGAGAACTCCGCGCCGTCCTCCTCGGCCCCCGAGGACCGCACCGCGACCCGTTCCGCGCCCACGTCCCCCAGTGCGCGCTCGATCAGCTCGCCGACCTCCCCAGGAAGGTCGGCCCCCTCTATCAGCTCGGCGATCAGGCGTGCCTGTTCGCCGGCGTTGTCCAGGGCCGTCTCTGACAGCAGTGCGGTCAGCTCGCGGTCGAGCCCCCCGCCGCGCAGGAACGCGGCGAAGACGTCAAGCCCGAGCACGGACCACGCGGGAACGTCGACGCCCCCACGGGTCAGCTCGTGCAGGTTGCGAGCCTTCGCACCGGCGAGTCGACCCTTCTCCCCCGAGTAGGTTTCGCTCGTCAGTACGTGCATGAAATTGTTCCTCCGGTTGTGGTAATGCCGACGGGCGGCATTGTGTGCGACGGGCGCACGATTAGGAGGGGGTGAATACCGCACTCTTCGGGCTCCCCAGCCCGGTCGAGGCGATGGGAGAGGACGCTAGCAAAATGCCCAGGCCAGGGGTACCCCTATGTCGTGAAGGATGTCTGGTAGGGGTCCAGATGGGGCTTTTGACTGCTTCGGTGTCCGGCGGGTCATCATTTTTGCGGGGATCATCCAGTGGCGGTGTCTGAAAGTGTTCGAATCTGTTTGGCCGCCCCCTTGGTTCCTGTTGTGGGCGCTTTCGGAATGGCACCATCCGCGTTATGCGAATTCTGATCCTCGCCGTGGGCTCCCAGGGGGACGTCGCCCCGTACACCGGGCTCGGCGCGCGGCTGCGCGAGGCGGGGCACGGTGTCGCGGTCGCCGCGGCCGAGCGGTTCGCGCCGCAGGTCCTGGCCGCCGGGCTGGAGTTCCGCGTGCTGCCCGGCGACCCCAGGAGCGCCGCGGCGACGGAGAAGGGCAGGCGCTGGCAGGGCGGGGCGGGTGGCGCGATGAGCATCGGCCGCTACCTGAGCATGCTCGCCGAGGAGTCGCGCGAGCTCAACGACGGCATGCTCGCCGCGGCGCGGCAGGGCGCGGACCTGCTGCTGCTGTCCGGTTCGGCGTTGCTGGGCTACCAGATCGCCGAGGGGATGGGCATCCCGAGCATGGGGGTCTTCCTCCAGTCGATCCTGCCGACCGGTGCGGTCCCGCCGCTGGCGACGGCGGGCAGGTCCCTCGGCAGGCTGGGCAACCGCGCCGTCTCGGAGCTGACCGGCGTCGCCATCGGCCGCCTGTTCGACGCCACCACCACCGAGCTGCGCCGGAAGGTCGGGCTGCCGCCGAAGCGGCCCGCCGAGCTGCGCCGCGAGTGGGCCGAGCGGCGATGGCCGGTGCTGCACGGGTTCAGCCCGTCGGTGGTGCCGCGCCCCTCGGACTGGCGGGAAGGAATGGAGGTCACCGGGTTCTGGTGGCCGCACGTGGACCCCGCGTGGACTCCGCCGCGGCGGCTCACCGACTTCCTCGCCGCGGGCCCGCCGCCGGTGTACGTCGGCTTCGGCAGCCGCAACCCAGGGGACTCCGCACGCCTCAACGAGGTCGTCCGCACCGCGCTGCGCATGGCAGGGGTGCGCGGCGTCGTCCAGGCAGGCTGGGCCGATCTGTCCATTGAGGACAGTGATGTGATCACGATCGGGGAAGCGCCGCACGAGTGGCTGTTCCCGAGGACGGCCGCTGTCGTGCACCACTGCGGCGCGGGCACGACGGCGGCAGGACTGCGCGCGGGGGTGCCGACCGTCGGCGTCCCGGTGATCACCGATCAGCCGTTCTGGGCCGCGCGGGTCGCTTCGCTCGGTGCGGGCCCCAAGCCGGTGCCGTACCGCAAGCTCACCGCGCGGCGGCTGGCGGAGGCGATCCGGCTGGCCCTCGCCGAGCCCGCCCACGGCCGCCGAGCACGGGAGCTGGCCGGGCGGATCGCGGTCGAGGACGGGGCCGGGCGGGCGCTGGCCGCGATCGACCGGCTGCCCGCGCGCACCACCTGACCGAGAGGACCTCCATGGGACTGGCAAGGGAACTGCGGCTCGGCGCGAAGATGCTGGGGATGCGCGCGACCGTCCGCGCGCTGGCCGCGACGGGCGACCCGGTGGCGAAGGTGCTCGGCCTGCGAGCGCTCGACGACCCCTATCCGCTCTACGAAAGGATTCGCGAGCGCGGAGACCTCAGCAGACACCCCTTGGGGCTGTACCTGACTGCGAAGCACTCCGTGGTCAGCTCGGTGCTGCGCGACTCCCGCTTCCGCGTCGAGCCCGCCGTCGACCACGTCGGAGTGGACTGGAACGTCCACCCCGGCGACGAGACACGACTGCGGCACCCGATGGAGCACTCGCTGCTGACCATGAACCCACCCCGGCACACCGAGCTGCGCGCGCTCGTCGCGCCGTGGTTCACGCCGAGAGCGTTGCGGGACAGGGAAGAAAGCATCGAGCGGATCGTCGACGAGTTCCTCGACCACGCCGTCTACCGCGCGAGCTTCGACCTCGTCAGCGACTTCGCGGTGCGCGTGCCCACCAAGGTCGTCTGCGACCTGTTCGGCATCCCCGACGACCGGCACGCCGACTTCAGCCGCTGGGGCTCCGTCCTCGCGGGCACCCTCGACGGGATCAGGACCCTCGGCGAACGGCACGCGGTGCGCAGGGCCCTCTCCGAGATGACCGCGTTCTTCGACGACCTGATCCTGTTGCGGCGCAAGCGTCCTGGTGACGACGTGATCAGCGGGTTGGTGCGCGCCGAGCTGGCAGGGGAGCCGCTGCACCGCGACGACGTCGTTGCGCTGGCCGGGCTGCTGTTCGTCGCGGGCTACGAGACGACGGTGAACCTGATCGGCGGCGGCACCCTCAACCTGCTCAACGACCCGGCGCAGAAGCAGCGCATGCTGGACGACCCCTCGACGGCTCGCGGGGTGGTCGAGGAGGTGCTGCGGGTCGAGCCGCCCGTCCAGTTCGCCCTGCGCTTCACCCGCGAACCGCTGTCACTGTGCGGAAAGGAGCTGCCCGCCGACACGCCGGTTGTGCTGCTGCTCGCGGGAGCCAACCGCGACCCGGAGGTCTTCACCGACCCGCACCGCTTCGACGCCGCCCGGCCCAACAGCCGCGAGCACCTGTCGTTCTCCGCGGGCATCCACTTCTGCCTCGGCGCGGGACTGGCGCGGATGGAGGCGGAGATCGCGCTGCGCCGCCTGTTCCAGCGCATCCCAGGGCTGAGCCTCGCCGGTCCGGTCCGCTACAAGCGCACCCGCAACATCCGCGGCATGACCACCATGCCCGTCTCCGCCCGCCTGATCCCAGTGCGGTGACCGCGCCGGCGTTGCGCTCGCTCAACCGGTTGACACGCGTTCCTGGGTTGGCGGTGCGAGGATGCCCCGGTGCGAGTGCTGCTGGTTGAGGACGACGAACCGATCGCCGAGTCGCTGCGTCGTGGCCTGTGCCGCTACGGCTTCGAGGTCGACTGGGTGCGCACCGGCGCGGAGGCGCTGGCGGCGCCCGAGGCGGGGTTGGTGCTGCTCGACCTCGGCCTGCCCGACACCGACGGGCTCGACGTCTGCCGGGAGCTGCGTGCCAGGAGCGAGGTGCCGATCATCGTGATCAGCGCGCGCAGCGACGAGGTGGACCGGGTTGTCGGCCTGGAGATCGGCGCGGACGACTACGTCTCCAAGCCGTTCGGGGTACGGGAGGTGATCGCCCGGATGCGGGCGGTGCTGCGCCGGGTCCGCTCCGCCGAACCGGCCGAGCAGGCGGCCCCTGACCGCTACGGCCTGCTCGCGCTGGACCGCCGCGGCCGCCGGGCCTACCTGGAGGACGCCGAGGTCTTGCTGACGCCCAAGGAGTACGACCTGCTCGCCTTCCTCACCGAGGAGCCGGGGGCGGTGTTCACCAGGGAGCAGATCATGGAAGCGGTCTGGGACGCCAACTGGTTCGGGCCGACCAAGACCCTGGACGTGCACGTCGGCGCGCTGCGACGGAAGTTCCCCGGCGCCCTCACCATCGAGACCGTGCGTGGTGTCGGCTTCCGTCTGGTCGTGTCGTAGTGGTCCGCCAGCTGGTCGCGAGCTACGTCGTGCTCGTCGCCCTGGCCATCATCGGCTTCACCGTGCCCGTCGCCTTCACGCTCACCGACCAGCTGGAGGGCGATCTCGAACTGTCCGTGAGCCGGGAGGCCGACACGGTCGCGCTGTTGCTCGCCGCCGGTGACGAGCCGTCGCGGCAGGCGCTGGACCGGCTCGTGCTGGCGTACGAGCAGCAGACGCCGGGGCGGATCGAGCTGCTGCCCGCCGGATCACCGGAGGCTCGTGCCGGGACGCGTTCCGCGCTGTGGACGCATTCCCCTGTGCTGAACGCGGACGCCCTGGTGCTCGTCGTCCCGGCACGCACCGCCGACGGCGTGGTGGCCGGTGCGGTGCGGGTCAGCTACCCGGCCGCGCCGCTGGAGCGGAGGTTGTGGCAGATCTGGGGGTTCCGGGCGGCGCTGGCGGTCGGGGTGCTGGTCCTGGCGGCCGCGGCGGGGGTGCTCGTCGCGCGGCGGCTGACCCGTCCGCTGCGGGGGCTCACCACGATGGCCGCGCGTTTCGGCGACGGCGACCTCACCGCCCGGTCCACCGAGACCGGCCCACCGGAGACCCGCACACTGGCGCGCACCCTCAACGCCGGGGCACTGCGGATCGGCACCCTGGTCGACGCGCAGCGGGCGTTCGTCGCAGACGCCTCGCACCAGCTGCGCACCCCGCTGACCGCGTTGCGGCTGTCGCTGGACAACATCGCCGACGAGGTGTCCGACGAGCTGACCCGCGAGGACGTGGAGACCGCCACCGCCGAGGTGGTCCGGATGAGCAGGCTGGCCAACGGTCTGCTCGCGCTGGCGAAGGCGGAGGGGCTGGTGGCCGCGCCGGAACCGGTCGGGGTGGCCGAGCTGGTCCGGGGCCGGTTCGAGGTGTGGTCGCCGGTGGCGGCCGAGCGCGCGGTGCGCCTGGTGGCCGAGCCGCTGGAGGAGGGCCTGCGGGTGCTGGCCGGGCCGGGGCACCTTGAGCAGGTGCTGGACAACGTGCTGTCCAACGCCCTTGAGGTCTCCCCGGAGGGCGGCGTGATCACCGTCAGCGCCACCGCCGACGGCGACCGGGTGACCCTGGTGGTGCTCGACCAGGGGCCCGGTCTGTCCGAACAGGAGCGTGCCAGGGCCTTCGACCGGTTCTGGCGCGGTCAGGGGCTGACCGGCCGTGGCGGTTCGGGTCTTGGCCTGGCGATCGTGAAGCAGCTGGTCGCCGACAACGCCGGGAGCGTGCGCCTGGCGGCCGCCCCCGGCGGCGGACTCGCCGTGTGGATCACTCTGAGGCTCGCCCCTTCTCCGGCATCGCCGAGGAGTGGTGGGTGACGATGAGCCACGTGCCGTTGATCTTCTCGTACACGTAGGTGAACCGAGCGTCCACAGTGGTGCCGTCGGCGAAGCCGAAGCGGTAGGTCCCGTTGTTCGCCGCGGTGTTGTTGTCCAGGACGGTGATCGTGGAGCTGAGGATTCGGCCGCTGGGCTTCTTGGGCAGGAAGGTCTCGAAGTAGTCGACGATGGCGCGCCGGTCGGTGCGGACCTCGTTGGAGACGGTGGGTAACAGCACCGCGTTCGGGGCGTAGAGGTCGGCGACGGCATCCGGCCTGCCGGTGGCCAGCGCGGCGTTCCACCGCTCGAACAGCGCGGCGATCTCCTGTCGAACCGGCTTCTTCGCCAGCCCGATCTCGATGCCCACGGTGGTCGCGGCCTGCTGCGGGGTCTGTGCGGCCGCCGTTCCGGCGAACGCGGTGACCGCCGTAGTGGCCAGCAGTGCGGTCATAACCGCCGCGATCCGCATTCCCTTGTGCGTGCTCATCGCCATCTCCTCGCTGCTCGTTCATGGGCTTGACACCACTTTCGAGCGCGCGAGGTAGCACCAGGACAGGGCGAGTACAGCCCTGGGTAAGGGCTTGGCCAAGTTTCGCTCCGTGTCGGTCCGGTCACAGAGGACAGTCCATTAAGGACAGATCATCCGTTGGGCAACGAGAGCAACTCACGTCCGGGGTGGCGCGTCTCGTAGATATGTCACGTTCTTCTGTGGACCGTCGACGCGTGAGGTCCTGGCTGGTGCCCGCGCTGTTGGCTGCCGTGGTGGTCGGTGCGGCTGCACCTGCTCACGCCGCCGCACCCGCGACCGACACCCTCGTCACGGATATCAACTCGTCTGATCGCGCCGCCGCGCTGGACTACTGGACCCCGGAGCGGATGAGCCGGACCGGAGCCGACCCCACCGAGCGTCCCGAAAGAGTGGCGAGCCCGTGGGCGGGACAAGCCCCGAAGGGCGTCGGGCGGCTGTTCGTCACCCAGGAGCCGGGTAGACAGGCGCCGACCAACGACTCCTGGTGCACGGCCACGGCCGTGCGCAGCGGGAACAAGGACGTCGCGGTCACCGCCGCTCACTGCGTCTGGCCGGGACAGACCCGCGCCGGTGAGCAGATCCAGGTGAAGAACCTGGTGTTCGTTCCGGGCTATGCCAACGGAAACCGCCCGCACGGCGTGTACGCGGCTCGGGCTTTCCTGCTGCCCAAGTCCTACACCGAGCACAGCTCGCCCGATGTCGCCATGGTGGTCTTCGACCAGGCCAACGGCACGCACCTCACCGACGCGGCGGGGTCGCAGCGGATCACCTTCGACCGGACCGCGGCGGGAAGGACCGCCATGTTCGGCTACCCGGGATCCAAGCTGGCACACGGGGAATCGCTGCTGTGGTGCGATCTCGACGCCACGTACAAGCCTCCGACGGAGGAGTGGACCACTCTCTGCGACATGGCCAGTGGCGCGAGCGGTGGTCCCTGGTTCGCGGACTTCGACGCCCGCACCGGCACCGGCACGATCTTCTCCGTCACCAGCAGGGGGACGGTGCGGGTGGACGAGGAGACCGGCGATCTCATGACCGCCGACCTCTCCGGCCCGAAGCTGGACGCCGTGGCCCGTTCCCTCCACGAGCAGGCCCAGGAGCGCTGAGGAGCCTGGCCCTGGTGGTCGCTCCCGCGCTGTTCAGCGTTGACGGGACGGGCGCACGACGATCTCGTTCACGTCGACGTCGGCGGGCTGGCCGATGGCGTAGGAGACGGCTCCGGCGATGGCGTCCGGCTCGATCGCGTGCGCCCGGAAGGTGCGCATCGCCTCGGCCGCCCCGTGTTCGGTGATGGAGTTCGCGAGCTCGGAGGTGACCACCCCCGGGGAGACGGTGGTGACCCGGATCGAGGGATCGGACTCCTGGCGCAGTCCTTCGGTGATCGCCCAGGCGGCGTACTTGGTGCCGGAGTACACGGCGCTGGTCGGCACGACCTGGTGGGCCCCGACGCTCGCGATCGTGACGAAGTGGCCCGAGCCCTGCGCGGTGAAGTGCGGCAGGGCCGCGGCGATCCCGTGCAGCAGGCCGCGGACGTTCACATCGATCATCCGGTCCCACTCCTCGACCAGCAGGGAGTCCAGTCGCGACAGCGGCATGACACCGGCGTTGTTGACGAGAACGTCGACACGCCCGGTCCGGTCCCGCGCGAGCTTGACGAAGGCGTCGACGTCCGCCCGGTCCGTCACGTCGAGCCGCACCGGGTGGAAGCTGCCACCGGACCGGGCGGCCGCGTCCGCGGTGCGCTCGGCGAGCGCTTGTAGCCGGTCGGTCCGGCGAGCACCCGCGACCACGTGGTGTCCTTCGTGGACCAAGCGGGCGGCGACGGCCTCACCGATCCCGCTGCTGGCGCCGGTGACGAGCACGACCTTGTGTTGGTTCAGCATGTCCACCACGGTGGCCGTGCGGGATGCGCCGCGGGAGGGCGCTGTCTTCCTGGGAGTGCCACACCCAGGAAGTACGCGGGATCGCGGCCTACGCTGCTGGTATGGCACGGTCGGAACTCGGCGTCTACCTCAGCACCCGGCGCGCGAAGGTCAGCCCGGACGAGGTGAACCTCCCCAGCACGGGGCACCGCCGGGTCCCGGGCCTGCGGCGCGAGGAGGTGGCCCTGCTGGCCGGGGTCAGCGTGGACTACTACGTCCGCCTCGAACAGGGCCGTGAACGCAGGCCCTCCGCGCAGGTGGTCGACGCGCTGGCCGTCGCCCTCCGCCTTGACGAGGACAGTCGCCAGCACGTGTTCCGCCTGGCGGGGCTCAGCCCACGAGCCCGGGTCGCGGCGGTGAGCGACCGCGTCGACCCGAGCCTGCTGGAGCTCATGGCCGCGTGGCCGAACAACCCGGCCATCGTCTACAACCGGGCCTTCGACGTGTTGGCGTCCAACGCGATCGCGGACGCGCTCTTCCACGATTGGGCCCACTCGGACAACCTGATGCACGTCGTGTTCACCGACCCGGCCGCGCGCACGTTCTACCGCGACTGGCACGACGTCGCACGCAACTCGGTCGCCGGTTTCCGGCTCGGCTACGGCAAGGCTCCCGACGACCCGCGGGTACGACAGGTGCTCGCGGAACTGCTCGACGAGAGCCCCGAGTTCGCTCAGCTGTGGACCAGCCACGACGCTCGCGGCAAGGCGCTCGAACGCAAGCGTTTCGACCACAGCGGCGTCGGACCGTTGACGCTGACCATGCAGACCTTCGACGTCCGGTCGAGCCCGGGCCAGGAGCTCGTGGTCTACCACGCCGAGCCCGCGTCGCCGAGCAGCGAGGCCCTTGCGTTGCTCGGATCGCTCGCCGCCACATCACGTCAGGCGTCGCTCGGGTAGCCGGGGTGTTCGTTGAAGGTGTTGTGCCGCTGGCCACCGATCCGACGGCCTCCCGCGCGGCGCGCGCGAGGTGGCGCCGCTCCCGTGCCCGGTGTGCGCGTGACTTGCCTGGCGTGGTCGGTGTTTTCGCGTTTTGTAGGCTTAATGCGCGAAAGAGCGCTCTCATTTCGCGTTAAGCCTACAAAACGCGATATGAGGGGGGCGCGTGGGTGAAGGCGCCAAGAGGGTGGGTGGTGTTACCACGCGCAGGACACCCATCCGCCAGTCGCGTTTTCAACCTCACAGGTCAGGACACCTGGGCAGCGGATCTCCCGTGCGGCGCGCGTGAGGTGGCGCCGCTCCCGTGCCCGGTGTGCGCGTGGCCTGGCTGGCGTGGTCGGTGTTTTCGCGTTTTGTAGGCTTAATGCGCGATAGAGCGCTCTCATTTCGCATGAAGGTGACAAAACGCGAAATGAGGGGGCGCGTGGGTGAAGGCGCCAAAGGGGTGAGGTGGTGCTACCCCGTGCAGGACACGACCTCGTCGGTGTGGCGGGTCAGTGCTCCGGCGTGGGGGTAGTCGCCGATGGCACCTCCCGGGGCTGCCGGGAGGTGCCATCACCAGCGAGATGTGGTCAGGGCTGCGCGGACTGCTCTCAGGCGGTCAGCGGAGCGATGCGGCGCAGGGTTTCCTCCTGGCCGAGTGCCCGGGTGATGGCGTGCAGGTCCGGGCTCTTGGTGGAGCCGGTGATCGCGATTCGAATGATCTGCGAGGCTTCGCGGATCGACCCGGGGTAGGCGTCGGGGTTCTTCTTGTACTCCTTGGCGTTGCGGGCGAAGCCGTGCTTGGCGGCGAGCTCGCGGATCTGGCCGAACCACTCCTGGCCGTCGTCGAGGTGCTGGTAGTGCTCCACGAAGTCCTGTGCCAGGGCCCGGACCACGGTGGCCTCGACACCGAGGTCGGTGATGCGGGGGTCGTCCACCCCGGTGACGGCCTCGTGCAGCTGGGGGAAGAAGAACCCGTAGGCGGCGCGGAACTCGCTCCACTTCCGCAGGTCCTTGCGCGGGTTCTCCACGCCGTCGCGCTCCACCGCCAGCGCCCGCAACGCGAGGTCGGGTTCGGCGTCGAGCACCTCGCGCACCTCGGGGTCGAACTGCGCCGCCCACTCGGTCATCGCGTCGATGATCTCGCTGCCCGACAGGGAGGCGATGTGGTCGGCGGAGATGTCATCGAGCTTGACCAGGTCGACCAAAGCTCCCGCGACACCGCAGTTGGACAGCTGGATGGGCTCGGCCAGCGCCTGCTCCAGCGGCAGCTCGGCCAGTCGTGCGTTGGCCAGGCCCCGCAGGTAGTACAGCACCGCCTTCGCCGGGTATCCCGCCTCGATGTAGAAGTCGACGCCGGCCTCGGGGTCCTTGCGCTTGGACAGCTTCCGCTTGCTGCCGCCCTCCTGCTTCATCAGCGGCGCGATGTGCGCGTAGGTGACGGGGGAGAAGCCGAGCGCGTCGAACAACTGCTGGTGCACCGGCACCGAGGAGATCCACTCGTCACCGCGGATGACCAGGTTGACGCGCATCAGGTGGTCGTCGACAGCGTGGGCGAAGTGGTACGTGGGGAGCCGGGGGCTCTGCTCGGAGCTCTTGAGGATGACCACGTCGTTGCGGTTGGCCTCGGCCTCGATCTCGCCGCGGATCGCGTCAGTGAACCTGGTCCGCGCGTTGCTGACCTCCGGCGCCCGGAACCGCACCACGTACGGCGTCCCGGCGTCGAGCTTGGCCTGGACGTCGTCGGGACCGGCGTCGCGCCACAGCGACCAGCGGCCGTAGTAGCCGGGCGGCAGCTTCTGCGCCTGCTGCCGCTTGGTGATCTCCGCCAGCTCGTCCTTCGTGGCGAAGTCGAGGTAGGCGCGGTCCTGGCGCAGCAGCTCGCGGACGTAGGTGAGGTAGATCCGCTCGCGGGCGGACTGCTGGTAGGGACCGTAGTCGCCGCCCTTGTCGATGTCCTCGTCGGAGGCGAGACCGAAGTAGGTGAAGGCGCGGCCGAACTGCTCCAGGGCCCCGGCGACCTCCCGGGACTGGTCGGTGTCCTCGATCCGCACCAGGTAACGGCCACCGGAGCGCTGTGCCAGGTCCTGGTCGATGGTGGCGACGTAGATGCCGCCGATGTGCACGAACCCCGTCGGGGAGGGACCGAAGCGGGTGACCAGGGCGCCGTCGGGCAGAGGTCGAGCTGGGTACTGCTGCTCCCAGTAGTCCGGTTCGGGGAGGTCTGCGGGGAACAGGGCGTCGATGACCGCTCGGTCCAGCATCGAGGTCGGGTCTCCTGGCGTCGTACAGCACGAATCTGCTTGCGGTGGTTGGCGCTCACACCGTAACGGAGGCGGGAGTCCGTCCGCGGGTGAGCTGTCGACAGCCTAGGTCGTGTCCCGGACGTGGTAGCACCACCTCACCACCCCTTGGCGCCTTCACCCACGCGCCCCCCTCATTTCGCGTTTTGTCACCTTCATGCGAAATGAGAGCGCTCTTTCGCGCATTAAGCCTACAAAACGCGAAAACACCGACCACGCCAGCGGGGCCACGGGCGCACGGGGCACGCGCGCACGGACCACGGGGGCACGGGACCACGCCAGCGGGCGCACGGGCGCACGGGCCACGCGCGCACGGACCACGCCAGCGGGGCCACGGGGGCACGGGGGCACGGGGGCACGGGGGTGGCGCGTCATGTCGGGGAATCGGGAGGGCTTGCAGGACAGGCGCTAGTCGCACAGGTCAGGGGAGCCGCGATGAATCAGCGACGGACCACTCCGGCACCTCCCGCGGGGCGTCCTTGCGCAGGCCGACATGCGGCCACGTGTGAACTCACGAAGGACCAAGTAGACGCCGATACCCGACTCGCTATCGGCGGGATCGGGCCAGTGCCAGCGCGCCGAGGATCATGGCGACCAGCCCGACCACCAGGGCCACGAAGCCCCCGACTATTCCGTAGCCGGTGCCGGGACCACCGTTGGCGGCGGCCACGACCAGCCCGCCGGTGGCCGCGCCTGCCAGCCCCGCCACCAGGGCCACGATGGCTCCCCTTCGGCTGGCGGATCGGGCCAGTGCCAGTCCGCCGATGACCACGCCGGCCAGCCCCAGCAGGGCGGCCACCAAGGACCAGAGACGCCCGGCGGTCAAGGAGTAAGCGCTGACAGTGGCCGACTGGATCGAGACATCCGCGGCCGCCGGTGCGGCTAGCGCGAACACCGCCAGCAGGGAGGCTGCGGTGGCAAGCAGGTGACGGCCGGACATGGGGTGCTCCTTCTGCTCCTACGACGGATGTCGCCTGATCATGTCCGCCGGACCCCCTGCCGGTCGTTGTGCGGACGCGGACAGTTCGCGATGCCGCCGATGCCGTAGGAACCGCGAAAGTACTGCGTGTGCGGTAGGCAGCTGATCATCCGTGCACAGGAGTTGCCCGTTCGAACATCCGGCTACGGTGCACTTCATGAGCAGGGGACGCATCGGTGCCGGAGACTGGGTGATCGCCGTCGGCGTGGCCGTGTTTCTTCTGGTTGCCGGGCTGTCCAGGCAGCACCCCTCCACGAATCTCGACGCGCTGGGCTACGCGTTGTCGCTCACCGGCGCTCTGGCGCTGGCCGCGCACCGCCGGGCTCCGGTCGTCGTGCTGGTCGTCACCGGGTTGTGCACGCTGGGGCACCAAGCCGTCGGTTTCGACGTGGCCGCTGTCGCGTATCTGTTCGCGGTGTACGCCGCCGTGCGAGCGGGACACCGCATCGTCGCGGTCGCGGGTTCGGTGATCATGCTGGCCGCGCTTCCGCTCGCGATCCTGGCCTCTCCGCACGACTTGGCCGTTGGCGAGGCGTTCACGCGGAGCCGGGACGTCCTCCCACTGGCCTGGCTGATCGCCGCCGGGGCGGCGGGTGAAGCGCTGCGACAAGCCGAGCGCCGGGCGGACGAGGCCGAGCGCACCCGCGAGGAGACCGCGCGGCGCCGCGCCGACGAGGAGCGGCTGCACATCGCGCGGGAGCTGCACGATTCGCTCACCCACCAGATCTCCGTCATCAAGGTGCAGGCCGACGCCGCCGTCCACGTGGCCACCAAGCGGGGCGAACAGGTGCCGGAGGCCCTGCTGGCGATCCAGGAGGCCGGTCGTGAGGCGGCAAGGGAACTGCGAGCGACCCTGGAGGCGCTGCGCGAGGAGGACAAGGACCCACCGCGCGGGCTCGACCATCTCCCGGAACTGGTGCGACGGGCCCGCAGCACCGGTCTGGACGCGAAGCTGACGATCGAGGGACACCGAAACGACGTGCCGGCCGCGGTGGACCGAACCGCGTACCGGATCGTCCAGGAGTCGCTGACCAACATCGCCCGTCACGCCTGCGCCGCCACCGCGTCGGTCCGGATCGACTACCGCCCCGGCGCCCTCGTGGTCCAGGTCGACGACGACGGCAGAGCCACGCCGGACACAGCGCCGGTACCCGGCGTCGGACTGCTCGGGATGCGCGAGCGAGTCACCGCTCTCGGAGGTCACCTGCGCGCGGCACCACGCAGCGAAGGCGGGTTCACCGTCCACGCCGAGCTCCCCGTGGACCACACGTCATGATCCGCGTCCTGCTGGTCGACGACCAGCCGCTCATCCGCAGCGGCTTCCGCGCGCTCCTCGACATCGAGGACGACATCGAGGTGGTGGCAGAGGCCGCCGACGGCAGCGCGGGTCTGGCGCTGGCCAGGCAGCACCTGCCCGACATCGCGCTGATCGACATCCAGATGCCGGTCATGGACGGCATCGAGGCGACCCGGCGCATCGCCGCGGACCCGGCCCTGGCTTCGGTGCACGTCGTCATCCTGACCAACTACGGCTTGGACGAGTACGTCTTCAACGCGCTGCGCGCCGGTGCGGCCGGGTTCCTCGTCAAGGACATCGAGCCGGAGGACTTCCTGCACGCGGTGCGCGTCGCGGCGCGCGGCGACGCCCTGCTCGCACCGTCGATCACCCGCAAACTGATCAACCGGTACGTCACCCAGCCGCTCAGCACCGGCACCGGCACGGGGCTCGAAGAACTGACCAACCGCGAACGCGAGGCCGTCGTCCTGGTCGCGCAGGGCCTGTCCAACGACGAGATCGCCGACCGCATGGTGATCAGCCCGTTGACCGCGAAAACCCACATCAACCGAGCCATGACCAAGCTGCACGCCCGCGACCGCGCCCAACTCGTTGTCCTCGCCTACGAATCCGGTCTGGTCACCCCGCACGTGCGGTGAGTCGGTCATCGCGTGCGTTCCCAGCCGCGCCGAGGCGCCCGGCTGCCCGCCTGCCGGTCGTCACGGCTGCGGTAGACGATGTAGGGCCGGGTCAGGTAGCCCAGCGGCATCGAGAACACGTGGACCAGCCGGCTGAACGGCCAGAACGCGAACAGCACCCAGGCGGCGGTGGCGTGCAGCTGGAACCCGAGCGGGGCCACGGCCATCAGGTGGGGTTGGGGCTGGAGGGCGAAGATCGAGCGGAACCACGGTGCGACCGTCTGGCGGTAGTCGTGGGGGTGGTCGGTGAGGTTGCCGAGCACGGTGGTGCCAAGGCCGAGCACGATGGTGCCGACCAGCAGCACGTACATGATCTTGTCGTTGCGGGTGGTGGCGGAGAACACCGGGCCGACGGTGCGGCGGCGGTAGACCAGGATCGCCGCGCCGACCAGGGTGCAGAACCCGGCGAGGGTGCCGAGCCCGACGGCGGCGACGTGGTAGGCGGTGTCGCTGACTCCGACGGCATCGGTCCAGGACCTGGGGATGAGCAGGCCGCCGACGTGGCCGAGGGCGACGAGCAGGATGCCGACGTGGAACAGCGGGCTGCCCAGGCGCAGCAACCGGTTCTCGTACAGCTGGGAGGAGCGGGTGGTCCAGCCGAACTTGTCGTAGCGGTAGCGCCAGATGTGGCCGAGGATGAAGATCGCGATCGACAGGTACGGGACGACGACCCACAGCAGGATGTCCACCGTGCCCACGGTCGTGGCGTCCTGGGCGGCGAGCCGCGTGCTCAAGGAAGACCTCCTGACGGGGGGAACGGGGCCAGGCCGACCTCTTCCTCTGGTGGGCCTTCGGCGGCCAGCCGGGCCACCTTCTCGTGTTCGCGCCTGCCCAGCGGCGGGAGCGTCGCCGACACCGAGTCCAGAACGCGGGCCCACGGGGAACCGGCTTCATGCAGACCTAGGCGCATCAGTTCCAAGCCGGCGCGGTGCTCGATCAGCAGCCGCTGTCCCACCGCCAGGTCGCCCGTGGCGGCGAACTCCAGCACGACCGCGAGGTGGTCGGGCAGTTCGGCGCCATCGGAGGTGCCGTCGAGCTCCAGTCCGGCGGTGCGGTAGGCGTGTTTGAACCGGAGCAGGGCCATGCCGCGTTTGCGGGTGTCGCCGTAGGCGAAGTAGGTCAGGTAGGGGCTGAAACGCCTGCGGTGGTCGAACGTCGCCACGTAAGCCGCGGCGAGCTCGGTCAGCGCGGTCGTCTCGGCGTGGTCGAGGAACGCGGTCAGCGGTTCGGCCAGTGCTGTCGGCAGCGTCCTGGTCACCGCCCGCAGCAGGGGGAACCGGCCCAGGAGCTGCTCGTCGGGGTAGCCCATCAGCAGTGACTGGACCTGCCACGCGGTGGCGCGGTGGGCGTCGGTGATCGTCATGGTTTCGGTTCCACCTCGCCTGCCGGGTCTCCACCGCCTGGTCGTTCTCGCGGTGGGAAGAGTCCATCGGGGCGTCCCTTGCCGTCCCAGTTGAGCAGGTTGACCCGATTGCCCTTGTCCACCGGGGCGGCGATGGTGTCGGCGGTCTGCCTGTCGCGCAGCATCCGGAAGTTCTCCACCGCGATCGGGGACACCCCGCCGGAGCTCTCCCCGAACGGGCCGGAGCCGCCCATGCCGGGACCTCCCTCGTAGTCGAGGCTGCATTCGGTGGCCAGCTCTTCCAACCCGTGGGCTTGTTCGGCGTGGGCGGGTGGGATGACGTAGCGCTCGTCGTACTTGGCCAGGGCGAGCAGCCGGTACATGTCGTAGACCTGCTCCCCGGTCATGCCCACCTCGTTGGCGATGGCTTCCCGGGGTTCGCGGCCGAGGTTGATGTCGCGCATGTAGCACCGCATCGCGGCCAGCCGGCGCAGCACCGCGTTGACCGGCTCGACATCGCCCGCGGTGAACAACCGCGCGAGGTACTCCACCGGGATGCGCAGTGCGTCGATGGCGGCGAAGAGGTTGCCGTGGTCCTCGGCGTCGTTCCCGGTGTCCCGCACGACATCCACGACGGGGGACAGTGGCGGGACGTACCAGACCATCGGCATGGTCCGGTACTCCGGGTGCAGCGGCAGCGCCACCCGGTAGGTGTTGATCAGCGAGTGGATCGGGGAGCGCTGGGCTGCTTCGACCCAGTCACGCGGGATGCCGGCGCGTTCGGCCTCGCGGACCACGGCCGGGTCGTTCGGGTCCAGGAAGACCTCGCGCTGCGCCTCGTACAGGTCGCGATCGTCCTGTGTGGACGCCGCGTCCAGGACGCGGTCGGCGTCGTAGAGGACCAGGCCGATGTAGCGCAGGCGGCCCACGCAGGTTTCCGCGCACACGGTGGGGATGCCGACCTCGACACGGGGGAAGCAGAAGGTGCACTTCTCGGCCTTGCCGGTGCGGTGGTTGAAGTAGACCTTCTTGTACGGGCAGCCCGAGACGCACATCCGCCAGCCGCGGCAGCGGTCGGAGTCGACCAGCACGATGCCGTCCTCGCTGCGCTTGTAGATCGCCCCGGACGGGCAGGAGGCGGCGCAGGAGGGGTTGAGGCAGTGCTCGCAGATGCGCGGCAGGTAGAACATGAAGGTCTGCTCGAACTCGAAGCGGACCTTGTCCTCGATGCCTTTGAGCATCGGGTCCTGGTGGCCGTGCTCGGGAGCGCCGCCGAGGTTGTCGTCCCAGTTCGCCGACCACGTGATCTTCGTCGGCTCGCCGCTGAGCAGCGACCGCGGCCGGGCGACCGGGGTGTGCTCCTGCAACGGCGCGGTGGTGAGTGTGTCGTAGTCGTAGGTCCAGGGCTCGTAGTAGTCGTTGATGCTGGGCAGTTTGGGGTTGCTGAAGATGGTCGCCAGCTTGCGCCACCGGCCGCCGCCCTTCAGCTTCAGCCGGCCGCGCTTGTTCAGAGTCCAGCCACCGCGCCAGCGTTCCTGGTCCTCGTAGGTGCGCGGATACCCTTGCCCCGGGCGGGTCTCGACGTTGTTGAACCACACGTACTCGACGCCGGAGCGGTTGGTCCACGCCTGTTTGCAGGTGACCGAGCAGGTGTGGCAGCCGATGCACTTGTCGAGGTTCATCACCATCGCCATCTGGGCCATCAGTCTCATCAGTAGGTCACCTCCTGGCCGCGCCGCCGGATGACGGTGATCTCGTCGCGCTGGTTGCCGGTCGGACCGAGGTAGTTGAACGCGAAGGACAGCTGGGCGTAGCCGCCGATCAGGTGCGAGGGCTTGATCAGCAACCGCGTCAGCGAGTTGTGGATCCCGCCCCGCTTGCCGGAGGTCTCGGCGCGGGGCACGTCGATGAGCCGGTCCTGGGCGTGGTGCATGTAGACGGTGCCCTCGGGCATGCGGTGCGAGACGACCGCTCGGGCGACGACGACGCCGTTGCGGTTGACCGCCTCGATCCAGTCGTTGTCGGCGACTCCGACCTTCGCGGCGTCCTGTGTGGACATCCAGATGGTCGGCCCGCCACGGGAGAGGCTGAGCATGAACAGGTTGTCCTGGTACTCCGAGTGGATGGACCACTTCGAGTGCGGGGTCAGGTAGCGCACGGCGATGCCCAGCTCACCCCGCTCACCGACGCGGGGCTCGTCGAACAACGCGGTCATGTCCAACGGCGGCCGGAACACCGGCAGCTGCTCGCCCAGCTCGGCCATCCAGTCGTGGTCGAGGAAGAAGTGCTGCCGCCCGGTCAGGGTGTGCCACGGCTTGCGGCGTTCGACGTTGATGGTGAACGGCGAGTACCGCCGTCCGCCGCTCTCCGAGCCGGACCACTCCGGGGAGGTGATCACCGGAACCGGCGCGGACCGCGTGTCGGCGAAGGTGATCCGTTTGCCCTCGTGCTCGGCGGCCAGGTCCACCAGCGGTGTCCCCGTCCGCTGTTCGAGCGCGCGGAAGCCCTGGGTGGCCAGATGTCCGTTGGTGGTGCCGGACAGCGCGAGGACCGCCTCGCACGCGTGCACGTCGCGCACCAGCGACGGACGGCCGTCCGCGGGTCCGCCACGGACGGTGCCGTTCTTGTGCCGCAGGTACTCCACCTCCTGCTCGACCCGAAAGGTGACGCCCTTGGTGGTCGCGCCCAAGGAGTCGACCAGCGGCCCCAGCGCGCCCATCTTCGCCGCGATCGCGGCGAAGTCGCGCTCCACCACCGTGATCCTCGGCATGGTGACGCCGGGCACCGGGTCGCACTCGCCGGCCTTCCAGTCCCGCACCACACCGTGCGGCGTGGCGAGCTCGTCGGGGGTGTCGTGCAGCAACGGCGTCGCCACAACGTCTTTGCGCACGCCCAAGTGCGTCTCGGCGAGGCTGCTGAAAGCCTTGGCGATGGTCTGGAAGGCGGCCCAGTCGGTGCGGGTCTGCCAGGGCGGGGCGATCGCGGGGTTGAACGAGTGCACGAACGGGTGCATGTCCGTGGTGTTCAGGTCGTGCTTCTCGTACCACGTGGCCGCGGGCAGCACCACGTCGGAGAACAGGGTGGTGCTGGTCATCCGGAAATCCAGTGACAGCAACAGGTCCAGCTTCCCCGTCGGCGCACCGGGGGCCTCCGCGCGCAGCGACGAGTCGGTGCCGAGCAGGTGCTTGAGGAAGTACTCGTTGCCCTTGGCCGAGGAGCCCAGCAGGTTGGCCCGCCACACGCTCAGCACGCGCGGGAAGTTCTCCGGCGAGTCCGGATCCTCGCACGCGAACCGCAGCCGCCCGGCCTTCAGCTCCCCGACAACGTAGTCCGAAGTGGACAGTCCGGAGCGCTCGGCGTCGTCGGCCAGGTCCAGGGGGTTGCGGTCGAACGTCGGGTACGACGGCATCCAGCCCAGCCGCGCGGACAGCGCGATCAGCTCCGAGGTGCTCCTGCCGCCCAAAGAGGTGGAGGTGTCGTAGCGGAACTGGTCGGTGTGCAGGTACCAGTACGCGGTCTGGATCATCTGCCGCGGCGGGCGCGACCAGTCCAGCCCGAACGCCAGCTGGGACCAGCCGGTGACCGGGCGGCACTTCTCCTGCCCCACGTAGTGCGCCCACCCGCCGCCGTTGACCCCCTGGCAGCCGGTGAGCGTGGTCAAGGCGAGGAACGCCCGGTAGATGGTGTCGGAGTGGAACCAGTGGTTGGTGCCCGCCCCCATGATGATCATTGATCGGCCCCGGGACTCCTCCGCGTTGGCGGCGAACTCCCGCGCGATGCGAGCCGCGGCCTGCCCGGGCACACCGGTGATCACCTCCTGCCACGCGGGCGTGCACGGCTGCCCTGCGTCGTCGTAGCCGCTCGGCCAGGCACCGGGAAGCCCCGTGCGCCGCACCCCGTACTGGGCGAGCAGCAGATCGAACACCGTGGTGACCAGGTGCCCGCCCACTCGCCGCACCGGAACGCCGCGCCGCACCACCCCGGACGTGTCGAACCTCGGCAGCTCCACCACGACCGCCTCGCCACCGTGCACCGACAGCAGCGGATCGACATCACCCAGGTCGAGGTTCCACTTGCCCGCGCCCTGCTCGCCGTAGCGGAAGCCGAGCGAGCCGCCGGGCACCACCGGTGCCCCAGTGGTGGCGTCGAGCAGAACGGGCTTGAACGCCGCGTGCTCCGTGTCCCGCTCACCGTCGAGGTCGGCGGCAGTGAGGAACTTCCCCGGTGCGTAGCCGTTCCCGCGCTCGGTGAGCCGGACCAGGAACGGCAGGTCCGTGTAGCGCTTGACGTAGTCGGTGAAGTACGGCACCTGCCGCTCGACGAAGAACTCGCGCAGGATGACGTGCCCCATGGCCATGGCCAGCGCGCCGTCGGTGCCCGGCCGGGCCGCGAGCCACTCGTCGGCGAACTTCACGTTGTCCGCGTAGTCCGGCGCCACCGCGACCACTTTCTGCCCCCGGTAGCGGGCCTCGGCCATCCAGTGCGCGTCCGGGGTGCGGGTCACCGGGAGGTTCGAGCCCCACATGATCAGATAGCCCGCGTCCCACCAGTCCCCGGACTCCGGCACATCGGTCTGGTCGCCGAACACCTGCGGCGAGGCGACCGGCAGATCGGCGTACCAGTCGTAGAACGACAGCATCGACCCGCCCAGCAGCGACACGAACCGCGCTCCGGAGGCGTGCGAGACCATGGACATCGCCGGGATCGGCGAGAACCCTGCGACACGGTCCGGTCCGTGGCGCTTGATCGTGTGCACGTGCGCCGCGGCGACCAGCTCGCTCGCCTCGTCCCAGGACGCCCGCACCAGACCACCCTTGCCGCGAGCCGCCTTGTACCGCGTGGCGGATGCCGGGTCGTCCACAATGGACTCCCAGGCGAGAACCGGATCTCCCGTGCGCGCCTTGGCTTCCCGGTACATCTCCAGCAACACGCCGCGCACGTAGGGGTAGCGCACCCGCGTGGGCGAGTAGGTGTACCAGGAGAACGCCGCCCCCCGCGGGCAACCGCGCGGCTCGTACTCCGGCCGGTCGGGACCGACCGAGGGGTAGTCGGTCTGCTGGGCCTCCCAGGTGATGATCCCGTCCTTGACGTAGACCTTCCACGAGCACGACCCGGTGCAGTTCACCCCGTGCGTGGAGCGCACCACTTTGTCGTGGCTCCACCGGTCCCGGTAGAACTCATCCGCCTGCCGCCCACCGACCTTGTGCACTGTGCGCAGGTCGTCGGAGACCTCGGCGCGGGTGAAGAACCGGCGGGTGCGGACGAGGGCCTCGGTCAGTTCGGTGTCCAAGCCCGCGTGGCCGGGGCTGGAGTGGGGATCGGTTCCGGTGCTCACCGTGGTGGTCCTCCTGGTGATCGCGGGCAGGTCTTACGTTTCGTCGGTGGACCGCCGCACGGTGGTCCTCGTGAAGGCGAGGGTGCCGGTGGCGACCACGGCCAGCGCCGCCAGGCCGAGCGCGTAGGAGCCGAACGCGCCGTAGAGGGCGCCCATGACCAGCGGCGGGATGAACCCGCCCAAGCCACCGGCAGCGCCGACCACCCCGGTGACCGAGCCGACCTTGTTCCCCGGCACCAGCAAGGCCACGAGTGCGAACACGGCGCCGCTGCCCGCGCCGAGCGCGGCGGCCATGACCAGAAACGCGACTGTGCCCACCGGCATCAACGCCGGAGTGAACGCCTGCGTCGCCGCACCCATCGCGACGACGGCCAGGGCGGAGGTCAGTACCCGGATCGGGCCGAACCGGTCGGACAACCAACCGCCGACCGGGCGCATCAGCACGGCGAGCAGCACGAATCCGGCCATCCGGTTGGCCGCGTCAGCCTGGGTGAGCCCGTAGGCGGTCTTGAGGTAGGCGGGCAGGTAGACCGAGAACGCGACGTACCCGCCGAAGAGCACCGCGTACAACCAGGACGCCTGCCAGGTCACCGGCAGCCGGGCAGCGTCGGCAAGGCGGCGGGCGACCGGCTCCGTGGGCACGGTCCATCCCGGAGCGTCCCGTAGCAGCACGGCCGCGGCGACCGCGTAAACCGCCAGCACCACCGCAGTCACCACGAACGGCGTCGCCACCCCGCCGATGGTCACCAAGGGCACGGTGGTCAGGGCGCTGATCGCGGTGCCACCCATGCCCGCGCCGAAGATCCCGATCGCCAACCCGCGCCGCTGCGGGGGAAACCAGGAGTTGACGAACGGCACCCCGATCGCGAACGCGGTACCGCCCAGCCCGAGGAAGAAGCCGCCGATCAGCAGCGCGGTCAACGAGCCGTGCCCGCCCAGCCCGAGGTACAGCACCGGCACGATCGTCAGCGCCGAGAGCGCCGGGAGCATCACCCGCCCGCCGAACCGGTCGGTCAGCGCCCCCACCGGAACCCGCCCCACCGACCCCACCACGACGGGCACGGCGACCAACAGCGCCTGCTGGAACGCGCTCAACCCCAAGGAGTCCTTGAACAGCGGCCCGAGCGGGCTCAGCAGCGCCCACGCCCAGAAGTTGATCGCGAACCCGACCGTGGCCAGGCTCAGCATCATCACCCGCCGCCCGCCCGTCGTCCGACCGTCGACTGTGGACGGTCGCAAGCCCTGCCCAGTCGCAGGCGTTCTTCCCGTTGTCTTGCCGCCCGTGCTGCGGTGTGTCCAGGTCATTGGCGTCTCGGTCCGTCGCTTCGCGTGTCCGGCTCGCCGACCGGCGAGCAAGCTCAGCGTGGGTCCCTCACGCACTGCCCAGCCAGGGGCGAGGGCCCCTTGCCTGAAAGACCAACGTCCCTACCCGGAGCAACGCCAAGCAAGTCCTCTGACACGCCGCTCCAACTCGCTTTCGCGTGCAGGAACGCGGAGGCGCTCCACTGTCCGCCGAACCCAGCTCCTGCTCGGTCTGGTCCTACAACGCCATAGCCCGCCTCGCAGCAGGCTCTTCGAGGGGACTCGTGCCGATCTCGCGCTATGCGCCGCCGAGGTGCTCTCGCATCTGGAGAAAGCGGCCGTGCCAGGTGTGGTACCAGACCGCGCCGGTGGTGGCATTGACCGACAGCATGCCGACTATGTGGTCGTCCCGCAGGGTGTGCAGGGTGTAGTAGCCGGGGAACCGGTCGGGTTCGGCGGCGTGCAGACCGGTCCGGTGCTCGCTCAGCCACTGGTCGGCGATCCGCACCGCCTGGTCGGGCCCGATGGCGGCGGTACCGGTCCGGCCGGGGGCCGGCATCATGCCGGAGGCGGTGTTCCACATCATGGCGGGGCCGAACTCGATCTGGACGGTGCCGCTGTCGGGGTCGATGAGGACCTCGGTGGCGCGGCTGCCGTCGGGAGCGAGGAGCTGGGCGTAGTAGCCGTTGCTGAACTGCATGACTTCCCCGACGCGCAGGCCCTCTTGGTCGGCGAAGCGCTCAGCCGCGCGGTCGGCGTCGTCCATGGTGCGCACCGGCCCCTCACCTGGGACGCCAGCCGTCCTCGTCGTGGGGCCGGGTGGTGCGGACCCGTCGCCCGCGACCCACACCAGCGAGGCGACCAACATTGCCACCGCGGCAACCAGCACGGCCACCGGCGGCCAGCGCCCCCGCAGCGCGGTCATCGGGGCCTCGGTTTGCCTGCGGCGAGGCGTTCCCGTGCCTCGGTGTAGGCGTCCGCGTCGATCTCGCCGGAGGCAAAGCGGCGGTCGAGGATCTCCTCAGGCGTTTCGCGGGGTGGCCAGCCGCGATCCTGCCCGTGATCGCCTCCAACGTGGCGCTGCGTGAGGCGAACCACCGCCCACACGATCAGGCCGATCAGCACGATCCACAGCAGGGGCATGAAGGCCATCCACGCCCAGCCACCGCCGTTCCAGTACATCACCGTGTCCACCTCCCTCGGTCAGCTGTCGCGTCCCTTACTGTTCGCGCGGACCGAGAACCGGTGCCAGGGCAATTCGGAACAGCGACCAGGGGCTTTCGGCCTCACTGCCGCGCCCGCCCGGCGCTGTTGCCGATCGAGCGATCCTGGGCGGGGTTCGTCCATGCGCACCGCCACGACCAACCAGGAGGCGGCGGTCAGGCTGACTGTTGTCGGGCAGCGGAACCCACGCGGTCGCACCACCTCGCCACCCCTGGCGCGCTCACCCGCGTGCCCCTCATTCCGCGTTGTGGAGCCCTAGAGCTGCTAACGGAATGCGGGGTGTCGTTCTTGTGTGTCGGTTGACTCGACTTGTTCGGGTAATGAGCGAGAGCGGTCTGCGCCTGCACGGGATACCAGCCCGCTGCGGGGCGGCGGAACTCCGAACGCCCGGATCTGAAGCACCTGCCCGAATGCCTGGCCGACGCGGATCGCCGCTTTGTCAGCCGCCGGACGGGCGCGGTGCGAGATTCCGTGCGACAACCGCCAGTAGCCCGTCGACGTCCGCTCCGTCGCGCAACCCGCGCTTCGGCAGCAGGGCCATTCCGCCCACTGTGTCGTCCATTACCAGCACGAAGAGGTTTGTCGTCTCGATGTAGTGGCGGAACGACGCCCAGGGAATCATGTTCTCCATGACCGCCGTGGCGGCGTGTACGCCGTCATCGTCCGCCCGCATGGTGTACTCGCCCTGCGAGCGCGCGTGCCTGGTCAGCTGCCGCACTCGGTATAGCTGGTTTACCCATCCGCCCACGAGGCTCCCCACCGCTGGGAGCATGGCTGCGGCCGCCAGCACGGTCACCTCCTCGGGCGCCGCGAGCATCAAGAGAAGAACGAGAACGGCTGCCGTGATCACCCCGACGATCAATGGAAGACGCCACCATCGTGGAGTCCGTGCGCCCAGTGCCTCGGCAATGTCGGCCCGGGTCGGCAGATAGGCCAGTTGGACACTGACCGCCCCCGGCGCCGCCTGGCGCTGTTCGTTCTCCACGGAGCGGGATCGTAGAGGCGCGCGGCGGGCCGCCTTGGCCAGGGCTCCCGGACTTCGGACACCAGGGACCACGCGTCAGCCTCCGTCCACTCGGCCAGCCTCCGTCCACTCGGCCAGCCGGGGCCGAAGCCGAGTTCCTATGGCAGATGTCCCCCAGGGATCCCGGCGCGCAGCACGAATCGCGTTATGGAGCACCAGCCGATCCGGATGCCGAACCCGACGCTTCACCTTGGGCAGCAACGGCTTGATCACCGCCCACAGCTCGTCATCAACTCCCCAAGGCTTCGGCCGAGCCCCCGGATCATCACTCCCAGGGTGACCCAACCACCCCGTAGCTCATTTCGCGTTTTGTAGGCTTAATGCGAAATGAGAGCGCTCTTTTGCGCATCAAGGTGACAAAACGCGAGAACCCCGACCACGCCAGCCGGCCAGCCACGCGCGCCCGGCGCGGGAACGGCGCGGAACGGGGCGGGAACGGCGCGGAACGGGGCCGACGGGGCTGGTGGTCGGCACCGCCCCGCCGGAGGTGGGATCAGGCGGGACCGGTGGTGTCCGCGCACGTGCTGGCCGGGCTCTTGTCCTTGGCGAGGAAGATCGTCTGAGCCATCATGCGGTAACCCGACATCCCCTCCCGCAGGGTCTCGATCGACTCCTCCGGGTGCACGGAGTCGATCACCGCGTTCGGGCCGACCGCGTTGAACTGGTGCGAGACCCCGCGCGGGATCTGCATGTCCACCCAGGAGTCCGGCGGCACGATCACGTTGTACCGGTCGCGGTGCACGCCGTCGGGGGTGCCGGGCAGCGGGTCGACGAAGCTGTCCAGCGGGCTGGTCCAGCTCGGCGAGGGCCGCACCGTGATCGGGGAGAGGCTCGACACCCGGATCGTGGTGTTCGCGCCGGTCATCATGCGCACGAACCGGAGGCCGGTGTGCAGGTGCATCCGGGAGCAGATGTCGCGTTCTCCGGTGTCGTAGAAGTCCATCAGGTAGCGGTCGGCGAAGAACCCCTCGAACGGCGGCTCGACCATGAAGACGTCGCCCTCCTCGAACTCCTGGGCCTCCTTCAGCTCCCCCTGCGGAGTGGGGGAGAGCCGCTCACGATCGTGGGCAGCTCTGACCAGCCCGGTGAGAGCGTCGACGACGGCCTGTGCCGCGACGGGCGGCAGTTGCACCACGGGGGTCAGCCGGTTGCGGGAAGGGTCTTGGTGCCGCCGGATGTCGAGGATTTCGTCCTCGTGGTCGGGCGTCCGCTTCATCCTGCCGGGGGCGAGGTCGTAGGTCATCCCATGGCTCCAGTCTCTGTGTCGGGTCCAGGTTGTGGCGCGTGTGCCCACACCACGCCGCCGAGGTCATGCCGTCCCGCGCGCATCACGGAACAGCCCGCAGTGGCGAAGCCTCGGCCGCGCAGGGCGTGCAGGTGTTCCCAGCGGTCGATCCCGACTCCGGTCCGCTCACCGTCCACAAAGGACCACAGTGCTCCGAGCGCCCAAGGCAGGCCATCCGTCGTGGTGTCGGGCACGTGGGGCAGTACGAGCAGCGCGCCGTCCTCAATGCGTCCTTCGGTGCCGAATGGCACCAGGTCACGTGGGAAGCCTTGGCACGAAATGACTTCGGCGGCGAGCTCGGCGTAGTCCGACAGGGGCCACATGGTCAGCAACCGTGTTCGCCACCGGGCCTTGCTCGCGGCGAGCTCGGCGTTGTCCTCGGAGTTCCAGTGCTCGCGCATGAAGTCGAAGGCGGCGAAGACAGCTTCGTCGCCTTTCTGGTACCCGACGTGCTCGGCGAGGGCTCGCAGCTCTGCGTCGTCCGAACCGAGGCGCAGCAACTCGTGCGCGGTGGCCGCCGCGTAGCGCAGCAGCCGCTCGTACCGCGCGGGTGCCTGGCGGCGCGCTGCGAGAGCACGGCCCATCGCTGTGCGTTGCGGTTTGCCGGTGGAGGTGGCCTGGAACCCACCGAAGCGGATCACGGCGGGCCGCAGCGGGGTCCGCTCACACAGCTCACGCACGGCGGAGAGGGGTTGGTCGGTGGCGACGAGCCCGATGTCCTGGCCCAGCGTGGGTTCGCTGACCCCCACCGCGGCGAAACGCCCGGACAGCCCCGCTTCACGCCAGCCTCGTTCGATGTCGAGCGGGTAGTGCTTCTCACCACCCCGGTTGATGCGCTCCTTGGTCCTGCCGCGCAGCACCAGCAGCCCGTCGCGCAGTTCGCCCAGATCCCCGGTCCGCAGCCAACCGTCCTCGGTCACCGTGGCCGCGGTCGTCTCCCGGTCCTGCCAGTAGCCGGTCATCAGGTCGGGAGTCCTGATCCACACCTCCCCGGACTCCAACCGCAGCTCGGTCCCGGGCAGGGGGAGGCCGACCGGCGGGGCGTCCTCCAGGTACTGCCTGGCGAACTCGGTCCCGTCGAGCCGCGGCATGGTGAAGCTGAAGTTCACCGCCTCGGTCAGGCCGTAGCCCTGGCGCAGCCGAGGTCCGTAGCGGCGGTGGAAGCGCCGGGCGAGGTCGCTGGTCAGCGGAGCGGCGGCGGTGATCAGGTACTCCAGCCCGTCCGGCCACGCGGGGGCGACCTCCAGCAGATCCGCCAACAGCGCGGGCACGATGGAGGCGGTCCTGGCCTCGGCAGCTCCAAGCGCGGCGAAGTAGGCGGCGGGGTCGAAGCTCGGCTGGAGCACGAGCGGAGCGCCAGTGATGTGCGTTCCGAGCAGGGACATCACCAAGGCGTTGCAGTGGTACAGCGGCAGGCATGTCCCATGTGGACGGTCCGGTGCGATGCCGTGCAGCTCGGCGGTTTTGCGCGCGTTGCCGAGCACCGCGCTCCGGCTGAGCATCACGCCCTTCTGCGGGCCGGTGGAGCCCGAGGTGAACATGATGTACGCCAAGTCAGCGCTGTCGGAGTGGGCGGAGGGGAGGCCGGTGCCACGGAATCCGCGAACGTCGACGACGGCCGATGCGGCGACTCGCTCGACGATCCCGGAGACCGTGGCATCGGTGGACCTGGGGTGTAGGGGAACAGCGACGAGGTCGAGGTCGAAGCAGGTGAGCAGGGTCTGTGCCAGCTCCTCGCCGTTGGGCAGTCGGATCACCACCCTCGCGCCCGTCGGCAGGCCAGCCAGTTCGGTCCGGGATCGCACCGGCGCACTCCTTTGCACTCAGACCGTTGGGGTGAAGAAGAACGTCTCGCGTCGGAGGAACCGCGCGTCGTCGGAGACCTCGAAGAAGTCAGCGAAGCGCAGCGAGACGCGGCTCCCGTTCTTCAGATCGCCGGAGAAGTGGGCCCGCACCACAACGGTGCGCCCCGCCACCACGAACTCCCCGAGATGGTGGTGGCCGGAGGCGATCACGCGGTCAGTCCGGTAGAAACTCCGCAACGCCGCGTGCCCACGCAACGGCGCGTAGCCCGGACGCAGGTAGACGGCATCGTCGTCGAAGAGCCCTACCACGCCTTCGACGTCGCCGGCGTCAACCAACTCGTAGTACGTGCGAACTGCTGCGGTCGCCCGCTTCGCGGTGATCACCGTGACGCCCGCAGGTGCTCCCGGAGTGCCGCACCCACCATGTCGACGTTCTGCGGCTGCATGATGCGGTGGTGGACACTGGGCACCTTGTGGACCGCCAGCGCACCACCGACGTTGGGACGCCACAACTCCCAGGTCGGGATCTCACGCGGTGGGCCACCAGTGGCGCCGATGTAGACGACGTCGCCGTGGTAGACGGGCGGACGGTAGGCGCGCATGAGCCGTTCGTTGTTGCGCGACACCGCGACGATGCGGCTGATGTCCTCCTCGGTGAACCGCGCCAGCAGGCTTCCCTCGCGGCGCAGCAGGGCTGACACGGTGGTGAAGTCCAGCTCCGCCGTGGAGAACTCGTCGTCGTTGAAGCCCACCGCGGTCAGCAGGACTCGGAAGATCCGTTCATCGTCGATGGCCAGCCCCGGTTCGGACCCGGTGCCGGCGATGGTGTCCACCAGGAACAGTTCACCGACCTCCTCGCCGAGTTCGCGCAGCCGCACCGCCATCGCGTGCGCCGCCAACCCTCCGAAGGACCAGCCGACGAGGTGGTACGGCCCGGTCGGCCGCACTGAGCGGAGCAGCTCCACATACCGCTCGGCCATCTCCTCGACGCTCTGCGGCATGTCCTCGACATCGGCCTGGATCCCGTACACCGGGTGGTCGCGGTCGATGTGCCGCAGCAGCCCCGAGTACAGCCAGCTGATACCGCTGAGCGGGTGCACGCAGATCACGGGTGCGGCGCGCCCACCGGTGCGGAAGGCAACCATGTGACCGCGTTCGCTCTCGTCCTCTGACCCGCCGAGCAGCCGGTTCAGCTGCGCGGGGGTGCCTGCCTCGAAGACGTCGCGGATCGTCGGCTCCACCCCGAGCACCGCGTGCACGCGCTCAGCCAGCCGCGCGGCGATCAGCGAGTGCCCGCCCAGTTCGAAGAAGTTGTCGCTCGGACGAACCTTGGGCAGCCCGAGCACCTCGGCGAACAGCTCGCACATCAACTGCTCGTGCAGTGTTCCCGGAGGAGCGGAGTCGGTGACGGAGGTCGTCCAGTCGGGCTCGGGGAGCTGGTCGCGCAGCAGTTTTCCGTTCCTGTTCAAAGGAAGCCGGTCCAGCGGGACGAGCCGCGCCGGCACCATGTAGTCGGGCAGGTGCCGCGCCACGTGCTCGCCGACAGCGTTCAGGTCGATGCCGTCACCGGAAGGCACGACGTAACCGACCAGCCTCCGGTCGTCCGAGCCGCGGTCGTGCACGCTCGCCGCAGCCGCGTGGACCTGGGGGTGCCGCGCGAGGACGGCCTCGATCTCGCCGAGCTCGATGCGGTGGCCCCGCACCTTGACCTGGTCGTCCGTGCGGCCGTGGAACCGGATCATCCCGTCAGCGCCCCACGCGGCGAGGTCGCCGGTGCGGTACATCCGGGCACCGGCAGGGCCGAACGGATCGGCGACGAACCTGCTCGCGGTCAGCGGCAGCTGGTTCAGGTAGCCCGACGCGACACCGGCCCCGGCGATGTACAGCTCTCCGACGACCCCGGGCGGTACCGGCCGCATCCGCTTGTCGAGCACGTAGCACCTGGTGTTCCACAGTGGACGTCCAAGTGGGACAGTCTGTCCGTCCACTCTGGTCACCGCGTGCGTTGTGGACCAGACCGTGGTCTCGGTCGGCCCGTAACAGGCCAGCAGCGAGCACCCCAGGTCGCTCAACGCCTCAGCCAGTTCGGACGGGACCGTCTCACCGCCGATCACCGCACGAATGCCGCGCAGGTGGCGCGGTCGCCGCGCGAGAAGCGTCTGCCACAGCGACGGGGTCGCCTGCATCACCGTGACCCGTTGACGTTCGAGCAGCTCCAGCAGCTCACCGGGATCACGCAACGACTCCCGGTCGGCCAGCACCACCGCGGCACCGGTCACCAGGGCCAGGTACCACTCGGGCTTGGACATGTCGAAGCTGGCGGGAGCGGAGGCAAGCACGCGGTCCTGCTCCCGCACGCCCAGCTGCTCGCGCAGGGCCAGCACCAGGTTCACCAGCGCGCTGTGCGGGACGACGACGCCCTTCGGACGGCCGGTCGAGCCAGATGTGTGGATCACGTACGCGGTGCCCTCCGGCACCGTGCCGCCCGGCGAGGTCACGCTCACGCCTTCGTTGCGCACGACCAGACACGGACGCGTGTCGGCGAGCAGTGCGGTGAGGCGTTCGCCGGGGAGATCGGGGTCCAACGGTACGTACGCGGCTCCGATCGCCTGGACCGCGAGCATGGTCGCCAGCAGATCCGGATCCCGCCGCAGCACGAGCGCGACCAGGCTTCCCGGCCCGGCTCCGCGCGCGGCGAGATCCGTCGCGATCTCGTCAACGCGTGCGGACAACTCGCGATAGGTGAGGACCGTGTCGCCGTAGATCACTGCTGGCGCATCTGGAACTCGGTCGGCCTGAGCGGTGAACAGCTCGTGCACGGTTGTCCCGGGTACTTCGCGCGCGGTGCTGTTCCACCTGACGATCATCCGGTCCTGCTCCCCCCGAGTGAGGATCGGCAGATCGGCGATCGGCGTGTGCGGAGCCTCGACCGCTGCGCGCAGGAGCCGTTCCAAACGAGCGAGCAGCAGCCGGGCGGTCGCGGGGGTGAACAGCTCCGTGTCGTACTCCAGCTCGCCGGTCACACCGGCGGGTCCTCCGGTGACGTCGTGCTTCTGCCGCAGGCTCCACAGCAGGTCCATGCGCGAAGCGCCGCCGTGCACCGCGACCGGCTCCACGCGCAGATCTGGGAGGTCGAAGTCGGCGGGTGGGGTGTCCTGGAAGGCCAGCATGACTTGGAACACCGGGTGGTGGGAAAGCGAACGCGGCGGGTTGAGAGCTTCCACAACGCGTTCGAACGGGAGTTCCTGATGCGCGAAGGCGTCGAGGTCGACCGCGCGCACCCGGTCCAGCAGCTCGGCGAACGTCGGCGATCCGGAGAGGTCCGTGCGCAGCACCACGGTGTTGACGAAGCACCCGATCGTCTCGTGCAGCGATTCGTCGTGGCGTCCGGCGACCGGGGTGCCGACAGGAATGTCCTCACCAGCGCCCAACCGGGACAGCAGTGCCGCGATCGCGGCGTGCAGCACCATGAACAAGCTCGTCCGCGTGGACCTGGCGAGGTCGCTCAACGCCGCGTGCAGATCAGCGTCGAGATCGAACTCCAGGGTTTCCCCGCGATGCGCCGACACCTGTGGCCGTGGGTGGTCGGTCGGCAGCGGCAGCACGTCGGGGACACCGCGCAGGACGTCGGTCCAGTGGCTGATCTCGTCCTGCTGGTCGATCTCGTTCTGCCACAGCGCGTAATCCGCGTACTGCACGAGACCGGCGCTCCACTGTGGACTATCTCCCCGCGCACGAGCCTGGTACGCGGTGGACAGATCGCGGGCGAGTGGGGACAGGGACCAGCCATCCGCCGCGATGTGGTGCAGCAGGATCAGCAGCACGTGCTCCTCGTCCGCCAGCCGGTACACCACCGCGCGCACGGGGAGTTCAGCGGTGAGGTCGAACTGGTGCGCCGAAGCCTCGGCGAGTCGGTCGGCCAGCTCGGTCTCGGATGCGCTCTCCACGATGAACGGCAGCACGTCCGGTGTCCCGATGCACTGGTAGGGCTCGCCCTCGCACTCCGCGACGGTCGTGCGCAACACTTCGTGGCGGGCCACGACGTCGTGCAGCGCCTCGCGCAGGTGCTCAGCCGAAAGCCGACCGGTCAGCCGCACCGCGAACGCCATGTTGTAGACCGAGTTCGCCTGTGCGAAACGGCTGAAGAACCACAACCTGCGCTGAGCAGGGGAGAGCGGGATTCGCTCCGGCCTCCGCGAGACGGGAACTCTCGGCAGTGACGCCTCTGTCCGCAGTTGGAGTCGTTGTGCCAACGCGGCGACGGTCGGCGCGTCGAAGAGGGTGCGGATGCTCAACTCCGTGCCCGTCGCCGCGCGAACACGGTTGATCAGCTGGGTGGCGAGCAGCGAGTGCCCGCCCAGGTCGAAGAAGCTGTCCTCGGCACCGACTCGGGACACCCCCAAGGTCTCGGCGAACAGGCCGCACAGCAGTTCCTCCCGCTCGTTCGCGGGGGCCCGGCTCACCGGGAGGGCGGCATCGGGTCTGGGGAGTGCCCTGCGGTCGAGCTTTCCATTGGTGGTCAACGGGATTCTGTCCACCAACGTGATGAAGGACGGAACCATGTGCGTTGGCAGGACCGACTTGGCGTACTCGCGTAGGACCGTGGCATCCAGCTCACCGCACGGCACGGCGTAGGCGATCAGCCTGCTCCCGCCGGAGTCCTGATCAGCGAGCACGACGGCGTGTGCGACAGCCGGGTGCTGTTCGAGCACGCGCTCGACCTCACCGGGCTCGATCCGGTAACCCCGGATCTTCACCTGGTGGTCGGTGCGGCCGAGGTACTCCAACGAGCCGTCGGGCCGGTGGCGGGCGAGGTCGCCGGAGCGGTACATCCTGGTTCCCGGGGGCCCGAACGGGTTCGCGACGAAGCGGCTCGCGGTGAGGCCGGGTTGCCCCAGGTAGCCGCGGGTCACACCGGGGCCGGAGACGTAGATCTCGGCAGGGCAGCCCGGTGGTACCGGGCGCAACGCGTGGTCCAGCAGGTGCAGGCGCAGATCAGCCAGAGCCGTGCCGATGACGCTGCTGGTCTCCGTGGGATCGGTCAGCTCCACGTAGGTCGAGTGCACGGTGGTCTCGGTGATCCCGTACATGTTGACCAGCTTCGGTCGACCGTCGCCGAACCAGGAGCGGATGCGCGAGACCTCCAGCGCTTCGCCGGCGAAGATGACGGTTCGCAAGTGCGGCAGCTGCGCGGTTTCCGCCTGCACGAGTTGGTAGAACGCCGAAGGCGTCTGCCCCAGCACCGTGACGCGCTCCCGTGCCAACAACTCCAAGAACTCGCGCGGTGATCTGACCACGCTGTCCGGGACGACGACCAAACGACCGCCTCGACCAAGCGAAGCCCACAACTCCCACACGGACACGTCGAAGGCATAGGAGTGGAACAGCGCGTGCACGTCGTTGTGGGCGAAGCCGAACTTGTCGTCGGTCACCGCCAAGAGCCGTCCCACGTTGTGGTGCGAAACTACAACCCCCTTGGGAGCGCCAGTGGAACCGGAGGTGTAGATCACGTACGCGGTGCTGTCGGGGTTGATGGTCCTGCCGAGGTTCTCGGACGAGTACGCGGCCGTCGCGCTGCTGTCCAACACGAGCTGCGGCACCGGCACCTCGCTGGGCTCGGCGGTGACGATCAGGACGGGATCGGCGTCGGCCAGCACGCGCCGAACTCGTTCGGCGGGCTGCTCCGGGGCCAACGGCAGGTACCCCGCGCCGGACTTCAGCACCGCGAGCACGGCGACCACGAGGTCCAGCGAACGCGGCAAGAGCAGAGCGACCAGGCGCTCCGGCCCCGCGCCGCGCTCGACCAGCTGTCGCGCGAGTCGGTTCGCCCGCGCGTTCAGCTCTCGATACGACAGCTCCTGCCCATCGCACGAGACGGCCACCGCGTCCGGGTGCTCGCGCACCTGCGCCTCGAACAGCTCGGGAAGCGACACCCGATCCGTCTGCGGAGTCGCGTCGTCGCGGTCGTGCTCGTCGGGCAACAGCAGGTCGATCTCGCCCAGCAGCGCGTCAGGATCGGCACAGATGCGTTCGAGCAGTGCCGTGAGCCGGGTGAGCAGACGATGCGCCCCGTCGTCGTCGAGAACATCGGTGCTGAAGTCCAGCCGCAGCCGGAACCCGTCTCCCGGCATCACGATCAGCGTCAGCGGGTAGTGCGTGCCGTCCAGGCCCTGCACGTCCTTGAGCGCCAGACCCGGGACCAGGTCGTGGAGCTCGTCCTGGTCGAGTGGGTAGTTCTCGAACACCACCACGGTGTCGAACAGTTCGGAGTGCCCGGTGAGCGACTGGAGCCGGGTGAGGTCGGCGTGCTGGTGCTCCAACAGGGACAACTGCTGTTCACGAAGAGCAGCAAGGGATTCCGCGACCGTTCTGCCCGGATCGATCCGCACGCGGACCGGAATGGTGTTGATGAGCAAGCCGACGATGTTCTCCACGCCGGGCAGCTCCGGTGGTCTTCCGGAGACCGTCGCCCCGAAGACCACGTCCGTGCGTCGAGTCAGCGCGCCGAGCAGGACGGACCACGCGAGCTGCACGATGATGTTGGCGGTCAAGCCCTGGCGCTGCGCCGTCGCGTTGATGAGCGCGCTCGTGGGCTCGTCCACATCGACGACCAGTCGCCGCCTGGGTGCGGCCGATCCGCGCCGCCCCGCGCCCCCGACGAGCGTCGGTCCATCCACAGTGGACAGCACAGCGCGCCACGCGGCCTCGTCCGCCTTGGAGTCCCTTGTGGACAGCCAGTCCAGGAAGTCCCGGTAGGGGGTCGCTGGAGGGAGGTCGCCGCCCGCGTAGAGCGCGAACAGCTCTGTGATCAGCAGCGGCATGGACCAGCCGTCCAGCAGGATGTGGTGAGTGGTCAGGACGAAGACGTGCCGTTGGTCGTCCCGCTGCGACAACGCCGCACGGACCAGGGGAGGAGCGGCGAGGTCGAACCGCCGCTGGCGATCGGCGTCGAGGAAGCGCGCGATGTCCTCGTGCGCGGGCAGCTCCTGCCACTCCACGGTGAACTCCCGTGGCACCACCTGCACTGGTCGGCCGGACGCGCTCTGCTCGATCCCGGCCGAGAGCTGGGGATGCCTGAGCAGCAGGCGGTGCAGCGCCTCGCGCAGCGCGTGGCCGTCGAGCGGTCCGCCCAGCTCGAAGACGAACTGCACGAGGTACGGGTCAGCGCCGTCGTGGTCGTAGAGGGAGTGGAACAGCAGGCCCTGCGCCAGCGGTGGCAGTGGCAGGACACCGGTGGCCCGAGCGCGGGCGCGGGACACCAGCGCCTCCAGCACGTCGAACCAACGCCGCCCCAGGTCCGCGATCCGCTCAACGGTGAGCAGCGTGCCCGGCCAGGACCAGTTCGCCACCAGCCGGGGGCCGTCCGGGTGGTCGGCGATCACCGCGTCCAGCTCGACGGCGTGGCTCATCGCCAGCCCGCCACCGGTGGCCGAACCGAGCACGGTCTCGGCGGGACGGGTTGCCCAGTCCTCGATCCCGCCGACGTCGAAGCGACCGAGGTAGTTGAACGCGAACTGCGGCTTCGGTCGAGAGGCCAGCAGGGGACCGCTCTGCGCGTTGAGGTAGCGCAGCAGGCCGTAGGTCAACCCTGTCCGCGCCGCGTCCTGCACGGTGGTGCGCATCCTGGCGACCGCGCCGTCCAACGCGGCCGGGTCGTTGCGCGCATCCGCCCAGCGGCAGCCGGGGTCGAGCACCACGGGGAACAGGCTGGTGAACCAGCCGACCGTGCGGGACAGGTCGAGGTTGTCGGCGAACTCTTCGCGGCCGTGACTCTCCAGGTCCACCAACACCGATTCCGGGCCGCTCCGCCAGTCCGCGACGGCCAGCGCGAACGCGGTCAGCAGCAGCTCGTTGACCGAGCAGTCGAACGCCGGTGCCGCGTGCTCGACCAGCGCGCTGGTGATGTCACCGGACAGTGAGACCGAATGCCATTGGCGAGTGTCCTCGGTGTCCACGTCCGGTTCCAGAGCTCGACCCGTGATGCGCGGGTCGTCCACCTGCACGGTCCACCGTGGGAACTCCGCGAGAACGGACGGGTGGTGCGCGTGTTGGAGCAAGGCTCGTGACCACTGCGGGAAGGACGTTCCGACGGGGTGCAGTCGCGGTGCTCGACCGGCAGCCACGGCCTCCCACGCGTCCTTGATGTCGTCGAGCAGAATCCGCCAGGACACGCCGTCAACCGCGAGGTGGTGCACGGTGAGGGTGAGCGTTCCCTGCTGTTCCGGTCCGGCGTCGAACCAGGTCGCGTGCACGACCTGCCCGTTCTCGGGGGCGAGGACCGGGTCCTGCGGGTTCAGCGCGACAGCGGCACGGGGGAGCACGCTCAGCGCCCAGAGTCCATCCACAGTGGACAGAGAGAGGCGCAGCACGTCGTGGTGGTCGATCACCGCTTGGAGAACGGCGCGTAGTTGGTGCTCGGTGATGCCTGAGGGAGTCCGCACCGTCATGGACTGGACGAAGCTGGTGATCGGCCCGCCGCGTTCGCGCAACCAGTGCACGATCGGTGTCAGCGCGACTGTGGGATCGTCAGCGTCCGTCAGCGCGACACGGGTGCCCGGCGAGCGTGCCTCGCCAACGCCACGAGCGAGCGCGGAGACCGTCGGGGTCCGGAACACGTCGGGGGTGCCGATGTCCAGCCCGGCGCGCTGTGCCCTGCTGGCGAGCTGGATCGCCTTGATGCTGTCGCCGCCGAGGTGGAAGAAGTCGCTGTCGAGCGGCACCTCCGCCAGCCCGAGGACGTCGCCGAACAGCTCCGCCAGGGTCCGCTCGGCCGCCGTTCGGGGTTCGGCGACCGGCACCGGCTCCGTCGCCCCGGGAGCAGGCAGCACGGCACGATCGAGCTTTCCGTTGCGCGTCAACGGCAAGTGCTCCACCGCGACAACGGCCGAAGGCACCATGAACGACGGGAGCCGCTCTGCGACCTTGGCCAACAGCTCTTCGGTGCTGACCGTCGTCGAGACGTAGGAGACCAGGCTGCGGTGCCCCGGCCGGTCCTCCCGCAGGATCGTCGCGGCCTGGCGCACTCCGGGCTCGGCCAGCAGCGCCGCATCGACCTCTCCGAGCTCGATCCGATAGCCGCGCAGCTTCACCTGCCCGTCGCCGCGGCCGACGAACTCCAGCTGGCCGTCGCCGTTCCACCGCGCCAGGTCGCCCGTGCGGTACATGCGCGTTCCGGGAGGGCCGAACGGGTCGGCCACGAAGCGCTCAGCAGTCGCTGCGGCTCGGCTCAGATAGCCTCGCGCCACCCCGGCGCCGCCGAGGTACAGCTCGCCGACCACGCCAGAAGGCACGGGTCGGAGGGCGTCGTCGAGCAGCAGCACGCGCTTGCCGTCCAACGGAGACCCGATGGGGACCGAACCCGCGTCGTCGGGCACGCCCGGCACGACGAACCTCGTCGCGAACACTGTGGTCTCGGTCGGCCCGTAGCCGTTGACCACGGTCAGTCCCGGGACCGCGGAACGCACCCGCCGCACGGCAGCGGGGGAGACGACGTCGCCCCCGGTCCACACCTGGCGCAGCCCGGAGAGGCAGGACGGGCGCTCCGAAGCGATCGCGTTGAACAGGCCGGCGGTCATCCACATGCCGGTGACACCGCTGTCGCCGATGGTCCGCTCCAGCACACCGAGGTCCAGTCGCCCCGGCTCGGCGACCACCACCTCGCCACCGGTGAGCAGCGGCACCCACAGCTCCAAGGTCAGCGCGTCGAAGGCGTGCGGCGAGTGCAGCAGGACCCGCTCCGCCCCGCCCTCGTCCCACCAGCGGTCCGCCGCGAGCCGGACCAGGTTGTCGTGGGTGATCGCGACGCCCTTCGGGCTCCCGGTGGAGCCGGAGGTGAACATGACGCACGCGAGGGTCTCCGGCTCGACGCGCGGGCTGGGCGTGTCCGCTCGGAGCGGGGAAGCACCCAGCACCACTGTGGACAGTCCCCGGTCACGCGCCCACGAGACGATCTCGTCGCTGTCCGTGCGGTGGTGGGTGATCAGCACCTCGGGGCGGGACTCGGAGAGGACTGACGCCAGCCGAGGTGTCGCGTCACCCCGGTGCAGGGGAACGTAGGCAGCCCCCGCGCGCACCACGCCCAGCACGGCCACGACCAGGTCCACCGATCGTTCGAGCACGAGAGCCACGGTGGACTCCGCACCGACCCCGGCCGAGGACAGCTCGCCCGCCAGCGCGGACGCCCGTGCGTCCAACTCGCGATAGGTCAGCCGTTCACCTGTGGCCACCGACCGCACGGCGAGCGCTTCCGGGTCGCGCCGGACCTGCTCGGCGAACAGCTCCAGGGCGGTGCCGGCCGTGCTCCGCGCCGCGGACGGCGTTCCCGTACCAGCAGCGGTGAGTTGGTCGCGCTCCGCGGGCGTGGTCGGTGTGATCCGCGCGAGGAGCGTGCTCGGGTCGGCATCCGCCAGCAGCCACATCACGTGGGTGAAGCGCTCGGCGATGTCACGGAGCCGCACCAGGTCGTAGTTGGTCGGGTTCGCGTCGAAGTCGAACCGCAGACCTCCGTCACCGCGGTCGTAGGCGACGATCGACAGGTCCTCCGACGGCGGAGCCTGGAGGTTGTGCACGGTTGCGGTGCAGGAGCCGAAGCGCAGGCCATGGTCGAAACGCTGGATGTTGAGCACCGGCCCGAAGAACTTCCTGCCGTCCTCCGGATAGCCCAGTTCGCGCCGAAGGTGTTCCCCGCGGTAGCGCTGGTGCTGCTGCACGTTCCGGATCTCGGCCGCCACCTGGTCGAGCAGACCCGCGACGGTGTCCGCGGGGTCCACGCGCACCCGCAGCGGGACGACATTGGCCGACATCGCCGGTACGGAGCCACTCAGTTCACGCGTACGTCCGGCGACAGGCAGGCTCAGCACGACGTCCCGGCTGCCGGTCATCGCGTGCAGGAAGACCGCGGTGCAGGCCGTGAGCAGCCTCGTCCACCGGTGCCCCGCGCGCCGCCCCGCCTCTCGCAAGCGGGTGAAGTCCGCCTCCGGCAGCGTTCTGGTCAGCCGCAGCGAGGAGGTCGCGGCCGGGGCCGGGCGCGACGCCAGGCTCAGGTAGTCCGGCCGGTCCGCCAGTCGCTCCAGCCACCAGGAACGGTCCTGGGCGCGGTCGGGGGAGTCGTGGTAGGCCCGCTCCGCCGCGACCAGCGTCCCCAGTGCGCCCCAGCCGCTCGCCGAGGGGGTGCGGCCCTCGCTCAAGCAGGTGTAGACCTCGGCGACCCGTTGGGTGAACAGGGCCATCCCCGCGCCGTCCAGCGCGATGTGGTGCACGCGGTGGAACAACAGCTGCCGGTCATCGGCAATCCGCAGCACCGCGCCGAGGAAGAGCGGCTCATCGGTGGTACCGCCCGCTGCGGCCAGATTGCCCCGCATCCAGTCCGACGCGGCGGCCTCCGGATCAGGAGCACCACGAAGGTCGACCACTTCGACAGGCCAGTCCGAACGAGGTGAAAGGCGCTGAGTCGGCCGCAAATCCGCCGTCTCCGTAAAGAGAACATTAAGTGCGTCGCAGTCGGCCGCGGTGCGACGGAGCGCATTGGTCAGAAGGGGGATGTCAAGGGTCCCGTCAAGGGCGACGTACTCGGCCCACAGGTAGGCTCCCGGTTCGCTGAAACCTGCCCTTTCCGTCAACCAGACGCCCAGCTGGGCATCGGATAGTTGCAGTTCAAAGGCTTGACTGTGCACAGGAATCGGTACCCCTACCGGTAATGCCGGCTGCCTTACCAGTGCATACCCCGGTTGCGCAAGTGCCGTCGCACAACCCTTGGAGAGCACCGGAAAGCGTCGCTGTCGTTGTGGCGGGATGAACGCCTCCAACTGATAGCACAAGGGGCGTTGGTAAAACATTGGTAAAATGAACTATATCACAATTTATTGCAGGCGGTTAATAACTTCTGCACCGCTGTTGTGTTCCTGTATTCAGTCATGTGGATCAGCGGTTTGGGGTGGCGATGAGCTGCTCGGGGCTACCGCGATGCTCTGCCTGAGTCGGTCGCGGCACGGTCGTCATGGACCCACATCGCACGCTCTCGAACGACACCAGCGAGCTGCTGACCTCAGTGGCCCAGCACGCGCGGGTTCACCGCGGCTTCATCCACCGCCACCCCGAGCCGCCCGGGGCGCTCAGCTCGCCTGCTCCAGGACGTCGTTGAGATACTCCACGGCAAGCTTCTCCGCCTGGCGGCGGCGTTCGATCGTGGCGCCGGTGTCGTCGAGCCACCGCCGGTAGAGCTCGACGCAGGCCAGGAGAGCCCGCCCGGCGTCGTGGCGGTCGTAACCGCACAGAGTCCTCTCCAGGTCGCGGGCCTCATCCGGTGCGATGAGTTCGAGGTGGCGGACCCCGCGAAGGGGAGCACCCACCCGTCGAGCGACCAGCGGACCCAGCACCGCCTCGCGTAGGTAGCTGAGGAAGCCGATGGCCTCGAACAGCTCGCCGCGGCCGAGCTTCGTCGCGCCGTAGTGCACCCAGATCCAGAACCGGTCCTCGATCCACTGCAGATCCAGCGACTGGGCCGTCAGCGGATGCTCCGCGAGGGAACGGGTCAGAGCACCGTCTCGGTCCCACAGGACGTCCGGGTCCTCAACGCGCTCGACGAAGTCCGAAGCCCGCACGAACTTGAAGTCGACGTGGAGCAGGGGCGGCCCGACGAGCGTGACGATCAGCCGGGGCTCCCCGACGTGTTCCCCGGTGAACCCCGCCACCAGAGTGGCCCACGAGCCGATCAGCGCGAGACGCTCCTTCATGACCGCGTCGAACGCGTCGTCGTCGACAACCACGATGAGGTCGACATCGGAATAGATGTCGGGGCGTCCGCCCGCGAGCGAACCCGCGACGGCGACACCGGCCACTCGCGAATCCCGCTGAATCCGAGGAAGTGCGTCGTCGAGGAACCGGCTGTGCACAGAGGGGGCGTCCATGGCCTTCCTTCCGGTAGAAGCAAAGTCTTCCAGGATACCTCCGCGTCTGGTCTGAGGCACAACGCTTTTGAGGTGGCTGGCTTGTCCCAACGCGACGGTGGACACAGGCGTTCCTGTGGCGATTCCGGTGCCCAGCCGATCCACACGATCCAGTGTGGACAGCAGCCCCGGGGCACCTGCCCTGCGAAGCATCGTCTCCGCCGGTCACGACCAGTGTGAACAGCTGAACGCATGCGCGAGAATGGGTGCATGACACACGTCCACGTCGTCTACGCGCACCCGAGCGCGCGGAGCTTCACGCGTGAGGTTCTCGACGCGTTCCTGGGTGGGCTCGACGACGCCGGCCACACGCGCACAGTCTCGGATCTGTACGCGATGGAGTTTCGCTCGGAGCTCACACTTGAGGAGTACGAGCGCGAATCCGGTCATCGTGCCGATGCGCGCGTTCCCGACGACGTTGCCGCCGAGCACGCCAAGCTCAATGCCGCTGACGTGTGGGCATTCATCTACCCGGTGTGGTGGACCGATTGCCCTGCACGGCTGAAGGGCTGGTTCGACCGCGTGTGGACGGTGGGGTTCGCCTACAAGCCCGCAGGCCTCCGCGCGGCCCAGAAGGCGTTGGTGCTCTGCACGGCCGGTTACAGCATCGCCGAGCTCGACTCGTCGGGTTGCTACCAAGCGATGAAGACCGCCATGCTCACCGACCGCATCGGCGAGCGAGCGCGGTCGAGCGAGTTCGTCGTGTTCGGTGGCTCTGTGCAGCGGAATGGCGAGAGCGTCAACGACCCTGAGCGCTGGGCGGCGGCCAAAGTCGCGCACTTGTCACGGGCAGCTGAGTTGGCGCGGTCGATCTGAGGGTGCGATCGTCACGACTGCCGCTGGCAGTGCAGTCACGGCCAACAGGCCCGGCGACCGGCCAACCGTTGCTCCTCGAACATCCCGGAGAGTCGGTCGTGGCAGGGACGGTCGGGGTGGGCCGCGATGGGCGGATGTTCGGTTGGGATACGCGGGCGGAACGGATCGTCGAGATCGTGGGAGAAGCGCCACTCGACGACATCGCCCTGCCCTTCAGCCACGCCAAGGAGATCGACGGACTCGAAACCGCCCGCCCCGCCTGGCTGTCGGCGCGCCACCCGCACGGCGAGTCCACGACCTTCCGTCCCGCGCAGCTCATACCCGCCCGGGAGTCCTTCCCACCGGCGGGAGCGCCGCTTCCCGCCATCGGGGCAGGCGGACTGGACGCGGGGGCAGCGCGTGTGGCGGGTTCTGGCTCCGACCCGATTGCGCGATAGGTCGCCCGCGGTTGATGGCGTCCACTGCGGAACACCGTCTCGAAGGCGTCACCGTAGCGCTGCACCGCGCCAACCTGCTTGAGCTGGTGCGGCGCAGCGCTGACTCGATCCGGGCGACGTCCAAGGGGTGCGGTCAGACTCCGGTGCGGGCGCGCCAACGGCGGCGCAGCCACAGGCTGACGTAGACCAGGCCGACGAGCACCGGCACTTCGATCAGCGGGCCGACGACTCCGGCCAGCGCCTGGCCGGAGGTGACGCCGAAGACACCGATCGCGACGGCGATGGCGAGCTCGAAGTTGTTGCCAGCAGCGGTGAACGCCAGCGTCGTGGTGCGCTCGTACGACAGGCCGCTGGCCTTGCCGAGCGCGTAGGAACCGCCCCACATCACCACGAAGTACAGCAGCAGCGGCACCGCGATCCGGGCGACGTCCAAGGGCTGCGAGGTGATGGTTTCCCCTTGCAGCGCGAAGAGGATGACGATGGTGAACAGCAGCCCGTACAGGGCCACAGGGCCGATGACGGGCAGGAATCTCCGCTCGTACCAGTCGCGGCCTCGGGAGCGCTCGCCGATGCGCCGGGAGAGGTATCCGGCGAGCAGCGGGATGCCGAGGAACACCAGGACGCTGCCGGCGATCTCCCAGGCGGAGAACTGCACGGCGGTGGTGTCCAGGCCGAGCCAGCCGGGCAGCAGGTCGAGGTAGAACCAGCCGAGCACGCCGAACATGACGACCTGGAAGACGGAGTTGAGCGCGACGAGCACGGCGGCGGCTTCGCGGTCGCCGCAGGCGAGGTCGTTCCAGATGATCACCATGGCGATGCAGCGGGCGAGCCCGACGATGATCAGCCCGGTGCGGTACTCGGGCAGGTCGGGCAGGAAGGCCCATGCGAGCGCGAACATCAGCGCGGGGCCGAGAATCCAGTTGAGCACCAACGACAACAGCAGGGTCGTGGTGTCGCGGGTGACGGTGTCGAGCTTGTCGTAGCGGACCTTGGCCAGCACCGGGTACATCATCAGCAGCAGACCGAGTGCGATCGGCAGCGAGACCTCACCGATCTTCACCGCTTCCAGCACGCCTTGCAGACCGGGGACGAACCGGCCGAGCATCAGCCCGGCGACCATCGCGACGCCGATCCAGACCGGCAGGAACCGGTCGAGGAAGGACAACCGGTGCAGCACGTCGGCCTCGGCGGGCGCGGGCGTTTCCTTGCTCAACAGGGTCTCCTGGTCTCAGCGTGAGCCCGCGCGCGTTCGGCGACGGAGGTCAGGGACGCGGCGGCGCGCTCCAGCACCTCGGGCCGCAGCCGGTAGTAGGTGAACCGGCCGCACGGCTCGGTCTCCACCAGTCCGGCTTCGCGCAACTGCTTGAGGTGGTTGGAGATGTTGGTCTGCCGGGCGCCGGTCTCCTCGACGAGGTGGCAGGTGCACAGCGCCCCGTCGCCGAGCAGCTCCACGATCCGCGCGCGCAGCGGGTCGGCCAGCACCCGCAACAGCTCTGCATCGATCGTCATCGAAACACACCATACATCAGCCTGGGCTGATGTGATTGGAGTGGCATCGTCGAGTTCGAGGAGAAGCCCCGTGAGCACTGCGCCCGAGGTCTTGTTCGTCTGCGTGCACAACGCCGGTCGGTCGCAGATGGCCGCCGCGTTGTTGCAGCACTACGCGCTGGGGCGGGTGCGGGTGCGCTCGGCGGGCTCGGCGCCCGCCGAGACGGTCAACCCCGCGGCGGCTCAGGCGCTGGCCGAGCTCGGGCTGGACATCACCGCCGAGATCCCGACGAAGCTGGCCCGCTCCGATGTCGAGGCGGCTGACGTGGTGATCACGATGGGCTGTGGTGACACCTGCCCGGTGTTCCCGGGCAAGCGCTACCTGGACTGGCAGCTGGAGGACCCGGCAGGGCAGGGCGTGGAGGCGGTGCGGCCGATCCGCGACGAGATCGACCGCCGGGTCCGGGGGCTGCTGGCCGAGCTGCTCGGCCAGCAGCCCTGACCGGGGTGGCCGGTCGGGCCCGGGGTGTGCGACGGTGACGTCGTGCCGTCCTCGCCCAGTTCGACCACGGAGTCGATCACTTCCGCGCCCCTGTCCGCCGAGCGCGCGGCGTCGGCGGCCTCGGTGTTCAAGGCGTTGGCCGATCCGGCGCGGTTGCGGTTGTTGAGCTTGATCGCCTCAGCGCCGGGCGGCGAGATCTGCGTGTGCGAGCTGGCGGGTGAGTTCGAGCTGAGCGGGCCGACGATCTCCCACCACCTCAAGGTCCTCAAGAACGCGGGGCTGATCGACGGCGAGCGCCGGGGCACGTGGGTCTACTACCGGCCGCTGCCCGCCGCGCTCGCGGAACTGGCAGCACTGCTGCGGCCCTGACTCTCGGGGAGTCTCGCCGTCGCCTTCGGCAAGGGCATGTCTCAGCAGCGGGAGCGCGGGGCGGTCAGGGAGACCTCCACCGCTCCCGCCGGGCCGCAGCAGCCGCTGGCGGTTTCGGCGGGTTCGTCGAAGACGCCGGACCCACCGCACACGCCCGTCTCGGGCAGCACCAACTCGACGCGCTCGGCGGCGGCGTGGTCCCCGGCGATCGCCGCGACGATCGAGCGGGCCTGTTCGAAGCCGGTCATGGCCAGGAACGTCGGCGCGCGGCCGTAGCTCTTCATGCCGACCAGGAACACGTTCGGCTCCGGGTGCGAGAGCTCCTTGACCCCGTGCGGGTAGACGGTGCCGCAGGAGTGCGCGTTCGGATCGACCAGCGGCGCCAACGCGACTGGGGCCTGCAACGTCGCGTCCAGTTCCAGGCGCAGCTCCGACAGCCACGACAGATCGGGGCGGAACCCTGTCAGGACAACGACTTCGTCGACCGGGTCGAGCTTGTGCCCGTCGAAGGACTCCAGCACCAGCCGACCGTCCACATCGGATGTCACGCTCGCGGTGCGGAATCCGGTCACGGTCTCGACGTACCCGGCCTGGGCGGCGGCCTTCGCCCGCAACCCCAATGCTCCCCGCGCGGGCAACTGGTCGGACTCGCCGCCGCCGAAGACCGCACCGACCGCGCCGCGCCGCAGCAGCCACACGATCCGCGTCTCCGGAGCCTGCTCGGCGAGCTCGGCCAACGCCACCAGAGCGGTCAGCGCGGAATGGCCGCTGCCCGCGACCGCGATCCGCTTGCCCGCGTACCGCGCCCGCACCACCTCATCGCTGAGATCCGGGACCCGGTAGGAAATCCGGTCGGCTGCGGCACCTTCCCCGGCCGCGGGCAGGCCGTCCCCGCCGAGGGGGTTGGGCGCTCCCCAGGTGCCGGAGGCGTCGATGACCGCCCGCGCGGTGATCCGTTCCTCCCCGGCGGCGGTCCGGACGTGCACGGTCAGCGGCTCGGTGTCGCGTCCGGCGTCGACCACGCGATCCCGTCCACGGCGAGCGACGCCGACCACCCGTGCGCCGTAGCGCACCCGATCCCCGAGCACGTCCGCCAACGGCTGGAGGTACTGCTCGGCCCACTGCTGCCCCGTCGGGTAGGTGGGCTGCTCCGGCCGCTGCCACCCGGTCGGCTCCAGCAGCCGCGCGGCGGCCGGGTCGACCAGTTCCGGCCACGCGGAGAACAGCCGCACGTGGTGCCACTGCGCCACCGCCGCTCCCGCCCGCGTCCCGGCTTCCAGGACCAGGACGGGGATCTTGCGTTCCACCAGGTTCGCCGCCGCGGCCAATCCGACCGGGCCTGCACCCACCACGACCACGGGAAACTCGTCCACGAGCCCACTCCTTGAATCGACAGTCATCGAAGCAACGAGGCGGACTCTATCGATGGACATCGATTGACGCAACCATCGATGCGTGTCGATACTGGGGGCATGAGCACCGCGCCGACGGCGGAGACCCTGTCCGCCGAGACCGCCACGACCTACTCGGAATGGTTCGCCTGCCTGGGCGAGCCCACCCGCGTCCGCCTGCTGCACACCGTCGCGGTCGCCGGGCGCGCGGTCACCGTGGGGGAGCTGACCGAGCGCCTGGGCATCAGCCAGTCCACCTGCTCCCACCACGTGCGCAAGCTCGCCGAGATCGGGTTCGTGCTGCTGCGCAAGGAAGGCACGACCACCCTGGTGGCGGTCAACCCGGGCTGCTGCACCGGCCTGCCGCACGCCGCCGACGCGGTGATGGGCGTGCTCGCCCCGCGCCCGTGCTGCCCCGCCGACCTCCCCACCGATGTGACCGTCCGCGCCCTGCGCGGCGAGGATTGGGCAGCGGTGCGGCGGATCTACCGCGAGGGCATCGACACCGGCGACGCCACCTTCGAGACCGAGGTCCCCAGCCGCGCCTCCCTGGACGCCAAGTGGCTGCCCGGGCATCGCTGGGTCGCCGAGGTCGACGGTCACGTCGCAGGCTGGGCCGCCGCCAGCGGTGCCTCGACGCGCGAGTGCTACTCCGGCGTTGCTGAGACCTCGGTGTACGTCGGCACCGACTTCCGCGGTCGCGGCATCGGGAAAACCTTGCTGCACAAGCAGGTCACCGCCGCTGATGTCGCCGGGCTGTGGACGTTGCAGACCTCGATCTTCCCCGAGAACCGCGCCAGCCTCGCCCTGCACCACTCCGCAGGCTTCCGCACCCTCGGCGTCCGTGAACGCATCGCCGTCCACCACGGCGTGTGGCGGGACACGGTGTTCCTGGAACGCCGCCGCGCCACCGACTGACCCGATCACCGGCGGCGGCCGGTCCGGCCTCGCTGCCGCCCACACCCCGCTACGCCCCACGCCCACCGCCTTCGGCAGCATGACCGCGACGCCGAAGGCCCAGGCGACATCGCGCACTCTCATGCCGTTGTTCCACGCAGTGGGTGTTGGCGGAGCCGTTGATTCTTCCTGGGGCGCCAACGCCCTCTGGGGGCATCTGCCGTTCGGGTTGCGCACCGCGCGGTGCTGGAGGCGGCGTCGGTGCGGGCGACAAGGGAGTCGTTGATCCGGTCCCAACCCGACCGGTGCACGTCTCCCACGACCTGCTGTTGCTGCTCCGACGACCACCTCGCACCGGAAACCATGGTCACGGTCATCCCGCGCGTCCGCTCCCGCTGCGGGCTGCGTGGACCCGCCAAGCTGCACGCGGGCAAGGCTGCGACGTTCGCGCCCTCCGCGTCCGGCTCCGCGAGCGCGGCATCGCCGTGCGCGTTGCCCGCACAGGCATCGACTCCTCCGAGAAACTGGGCCGCCACCGCTGGGTCATCGAACGCACCCTCACCGGCTACCGGCGCTTGACCCTGCGCTACCTCGGATTCGCTACCTCGCAGCGGCCCTGGTTTTTCCACGAAACTCTCCACACGGGCGCGGTCGGTGGCGTTGAGGTTGTGGTTGCGTTGAGGGCCGTGCTGCCGCCCCGACTCCGTCGGGTTGCCCCCGGATAATTCTCCCAGCCTCGGGTGCGGATTTCCTTGACCATCCACTACCGCTAGCCCGCTCACCTCTAGTGGTGGCGGGCTAGCCGGGGTCGGGTCTAAAACGGTGGAGCAGGATCCGCGATCGGCTCAGGCTCCGGGACATAAGTGCGGCCCATCGGGGTCGTCCAGATATGGATACCGCCCGGGAGCTGGGTTCGTTTCCACCGGGTGTGGTGTTTCATCACATGATGCCGTCGGCACTTCGCACCCAGATCGTCCGCGACGGTGTTGGTGCCGTCGAAGGGTTCGCAATGATCCAGATCGCAGCGGTGGGCCGGTTGGCGGCAGCCGATCGCCACGCACGTGACGTCGCGGGCTCTCACCAGGTCCGCGAGGGCGGCTGACGGCCGGTAGTTCGTCCGCCCCACATCCACCGCCACCCCGGTCACCGGGTCAGTCAAGATCCGCTTCCACGTACCCCCGGCCGCGATATCCCGCGCCACGTCGGCGGGGATCGGCCCGTACCCGGCGAGCATCCCGGGTTCCTGATCCATCCCCATCAACGTGGTGGCGGGGAGGGTGACCAGGACCTTCACCTCACCCTGGGGTGCACCGGTCTCCTTACCCATCAACAGGTCGAACGCGACATCGGCGCGGCGCTGGTCCATGGTGCGCTCATCCTCGCCCAGGCCTCGGGCGATGCGGTCGATCCGATCCCACACCAGGGCACCCTGGAGGGCGGTGAACTGGAACCGCAACGCGCACATCGCGTCGTCGAGGTTGAGCTTCTCCACCCGGCGGGTGCGCTTCTTCTCCTCGTGCCGCCGAGCTGCCGCTTCCGGGTCGATCTTGGCGATCAGGCGTTGGGCGTGCTGCCGGATCCGGCTGTAGTGGTGCGTGCGGGCGTACTCGATCAGTACCGCTTCCACGATCTCCGCGTGCACAGCCGTGAGCGGCTCCAGCTGGTCCACGATCAGCAGGGCCTTGCCCTGGTCGATCCGCCCCTCCTCCAAGGCGGCGAGGACGGCCGGGCGGGAGGCGAGGTTCTCGGCGTGGTTGATCAGCGTGCTGGCCTTGCGCGAGGAAATCGACAGCAGAGCGCCGACCTCGTCACCGAGATACGGGTATTCGGCGAAATCCGTGCTGACCACCAAATCGGCGAGACAGCGCGCCAGGACCGCGTGCGCGTGATTCACGGCGCGGTAGGCGTCCTCGATGGCATCGAGGGTCTCGTCCGGGGTCATATTCTTATTCTATCTCGCCGAAAATAATGATCATGGCTCTATGGAGTGAATTGGGGGTTCGATTCTTTCGCTGTCGGTGAACGTGGCACTATCGCCGAAGCCGGGCGGATGCATAGGGGTGTCTCAGTCGGAAAAGTTCGTGGAACAGGTCAGGGCGTGCGGCGGGGGATCGCGGTGGCCATGGGTTCCGGTGCGAGGTGGTCGTTGAGGGTGGCTGCGGACCCCCCCAGCCATCGGGGCGGGGCAGGAAAGGGCGTGCCCAGGTCGGGTCGGGACCGGATCAGGTCGCACACGCGGCCGCCGCCCGCGACCAGCCGATCAACCGCTGTGAGCCGAGGTCACCCGGCATCGCGACCCCGAACGACGACGGGCGCCCATCGGTCACCACGAACATGATCGCCGCGACCATTGCAAGCCATCGCGGCTCATCCACGCCCGAAGAGCACGCTCGAAGACCACGTCGGGATCCAAAAGAGACACGCGCTATAGCGCGAGTTTGGGGCGGATATCTCCGTCGAAGATGGCAACGGCGACCGACGTCCTCGGCGAGGTGTCGCGGTCTGCGTCACCGACTACGCGGGCCTCCGCGTACAAGTCGAAAAACGCTCGACTTCACGCATGTGTGAAAGGTATGCCGTTCTCCTGTCGCACCGTTACTTTCCGTTGGCGTCCAGCGAACACCGGCCGCGTTCACCTCGCGGGGAACGGGGCAAGACGAGCAAGGGGAGCACATGCGCAGAACCGCTAGGGCCGTCGTCGGAACGGTCGCCGCGATGGCGGCCGCGATGAGCCTGACGGCCCTCCCGGCCAGCGGCGCCCCGGTGGGGGACGTCGCGAAGCTGGAGAAGTGCGGCTTCGACCGGAAGGGCACGCCCGCTGTTCAGGCGTGGTACAACCACTGCGGCAGCGGATCTGTCTGGATCCAGGTCGACCACTTCGTCGGTGACAACACCTTCCAGTGCGTCGGCCCCGGCCTCACACTGCTCGGCGTCTGGCCTGACGTCTACGACGCCTGGTACGACAACCGCACCTGCTGACGCGGCAGGAACACGGAGCACGGAGGAAGCGCGGTCGGCTGACCGCGCTTCTCTTTTGGAGAGCGGCGGTGTCGCTTTTCGAGTTGCACGGTTCCGGCTGCTGCTCCTGAACGGGAAGACCTCCTTGCGGCCATCGCCAGGACGTCGCGCGCTCCCTGGACTGGGATGAGGGCCTGTCAATTATCGCCAGCCCGTCTGACGTGTGGAAACACGTCACCAGCGGCGATGTGCGATTGCGAGATCGAGCACGGTCTCCAAATTGTGTTTCGGGGCGGCCGTGTCGTGACCAAGGTCGGACCGTACGGCAGTCATAACACCAACGCGGCTCGGCCGGTTCCAGTACGCCGTCGTGGATGGCGAACGGGCTCGCGCGTCCATGCCGTCAGCGACGGCTGAGGCCGGCGTCAATGTCGAGCTGGAGCCCCGGCGGTCGCGAAGAAATATGCCTTTCGGGATACGACAAATTCTTCGCCGTGGGATATGGGGTAAACCATTCAGGGATGCGGTCGAGAATGTGCGAATGCGGGTCGCTAGGCTGCCGTCATGACCGAAGAAAAAGGGGTGCGCCGCCGTCGTAAATGGTGGGTTCTGGGGCCGCTTCTGGTGATCCTGACGCCACTGGTGATCTACTCCCCGTTCCTGGTGTGGGAGTACACGCGCCCGCAGCCCGATGTCATTCCGGGAAGCGCTCCGGTATCGACGGCCGCCGCGCCGTGGGTCGTCGCCATCGGCAATCCCACCGCCTATGCCGGCAGCCCCAGCCACAAGCTGTGCGTCGGCACGCTGGTCGCGCCGAGGGCCGTGGTCACGGCGGCCCACTGCCTGGGGGTCTCCGCGCCGTCCGAGCTGACGGTGACCATCGGGCGGGATGACCTGCGCGGCAATGCCGGGCGGGTCGTGAAGGTCGCCGACACGTGGCGCGAGCCCCGTTTCGCGAAGGAGCTCACCGAGGAGACCTTCTTCGGCGGCGTGTTCAGCCGTGTCAACATGGCCTTCGGCGACATCGGCCTGGTGACGCTGGCCGAGCCCGTCGACACCCCGACGCTGCCGATGGCCGATGCCGCGAGCGCGCCACAGGCTGGCGCGCCCGCGACCGTCTACGGCTGGCGCATGTCGCCCGACGACGTCCCGGTCCTGTGGCAGGCGCCCACCGCCGTGGGCTCGGACACCGAGTGCGTGCGTCGGGCCGCCGACAGCGCCCGCTTCATGCCGCCGCGCTGGCACGGCTTCAGCTATGACACGGCCTCGTTCCTGTGCGTGGGCACCGAGCGCGCGATTCGCCTGCGGGCGACCGACAGCGGTTCGCCGGTCGTGGTGAACGGCCACCTCGCTGGAGTGGCCGCGTGGTTCCCGAGCGCGGACGCCTCGGCTCCGGACTACTACACCCGGGTGGCCGCCTTCCAGCCGCGGCTGGCGAGCCTGATCGACAACATCCGCTGAGCAACCGCGTTCCCGGTGGGCCGGTCGCCTCGCGGGACCGGCCCACCGCGACGTTCACCCCAGGCGGGGAGCCAGGATCGCGCTCAGGTCGCCGAGGTTGGACCTGACGAGGATGCCCAGAACCTCCCGGCCGAGGTCGACTGTGCGGATCATCAGCTCGGGCAGCTTCAGGACGGTGCTCGTGTCGCAGCGCGCAGCCGCTTCCGCCCAGTCCCGGGCCAGGGCGATCACCTTGTGCTTGTCGACCTTGTTCAGGGTCCGCCCGATGTCCGAGAGGGCCACCAGCGCCGCCTTGACCTGCGGGGTCCTGGCGAGCTCCGGCAGCGACGCGAACAGCTTCGCGCCCTCCGGGGTCCTGGGATCGAGCAGGTTCAGGACCTGGGCGACCTGCGGCAGGTTCGCGCTCGCCTCGTAGAGCCGGACGACGTCGGAGAGGATGGACAGGCTGCCCGCCGCGGCGCTCCCGGAGCCGCAGAGCACCCGCCGGGCGGCGTCGAGGTTGCCGGTGGCCTGCAGCTCGGCCACGGCCATCGACGCCTCCGTGATCCCCTTGAACACCCGGTCCACGTCCATCGGCTTGACGCCTCCGATGATCGTGGCGATGTCCCTGAGCGCGGCGAGGATCCGATCGATCTCACCGGCGCTCGCGCCCGGGTTGTCCCGCTTCGCGGCCTCGGCGACCAAGCGTTCGAAAACCTCCGGCGGCGCGGTGACCGACCGCTGTTCGAGATTGCGCCGAAGGGTCTGCTCGTCCCCGTTCCGCCCGAGGAGAAGTCGGAGCCCGTCCGCGGCCTCGTCGGTGGCCGACACCACGCCACGCGCCGGTTCGAACGGTGAGGCGGCCTGCGCGGGCGCGGCGTTCATTCCGACAACAGCCGTCATCGCCGTCGCGCCGATCAGCGTGGTGATTCGATTCATGGACGTGCTCCTTCAGGGGATCCACCGGAAGGCCGGGACGGTATTCCCGGGCGGTGAAACCCCGCTGAAATGGCGGCTCGTGCCGACGCGCGGCCGGTGTCAGGTGGGGGTCGCGATCGCGACGATGACCTTCACCGGGCTGCGGGCCGAGCAGCACTCACCCCGCCCGCGCCGCCGCTGACCCGATCCCGCGCGGGCCAGGTGCTCACAGTCCCTCAGCAGCGTCCTGCGGCGGGTCGCTGAGGCCGAGGCGCAGGTGCTCGACGTGGTAGAGCGCTTGGTCGAGCAGGGCCGCGACGTGGTGGTCGTGGAGGGCGTAGACCACGGACCGGCCGCGACGTTCACCCACGATGAGTCCGAGGTTGCGCAACAGGCGCAGCTGGTGGGAGCAGGCCGACTGCTCCATGCCGACCTCGGCGGCGAGCTCGGTGGCCGGCAGGGCGCCTTCGCGGAGCCGGGCCAGGATCAACAGGCGGGACGGGGTGGCCAGCGCCTGCAAGGTGGTCGCCACTCTGGCCGCTCCGACGGCGTCGAGCCGGGCTCGCGCGGTAGCGGCGCTGGGGGCGGCGTTGTGACCCATGCCCGAATCCTAGTCGCAGAACACTTGAAGAACTGTTCATGCTTTCCTGTATCGTCCCGGTTCGTTCCGCCGCCGACCTGAGGGAGTGCCGGGCTGTGTCCTCGACCGCTGTTCGTCCCGTGCCCGTTGGGGGACCTGTCGTGATCCCGACGCGACGACGTCGGGTGTTCGCTCTGGCCGAGGTGCGGTGGGCCGTGGCGGCCACAGCCGCGTTCCTTGCGGGGCTCGTGCTGGACCTGGCGGAAGCCCCGGGGTGGGCGTGGGGTCCGTTGTACGCGGCGGCGTACGTGTGCGGTGGCTGGGAGCCCGCGTGGGCGGGCGTGCGGGCATTACGCGAGCGCACCCTGGACGTGGACCTGCTGATGATCGTCGCCGCGATCGGGGCCGCCGCGATCGGTCAGCCGATGGACGGCGCGTTGCTGATCGTCATCTTCGCCACCTCCGGGGCGTTGGAGGCGCTGGCGACCGCGCGCACCGAGGACTCGGTGCGGGGTCTGCTCGACCTGGCCCCGGAGACCGCTACCCGGATCGGTGCGGACGGGTCCGAGGAGGTTGTGCCCACCACCGAGCTGGCGGTGGGCGAGACGATCCTGGTGCGGCCGGGCGAGCGGGTCGGTGCCGACGGCAGAGTCCTCGCCGGCTCCAGCGAGGTCGACCAGGCCAGCATCACCGGGGAGCCGCTGCCGGTGGCCAAGCACGCCGGGGACCCGGTCTTCGCCGCGACGATCAACGGCACCGGCGCGCTGCGGGTCCTGGTGGAGCGGGATGCCTCGGAGTCGGTGATCGCCCGCATCGTGGAGATGGTGGAGCGGGCTTCGCGGACCAAGGCGCCCGCGCAGCTGTTCATCGAGAAGATCGAGCAGCGCTACTCCCTGGGCGTGGTGGTGGCGACCCTGGCGGTGTTCGCCGTTCCGCTGCTGTGGGGGACGGAGCTGAGCGAGGCGTTGCTGCGGGCGATGACGTTCATGATCGTCGCCTCGCCGTGCGCGGTGGTGCTGGCCACGATGCCACCGCTGTTGTCGGCGATCGCCAACGCCGGGCGGCACGGTGTGCTGGTGAAGTCCGCCGCTGTGATGCAGCAGCTCGGCGAGATCGACAGCGTCGTCGTGGACAAGACCGGCACCCTCAGCCAGGGCGCTCCTCACCTGACGACACTGCGCCTGCTGCCCGGCACGCGGCTTGACGAGGCGACGGTCCTGGCGTGGGCGGCGGCGCTGGAGAGCAACAGCGAGCACCCGCTCGCCCGGGCTGTGGTGGACGCCGCCCGCGCGCGGGGACTGGAACTGCCCGCGGTGAGCGAGTTCAGTGCCCTGCCCGGCGTCGGGGTCACCGGCGTCGTCGCGGGGGCGGAGGTGACCGTGGGCAGCCCCCGGGACGTGCTAGCTGGCTCGGAGGTGGCGGAGGTGGTGGGCGAGTTGGAGCGGCTAGGTGAGACGGCGGTGCTGGTTGAACGGAACGGGCTCCCGGTGGGAGTGCTGGGCATCGTCGACCAGGTGCGTGGCGATGCCGCCGAGGCCGTGGCGGCGCTGACAGCGCTGACCGCGAGCAGCCCGGTCCTGCTCACCGGCGACAACTCCCGCGCCGCGACCCGGCTCGCGGCGGAGGTCGGCATCACCGAGGTCCACGCCGACCTGCTGCCCCAGGACAAGCTCGACGTGGTCGGCCAGCGCACCGGACAAGGGCGGAAGGTTCTGGCGCTCGGCGACGGCGTCAACGACGCCCCCGCGCTGGCGGCCGCCCACGTGGGGGTCGCGATGGGCCGTGTCGGCTCCGATCTCGCGCTGAAGGCCGCCGACGTGGTGATCGTGCGTGACGAGCTCGCCGCGGTGCCCGCCGTGGTGTCGCTGTCCCGGCGAGCACGACGCGTGGTCGCCCAGAACCTCGTGCTCGCCGGGGTGTTCATCTCCGGCCTGGTGCTCTGGGACCTGCTGGGCACGCTGCCGCTGCCGCTGGGCGTGCTCGGCCACGAGGGCTCCACCGTCCTGGTCGGCCTCAACGGACTGCGCCTGTTGCGTGAGTCAGCCTGGCGCGACGCCGGATAAGGGGCACGTTCGGATATTCGGGCGTACCGGGCAGTGATCTATTTGCGTGATCTTGGGCGGCGAGCCGACAGATGGTGCCGGAGTGCCGCGTATCCATTCTGAGACCAAGGACCGGCACCAGCTCCACGGATGCCGCTTGGCGGGTGAGTGCGTGTTCGGGTGGGGGCGTGTGCGCCACCGCGCCGTTTCTGTGAGCGATGACCTGCTCCACGTCGAGCGACCGGGCTCGCGGTCGTCGAGCGCGGGCGAGGGTCTCACGCAGACAGAAGACCAACCACGACAGGGGAACAACGATGAAGTCATCACGCCTTGTGGCCGCGGTCGGGCTGGCTGGCGCGTTCGCACTGACTGGGATCACCGCCGCCCAAGCGTCGCCCACACCCGGAGCCGACCGGCTCGCGGTGACCGCGGCCGCGTCGCAGGCCGAAGCGCAGTTGGTGGCGCAGGCCAGTCGGATCGACGAGTCCTTCCTGCGGAAGGTGCATCAGGACAGCCTCTTCGCGATCGTCAACGGCGGTCTCGCGGTGCACAAGGGCCGCTGCTCTACCGTGCGCCGCCTCGGTGGTGTGGAGGTGCGTGGTCACCGGCAGCTGGACCGGAGCCTGCGCCTGGTCGCAGCACGGGAGCGGGTGGCGATCCCCAGCACTCTGACCCGTGCGCAGCAGAAGTCGCTGCGGGAGCTGGCGAGGAAGTCGGGGACCAGCTTCGACCGCGCCTGGCTCCGGGTGCAGGTCGTCGCCCACCAGCAGACGCTGAAACTCATCCAGCGCCAGCTCCGCAGCGGCCAGATGGTCGAGGTGAAGCAGCTGGCGCGGGAGGCTGCCCCCATCATCCGGCGTCACCTGGACCTGGCGCGCCAGGCAATGCGAGTGTGCTGACACCGCCCCCAGCAGGACGTGTCTGAGGCGGGTGGGGGCGAGGCTCTCGTCCCCACCCGGCTTTTCTGCGTGGCGGTCGCGGTTGTCGGGCCATCGGCGGTCCTTGCGGCGCTGGACGGCGGTTGACCATGCCGTAGCGGCACAGTTTGTACTGTCAGCGATGCCGCCGCGACCGTGCGGGCGGACCCGGTTCCCGAGGAGGGGCAGTCGTGGCCTGGAGCACCCGTCAGCTCGCCGAGCTCGCCGGCACGAGCCTGCGGACGGTGCGGCACTACCACGAGGTCGGCCTGCTGGCCGAGCCCGAACGGCGGGCCAACGGCTACAAGCGCTACGGCGTGGCGCACCTGGTGCGGCTGCTGCGGATCAAGCGCCTGACCGATCTCGGCTTCTCCCTGGCGCAGATCGCCGAGATGGGTGATTCGGACGAACATCCCGAGGAAGCGCTTCGGAGGCTGGACGCCGAGTTGGCCGGGACCATCGAACGGCTGCGACGGGTGCGGGTCGAGCTCGCCCTGATCCTGCGCCAGGCCGCGCCGACCGACCTGCCGCCGGAGCTGGCGCTGGTCACGGCCGACACGGAGCTGTCAGACGCCGACCGAGGGTTCGTCGTCGTGATGAGCCGGCTGCTCAGCCCCTCGGCGATGGCCGCCTACAAGCGGATGCTGGAGACCTACAACCGCGAACCCGCCGCCACCGAGTTCGACAACCTGCCACCCGACGCCGACGAGCAGACCCGTCACGACCTGGCCCGGCGCCTGGCCCCCCACATCCGCGAGATCCAGGCCGCGAACCCGGGGATGCACGACCTGAAGGCCGACACACCAGACGCCGAGCGCTTCGCCGCGCACACGGTCGCAGCGGCCATCAAGGACCTCTACAACCCCGCCCAGATCGACGTCCTCGTCCGCGTCGGAAAGCAGCTCGCGTCACCCCCTGAGCCCGACCCCGGCTGACTCCGACAGCGAAGGTCTCGGCCGAACTCAGCCTGCTGCTGGTGGTGATCTCCTTGGGAGAAAAGGAGATCACCACCGGCCCGGCTCAGGAGGTCGCGTTCGCCGCCAGCGCCCGCAGGTTGTGCAGCAGGCACTCGCCGACCTCGTGGGCCTCGGCCTCGGTGAAGGCGTCCGGGCGGTAGTCCACCCGCAGCTCCAGCCTCGCGCCGTCCACGCGCGCCACCAAGGACAGCGGGTAGTGCGTGCCGTCGTGGACGTCGATGCGCCGCACCGCGACCTCTCCCATGCGCGTCATGGCCGAGGTGTCCAGCGGGTAGTTGTGGAACACCACGTGCGCGGCGAACAGGTGGGGGTGGCCGAGCTCCTCGGCGATCGGGGCGGCGAACAGCGTGGGCTTGGCGCCGTCCAACAGCTCCGCCCACGTCTGAGCCGCGGCGTCGTGGTCTTGGCGGTTCAACCACGACGGGAGAGCGGTGAAGCCGGGGGCCGTGCCGGACAACGCGGGATCCCCTTCGTACAGCCGGAACAGCTCGCCGAAGAGCACGGACAGCGACCAGCGTTGACGACCGCATCCGCTACGACGAGTCGGCGCTCCTGCGAGCGCTCGGGCGCTGACACACCCTCGACAGGCGCACCCTGGAAAGCGGAAAGGGGATCACCCACTCCTTCCCACTCTCAACTTATAGCGGACCCCGGGGCTTGCGGCAAGACCCGGTTCGTGCCGCAGAATCTCCCGGCCAAAGCCAGAGCCTGCGGAAATGGGAGTCGCGGAGTGCGGTTGTTGTTGTCGTATCGGTCGCGCGGGGACGTCGAACCACTGGTGGGACTCGCGGTGCGGTTGCGAGCACTCGGCGCGGAGGTGCGGGTGTGGGCGCCGCCGGACGACGAGTTCGCGAAGCCACCAGTGCCCGCGTGAACCGGGGCGCCGCGCCGGGACAGGAAGCGGACAGCAGGAAGATCGGCACTATCAGCCGCTGTGAGGAGCACGTGTCAACTCAGGAGTACGAAGAGGAACTGCGGTCCGAGCGGAGCTACGTGGCCGGGCTCTACGAGCGGCTCGACGCCGAGCGCGCGCGGGTGAAGCGCGCGTACAAGGAGGCGTTGGGGGGAACCGGCAGGACCCCCATGGAACGGGACGACGAGGTGCGCGCGCTGGCCAAGGAGCTGAAGCGGCTGCACGTGGCGGACAGCGGGCTGTGCTTCGGTCGGTTGGACACCGTCGCGGGCGAACACACCTACATCGGCCGGATCGGCCTATTCGACGAGGAGAACGAGTACCGACCGGTGTTGCTCGACTGGCGGGCGCCCGCGTCGCGCGCGTTCTACACCGCCACCGCCGCGACCCCGGAGAACATGCGCCGCCGCCGCCAGTTCCACACCCGAGGGCGTCAGGTGGTCGACTTCACCGACGAGGTGCTCGGCCGCCCCGGCGGTGGTGAGCGAGGGGACGCGGCCCTGCTCGCGGCGGTCAACGCGCCGCGCGGTGAGGGGATGCGCGACATCGTCTCGACGATCCAGGCCGAGCAGGACGAGATCATCCGGCTCGACCACCCAGGGGTGCTGGTGATCGAGGGCGGCCCGGGCACCGGGAAGACCGTGGTGGCGCTGCACCGCGTCGCGTACCTGCTCTACACCCAGCGGGAGCGGATGGAACGCCACGGTGTGCTCGTTGTCGGGCCCAACCCGGCGTTCCTGAACCACATCAGCCGCGTCCTGCCGTCGCTGGGCGAGTCCGACGTGGTGTTCATGACCGCCGGCGACCTCGTGCCCGGTCTGCGCGTCACCGCCGAGGACACCCCGGAAGCCGCGCGGCTCAAGGGTTCGCTGAGGATCCTGGACGTGCTCGCGGCGGCGATCGCCGATCGGCAGCGGCTGCCGGAGCAGCCCGTGCCGATCCAGCTGGGGGAGGTCACGGCGCGGATCGACGCCGAGACCGCGGAGTGGGCCAGGCAGGAGGCGCGTGAGAGCGGCTTGCCGCACAACGAGGCCCGCGCGGTGTTCACCGAGATCATCACGTACGTGCTCACCGAACGGGCGATCGCCAGGATCGGCAGGGGCTGGCTGACCCGGGAGGACCGCGAGTCCTGGGAGCGCCTGCGGGCGGGCCTGGTCAAGGACCTCGCGGAGGACGACAAGTTCACCGCCGTGCTGGACGAGCTGTGGCCGGTCCTGACGCCGCACACGCTGCTGGCGGAGCTGTACTCGTCCCCGGAGCGGTTGCGCGCGGCGGGCGCCGACCCCGCACTGTCGCGTGTGGACGGTGAAGCCTGGACGGTGTCGGACGTGCCGCTGATCGACGAGCTGATCGACATGCTCGGTCGGGACAAGGTGGCCGACAAGGCAGCGGAGCGGGCCGCATCGCGGGAACGGAAGGCCGAGGCCGCTTACGCCTCCGGAGTGCTGGACAGCCTCGTCAAGCGCGAGGACATGATGGACGACGAGGACCACCTGTTCGCCCATGACCTGCTCTACGCCGAGGACCTGGCGGAGCGCTTCGTCGAGCACGACACCCGCGAGCTCGCCGAGCGCGCCGCCGCCGACCGGGACTGGACCTACCGGCACGTGGTGGTCGACGAGGCCCAGGAACTGTCCGAAATGGACTGGAGAGCGCTGATGCGGCGCTGCCCGGCCAGATCCTTCACGGTGGTCGGCGATCTCGCCCAACGCCGGTCGGTGGCCGGAGCGACGTCGTGGGCGGAGATGGTGGAGCCGTACGTGCCCGGCCGCTGGGTCTACCGGTCGCTGTCGGTGAACTACCGCACCCCGGCGGAGATCATGACCGTCGCCGCCGCGCTGCTCGCCGAGTTCGCCCCCGGCGTCCAGCCACCGGAGTCGGTCCGCGCGTGCGGCGTCCAGCCGTGGTCCAGGCGGGTCACCGAGGACGAGCTCCCCGCTGCCATCGAGGAGTTCGTCCGTGACGAAGCCGAACGCGTCGGCACCAGCGTCGTGATCGGGCCACCAGGTGTGCCGGGTGCGGTGCCGGCGTCGGAGACGAAGGGCCTGGAGTTCGACGCCGTGTTGGTCGTGGAACCGGAGCGGATCCTCGCCGACGGCCCACGCGGCGCGGCCGAGCTCTACGTCGCCCTCACCCGCGCCACCCAACGCCTCGGCGTGCTGCACCGGGGCCCGTTGCCGCGCGCCCTGACCGGACTCGCCGGAACCGGGGCACCCGCCAGGGCGGGCAACGGGTGACGTAGCGACTCCCGCGCGACCGGACCTCAGGCGGGTGCGCCGCCGAAGGTCCAGACGGCGCGGGAGCCCGGGCCGACGACGAGGGTCGACCGGCCGATCCGTTCCTCGTGCCGGTTCGCCACGGCCCGGTTGAGCGACATCTCGACCTGGCGCAGACCCGCTTGGGCGCGCGGGACGGAGTCGAGCCGGATCGTGGTCGCCCCGCACCGCGCGACGGTGCCCGCTCCCGCTGCGGGCTGGAGGGCACACCCTCCGGCCCGCAGCAGCGGCACCGTGTTGGCGAGGTCGTGTGCGGTGACCGCGATGCGGATGCTGGTCACGTCGCGCATCAAGTGCTTCTGGTAGTCGTCGGGCAGGAAGCGCTCACGGCTGACGTCACCGGGGTGGGCGGCCGGCTCGGTCTTGCTCCGGGGGTCGGCGAAGTACTCCGGCAGGTACTCCATCGCCCAGCCGTCGAAGGCGTTGTACTGGTTGACGGTGCGGATGGTGTCGAACCACGGCACCGGGACACCGTCGCCGAAGTCCCGTGTCTGGCGGTACTTCACCGGGTTGGCGACGCCTTGGGCCCGCAGCCGCTCGGTCACCTTCGCCAGCTCACCCGAGCGCTCGACGGAGACCGCCAGGCCCGCGGAGCCGAACTCGGCGTCCTGGCCTGGCAGGTCGCCGACCCGGAACAGTTCGAGGTAGGTCTCACGGCCCTTCAGGTAGCGGCCGGTCCAGGTCAGTCCGCCCCCGGTCGTGGTGCGGACCTCGAAGTTGGCGAAGTCCCGCAGATAGCCGGAATGCTCGACGGCGTCGGCGGTCTGCTTGTCGATCACGGCGTACGCGTGGTTGTAGAAGAGCAGCTGCCCGGCCGAGGGTGATTGGTTCTCCCCGGTTCGCACCGTCTGCGCGCCACTCTCGACCGCCCCGGTGAGGGAGACGGTGAGGACTGCGGCGACGGCCATGATCATTCGACGGATCACCATGGCGGCGGATCCTATGGCGAAGGGGATCGTGTTCGGCGTCCCTCACTGTGCCCCCACGGGAAGCAACCCTGCTTCCCGTGGGCACTTTCGGGGCCGCGACCGGCCGCGTTTCCTCGCGGTCGCTCGACAAGCGGTGCGTGGATCACGGTTCCGGAACTTCGGTCAGCGGCGAAGAGGCGCTCGCCGAAGGCGCTCGGTCATGACGACGTCTCCTTGGCAGCAGGAGAGGCTTCGGCGCCAACAGCACCGGGCTGGGCACGGTCGTCGACCACCGTGAGTCCCGCGACCAGTCCGGACAGCCCGGGATGAGACCGTGGCCGCCAGGCGAACACCAACGCCCCGAACAGCAACAGCTGTGCCAACTCCTCCATCCCGGGCAGGAAGTGGTCCAGCCCCGTCAACGTGGAGTAGCCGAAACAACCGAACAACAACGCCACGACGACCCGCGCTCCCGCCGGACTACCGTCCGGCCTGACCCGGCGCAGCCGCACCGCGCGTTGCCCCACCGTCGCGCCGGACGCGCTGAGGGAGGGCGCGGCCAGCAACAACACCGCGGGCAGCCAGGTGCTCAACACGATCTGCAACGTCATGCCCCACGGCTGCTCGACCAGCCAGATGCCAAAGCCGTAGCGCCCCACCAGGTTCGCCGCGATCCCCAGAACCCCGCCGAACACCACCACCGACACCAGGTCCACCAGCATCCCCAGCCACCGCCGCCCGGTGGTGACCGGTCGCGGTGCGTCCGCGGCCGTCTCACCTCGCCGGTCGAACAGCCGCAGCATCGGGGCGAACACCAGTCCGATGGCGGTGCCCAGGGTGTTGGCGAGCAGATCGTCCACGTCGAACAACCGATAGGGGCAGGCGAACAGGAACCAGTTCCCGGTGAGCTGGGTGCACTCGATCAACAGCGACACCGCCGCCCCCGTCAACACCACCACCGGCACACCGCGGCGGAAGTAGTGCCGCAGGTACGCGCCCAACGGCATGAACAAGGCCACGTTGAACACCACCTGCTGCACCGCGGGGTTCACCAGCAACCCGTTCAGCCCCGGTGTCCGCTGCTCCTTGGCGATGTCGCTCAGGAACCGGAGCGGATCAAGCTGCGGTTGGGCCAACGCGCTGTGCGCCGCGCACCAGGCGTCGTCGATCTGCGGTACTGGGAACAGCGTGTAAGCCACCAACGCGAACCCATAAATGAGGAAGCCGAAGGCCAGCACCGCCGACCCCAGCCCGAGCTCGCCGCGGCGGCGATAACTGCGGTAAACGAACGGTGCCAACAACACCACGGCAAGCAGTGCACCGCCGATCACCGCCAGTACTCCCGGCAGCACCCTGGACGACAACATCCCCGAGCCTCGCTTCACCCGATCAGCGCCGCGACACGACCAGCCTCGCGACCGCGGCACAAGAACACTTCAGACGCACCGGGTACTACCAGAGCCGTAGGACGCCACCGTCCATCTGAATCACGGGTACTGCATTCTTCACTCCTTCGTGCAAACCCTTTGTCCGGTGGACAAATGCGGTCGGCCGGTCGTCTCACCGAGCGCCCCACCTGCGTCCCAGGACTGCCAAGAGGCAAGGACGGATTCGACCGCCGGCTGGGACACGATCGTGCCGACGTGCCCCCGGTTGCTCAACGAGTCGAAGCCCGGCCGCCCCGCCATGGGGGAGTTACGGGGACCCGGCTTTTTCCCTCCACTGTGGACTGTCCGTTGTGGATGCTCGACGCGACGCCCGACCTGTCCGCGTGCCGGAGGGAAGCCGCACGGCAGACGCCCGAACCCTGATCGCACCAGAGCTTCGGGACATCGCCGATGACGTGGCGTCGGCTGGGGCCCCCGGCGGTCACCGCCACCACCAGTCGACTGAGGGGATTCCCGGCGGCCCCACGGCCGAGGGCGTGTTCGAGACGGTGGCCACCGTGCGGATCGCGCCGGGGTGGTTGCCGTCCGGGTTGGAGTACCTGGCGGTCTCCAGACCCCATTCGAAGTTGCCGCGCAGCGTGCAGGTCAGGTTGTGCAGGTAACGGGCGAGCGCTGGGGAGGCGGTCGGCAGGACCTCGTCGCGCAGCTCGAAGAACCGGGCGACGATCCGGTCCCGCAACGCGACGCACTCGGCCAGGTCCAGTCCGGTCTGGTGGATACCGACCAGGTCGGGCCGCGACCGCAGCTCCCAGAGGTCCTTGCCGTGCGAGTACAGGTCGTTGTCGATCGCCGCGACCGCGCCCGCCATCTCGGTGAGCGCCCGCACCCGGGGCGCGGCGATCTCCCGCTCCGGCACGACGGCCGTCTCGGAGAGCTGGGCCCAGGTGAAGGTCGGCTCGGCTGCCGCGTACATGACCCGGGCGGACAGGTAGTCGTTGAGGCTCTGCTCGTCCGAGCGCTTCGCCACGGTGGTCTCCCACGCCGCGCCGAGCAACCACTTCATGTGGCTGTCGGCCAGCCGCCGCACGTGCTCGGGGGCACAGCAACGGTGCACGCGGGTCGCCAGGTCGACGATCGGAGCGGTGAACGGGTTGTCCGGTGGCAGAAGGTTCGTGCCGGGCTCTTCGAGGGTTCGGACGACGCGCACCGCGAAGTCCAGCAAGGAGGAGGGGTCGCCGTCGCTGGGCAGGTCGTCGAAGACGAACATCAGGTAGGCCCAGTCGACCGCGACCTGCAACCGGTCCACGTCGGCCTCCGGGCACAGGTAGCCGAAGAAGTGCGCGGAGCGGCTGTCCCGGACCCGCGTCGCCTGCACCGGGTCCGAGCAGAACCCGTAGCGGGCCATCCACGCCAGGCCGCGCTCCTCCATCAGCTCGATCCGCGGGTGCGCCTCCAGCGCGGCCGGGAAGTACATCGGCGGCAGCTGCACGGTGATGGCCGGTGACACGGTCGTGGTGGTCATGCTTCTCCTCGACGGCTCAGCTCCAACCGCAGGTGCCGGGGATGCAGCACGGCCCTCGCCCTCGGCCGCTTCCTCGGTCCCGGTACGGGCCGCAGCTCCCACCGCCGCACCAGTCCGGCCACCACGACCATGAGCTGGGTCAGGGCGAACGTGTCGCCCGCGCACCTGCGCGCCCCCTCGCCGAAGGTCAGGAACGAGCCGGGGCAGCCCGAGGGCGCGTTGAGCCACCGGTCGGGGTCGAAGCGGTCCGGCTCCGGGTACAGCCGGGACAGCCGCTGGACCAGGTACGCGCTGTAGATGACGTTCGTCCCGGCGGGGATGACGTGCCCGCCCAGCGTCGTCCGGCTCGTGGTGCTCCTGGCCAGCAGCCACGCGGGCGGGTAGAGCCGCAGCGTCTCGGTCACCACGGCGCGGGTGTAGGGAAGGGAGATCAGGTCCTCGTAGGCGGGGGCGCGATCGCCCAGCACCGCCTCGGTCTCCCGGCGCAGCCGCTCCTGCACGTCCGGGTGCTCGGCGAGCAGGTGCATCGCCCAGCTCGCGCTCGCGCTGGTGGTCTCGGTCCCGGCCAGGAACAGGCCGGTCACCATCGCGGCCATCTCCTCGTCGTCGGGAGCCTCGGCGACACCGTTCTCGACGTCCTGCGCGGCGAGCAGCACGGCCATCATGTCGTCGCGTTCCTCGTCGGAGCTGCGGTAGCCCGTGATCAGCCGCTCGATGCTGTCCTGGAGCTGCTGCCGGGCCCGGGTGAAGGCGCGGTTGGCCGGGAGCGGCAGCCGGTTGACCGCCGCGGGGCTGAGCATGCGCCGGAACACCCCGCGCACGAGGTCGGGCAGCGCGGTGCGGATGCCCGCCACTGCCTCCGGGTCCGACGCCTCGGTGAACATGACCCGGGCGGTGGTCTCGGAGGTGAACCGCAACGTGAACGCGGACACCGGCACGACCTGCCCGTGCCGCCACGACGCGGTCTCCTCGGCGAGCACCTCGTTCATGATCTCGGCGTAGTGCGGCATCCGGGCCCGGTGGAACGCGGGTTGCACCATCCGGCGCTGCCTGCGGTGCTCGGCGCGCACGGTGGTGATCAGGCCGTCGCCCTCCACCTCGCGGGCGCGCCGCCACAGCGGGCCGGTCTTGTCGAAGACCCGCTCGTTGGTGATGACCTGGTGGGCCATCTCGGGATCGCACACCACGACCGCGCGCATCGGCCCGAACCTGACCGAGACGAGGTCCCCGTGCGCGGGCAGGGAGGTGATGAAGCGCAGCGGGTCGCGCAGCAGCGTGACCGCGTGCCCCAGCAGCGGGAGCGCGCCGGGCGCCGTGCCCGTGACGGCGACCCTGGTGCTCCGAGTCTGGCTGGACATGCGTGCTTCTCCCGTTCGTCTCCCCATTAGGGTGATGATGGTTGCTTATTCAACGGGAAAGTCGGCACAGCCTGCGACGCAGTCCGCCCAAATGAGTGAATGCGGTTGAATCGGAAGGCCGCCGCCGCGGAACTGGTCACGACGCGACACCTGGACGAGCAAGGCCTCAGTGCGGGGGTGTCCGAAGGGGACGAAGGGTGTTCAAGATCAGTTTGTGAGGACCGACCTGAACACCCTTCGCACCGCATTCCTCGTCAAGCCAGGAAGAACCGCAACTGGCGAAGATCCATTCGCGGCCCCTGTTCATGGTGGAAACTTTCGGCGAAGCAGGCGACATTGTTATGCGTCGACGAGTCCGAGGGGGAGTGGCCCGCCCGGTTCGCTGCGCTGCGCGCTCGCGGCGACATCCCGCTCATGCGGTGATCGCGAGGTCACCTGCGACTTCTCAAGCTCACTTGAGAGCGGACGGTGCGGCTTGCTGGCGGACGGGCGGGCGATGAGCATGCCGTCGCCCGCCCGGAGTAGGTCGACCAGCCGAGATGTGGCACGGGAAGCCGGCGTCTCGCAAACGACGGTGTCGCTGATCCTGTGGGGTGCCGGCACCGGCAGGGTGTCCCCGGCGACCGCACAACGCGTGTTCGAAGCCGTTGAGGCGCTCGGCTACCGGCCCAACGAGGCGCGCCGGTCCCTGCGCGGCGCACCGTCACGCCTGATCGGGCTGGTCGTCCAGGGCGTGACCGATTCCTACATCTCCATGGTCCTGCGCGGCGCGGCCGACTCGGCCTGGACCTCCAGGCACGTGATCGGCCTCGTCGGGGGCGGGGAGCCGACGGGCTCGCCGAAGGGTCCCCGCGCGCCGGGCACCTGCTGGCCCGGCGCGCGGTCGTCGCGCGTGATCTGCTTGAGCCGCGACGGGTCTCCGAAGGGCTTGACGGCCACTGTGGACAGTCAGGGGCTCGGCGGTGCGAAGAACGCCTTGATGTCGGCGCTGAGCAGGTCGGGGACTTCCATGGCGGGGAAGTGCCCACCGCGGTCGAACTCCGACCAGTGCTCGACGTGCCCGGCGGGGTCGACCAGGGACCGGATGGTGTCGTCGCCGGCGAAGACGGCGTAGCCGGTGCGGGCGGCGGGTGGTGCGCTCGCGTGGTCCTGCTGTGCGGCCGCCATCTGCCGGTAGACCTGCATGCCTTCGTAGACCGCGTGGGCGGAGGAGGCGCCGGCCCCGGTGAACCAGAAGACGCTGACGGCGGTGAGCAGCCGGTCCCGGGAGACGGCGTCGTCGGGCAGTTCGGCGGCGGGATCGGTCCACTCGCGGAACTTCTCGACGATCCACGCCAGCTGGCCGACGGGGGAGTCGTTGAGGGAGTAGGCCAGGGTCTGCGGGCGGGTGGCCTGGAGGTGGAGGTAGCCGAGCCCGTCCTGCTGGACGTGGTTGAAGTGCTCGGCGCGGCGCCGGTCGGCCTCGTCCAGCCCGGCGGTGTCGATGGGCGGGCCGAAGGGCATCGCGGGCGAGGTGCCGGTGAGGTGCACGCCGAGCACACGGCCGGGGGCGACCATCGGCAGCAGGAGTGAGACGCCGGAGCCCGCGTCCGTGCCGTGCGCGGCGTAGCGGTCGTAGCCGAGCCGTCGCATCAGCTCGTCCCAGGCGCTCGCGACGCGGAAGAGGTTTCCCCATCCCGAGTCGGCAACAGGTGTGGAGAAGCCGTAGCCGGGCAGGGTCGGGACGACGAGGTGGAAGTCCGCGCTGAGCGGTTCGAGCACGTCCAGGAACTCCACGAAGCTGCTGGGCCAGCCGTGGGTCAGCACCAGCGGGGTGGCGTCGGGCCGGGCGGAGCGCACGTGCAGGAAGTGGATGTCCTGGCCGTCGATGGTGGTGACGAACTGCGGGATCTCGTTGAGCGCGGCCTCCTGCGCGCGCCAGTCGAAGCCGGTGCCCCAGTACTCCGCCAGGTCGCGGAGGTAGCTCGTGGGCACGCCGCGGCTCCAGTCCTCGCCGGAGGGGTGCTGCGGCCAGCGGGCGCGGGCGAGTCGGTCGCGGAGGTCGGCGAGGTCGGCGTCGGAGACCTCGATGCGGAAGGGGCGGATCTCGGTGTTCGTGGTCATGAGGCCAAGCTAGAGGCGATTGCGGCAAGGATCGTTCCGCGATCGAGCGCATACTTCTCGCCATGACGACCGCCGCCCGGCTCCTCCGCCTGCTCGGCCTGTTGCAGCAGCCCCGCGACTGGACGGGAGCCCAGCTCGCCGAACGGCTGGGCGTCTCGGCCCGGACGATCCGCAACGACATCGAGCGCCTGCGGTCGCTGGACTACCCGGTGGCGGCCACCCCGGGCGTCGCAGGGGGCTACCGGCTCGGCGCGGGGGCGGCGCTGCCGCCGCTGCTGCTCGACGACGAGGAGGCGATCGCGACCGCGGTGAGCCTGCGTCTGTCCGCCGGTGCCGGTGTGTCCGGGATGGCGGAGTCCTCGCTACGCGCGCTGGCCAAACTGGAACGGATGCTGCCGAGCAGGCTGCGCGAGCGGGTGTCGGTGGTGCACGGCGCGACGCTGTCGATCCCGCGCACCGGCCCGGTGATCGACAGCGAAGTGCTGACCACCATCGCATCGGCGATCCGCGCGGGCGAGACGCTGCGCTTCGACTACCGCTCCTTCGACGGGACCCCGAGCAGGCGCGTCGCCGAACCGCATCGGCTCGTGCACACGCGAGGGCGTTGGTACCTCGTCGCGTGGGACACCGACCGGCGTGACTGGCGGATGTTCCGCGCCGACCGGATCAGCCCGCGCAGCCCCAACGGTTCCCGTTTCCCCGCGCGCGAGGCACCGGGAGGTGACCTGGCCGGGTACGTCGAGCGGAGCCTGGGCGCGGCGGTGTGGCGCTACCGCGTGACGGTCACGGTGCACGCCTCCGTCGAGCACGTCGCCGCGCGGCTGCCGGAGTGGGTCGTGGTGGAACCGGTCGACAACACGAGCTGCCGCATCGTCGTCGGCTCCGACAACCCCGGGATGCTCGCGTTGTGGCTGGGCATGCTCGACGCGGACTTCGACTTCGACCGCGCCGCCCACCCAGAGCTGGCCGATCAGATCGCTCGGGTGGCGGCGCGGTTCCACCGCGTGGTGGGGCCGAGCGACGGGGAATGAGGCTCACGCAGGACTGGTGCCACTGACCGCGTAGCGCACGACCACGACGTCGGAACCCTCGTGAGTGCTGGTGCTCAGCAGCCGCAACGGGGCCGCTGCGCCGCCGACCACGCCGGGGCCCAGCACGAAGTGGACCTCGTCGACGATCCCGGCGGTGAACAGGTCGTTCCACACCGTCCGGCTGCCGAAGACCAGGATGGCCTTTCCCTTGCCCCGCTTGAGTTCCGCGACCTGCTCGCGGGCCCGGTCCCGTGGCACGACCGTGGTCGTGTCCCGGCAGGCACCGGTGTGCTCCTCCGAGAGCGTGTCGGAGACAACCACCTTCTCGATCGCCGCGTTGAGCGGGGAGATCTCCCGCTCCACCGGGGGAGCTGCCTCATCGGCGGCCAGTGGTCGCGGAACAGCCGGAAGGTGTTCGCCCCGAGCAGCAGGGTGCTCGCCGCCCGGAGCGACGCGAGGTTGTGCGCGTCGAACCCGGGGTCCAGCGGCATGGCCATGAAGTTCCCGCCCGGCCCCTCGTGGCAGCCGTCGCATGGCAGCTCTCCTCGTGGGTGTTGGCCCTGTCACCCGTTGAGAGACGCCGCCGGGCGCGAACTCGTCGGTCCGCGCGAAACTCCTCCGGCAGGCCGAACCGGGGGCGCAGATCCGGGTCGAGGAAGCTGGCGATCTCCGTGACAACTCCGGACGAGATATCCGGATGCCCCAGGTGAGGGCGATCAGGTGACAGCCCGGCGAAATCCGGTGCACATCAACGGGGTTTCCCGGTGACGATCAGCGCCGCGGGTCGACGTACCGCAGTTCGCGTGGCCCAAGTGCGTCGAGGGGGACGCCAAGAAACGCCCCAGCGAACAGGCCGCTGAGGCGTTTCCCGCCGGTATGGCGAGGAGGAAGTGCTCGGTCCGCGAAGGCGATGTCAGGGGTAGAAGTACTCCGCGAGGTAGTAACCCGGCCGGTCAATGTCCGCCAGGCAGGCGGTTTCACCGTGACCCGGTTCGTGCATGAGGATGGCCCTCGCGTTTTTGCACTCGTAGAGGCCCTCCTGGTTGAGCGGCCAAGGACCCTTCAGGTAGACCCAACCAGCAGCGGCGTTCGCGGAACCGCTGAAGGCGACAGCACAGGAGAGCACGGCCGCCCCGGTGAGAACCGCGGAGAAGAAGGTCTTTTTCACGGTCGGAAGATTAGCGAAGGGCTCCGAACTCAACCACCCTTTCGAAAGCCTTCAAAAGGGTCCTGACAATGGAGCTAGGGGCCGCCGCCGGTATCCGGTAAGGCAGGCGAGGGTGCGTTCGATAACCCAGCGGTGTGGCCCAGTTTGTCGAAGGAGTCGATGCTCTTGTGGACGACGCGCACGGTGATGCCCCGCTCGCGCAGCCAGGTACGGAGGTCACGGACATCGCAGGCCTTGTCGGCATGCGGTTTGCCGGGTTCGCGGCGGCGGGGCCCACGGCGGGAGCGGACACGGGGGATCGCGGTGAACACCACCCGCAGCTCGGTCGCCGACCGCCCCATCACCCCGCCCACACTGCCTCGCGCGGGCGGGACCAACGGCATGACCAGTGCCCACACCTCTTCGGGCACCAGCCGCCGCGACAACTCATCCACGACCGAAAGTCATGCCCAAGCACCACACGAGGCACGCTCTCACTGCTGGAATCGTCCACGCGGCGGCGGGATGCGGCAGGGCAGACCGGGATGCGCCTGGCGTTCGAACAACCATCCATCGCGCCGTTCGATGTCGGTTGCGCGCGCCGCGGAGATCGCGTCAGGACACCGCTCACCACCGATCAGCCCGGGGACGACGCCTCGGTCAGGACCCTGTTGCCGTAGAAGAAGATCCAGGTGCCGGAGGTGTGGAACAGCAGCGGCGGGCAAGACCTTCGCGAGGGCGTCAACGTGGGCTCCGGAGAAGCCTGACGTGGCCTGACGCCGCGAAAGCAGTCCACAAAGGACATTCTACCGCCCGACGGGAGGCGGCGCGCGGTTACCCAGTTTTCCTGACCCTGCGCCACACCAGGGTGGACCGCTTGCCGTCCACCGCGGGCGTGCGCAGGGTCAGCAGGTCCCCGTCCAGCTCCGGCTCGCGCCACTGCTCGGTGCCCACCCAGTTCGGGAAGGAGCTGATCTCGATGTGGTGGAGCACCTTGTCCCCGGTGAACTCGTAGCGGCCCGCGTAGCTGAAGTAGGTCTCCATCGCTGCGGACTTCTCCTCGGTGCTGCCCGCGCGCTGGCTGGTCCCCGCGAAGTGCGGGCGCCCGCTGTAGCTCAGGTGCACCGACATCCAGCCGTCCTCGGTGTAGACCAGCACGCCAGCGGGGTCCTCGCCCATGGGGTGGAACACCACGGCCCCCTGCTCGTCGTGCACGGCGAAGGACTCCAACCGCCAGGTTCCTGCGACCGACACGAGTCACTCCTGTCCAACGGGGACCGCGCGCAGGTCCGTGCCCTCGTCCTCGCCAACGTAGCCGTCCGCGGCCAGGGCCGACACGTCGGGCACCAGCCGCCGCGCCGACTTCGGCCATGGTGCCGACTCACGGCGAGCGGTACGCGGCGAGCAGGTTCCGCCCCAACGGGGTCAGGGCATGCAGTACCGCAGTTCCTGTTCGGACCGTCGCGACGAGACCCGCTTTGCGAAGGGCGCCGGCGTGGTAGCTCGCCGTGCTCACTGAAAGCCCGACGGCGGCGCTGAGCTCCGTGGTCGTGCAACAGTGTTCGATCATCCGCAGGACTTCCGCACGCGTCCTTCCCAGCAGCGCGCCGAGCTCGGGTCGTGCGGCCTCGCCCCCGGGCACCGGGGTACGCGCGATCGGGTAGACGAGCACCGGGGGCAGGTCGGGGTCCGCGAGCAGAGTCGGGAACCCCACGCAGAAGTAGGACGGGATGAGGCGAAGTCCTCTGCCTTCCAGGTGGAGATCACCGGTGACGTGCTCGCCCCCCACCTCCAGTACATGGCCGTCCCAGCGAAGACACGGGTTCAACGTGGACAGCGCGGCACCGATGCCGCCGTCGAGCACCGTCCTTGCCCGACGAGTGCGATCGCGCTCGAAATCGAGCTCGATACGCGGCCAGACCGACCGGATCGCGCAGTCGTGGAAAGCGGCCAGGGAGGCACCGAAATCCCGGAAGACGTCGTCACGTTCGGCGAGCACGCGCATCCAGCCGGGCATCGCCCCGCCGCCCACCACCCTGGCGAGTTCGGCGCGACGCCGGGCGACGGGAGTGCGCACCAACGCCTCAAGTCCCTCGTCGAACCCGGCGGCGGCCTCGGCCGGTGTCAGAAAATCCGGCGAGTACCCCAGCGGGGGCGCCAGGAGCAGAAGGCTCCGCGTCATCCGATCCGTGTCGGTTTCCCTGCGCCACCGGTCGATCATCGGCGGCCCGCCCCGGCTTTGCAGCGCATGCAGCCCGAGCAGCGTCTCCCAGAGTGGATCCGGGGAAGCCGCGAAGCTGGTTCGAGCGATATCAGCACGGGTGAAATGTATTCGCAACACGAGAGAAAACCTTCTTGGGACTGCGATGCTGTCGCAGGAAAAAGGCAATGGTTGAGCGGCGGCCGAGTCGATGAGTCGGATCATGTGGACGCGTGTCGTGAATCAGCAGCTGTTCTCGGCGGGCCGGTGCCGGATGAGCTTTCGCGCCCGGTTCCCCGTCAGGCCGCGATCCACTTCTCGATCAGCTCGCCCCAGCGGCGGTCGTCGGTGGTCTCCATGAATTCCTTGCGGTCGATCAGCAGGTAGATCTCGTCGTCGGCCAGTTCGAGGATCAGCGGTTTGCCCGCATTGAGCAGGCCGCCGATGAACCGGCCGTACAGTTCGGTGAACTCCACGCGGACCGTCTTGATGTCTCCCGGGCGCAGGACGAGGTCGCCGGCGTCACCCCAGTCGCCGAGGACCAGTCGATCAGGGTGCAGCGCGATCTCGCCCCGGCGCTGGAAGAGAGCCTTCTGGCTGACGCCTCCCGCGAGTTTGTCCGCTCCGGTCCTGCGGGCGAGGATGTCCGCGGTCTGGCCGATGTAAGTACCTGTGGCCAGCATGTTCTCGGTGTTGCTCATGGCCCCAGCCTTGCTGGCACGGGGTCGCGCGCACATCGTTCGAAGGTACGTCGTCGTGGAACTTTGGATGGCAACCGATGTCATCTTTTGTAGATCATGACGTCGTGCCCCGGTGCGCGCGCAGCGCATCTTGGGTCACGCCCGGGTGACGCGCACGACATGGGCCAGCCTGAGCCATCAACAGCGCGTAAAGGACCCGGCCAGGGGTATCAGGGATGCGTCAGGGCACCCGGAATCGCCGGTTTCCTCCTGCACCCTTTCCGGCGATGGCGCCCGCCGACGACAGGCAGGCGGTTCGAGATGGGGAAGGGAGCACGCCAATGGCCGACCTGGCCTACGCGGTGCTGCTGATCGGTGTGTTCCTGCTGCTGGCGCTGTGCGTGCGCGGACTGGAGCGGCTGTGAGCGGCACGGGTCTGGTGGCGAACGCCGTCGGCGGCGTGATCGCGCTGCTGTTGATCGTCTACTTGTTCATCGCGTTGATCAGGCCGGAGAAGTTCTGATGTCATCCACTGTGGCCGGTCTGCTGCAGGTCGGTCTGCTCGTCCTCGCCTTGGCCGTGGTGTACCGGCCGTTCGGCGACTACATGGCGCGCGTGTACACCGGGACCAAGCACAGCCGCGTGGAGCGCGCTATCTACCGCGTGGCGCGCATCGACCCGGAGTCAGAACAGCGCTGGGGCACCTACGCACTGGGCGTACTGGGTTTCTCCTTCATGGGTGTTGCGGTGCTGTACGTGTTGCAGCGCATCCAGCCGTTGCTGCCGTTCGCCTTCGACCGCGGCGCGGTGGAGCCGGGGATGGCGTTCAACACTGCCGTCAGCTTCGTGACCAACACGAACTGGCAGTCCTACGTCCCGGAGACCGTTCTGGGGCACACCGTCCAGATGGCTGGTTTGACGGTGCAGAACTTCGTCTCCGGCGCGGTGGGCATGGCCGTGGCCGTCGCGCTGGTGCGCGGCTTCGTCCGCAGCAAGGCCGACCGGCTGGGCAACTTCTGGGTCGACCTGGTGCGCGGCACCATCCGCATCCTGCTGCCGATCGCGTTCGTGTTCGCGATCGTGCTGGTCGCCACCGGCGTGGTGATGAGCCTGAAGGCCGGTGTGAGCGTCGACGGGCAGACCGTGGCCACGGCGCCGGTCGCCAGCCAGGAGGCCATCAAGGAGCTGGGCACCAACGGCGGTGGCGTGCTCAACGCCAACTCCGCGCACCCGTTCGAGAACCCCAACGCGTGGTCGAACCTGATCGAGATCTTCCTGATCCTGGTGATCCCGGTGTCGCTGACCCGGACCTTCGGCACGATGGTCGGCGACCGCAAGCAGGGCCACGTCCTGCTGGGCGTCATGGGCGCACTGTGGGCGGCCATGCTCGCGGTGATCTGGACCGCCGAGGCGAACGGCCTGCGTCCGTTGGAGGGCAAGGAGGTCCGCTTCGGGATCCCCTCATCGGCGTTGTTCGCCAACTCCACGACGGGCACCTCGACGGGCGCGGTGAACGCGATGCACGACAGCTTCACCGGCCTCGGTGGCGGCGGGGCGCTGCTCAACATGCTCTTCGGCGAGATGACTCCCGGCGGTGTGGGCACCGGTCTCTACAGCATCCTGGTGATGGCGGTCATCGCGATGTTCCTGGCGGGCCTGATGGTCGGCCGCACGCCCGAGTACCTCGGCAAGAAGCTGGGCCGCAAGGAGGTCACCGCCGCAGCGGTGTCGATCCTGGCCATGCCGACCGTGTTGCTGGTCGGCGCGGGGGTCTCGGCGGTCCTGCCCAGCACCGGCGCGGCGCTGAACAACCCCGGCTCGCACGGCCTGTCGGAGATCCTCTACGCCTACGCGTCGGCGTCGAACAACAACGGCAGCGCCTTCGCGGGCATCACGGTCACCAACGACTGGTTCCAGGCATCGCTGGGCGTGTGCATGGCGCTCGGCCGGTTCGTGCCGATCGTCGCCGTGCTCGCCCTTGCCGGGTTCCTCGCGGAACAGAAGAAGGTCCCGGTCACCGCGGGCACGCTGCCCACGACGGGACCGCTGTTCGGCTCGTTGCTGGCGGGCAGCATCGTGCTGGTCGCCGCGCTGACCTTCGTCCCCGCTCTCGCCCTCGGTCCTATTGCGGAGGCACTGCTGTGACCACCACGCAACGTCCACAGCGGACTCCTGACGAGATCCGCCGCCGCCACGCGGAGAACCTGGGACACCAGGTCGCCGCCGGCGTGTTCAACCCCAAGCAGCTGCTGACGTCGTTGCCGGACGCGCTGCGCAAGTTCAACCCCCGCCACCAACTGCGCAACCCGGTCATGTTCGTGGTCTGGGTGGGGTCGCTGCTGGTCACCGTGTTCGCGATCGGTGAGCCGAACGGCTTCACCGTCGGCGTGGCGGTGTGGTTGTGGTTCACCGTGCTGTTCGCCAACCTCGCCGAGGCTGTCGCCGAGGGTCGCGGCAAGGCGCAGGCGGAGTCGCTGCGCCGGACGAAGAAGGAGTCCGTCGCGCGCCGCCTCACCGAGAACGGGGGAGAGGAGCTCGTCCCCGGGACCGAGCTGCGCCTCGGCGACCTGGTGGTCGTGGAGGCGGGTGAGGTGGTCCCCGGCGACGGTGACGTGGTCGAGGGCATCGCGACCGTGGACGAGTCGGCGATCACCGGCGAGTCCGCTCCGGTCATCCGGGAGTCCGGCGGCGACCGGTCCGCGGTCACCGGCGGCACCACGGTGCTCTCCGACCGGATCGTCGTGAAGATCACCACCAAGCCCGGTGAGTCCTTTGTGGACCGGATGATCGCGCTGGTCGAGGGCGCGGAGCGGCAGAAGACGCCGAACGAGATCGCCCTGACCATCCTGCTGTCCACGCTGACGGTCATCTTCCTGCTGGCCGTGGTCGCGCTGCAGCCGTTCGCGATCTACTCCGGCGGCGAGCAGTCGGTGATCGTGCTGACCGCGTTGCTGGTCTGCTTGATCCCGACCACCATCGGCGCGCTGCTGTCGGCGATCGGCATCGCGGGCATGGACCGCCTGGTGCAGCGCAACGTGCTGGCCAAGTCCGGCCGCGCGGTCGAGGCCGCCGGTGACATCGACACGTTGTTGCTGGACAAGACCGGCACCATCACCTGGGGCAACCGCAGGGCCACCGGGTTCACCCCGGTCGACGGCACAGACGCCGAGACCCTGGTCGACGCGGTGCGGCTGTCCAGCCTCGCCGACGGCACGCCCGAGGGCCGCAGCATCGTCGAGCTGTGCGCCGAGCGCTACGGCCGCTCCGTCGAGGCGACCGATCACGAGAAGACCGGTGAGTTCGTGCCGTTCACCGCGCAGACCCGCATGTCCGGCATCGACCTCGACGGCAGGCGCATCCGCAAGGGCGCAGCCAGTGGCTTCACCGTCTCCGACGAGGCGCAGCGGATCGTCGACGAGATCAGTGCGCAGGGCGGCACGCCGCTCGTGGTGGCCGAGAACGGCCACGTGCTCGGGGTGATCCGGCTCTCCGACGTGGTCAAGCCGGGCATGAAGGAGCGCTTCGCCCAGCTGCGCGCGATGGGGATTCGCACGGTCATGGTGACCGGGGACAACCCGTTGACCGCCAAGGCGATCGCGGCCGAGGCGGGTGTGGACGACGTCCTCGCCGAGGCCAAGCCCGAGGACAAGATGGCCCTGATCCGCAAGGAGCAGGAGGGCGGCAAGCTCGTCGCGATGACCGGTGACGGCACCAACGACGCTCCCGCGCTGGCCCAGTCCGACGTCGGCGTCGCCATGAACACCGGGACCTCGGCCGCCAAGGAGGCCGGGAACATGGTGGACCTGGACTCCGACCCGACGAAGCTGATCGAGATCGTGGAGATCGGCAAGCAGCTGCTGATCACGCGGGGCGCGCTGACCACGTTCAGCGTGGCCAACGACCTGGCGAAGTACTTCGCGATCCTGCCTGCGATGTTCGCCGCGATCTACCCGCAGCTGGGGCTGCTCAACATCATGGGGCTGGCAACGCCGCGGTCGGCGGTCCTGTCGGCGGTGGTCTTCAACGCGCTGATCATCGTGGTGCTGATCCCGTTGGCGCTGCGCGGGGTGCGGTACAAGCCCTCCAGCGCGGCGGCGCTGTTGCGGCGCAACCTGCTGGTCTACGGCCTCGGGGGCATCGTGACCCCGTTCGCCGGGATCTGGCTGATCGACCTGCTGGTGCGACTGATCCCCGGAATCGGGTGAGGACAAGGTGACGAACTTCCTCAAGCAGGCCATGGCCGGACTGCGCGTCCTGCTGGTCCTGACGGTGATCACCGGGGTGCTGTACCCGGCGGCGGTGTGGGGCGTGTCCCGGCTGCCCGGCCTGCACGCCAACGCCGAAGCGGCCGACACCACGCTCGTGGGCATCGACCGGGAGGGCGACCAGTGGTTCCACACCCGGCCGTCCGCGGCCACGCTGCCCGCCTCCGGCGCGTCGAACAAGAGCGAGCTCAACCCCGACTACGACAAGGTCGTCGCCGACCGCCGGGCCGCCGTCGCCCAGCGGGAGAGCGTCTCACCGGACCGGGTGCCGCTGGACGCGGTCACCGCGTCGGCCTCCGGCCTCGACCCGCACATCAGCCCGGCCTACGCCGAGCTCCAGGTGCCCCGGGTGGCCCGGGCGACCGGGCTCGGTGAGCAGCGGGTGCGCGAGCTGGTCGCCGCGCACACCCAGGGCCGCGCCGCCGGGTTCCTCGGCGAGCCGGGGGTCAACGTGACCGCGCTCAACCGGGCCCTGGAGGCAGTCAGGTGAGTGATCCCTCGGGGCCGCCCCAGGCAGGCAGCCGCAAGCGCAGGCGCGGCGAGCTGAGGATCTACCTGGGCGCGGCCCCCGGGGTCGGCAAGACCTTCGCGATGCTGGGCGAGGCCCACCGCCGTCGCGAACGCGGCACCGACGTGGTCATCGGGCTGGTCGAGACCCACGGCAGGCAGAAGACCGCTCAGCTCGTCGAGGGCCTGGAGGTCCTCCCGCCGCGCCGGGTCGAGCACCGGGGCGTCGAGTTCACCGAGATGGACGTCGACGCCCTGCTGGCCCGCCGGCCGCAGGTCGCCGTCGTCGACGAGTTGGCGCACACCAACGTGCCCGGCTCCCGCAACGCCAAGCGCTGGCAGGACGTCGAGGAGCTCCTCGACGCCGGGATCGACGTGCTGGCCACGGTCAACGTCCAGCACCTGGAGTCCCTCAACGACGTCGTCGAGCGCATCACCGGCGTCCATCAGCTGGAGACCCTGCCCGACGAGGTGGTGCGCCGGGCCGAACAGGTCGAGCTGGTCGACATCACCCCCGAAGCACTGCGGCGCAGGCTCGCGCACGGCAACGTCTACGCCGCGCACAGGATCGACGCCGCGCTGGGCAACTACTTCCGCGTCGGCAACCTGACGGCACTGCGCGAGCTGGCGCTGCTGTGGGTGGCCGACCAGGTCGACGTCGCGTTGCAGCGCTACCGCTCCGAACAGCGGATCACCGACACCTGGGAAGCACGCGAACGCGTCGTCGTCGCGATCACCGGCGGCCCGGAGAGCGAGGCGCTGATCCGCCGTGCGCGGCGCATCGCCAAGCGCGCCGGAGCGGAGCTGCTGGTCGTGCACATCCTGCGCGGTGACGGGTTGGCGGGCGCCCCATCCGGGGTGATGGCGACCTTCCGCACGATCGCCGAGGACGTGGGGGCGAGCTTCCACACCGTGGTCGGCGACGACGTGCCGACCGCGCTGCTGGAGTTCGCCCGGGGGGTCAACGCCACCCAGCTCGTCCTGGGCACCTCCCGCCGCCCCCGGCTGGCCCGGGTGTTCGACGAGGGCATCGGCGCGGCGGTCATCCAGGCGTCCGGGCCGATCGACGTGCACATGGTCACCCACGACGAAGCCCAGCGCGGCCCGCGCTGGCGCGCACTCAGCCAGCCGCTGTCCCTGACGCGCAGGACACTCGGCTGGGTGCTCGCGGTGCTGCTGCCCGCGGCGGTCACGGGCCTGGGCCTGGTGACCCGCAAGGACGTCACGTTCGCCACCGACCTCGTCGGCTTCTTCCTGGCGACAGTGGCCGTCGCCCTGATCGGAGGTCTCGGCCCCGCGCTCGTCGCCGCGTTGCTCGGAGCGGGCCTGCTGAACTACTTCTTCACCCCGCCCTACCTCAGTCTCGCGGTGGCGACCCCGGAGAACGTCATCACCCTGGTCGCGATGGTGGCCGTCGCCGTGCTCGTCGCCCTGGTCGTCGACCGCGCGGCGCGGATGTCCGTGCAGGCTGCCCGCGCCCGGACCGAGGCCGAGCTGCTGGCCTCCTACGCGCGCACGGTCCTCACCAGCCCGCACCCGTTGGCGCGCCTGTTGCAGAAGGTGCGGGAGAACTTCGCGCTGGAGTCGGTCGCCCTGCTCGAACGCCAGGACGAGCAGTGGCGCCGGGTCGCCTGCGTCGGTCCGAAGCCGTGCGACGAACCCGACGAGGCCGACGTCGACGTGCCGGTCACCGCCGACGTGCACCTCGCCCTGCGCGGACGCGCGCTACCCGCCGGTGACCAACGCGTGCTCGAAGCGGCGGCGGGCCAGGCCCTGATGGCCCTGCGCCAGCAGCGCATGGCCGCCGAGACCGCGGAAGCGCGGCGCAGGGCCGAGACCACCGAGCTGCGCACTTCCCTGCTCGCTGCCGTCGGTCACGACCTCCGCACCCCGCTGACCTCCATCAAGGCGTCGATAGGAAGCTTGCGGGACACCGAGCTCAGACTGTCCGAAGAGGACACCAGTGAGCTGCTGGAGACGATCGAGGTCTCCGCCGACCGGTTGACCGGGCTGGTCGACAACCTGCTCGACTCCTCCCGGTTGGCCACCGGCGCGGTGGTACCCCGGCTGCACCCAGTCGGTTACGACGAGGCCGTCGCGCGGGCGCTGGCCGGGCTCGACGAGCGCCGCCTCCTGTCGGTCGACGTCGCCGAGACGCTGCCACCCGTGCTCGCCGACGTGGGGCTGCTGGAACGCGTCATCGCCAACGTCATCGACAACGCGCTGCGGCACGGCAGGCTCACTCCGCGCCGCGTGCTCGACGTGGACGGCGACGGCACCATCGCCGCCGACGAGCCGGAGATCGCCATCCGCGCCAGCACCTACGGCGCCCACGTGGAACTGCGGGTGGTCGACCACGGCCCCGGCCTGCCGAAGAACACCGCCGCCTCGGTGTTCGCCCCGTTCCAACGCCTCAGCGACCGCGACAACGCCCCCGGAGTCGGGCTCGGCCTCAGCGTCGCCAAGGGGTTCACCGAGGCGATGGGCGGCACCATCAGCGCCGAGGACACCCCCGGCGGCGGCCTCACCATCGTCATCGCGCTGCCCGCGGCAGCCCGCACCGATCAGGCGGCACAGGCATGACCACCGTGCTCATCGTCGACGACGAACCACAGATCCTCCGCGCACTGCGCATCAACCTCAACGCCCGCGGCTACGACGTCCTCACGGCGGGAGACGGCGCCACCGCACTCAAGGAGGCCGCACTCGGCAAACCTGATCTCGTCGTGCTCGACCTCGGGCTGCCCGACATGGACGGCACCGAAGTGATCGCCGGACTGCGCGGCTGGAGCCCGGTGCCCATCGTCGTGCTGTCAGCGCGCTCGGACTCCGCGGGCAAGGTCCGCGCGCTCGACGCCGGAGCCGACGACTACGTCACCAAGCCCTTCGGCATGGACGAGCTGCTCGCCCGGCTCCGCGCGGCCCTCCGGCGCTCGGCCACCCGCGACACCGGCGAGCCCCTGGTGCGGACCGCGTCGTTCACGATCGACCTGGCGGCGAAGAAGGTCCACCGCGACGGTCGCGAGGTCCACCTGACACCGACCGAGTGGGGAGTGCTGGAGATCCTCGCCCGCAGCAACGGCAAGCTCGTCACGCAGAAACAGCTCCTGCGCGAGGTGTGGGGAGAGCGCTACACCACCGAGACCCACTACCTCCGGGTGTACCTGGCGCAGCTGCGCCGCAAGCTCGAACCCGAACCGTCCAACCCACGCCACCTGCTGACCGAGCCCGGCATGGGCTACCGCTTCGAGTCCTGACGTCAAGGACGCGTCAAGAAACCCGTTGTGCTTGTCCAGACCGCGCAAGGACGCTTCGACGATTCGCGGCAACGGCGTGTACTGCAGACATGCCTGTCCCACCGCCGGTCCTTCCCGGGGCGTTCGCCTTCCCGGCCGGTGTGGCCGGAGGCGTGGTCGCGACCGCCCTGGTGGTCGCGAGCGGCGCGACCGGCCAGCCGGTCCTGTCCCTTATCGCGATGGTTGCGGTCGTCGACACCATCGCGATGGTGTCGACGATGCGCGCCACGCTGGCCACGGCCGTTGTCTGCTGGGCCCTGCACGCGGGATTCGCGCTCGGCCACCACGGCGAGCTCGCGTTCACCGCGCAATCGGGTGAAGGCGCGCTCGTCCTCGCCTTCTGCGCGCTGACCGCGCTGGCGTTCGCAGCGGCACTCCGGGGCGTCCGAACGCCACTGCACGAACGTTCCCCTAGCCCCGATACGCCGGTCATTCCCGCGCAGCGGCGCTCCAGTCCTCGGACACACTCCCACACGTGATCAGGTTGCGCCCGGATGCACCAGGTCTACAGCACTCGCTGGACCGGCTCTGCCGTGCGCTGGCTGATCCGACCCGGTGCCGCGTCCTGCTCCCGGTGTCGCCGCACCGCAGTCGCTGCAAGAACTTTTAGTGATGTGCCACAGGGCATTCCGGCTGGCGGATGCGCCGTGGCGCTGTGCGGGTGAGGTTGCGCCAGATGCTTGCCGGGAGCGTCGGGGCGGGGTCACGGGGTGGGATCCAGGATGGGGGCGGGGTTCGGCCGAGGTCGTCGAGGATGCGTTCAGCGCATTCCATGGCGCTGTCGGCGGCGAGCTCGGTGCCCACACCTCTACCGCCCGCGCCGCAGCCGGCGAGGTAGAGGCCATCGACAGGGGTTGCGACGGATGGGCGGTGTTTGCCGACTTGTCGTGGGGTTTGGCCGGTGGAGATGGCTGGGCCGTACTGCTTGCCGATCCAGTGTTCCATCCAGCTGGTGGTGGTGCGGTCGACGAAGAGGATGTGGTCGTCGATGCCGGGCACGATCCGTCGCATGGCATTCATCAGTGCGTCGTCCCATGCGCGCGGCGACGCGGAGAGCTCGATATCCGTTGTGGGGGCGGGCATGCACACGGTCAACAGCTGATGTCCCGGGGGCGCGAGCGAGGCGTCGAAGTTGGTCGGCACGGGGCAGTAGAACGGGATGACGTCTGGTATCTCCCCCATTGCGATGGAGTCCGCCATCGAGGTGAGCATCGTGGCATCGGCGCGCAGCGGGTCAATGGAGTCACTGACGGCGCCGACGAGACAGCCGGCGTCGACGAGCTTCGTGTTCAGTGCGATCTTCGCCTGGATGGCGATCATCGAACCGGTGATGCCTTTGGCGTTGTCGACGAAGTCGGGTGGCAGCGTGGCCGGATCGCACAGCCGCAGCGCGGTGGTGCGCACGCTGGAGGTGGAGACCACGATGTCGGCGTCCAGCCGGGTGCCGTCGAGTAGTTCGACACCGTGGACACGTCCGTCGTGGACGAGGATGCGCTTCACCCCTGCGCCGGTGCGGATGTCGGCGCCCAGTTCCTCGGCGATGCGACAGTAGGTGGTCGGTACCGCTTTCGAACCGCCTTTGGCGTAGGAGAGGCTGTTGTCCAGCAGCCCTCGCCGAAGGCAGTGCAGACCTTCTCCTGCGGAGACGTCGCGGGGCGGCAGGACGAAGCCGAGTCCTGCGAGGAAGTAGAACGCGTTGGCGATCGTGGAGTTGTCGGTGTAGCTACTGACGAATTCCTCCAGATCGCGGTACAGCCAGGCGTCGGTGAACCTGTCGTCGGCGGTGGCGGTGCGCGCCAGGAGCCGCATTCCCTGGGCGACGGCCCGAGGAGACAGCCCGCATTCCCGGATGAGCCGAAGTGCGAAGGGGGGCAAGCGCCATGCCGAAGAGGGGACGGTGAGCGATCGGTAGCCGGGGCGTGGTCCTGCCCAACGGAGTTCGAAGACGTCGGGATGGCGTCGGAACTCGACGGCGGAAGGGCGTTCCACCCGCTTCAGGACCTGCCCGAGCGGACCGCGTTCCCCGCGGGGGAAGACATGTGTGCCGAAGTCGATCCGGAAGCCGTGTTTTTCATAGCCGGCACAGGAACCGCCGAGGTAGCGGTTCTTCTCCAGCAGGGTCACCCGGAGTCCGGCGTGCGTCAGCAACGCGGCCAACGCGGAACCGCCGATCCCCGCTCCGACCACGATCACATGAGCCTTGGTCACCGCGAGACGGTAACGCGCACACGGAACTCGCCTGCGGTTCGGTCGATCGGATGATCATTGTCTTCTGGTGGGCGCATCGACCGTCCACAACGGACTGAGCTCGGCACGCGTCGCCGTTGACCGGAGAGTGGTGTGCTGCTCATGGTGTTGCCGTGTGGAGTTCGCTGCCGCCGAAGCGGCGTCGGCGTCCGGAGTACTCGCGGATCGCTTCGAGGAGGTGTTCGCGGGTGAAGTCGGGCCACAGCACCGGGGTGAAGACGATCTCGGCGTAGGCGGTGTGCCAGGGCAGGAAGTTGCTGATCCGCTGTTCCCCGGAGGTGCGGATCAGCAGGTCGACATCGGGGAGGTCGGGGAGGTAGAACTGCCGCGCCAGGTCCGCTTCGTCGATCTCGCCAGCGCGTAGCAACCCGCTCTCGACGTCGGCGGCCAGCGCCCTGGCCGCGGTGACCATCTCGGCGCGCCCGCCGTAGTCCACACACAGGGTGAGGGTCAGTTTCGTGTTCCTCGCGGTGCGCCGCTCGGCGTCCTCCATCCTGGTGCGCAGCTCAGGTGATACGCGATCGCGCCTTCCGCACCAGCGCAGCCGGATACCTTGTTGGTGGAGCTGCTCCGTCTGGCTTTGCACGGCGTCGAGTAGCAGACTCATCAGCTCGTCCACCTCGCCGTCCGGGCGGGACCAGTTCTCGGTGGAGAACGCGAACATGCTGATGTTCGGCAGTCCCGTCTCCACCGCGGCGTCGATGAACCGCAGCATCGCCTCCTTGCCTCCGAGGTGCCCGGCCGCGGCGGGTTCTCCTCGGTTGGCGGCCCATCGCCGGTTCCCGTCCATGATCACCGCGACGTGGTCGGGCACCGATTCCGGTGTCTCGGGCAGCGGCGAGCGTCGACCGGTGACCCGGCGGCGCAGCAGGCGCGAGAGCCACGTGCGCCGCGTCGGCGCGGCCTCCTGTGCGACGGCGCCGCGCAGCACGGACAGGGAAGTCGGCAGCGACAGCCGGGGACCGCCGGCGAAGATCGCGGCCCCGCGCCGGGCGACCTCGGCCAGGCTGACTTCGAGCCCGAGGAAGCAGGCGCGTAGGAACGGCTCACTGGCGGGATGCACCAGCGAGGTCACCGGCCTGGCCTGGTCCAGCAGCGCACGGGCGCGGGCGACCTGGATCGCGACCAGGTCCTCCAGCGCGGCGCGATCGCCCCGCGAGTGGAGATCATCCGGGGACAGTCCGAGCCTCCGCAAGTCCTGCGCTGGGAGGTAGCAGCGACCACGGGCCAGGTCGAGGCGGAGGTCGAAGAGGACGTCGACGAGCTGGAACGCCTCGCCCAGCACCGACATCAGCCGTCCCGCGCGCGCCGCGTCGCCGGTCGGCTCCAGCATCGGTGAACACAGCTGCGACACCGTCCCCGACACGGCTCGCAGGTACCGCCGTTGGTCGGCTTCGGAGTCGATCCGCGGTGCTGCGGAGCCGTCACGGGTCAAGATGTCCAGGAGCTCTTCGAGCAGCGCCGTGTCCAAGTCCCACATCAGCACGGTGTGCACCAGCGCGCGCCGCATCGGGTGGTCGCTGTGGCCCTGCCGCAGCTCGTTGAGGGACTCAGCGCACCACCGCGCCATAGCTTCGGCGCGCTCAGCTGCCGGGCCCTCGTCAGCGACCCGGTCGGATCGCACCGCGAACGCGCCGATCGCGTACAGATGGGGGCGGGTCTGGGCAGGCAGGAGATCAACGGCGGCGGCCAGCGGTGACTGCACGGCGCGGAGTTCGCGTTCACACAACCGAAAGGACTCGCGCAACTCCGCTGAGTTGATACCGGCCAGGGCGAACGCTCGACTCACCTGGAGCCCCCTCCATCCGAGCCACTGCGGCAGTGGCGGGGCACCGGACGCTAGTCGAACGGCGCCGTCATCACATCGAGCTACCCGGAGGCCGACGGCACTCATCCGCTTTCCGCATCTCGAAACCGACTATTTCATCCATCCGAGTGATCAGGTCTGGAGGGATTGTGCCGACATAGGTCGGTGGGCGGTGGCGGACAGCGATGAGCGGGGGCGTCATGACTCTTTCCGTCACGGGGCTGCACCACGCCTACGGCAGGCGTCAGGTTCTGCGCGGTGTTTCCTTCCAGGTACCCGAAGGCGCCTTGGTCGGCGTGGTCGGAGAGAACGGCGCGGGCAAGACGACCCTGTTGCGCATCCTCTGCGGTGAACTGACGCCGACCGGCGGCGCGGTCGCCCATGACGGGCGCCTCGGCTACTGCCCGCAGCAGGCGGTGCTCAACGAGGCGTTCACCGTCGCCCAGCACCTGCGTTACTTCCAGGTCGCCTACGGCCTGCCCGACCTGCGGTACGCGCACGAGCTGATGGAGATCCTCAACTTCACCGACTACCTGCCCGAGCGCGTCGGCCATCTCAGTGGCGGCACCCGGCAGAAGCTCAACCTCACCCTCGCGGTGATGCACGACCCGGACGTCCTCCTGCTGGACGAGCCCTACCAGGGCTTCGACTGGGAGACCTACCTCCGGTTCTGGGACCTCGCCGCACAACTGCGCTCCCGCGGCCGATCCGCCCTGGTGATCTCCCACCTGGCCCACGACGCCGACCGGCTTGACCACCTCCACCACCTCCGCGCCGGCGTCCTGCGCCAGCCCGCCGCCGCGGCCGCGGGAGACTGAGATGTTCTGGACCCACTTCCGCACCGCGACCGGCATGGCCTTGCTCGAACACGCCCGCAACCGGCTCGCCCTGTGGCTGGTCGCCGCCTACGTCCCGGTCTGGATGGCCCTCGCCTACAGCGTCATCGCCGAGGCGCCGCTGCGGTTCTGGCTCCGCGGCCCAGGTGAAACCCTGATGGCCCAGGGAAACCAGCTCACCCAGATCTCCGGAGCGCTCAACGCGGTCACCCAGATCGTCGGGTTCATGATGTTCATGGTCACCTTCAAGGCCGGGGACTTCGACCGCCGCCTCGCCCTCGCCGGATACCCGCGCGGTCACCTCGTCGCCGCCAAGATCTGCGCGCTCATCGCCGCCGCCGCGGTCATCTCCGCCTACGCCACCGCCATCGTGGTGCTCTCCTGGCAACCCCAGCAGCCCTGGCTGCTCGGCGTCAGCGTGTTCACCGCCGCCCTCACCTACGGCGCGCTCGGCGTCATGCTCGGCGCCCTGCTCCGCGGCGAGCTGGAGGGCATGTTCCTGATCATCATGATCAGCATCATCGACCTCACCCTCCAGAACCCCATCCCCAACCCCGCCGCCGACAACGACTTCCTCCGTTTCCTTCCCGCCTACGGGGCAATGCAGTCCGCCACCGCCGCGGGTTTCTCCACCACCACCCCCACCTCCCACCTCCTGCTGGAACTGGGCTGGTTCACCGGACTCACCGCACTCAGCCTCGTCGTGTTCTTCCACCGCACCCGCGACCGCCGCGCAACGCCAATCCGGCCAGCCGTCGTGTCGTGACACGCGGTCGGGACCTGGCATTCGGCTCCCTCCACCGACCCCCGGACTCCGCTACTCGCTGCGCGGTCAACGCTCACGCCAGAACCAGGCCGGATCCCCTCGACCCACCACCGGTGGCCGTCCCCGCCCAGCGGCAGCGCCAGCTCCCCGGTGTCGTCGAACACTCCGGCGGCGGGTTTTTCCGGTGGTGTGGTGGTGGGTGGCAGGAGCCTGCCGGGCCACGGGTGGTCCACCGTGGCGTCGGTGTCGGTGGCCTCGCCCCATGGGGCCAGCCGCGAGGTGGGGGAGCAGGATGCCGTCGGGGCCGAGGACGCCTTGGACGCGGACCATCGCCCGTCCCGCGCGCTCGGCCGCGCTGGGAACGGTCCAACCGAACCAGATCGGCGAGCACCGCTTCGCGGCATGAGCGCGCGTCGGCTCCGCCTCGGTCCAGGCGCGTGATCGAATGATCGGATCGGTTCGCTGCGGTCGGGCGCGACCGGGGTGCCTTCCGGCAGGGTCGACAGCGAGAGGAGGCCTCGTGATCTCGGCACTCAACCGGCTTGTCGATCTGGTCGAGAAGCACCTGG